>CAZRSF010000032.1:0-65402 GCA_964602655.1 uncultured Candidatus Moduliflexus sp.
GCGGCACTAAATATTCAGGGGTTGAAACCCCCGCCTGTATTCCGTCGCCCTTTCAGGGCGAAAATATGCCGCGAAGCGGCAATGGAATATAGACAGGGGTTTTAACCCCTGGAATGTGACGTTGGCGGGGGAATCTTATCGAATCTCACATGAAAACCACTCGCGACCTCGTGTTATTATCGCTGTTAATTGCGCTTTCCATCGTCCTGCGAGGCGTGGAAGCGCTGATTCCGAACCCGCTCCCCTGGCTGCGAATCGGGTTGGCGAATATTATGACGCTCTTGGCGATCATGCTCTTTGGCCTCAAAGCCGGGCTGTTGCTCACAGTGTTGCGGACGCTGATGTCATCGCTGTTGTTCGGGAGCTTTTTGTCGCCGACTTTTTTTCTCAGCTTCTTCGCCGGGATTGCCAGTACGCTGGCTATGGGCGCTGCGCTGCGGTGGGGCGGCGCGTTGTTCAGTCCGGTCGGCGTGAGCGTCCTCGGCGGCGTCGTCCACAATTTCGCGCAATTGATTGTCGCGTATGCCCTGATTATTCGCCAGATCGAAATTTTTTACCTCTTTCCGCCATTGGCGCTCTTAGGGATTGCGACCGGATTTCTGAACGGTTGGATCGTCGTCGTCTTGCATGACCATCTTCACACGCAAACAGCCCATCTCCTTCCGCATACAGCCCACGTTTCCGAAGAATACGAATAAAAAACTTGCCTGAAATTCGACAAACAATATTATGCGGTACGAATTTTTACGCGATATATTGAGGTCACAAGGACTATTAATCTAAACGGTGACAGGCCAAAAGCCGAGCGGCTTTGTTCTGCTCATCCTCCTCTCATGAAACACGAAGCGATTGAACGTATTGCGAGCACCTACAAACAGCAGTTCGGGCAGACCCCGGAGCTAATCGTGAGCGCGCCGGGAAGAGTGAATCTGATCGGCGAGCACACCGATTATAATGACGGCTTTGTCCTGCCAGCCGCGATTGATCGGAAAATTATTATCGGCGGATCGAAACGGAATGACGACACGGTCAGAGTCTATTCATTGAATTTCGAAGAATTTCAGGAATTTTCACTTTCATCCCTGATCAAACAAAACACCTGGTCGGATTATGTGAAAGGCGTGATCAGCGAATTCCAACAGGCGGGACATCGCGTCGGCGGATTTAATGCCGTTTTGGAAGGAGACGTGCCGCGAGCGTCCGGCCTGAGCAGTTCGGCGGCATTGGAAGTCGCTTCGGCCTTTTTTATTTCGCAGTTTTATCAAATTCAGATGAGCGGCGAGGTGATGGCGAAGCTCTGCCAGCGCGCTGAAAACCGCTTTGTCGGCATGAATTGCGGCATTATGGATCAGTTCATTTCCCGCCTCGGCAAAGCGGGGTATGCGCTGCTGATTGACTGCCGCGATCTTGGCTATCAGCTTGTGCCGTTCGACCTCAAAGGCTACAGCATTGTGATGTGTAATTCCAAAGTTAAGCGTCAATTGGTGGATTCCGCCTATAACGAACGCCGCTCGCAATGCGAAGAAGGGGTACGCCTGCTTCGAACAAAACTCGGAAATATCACTGCGTTACGTGACGTGTCGTCAGCGCAATTAGAGGAATACGCCGCGCTGCTGCCGCCATTGACGTATCGCCGCTGTCGCCATGTTGTCACTGAAAACGAGCGCGTTCAACATGCTGTTCAGGCGTTGCAATCCGGAAATCTCTCCCAATTCGGCGCATTGCTGAATCAATCGCATGAAAGTTTGAAAGATGATTATGAAGTGAGCTGCAAAGAACTCGATATTCTCGTGGAATTGGCGCGAAGCGTCAACGGCACGATTGGTTCGCGCATGACGGGCGCAGGATTCGGCGGCTGCACGGTGAGTATCGTAAAAGATAGCGCCGTCGAAGAATTTCGTCGCGTGGTGATGGACGGTTATACCAAACAGACCGGAATCGCTGGGGAAATGTATATCTCGAAAGCCGAAGACGGCGCGCGGGTCGAAACCGTATAATGACAACACCGATGAACGTGGATAGGCAGCGTTTGCTGCGCATGGTCGAAGAGGCGGTCAGCGCGACCCCGAAAGACCGGGCTCGCTTGCTCTCAATTCTGCGCGAATGTTACGCGCTTGGCGTGGAGGTGTTTTCGCTCGATATTAATCTTAGCGACGACGTATGCGTACTTGAAGGCGAGCGCGGTCTGCGGCTCGGATTTTCGGCATTACTTGCCGGGCGGGAGCAATTTGTCCAGGACATGATCGCCGAACGCCAGAAAAAAGGCGCATTCCGAAGCTTTCAGCATTTGTGCGAACGAATTCACCTTGCAAGCGTTCCCGCTGAATTTTTAGAAACATGTATTCGAGCAGGGGTATTTGATTCGATTGAAGATTCCCGCGCCGCGTTATTAGCAGGTTATCAAAAAATCGTCGCTGCTGTCAACGCCGCCAATGCGGAACGAGCATCGAACCAATTCAGTTTATTTGCCGCGCTTCCCGCGCAGCCGCGCCCGGTAGCGCTGCCGAAAGTCGCGGCGTGGACAGAAGAAGAAACGATTGAGCAGGAAAACGCCTCGCTGGGGTTTTCATTTACCGAATACCTGCTCACCCGCGACACGCCGGAAACTCCTGATGGTGAAGAACCTGAAGCGCTTGCGGAACAGGAATATGAGAAGCCGGACGCTGCCGCGCCGCAGTCTCAAGAGAATGATTCGGTCGAGTTATCAGCGCATGGGATTCCTTTGAACGCGGAAACGCTGCCTGTTCAGGATGAGACGGCTGATGCCGAGGATGCTGACTCGCCTGAGTTTAACGAGGCCGATGATCTCTTGCTTGAAAAGACAGAGGAAACCGGGGACGTTTGGCCTGCTATTCCTGATGATGTCAGCCAGCTTCCGGACGAACCCGTATTGGAAGCCTGCGAAGAGCATTTTGAGGAGCTTGTCGCACCGGACATTGTTGAATCTGAAGAATCAGATGATTCGATCCTGGTTCTTGCCTTGCCAACGGCGCTGGCGACAGCCGCGACATTACGCAGCCTGCGCGATATTTTGGAATGTCATCCCGGCAACACGCCGGTCGTGCTTGAATTTGATGCAGATGACCAGATCAAAACGCATGTTCGCGTCCATCAGGATTATTTTGTGACGATGTCAGATGAATTGAGGCAGGCGCTTGTTGATAGCATGAGTAGGGGTTGAGGCGAAAAGATTTCCGAGGTCTCAGAGACCTCGGAAACAGAAGTACGTTATTTTACCACTGTAAATTCCTGCTCTGACAAAATCTCTTTGTCATTATCAGTCGTAATGACGACTTTCCACTTTCCGACCGATTCGCCGGGTGTCAGCGATTTTTGGCTCCAGGAGCGCATCACCGAATATTTCAACGTCAATTTGACAGTCCCTACCGCTTTGCCGTTCAAATAGTAGTGATGTTTAATGACCGTCGGCGATTTGATCCCGGAGAACTTCGTCCAGGTGTAGATTTTTTTCACATTTTTATAAGAAAATTCTTTTGCCACACCCGACGCGTTGCGATTCTTCACTGCCGAGCAGACGGCGATTTTTTCTAATTTTACGCCTTGCGCTGTGACAATCGGCGACTTCGGTTCTTCCTGATCCTCTTCGGCCTCTGCCTCGTCAGACTCTTCCGCTTCAGCGTTTTGTTCTGCGACGTCTGTTTTTGCCGCGTTTTCCTCTTGTTTTGGAGATTTCGCCTTATCGGACACGACTTTTTCAACAAGTGTTGGCGTTTCTTGCGGCGTTGGCGTCTTTTTTGGTGTCAATGCCGTCTCTTTCGCCTCTGGCGTTGGCGTGATGGCCTGAGCGGCATTCGGCGGAGGCGTGACATTCGGCGGAGGCGTCTGAGTGGTTGGCGTTACTGTGAGGGATGGAGACACTGTGGTGATCGGTGTCGGCGTGGCATCAACTCGAATCGGAAGGGCGGCGTTGGAAGCTGGGCCTGACACTCGTTCGCTTAACGTATCCGAACCGTCGCCGCAGCCTGAAAGAAGTAACCCAACAACAGCAGTACAACTCCATAATATCGCATATTTTCGAAAAAACAGAGATAGCGTATTCATTTTTCAAAATTTCTGCATATCGTTCGTCGTGATCGTGTGACGCAATCACGACGCGAGACATCCAGAAATATTCGAACGTGTAGGCATCAATAAAAATAAGGAGTGGGAAAAAATGAGATCTATTATCTCATTTTATGACGCAACACGCTCGCATTAAGAGTGCAAGAAGACATATTATCGAATAATAAAGACAATATACTGAAAAATCCCCTGCTAACAAAGGGCTTCGGATAGAGAACACGACATTTTCGATAATATTCGAATAATCAATATCGCCAATTCTGACGATAGACAGAGAAATGCGTTAAATCCTTATTACGATAATTTATGTGAACTGTCAAGAAATAATTTGAGGTTGTAAACTTCGCGCGCGGAGTGGTGGTTGTGTAATCTCCTGAGATGTGGATAAATGCGACAGCTTGTCAACCTGAAAATTGTATGCTGTTACAAGAATATTGAGTATGCTGGAGTGTATGAGATTGTTTCTTTTTCGGGTGCTTGAATATTTCTTGACAGTGATTCGGATGACGGATGTTGTCGAGCGCAGAGCGGCGCAATAAGTTGTACGCAAGTTGGACACGCGCAGTCGAACGCGCTAAAGCGTGGAAACAATAATACGGCAAACGCAGGGGCGGGATTTCCCCGCCCATATCGCACGGGCGAGGAGAACTCGCCTCTACGTTTGCTCATTACCATCATTCAAGAACAAGGATCACACATGACGACAGTCGGATGTATCAGTTTGGGATGTCCCAAAAATCGGTTGGACAGCGAAATTATGCTCGGTTTGCTTCAGCAGGCAGGCTATCGGATCGTGCCGGAAGACGAGGCGGACATCCTGATCGTCAACACCTGCGGCTTTATTCAGGACGCCAAAGAAGAATCCATTGACACCACGCTCGAAGCAGCGGAATACAAAAAAACCGGCACATGTCGCCACCTGATTATGGCGGGCTGTTTTTCGCAGCGCTATGCCAATGAACTCGTCGGCGAATTCCCGGAAGTTGACCTGTTTATCGGCGTGGACGACGTGCCGCATATCGTGGCGTTATGTCAAAAACTGGAAACGCAGAAACGCCCCCGCCGCGTCTCGCCATTGTTGAAGGGTCAGCAGCCGTCGCAATTTATTTATGACCATACGCTGCCGCGCAAACATCTCGGCGCGACACACACGACCTATCTGAAAATCGCCGAAGGCTGCCGCTATCGCTGCGCGTTCTGCGCGATTCCGCTGATTCGCGGAGCGCTGCGCAGCCGCCCGATGGATTCGATTGTCGCGGAAGCGGCGCAGCTTGCGGAACAAGGCGTCAAAGAATTGCTGCTGATCGCGCAAGATACGACATCGTATGGGACTGATCTCGCCGGGAAATCGTTGATTGTGCCTCTGCTGGAACAACTCGTCACGATTGCGCCGCTGCGCTGGATTCGACTGATGTACGCCTATCCCACCAACGTTGATCGCGCATTGATGCGGCTGATCGCGCAATCCGACAAAATTTGCACCTATCTCGACTTGCCGTTGCAGCATATTGATGATGGCATCTTGAAACAGATGCGGCGCGGCATTTCCGAAGCGCAGACCCGCGCATTGATTGATGAACTGCGTCGAGAAATTCCGGGTTTGACGTTGCGCACGTCGCTGATTGTCGGCTTTCCCGGCGAAACCGACCGCGAATTTCAGAAATTGGAGAATTTTGTGCGAGATGTCGAGTTCGACCGCGTCGGCGTGTTTGCGTATTCCCATGAAGAAGGCACGCCCGCGTATGAATTGCCGGATCAGATTCCGACGGAAACGGCGGAAATGCGGCGTCAACATCTGATGGAAATTCAAGCCGACATTTCGCTGAAAAAGAACCGACAGCTTGTCGGAACGATTCGAACGGTGCTGGTTGACGGGGAATCCGCCGAAACGCCGCTGTTGTTGGAAGGTCGAACCGAAGGACAAGCGCCGGAGATTGATGGCGTGGTCTATATCAATGAAGGGCAGACCGAGCAGGGCGCGTTCGAGCAGGTGCTGATTACAGAGGCGCATCCGCATGATCTGGTCGGGAGAATTGTGGAGTCGTCTTCCTGAAACGAGAAGGATTTCTAAATTTTTTCTTGTGAAAAACAAAAAATCTTCTCATTCTTGTTAAAATTGATGGAAGAAATCTTGACATTCCGGCTGGAAATCCATCTATGTTTTTTAGTGTCTCGTGTCGGGTCAATTCACGGAACTGTCGTTTGTTGATGTTGTGAGACGCCGTCAATAAGCGAAAAAATGTTATCACTGTTTGTGGTATAAAGGAGAACCTTATGCAGAAGAAAATGAAAAAGCGCGTGGTTGTTGCATTGATGATAGCATGTTTGACAATCCTCAGCCTGTCTGTCGCTCAGGCGCAGGCTCCTGAAGATGATGTGTTCGGCGTGGTGCAGGTGAAGAATTTGGATGGATTGCTGCCGAAAATCGGCGCGTTTGTCGATCAGTTTCAGCCTGGTATGGGCGGCATGGTGAATACGATGATGGTCGGCAACATGCTGTTTCATAACGCGAATTGGGCGGGCATGAACGCCGCTGGGGATTTTACCGCCATCGTGCTGAACCCGATGAAATTCCCGGGCAATCCGGTCGCCATTCTTGCGCCAGTGACAAATAAAGACGAATACCTCGGCGCGTTAGCTCAAACTCTGACAAAGGGCGAAGAAGCTAATGGCGTGTTGACGTTTACGCAGCCGGATCAGAAAAGCGTCTTCATCGCCGTCGTCGGCGAGCAAGCGATTATGGCCGATAGCGCCGAAGTTGCCGCATTAGCGAAGTCGTTGGTGGATGCGAAAAGCGCGGTGTTATCCGACGCGCCTGTCGTGAAAGGCCAGATCAGCGCCTCGTTATCAATGGCGAAATTGATGGTCGCGATGCAGCCGATGATTGACATGTTCAAACAGCAAATGCTGATGAGCATGGAGCAGGGCGCGAACGCCCAGGGCGCAGATGCGCAGACGGAAGAGCAGAAAGCGCAGGCTCAAGCGTTAAAAGGGGTGCTTGAATCCGAAATCAACACATTCCTGTCTCTCGCCGCTCAGGTTGATAGAGTGCAGTGGGGAATCGGTTTCGAAGATAACGGCTTGCGTTTAGCCAAGAGCGTCTTTGCATTGCCGGACACGAATTTGGCAAAATTCATGGCGGCGCAGAAACCGAAAGCTTCGGCATTGATGGGCGTAATTCCGTCTGATTCCGCTGTGTTGATGAGCGGATCGATCATCATGACCCCGGAATTCAAAACCGGCTATATCGAATTTTTGAAGGCGATAACTGCCGCCGCGCAGACGACGCAAGCGGCGGACGCGAAAGCCATCGAATCCGTTTCCAGTTGGGCGCAAACGGCGTTAGATGCGTTTGGCGGAGATTTTGCTGCCGGAATGCTCAGCCCGACGTCAGAAACGTTGATGACGGAAGTCATTTCAGTGCTTGATGCTGCGAAAGCGAAAGACCTCGTCAAGCAATATCCTGAGATGATGAAGGCGATGAGCGGCATGTATGAACAAGCCGGCATGAAAATGGAGATGACTCTGGGAGCGACGGATGCTGTCAAGAGTGGCGAAATTTTCAACTATACGTTCAACGCAAAGGCGGATACGATTACCGATCCGCAAGAACAGGAAGTATTCAAAGCGTTGTTCGGCGAAGAAATGAGCCTGCCGATTGGTTTCACCGGAGATTACGCCGTTATTGGCTTTGGCAAGAATGCGAAAGGCCAGGTCGAAAGCGTCATGGATGCGGTGAATTCGGGAGCGCAAGGCGAAGTGAAACAGACGCCGGCGATGTTTGGCTTGCCGGATGCCAATAACTTGTTCATGTACATTTCCGTGCCGAAAATTATGGCATGGGCGGCGAAAAATATCCCGGACGTGCCGGCGATAGAAATGGCTGAAGGCCCTGGCATCGCGATGGGCGCTCAGTTCGTTGATTCGCATCTGGAAGGCGAATTGTTTCTGCCGACCGAAGAACTGCTGATTCTGAAAAAGCTCGGTGACGATATGAACGCGGCAAAGGCCTTGAGTGGAACTGAAGAGCCGGCAGCAGACGACACTGAAGATGAAGAAGGCGAAGCGGCTGACGAGTCGGAAGAAGAGGAAGATACGGAAACAGAAGAATAAATCGTTTCTCCTCAAAGAATAGCCTGTTCGAACGACCTCGAATATCATCAGATGTTTGGGGTCGTTCTTTTTCTTCAGAAAAAAATTCACCTTCCTCTTGACATTCTTCCCCTGAAGACAACACATTACAATTATCTGTTGTGGTTCTTGCTAACACCATCTGTGTGTTGTATTCATAAACGAAACAATCGCCCAAAATAACAAACGAGGAGATTATGTGGGATTATACGGATAAAGTACGCGAGCATTTTTTTCATCCGCGCAATGTGGGCGCGATTCCCGATGCGAGCGCCGTCGCAGAAGTCGGCTCATTGGCGTGCGGGGACGCGCTGAAAATTTATTTGAAACTCGATGATCAGGAGCGGATCGTTGACGCCAAATTCGAGACGTTCGGCTGTGGCAGCGCGATTGCGTCATCGTCAGCGTTGACCGAAATGATCAAAGGAATGACGCTGGATGAGGCCGGGAAAGTAAGTAATCAGGAGATCGCCGGTTTCCTTGGCGGGTTGCCCGAAGAAAAAATGCACTGTTCCGTGATGGGGCGCGAGGCGCTGGAAAAAGCGATTGCCATCTATCGCGGCCATACCTATCACGACGACGCCGAAGATGAAGGTCGGATCGTCTGCAAATGTTTTGGCGTGACCGACGAGAAAATCAAACGCGTGGTGCGTGAAAATGATTTGAAAACCGTCGAGCAAGTCACCAATTATACCAAGGCCGGAGGCGGATGCACGGCCTGTCATGCGGAGATCGAAGATTTGATCGCGGAAATTTGGGAAGACAAGAAACGCGATACCGCGCGAGTCGAGAAAAAAGAGCAACGGAAACGCCTGACCAACCTGCAAAAAATCACATTGATTAAGGAAGTGCTGGAAAATGAAATCCGCCCCGAATTACAGAAAGATGGCGGCGACATTGACTTGATTGACGTGGACGGCAGCAACGTCATCGTGGCGCTGCGCGGGCATTGCGTCGGCTGTCCTGGATCGGAATATACGCTGAAACTCGGCGTCCAGGAAAAACTGCGGGAACTTGTCGCCGAGGATATCGTCGTGATGCAGGAAGAGGATCAAGAGATTACAACGTTCTGATTTTGGGTATAGGTGTCAGACACGTTAAACGTGTCTGACACCTTTTCTTGACCATCATATCATTCAGAGGCCGTCGCGATTTTGCCATCAACATCCCACAAATCTTCCCAGTCTTTGGCGCTCTGCCACAAAAACACCTGCCCTTTGATCAGGCGGCAGTTCTTGTCAATTTGAGCAATCGCCCGCATATCGTCATCCGTCAGCGGCTCGCTGACAGTCGCCTGAAGATTGCTCAGAAAATTTTTGCGCGTCACGGAAAACGGAATCGGAATCTGGCCGCGCTGCACCGCCCATTTCACGCAGACCACCGCCGGATGAATCCCTAACCGTTTAGCAATATTGACGATGACCGGGTCTTCGGTGTCCACCGTATCTTCCGGCGTCCGGTCGCGTTCAGGGCGCGCTGGCGAGCCAATCGGAGAATACCCAATCGGCATGATGCCATTGTCAACGACGAATTGAAATAGTTCCGGCTGCTGAAAATGCGGATGCAATTCCATTTCGTTACAGGCTGGTTTGATTCTGGCGTCGCGCAGTAACAACGTCAATTTCGGAATCGTCATGTTCGACGTGCCGATGTGTCGCACCAAACCCATGTCAACAAGCCGCTCCATCTGCCGCCAGGTGTTCATGTAATGTTCATGAATATACGGCACGGCATGAGGATCGCGGGAATCCACGCTGACGCCCGGCGCGTGATGATTCGGGAACGGCCAGTGGATGAGATACAAATCCAAATAGTCTAATTTCGAATCTTTCAGGGTTTTAGCGCAGGAAAGCAGCACGTCGCCTTCGCCGTGCATATCGTTCCAGACCTTTGATGTGATCCAGAGGTCTTCCCGTTTGATCCCGCCATTCATAACCTCGCGCAGCGCCGGGCCAATCTGATGCTCGTTACGATAGACAGACGCGCAGTCAATATGCCGGTAGCCGACTGAAATGGCCTCTTTCACAGCCTGGGCAACTGTTTCGCCGGAAAATTTATCCGATCCGAATGTCCCTAATCCGATAGCCGGAATTTTCGCGCCAGTCGGAAGCGTCCGATACGGTACTTTGCCCGGATCAACGCCGTCGGCGGCAATCCTAAATGTGTGAGAATTTGACATGAATATGCTCCATTGAAAAACCTCACAGGTCTCGAAGACCTGTGAGGTATGCGCCGTAATTATTTTTCGTGTGTTTTGTGGTGAAAACGTTATTTCAATTCTTCATCGAAACAGACCGCGACTTTGCCGCATTTGCCGCTTGCCATCAGCGCATACGCATCAGCCACTTTGTCTAACGGAAAACGATGAGTGATCAGCTCTTCGGGGTGAATATTCCAGCGCACAAGCCGTTCGACGAGTTCTTCCATGCGCCAGATATTCGTAACCCACGAGCCGTAGATGGTTTTCTGATCGTGAATAATATCGGGCGACGGCTGGAATGCGACCGTGCCGCCTTCGCCGATAAACACGATTTTACCCCATTTGCGGGCGGCTTGGATGCAGGTGAGACGCGCTTTATCATGGGCAGAGCAATCTACTGATTTCTCGACGCCCATGCCGCCAGTCAGGTCTTTGACCTGTTTCACATTGTCCGCGCCAGCAGCCAGCACGGCATCAAACAGGTTCAAATCCTGTGCGATTTTGATGCGTTCGGGAATCGCTTCGATCCCGATGATTTTGGTCGCGCCCATCGTTTTGCAGAGCATCGCAGTCGCCAACCCGACCGGACCGAGGCCGGTAATCAGCACAGCGTCATTGCCGCACAGCCCGATTTTTTCCAAGCCTTCATACACCGTGCCGAAACCGCAGGCGACTTGCGCCCCGTCGGAATAGGTCAATTCATCCGGCAGGAGCACCAAATCTTTTTCTTCCGCCAACAGATATTCTGCCATGCCACCGTCGCGCTGCCAGCCGTAAGCGCGGCGATATTTTTCGCTGGTGCAGGAGATCATATATCCGCGCCGACAATCGTTGCACACGCCGCAACCGGAAATATGATAAATAATTGCCCGATCTCCCGTTTTGAAACGTCGGCAGCCCGGCCCGCATTCTACAATCTGGCCGCAGGGTTCGTGTCCGGCAATCATGCCGGGTTGATACCCTTCCGGACCTTTGCCCAAATGTTGGTGATAAATACAGCGAATATCCGAGCCGCAAATGGTTGACGATTTCATTTTAATCAACACTTCGCCATGCCCCGGCTGCGGAATGGCAAATTCTTTTAATACCGTTGTGCTGTTTCCTGGCAGCATTGCGCCCTTCATCATGCCTTGCATAAGCTATTTCCTCCCTGAAAACCCTGCCAGGGTTTCGAACCCTGGCAGGGTTACTGCGCTGTTATTTATCAATGACAACCCCTTTTTTCAGAATGATATTCGCATACAATGCGCGTTCGCTGGTGGCGACAATCGCATACGCCTTTTTCGCGCGTTCGTAAAACGCGAAACGTTCGATCATTTCGATCCCCGCTTTCGGCTCGTGCCGCTTGACAATTGCCTTGTATTCGTCCCAAATGACAGGCTTCGTCGGATCGCCCGGAGTCACGGCCATCAAGCCGACCGGCTGTTCGACGTATTGATCGAGCGGGAACAATTGCAGAATCGCGTCAAGCAGTTCCGGCACGTTATGGCCGTCTGCGCGCACTAAACGTTGCGCGCAGCTCGCTGCCGGGAAATTGCCGTCTCCTAAGACGAATTCGTCGCCATGTCCCATTTCTGACAAAATTTTGATGAATTCCGGCGATAAAATCGGGGGAATGCCTTTTAACATAGTGATGCTCCTCCTGATGCAAGATGATATGCTAAGGAGTCTCAAAGCGAAGCTTTGACCGCAAAAGCTGACGCTTTTGCACTCCTGGATTCGGTGTTAATGCTCGTGAATAACGCTATGATTATTTCCGTACCGCGAACGTGTTCGTTCGCGGTACGGAGAGTCGAATCGTTACCGAGAGTGTTGGATTGCCTGACATGAGCCGCGGATAATGAGCTCAGTTTTAAGCATGATTTTTCGGATTTCTCGTTTGTTCCATCCCTGAATCATCTGAATGATCAGTTGCGCGGCCTCACGCCCGATTTCTTCGACCGGCTGAGCGACGACGGTCATCGGAGGATCGATCAGAGTTGCCCATTGATCATCATCGAATCCAATCAACGACATGTCGTTGGGAACGCGAACGCCTCGCCGTTTGAATTCGGTCAAGACACCGACTGTCGGCGTGCCGCCGCAAGAAAAGATTGCGGTCGGAGGCGACGGAAGTTCAAGAAGTTCGGCTGTCGCGCGTTGTCCGCCTTCGACCGTATAGTGGCTGCTATGGATCAACGATTGATCTACGGGAAGACCATGGGCGTTCAGCGCGTTCAGATAGCCTTGCAAGCGATCTTGATTCGTGGTGACGTGTTCGCGTCCCGTAATAATCCCGACGCGGACATGCCCTAAGCTGATAAAATATTCGATGGCGCGATACGCGCCATCAACATTATCTACGAGTACGGCGTTGGCCTCTGTTCCGCGTAAATACCGATCAACCAGCACCATCGGAATATGATGTTTCGAAAAGTTGCGAGGATTGGATTGTTTATCGTCCACAGCCGCGAGAATCAGGCCGTGTACCTTCCTGCGCCAGAGGACTTCCAGAAACTCGTTTTCTTTCTCAAGATTTTCGTGCGTATTACACAGAATAATATTATAACCGTACCGACTGGCAACATCCTCAATCGTGCTGGCAAGATTCGTAAAAAACGGATTTTTAATATCGGCGATCACCAAACCGATGGTCGGATGAATCGGAAACGTCGGCGCTTGCGGCGTTCGTTCGGATTGGTATCCTAACTCTTTCGCGGTTTCCTGTATTTTCTGACGAGTATCGTCCCCGATCCGTCCATCATCGCGCTGATTCAAGACCAGTGATACGGTCGTGGCCGAAACGCCGACTCGTTTTGCAATATCTTTTAGTGTGACTGCCATGTCATTCTCTCCGGCTTACCTTCCAGTTCTGCGTTTTCGCATCTGATCGACCGCAACCGTAATCACCAAAATGATACCGACGATGATGCGGGTCCAGAACGGATTGACTCGCATCAGAATCGCGCCATTATAAATCGTGGTCATGATCAACGCGCCGATAAACGCTCCGGCAGGCGTGCCTTCCGCGCCCATCAAACTTGTTCCGCCCAAGACGGCGGCGGCGATGGCGTCTAACTCATACCCTGTGCCGGTTGACGGAACGCCCATCCATAACCGCGCTGTTTCCATGATCCCTGCAATCCCGACTAAAAACGAGGCGAGGGAAAACACGCCGTACGTCACAAGGCGCGTATTGACGCCAGACAGACGAGCGGCTTCAGGATTACTGCCGAGCGCGTAAACATACCGGCCGAAACTCGTGCGACGCAGGAGCAGTTCCATGCTGATGGCGACAAAAATCAGCACCCAGAACAAATATGGCAGTCCGAAAATGGTTGCGCCGCCGAAATCCGCTACGCTGCGCGGCAGCCCGAACACGTTGCTGCCGCCGGACATCAATAACAGCACACCGCGTAAGACCGTCATCGAACCTAACGTCGCAATAAATGGCGGCAAGCCGAAATCGAACACCATCACGCCATTGAGTAAACCGACGAGCGCCGACATCACCAAACAGACAGCGACAATGATCGGAATCGGCAGCACGGGAATCGTTGCGCCGCCGATATGGCCTGTCAGCATTTGGGACATCAGGATGTTGACGAAGGCCACTAACGACCCGATAGAGAGGTCTATGCCGCCGGTCAAAATGACGATCACTTCGGCCACGCCCAACACGCCTTGAATCGCCATCTGGCGCATGATGTTCTGAATGTTCGTGGCGGACATAAAGCTTTTGCTTCCCAAACTGAGTCCGATCCACATGACGATAGCCACAATCAATACAACGGTTTGGGTATTCAATGAAATCTTTCGTTTACTGGTTGACATACGACTCTCCTCTATTCGTGGGGGTGTGTTTAATCGCAAGTGCTAACAGGTGCTCTTCCTGAAAATCTTTGCGTTCGACGTTGGCAACAATTGTTCCACTCCGCATGACCAGGATACGGTCGCAGATTCCCATCAATTCGGTCATATACGAGGAAATCATCAACACGGCAGACCCTTCGCGCGCCAGCGTATTGATCAAACTATAGATTTCTTCTTTGGCGCCGACATCAATGCCGTTGGTCGGCTCATCCATAATAAAGACTTTCGATTTATTGGCCAGCCATTTGGCGACGACGACTTTCTGTTGATTTCCACCGCTCAGATTCCGTACGAGTTGATTGGGGGATGGGGTTTTAATCGCTAAGGCTTTGATAAAATGATCGCTGATGCTTTTTTCTTTGGAGGAATGAATGACGCCCAGCGTTCCGATTTTCGGATAAATCGGCATATTGATATTATGTTTGACGGATAACAATTGCGCTAACCCTTGCGTGCGCCGATCTTCCGGGAGCAAGCTCAGTTCGGCGTCAATACATTTTCGCGGTGTCGGCGACAGCAGCGCTTTCCCTTTCACATAAATCTCGCCGGAATCAATCGGGTCTGCGCCGAACAGCGCGCGCGACAGTTCTGTGCGTCCTGAACCGACTAATCCATATAATCCGACGATTTCGCCCTGTTTGATTTCCAGCGAACAATTTTTGACCGTCGCGTTCGAGATGCCGGTAATCCGCAGCATTTCTCCGCCAAATTTGCGGCTGACATCGTAATGATCTTGCGTCACATCGCGCCCGACCATCATGGCAATCAGGTCGTCTTCATTTGTGTCGGCAATCGCTTTTTCCCCAACATAACGCCCGTCTTTCATGACGGCAACGGTGTCGCATAATTGGAAGATTTCTTCCATGCGATGTGAAATATAAATAACGGAAATGTTTTGCTCTTTCAGCCAGCGAATGACGCGAAACAATTCTTCGACTTCACGAGCGGCAAGCACCGCCGTCGGCTCGTCGAAAATAATGATTTTCGCGTTGCGGGAAAGCACCCGGACGATTGCCACCATGCCTTGCTGCGATGAACTCAATTTCCCGACAACCGTCGTTGGATCGATAGCGCCATAGCCAATCCGTTCAAGCAATTCCTGCGTCTGTTTGATCAGAAGTTTTTTATCCAACCAGCCGAATGTCGTCGGCATGGCGCCCATCATGACATTTTCAGCGACGGTCAGATGATTGGCAAGCACAAGGTTTTGATAGACGGCAGCGATGCCTAATTGTTCGGAGATCATCGGAGTCATTTTCTCGACTTTTGTCCCGTGAATGAAAATTTCTCCGTGTTCAAGCGTGTTCGCCCCGGTGAGGATTTTGATGAGAGTGGATTTGCCCGCGCCGTTTTCGCCGACAAGCGCCTTGACTTCCCCCGGTTTGACGGAAAAGTTCACATTGTCCAAAGCCTTGACGCCAGGGTAGGTTTTGCTGATATTCTTCATTTCAACGCTATAGATTGCAGCGCTCACGTTGTCTCCCCTCCTCTAACAGCGCGCGTCGCATGAAGCAACACTCTCAACTACGCGCAGTGTCTTTTTGCGTATGCAGCCGCTTTCTGGCCCGCGTACGATAAGCCGATAGAAAAACAGGGCATACTCTTCAGTATGCCCTGCGGATGCGTAAGCGTTATTTTGCGGCTTTTTTATGGAATTCCACTGGATTCATAAATTCTTCCGCAGCGCCGGAGGTCATCATCTCAGGTGTAATTGCGACAACGCCTGTGTCAATGAACTTCTCGAGTTTTTCGCCGTTGATGGCTTTCAAGGCAAATTCCACGCCCATATAGCCCATCTTCCACGGTTGCTGTACGATCATGAAATCGGTCAATCCGGTTTTCAAACCGTCAATTTCAAGCGGGCCAGCATCAACAACGACGGTTGCCATGTCTTTTTTCTGCGCCATATCCAGTGCGCGGATGGTTTCGTCGCCGGTGTACTGATTATTGGCGAAAATCCCTTTCAGATCAGGATAGGCGGTCAAGAAATTCTGCACGACGGCCAATGTTTGTCCCTGTTTGCCCTGCGCATCCTGGAAGTCAACCAATTCGATGCCCGGATATTTCGCGGCGATTTGATCGACAAACCCTTTCTTGCGGCGTTCCAACGAACCGACGCCAGACATAAACGTCACGCCAGCCACTTTGCCTTCCGGTTTGCCAAAACGTTTGGTCAGCGCTTCTGCCATTTTGTCGGCAGCAAGCGTTCCAATCGCCACGTTATCAGAAGCTAAAAAGGACATATACTCTTCCGTACTGGCCTGGCTATCAATCAAAATCACCGGAATCCCGGCAGCCTTGGCTTTTTCGATGCCTGGCACCAGCGCGTCTTCCACTGTCGGGGCTAACACAATCGCCGCCGGTTTATCGCCAATGGCCGTTTCCAGAATAGCAACCTGGCGGGCAACATCAGCTTCGGTCGGAGCAGCTTGTTGGATAAACTCCACGCCCAATTCTTTGGCTGCGGTCTCGCCGCCGTTAATGACGATTTGCCAGAAATCCGATTCGGTCGCTTTGACGATAAAGTACACTTTCGGGGCTGCGTCGGCGCTCGCCACCAACATCATTCCCACAACAACGATGGCCACAAGAGACAGGACTTTTTTCAACATGGTAGTACCTCCCGGAAATAAGTTAAATGTGACGATGGACATGACACGTTTCAAGAATCGAACGGGCATAAAAACAAAAAACGGTTCTTATTGGCGTCATTCATATTCTGGAAACAGGGTATGTAAAAAATGCGTGAGATATTTTGTCAATAAAAAATATAGTAAATTATCATTAAAATATATATTACGCATAACACATTATTATTAAATAATTTGCACTATTAAGTAAAATTTTAGTAAAAATAAACATAATTCTTTAACAGCAAAACAGCGGCGCGTTTAGCTGAAGAGTCCTGTATATCGAAAAAAATTACGCCGTGTTTGCTTAATAAAACGCGATTTGGGACTTGACATCCATCTTGCAGAAATATATTCGTAAAAGTGGGGCTGACAAGGCTGTCCGCGGTATGGTGAATAATTATACCAATCGTTCGTAAATTGTAGGGCGAAACTGTTGTTTCGCCCTCGTCCAAAAGGCAATTGGTATGACAACGAGAATTCGAAAAGAAATATAGAGGAGGTACGCGAGAATATGGCAAAACATCAGGTCTATGTAGATAATAATGCCACGACGCAAGTGGATGAGCAGGTGATTGCGGAGATGATTCCGTATTTACGGGAATTTTATGGCAATCCGTCAAGTATGCACTCTTTTGGCGGGCAGGTCGAGAAAAAGCTGACGGAGGCGCGAGAGCAGGTCGCGTCCATGCTGAATGCCGAGGCGACGGAAATTATTTTCACAAGCTGCGGAACGGAAAGCGATAACATGGCGATTCACAGCGCGTTGATGTCCGCGCCCGAAAAACGGCATATCGTCACCACTAAAGTCGAGCATCCGGCCGTGTTGAATTATTGCAAACAACTCTCCAAGCGCGGCTACGGCGTGACGTTTCTGTCGGTGGATCGCCAGGGCATGTTGGATATGAACGAAGTGTATGAATCTATTCACGAAGATACGGCGATTGTTTCGATGATGCACGCCAATAACGAAACCGGCGTGATTTTCCCGATTGACGCGGTCGGCAAAATCGCCAAAGAACGCGGCGCGTTATTCCACACCGATGCCGTGCAAACCGCCGGAAAAGCGCCGATTGATCTGCAAAAATCGGAAACGGTGGATATGCTCTCGCTGTCGGGGCATAAATTCCATGCGCCGAAAGGAATCGGCATTCTCTACGTCCGGCGCGGCACGAAATTCCGCCCGCTGCTGATCGGCGGGCATCAGGAACGCGGACGGCGTCCCGGCACGGAAAACACGGCGTCTATCGTCGCCATCGGCAAAGCGGCGGAATTGGCCGCGCTGTCGCTGAATGACGAACTGACCCGCGTGAAGGCGATGCGCGACCGACTGGAAAAAGAACTGTTGGCGCGGATTCCCGACGCGCTCGTCAACGGTCATCCGACGCAGCGCACGCCGAATACGTTGAACATCAGCTTTCAATATGTCGAAGGCGAAGCGATTCTGTTGATGCTCAGCGAAGCCGGAATCGCGGCGTCATCCGGCTCGGCCTGCACCTCCGGTTCGTTAGAGCCGTCGCACGTCCTGCGGGCGATGGGCGTGCCGTTCACCGCCGCGCACGGCTCGATCCGCTTCAGCCTGAGCCGCTTCAATACCGACGAAGAGATGAGCTATATCATCGAACAGCTTCCGCCGATTATCAAGCGCCTGCGCGAAATCTCCCCCTTCGGCGCAGACAAAGAATCCCCGCATTGATTGTCTTCTGCAAGCCCTGTCAGGGTTTCGAACCCTGACAGGGGAACACCCGAAAAACTTTTGTAGCATTCTGCACGGAATCTGCTAACTATTCGAACTCAATGTATAAAAATGTATGAATATTCAGAAAAACTCTTGACAAATGATATGTGTATTAGTATATATATACAAAAGAATATATATGCTGATGCATTTAAGGAGATATATGTCACTTCCCCATGCATTGTTAGGTTTGATAAATTATAAACCTCTGACTGGCTATGATCTTAAGGCAACGTTTAACGGCTCCATCAATTTTTTCTGGAACGCTTCTTTGCCACAAATATATCGGACATTGCACCAGATGGAAACGAGCGGATGGGTGTTGTCCAACATCGAACAGCAGAAAGGCAAACCCAATCGGAAAATTTATACCATTACCGATAAGGGTAAAGAGGAGCTTCGCAAGTGGCTGGGTGAACATAGTGCAATCGAACAAAATAAGAGTGAACTGATGATAAAGGTCTTTTTCGGAAATCAGATGAACCATCAAGACCTGGTGAACCAAATCAGAGAGCGGCGCGAGCAGGCAAAAAAAGAGTTACAACAATACGAAAATGTCCTCACACAAACAGCCGATCAGATTGCAACAACATTGGACGTCAACGATGATAAACGCTTCTGGCTGCTCACCGTGGATTGTGGTATCCGATATGCAAAAATGATTGCTGAGTGGTGCGATACCGCGCTGGAAATTCTGGAGAAATAATTCTGGCGGTGTACATCAAACATACATTCGGAGAAAAAATATGAATATTATCGTACTTAATGGAAATCAGGCTCCAATCAGTTCGACGTTTGACAGTTATCTTCAGTACCTCTCAGCAAAACTTCAGGAGCACGGTCATACCCTGGCAATGCATTGTTTGAGGGACATGGATATCCGGCAATGCATTGGTTGTCTTAATTGTTTCACCAAAACACCGGGGATCTGCGTTCATCAGGATGATATGGTTGCGGTGTACAAAACCATTGTGCGCGCAGATTTGATGGTCTTCGCGTCGCCCCTCTCGATGGGGTTTGTCAGCAGCACGCTCAAAAGGGCGACGGACCGCATCATCCCCCTGATTCTCCCTTATCTTGAAATTTCACAGGGCGAGTTTCGCCATCCGCTGCGTTACGCGCGTTCAGCACGCCTGGGCCTCCTGCTCGAGCCGGAGGAAGATACCGATGCTGAGGATATTGCCATCGTGACCGATATGCACAAACGGCTTGCCCGTAATTTTCATTCCGAACTGAAGTTCACTCGAATCACCAAAGACCCTGTCGCGGAGGTTGCTTATGAAATTAACCATATTTAATGGATCACCCCGGGGAGCCGGCAGCAATACCACGATCTTGCTCAATCACTTTATTCATGGATTTTTAGCTTCGGGGAATAACCAGCATGAAGTGTTTTATCTGAAAAAATCGAATCTGGCTGAATGTGTGAACGCGCTCCAGTCGGCGGAGTATGTGCTGCTGGCGTTTCCGCTGTATACGGATTCGATGCCGGGCATTGTCAAACAATTCATCGAATTGCTGGCCCCTCTGCGAAGCCAGGGAAACCATTTCAAGATGGGCTTTCTGGTGCAATCGGGATTTCCTGAGGGAATCCACTGTTCCTATATTGAGCGTTATTTTGATAAACTGTGCCGCAGACTGTCGTGTGAATATCTTGGCACCATCACCAAAGGCGGTATCGAGGGGATCAAAACGAAAACCCCCAAACAAAATGCCAAACTGTTTACGGCATTCGAAGATATTGGTAACGTCTTTGGCACAACCGGATCATTCGATCACGCTCGCATCGCGCAGCTTCGCGGTTCCCTGACGTTTCCCGCATGGGCTCTGATTCTTATTAGAATGCTGAATGCCTTAGGATTCATGGCTGGTATGTGGAATAAAGAATTGAGAAAAAATCATGCCTATGAACAACGGTTTGCCCGTCCTTATGAGCAATAACGCTGGCAAAGATGATGTTCTTGTTTCTGATACGGTCTCATGTACGCCATGCGGCCTGTGTCGAACAATTACTGTGAAGGAGCCTTCTATGCACACAACAACCTACTTGCGAATCAGTGCCTCGATAGCATTATTCTATGCGATCTTTCATATCGTTATGCCCTGGCTCGTTCCGGAATTATATGCTGCGCCACTGGTCAACGGCAGCGGGATCGAGAGCATGAAAGTGTTCAATTTTCTCACGGCTGTCGTGTGTTTGGGGATGGCGGTGATCACCTTCGTATTCGGCAGCGAACTTGTTGCCAGCCGGCTTGGTCGGGTTGTCTGTGTATACTTTGCCTCGATTGCGCTGTTCAGAGGGCTGCTCGAAATAATCTGTGTCGGCATCACCGATCCGGTATCACTGTTCATTATCGCGACGACAGTTATTGCAGGGGTCTCCTATATCATCGCGATGAAAAAAACACAATCCAGGTAGATGTCCAATGATGTCATTGGAATCGTATCCACAGGGGGTGAATCAAACGCATCAAAGGAGAGAGACGATGTTTAAAGAAGAAAAAATCATGACGCTGAAGCTTTTAGCGATACTCATTGCCGTATCCGCGCTTATCGCGTCTATAAAACGAAATGATTCATGGTTCGACTCCGCTCACCATGACCGGTCACGCTGATTGACGCGGCTGTGGGGGTTATGTCTCAGTGCCAAAGACGTGATTCTGCCGAATTCCGATTTTTCGAAACATTCCTCAATCGCATTCAAATATGTTGACAACATTTCCCGCCTGAAGAACTCTTGTTTTTCAACGAGATACGCATAAAATAACATCAACCCGCATTCCCGGCGCGCGCCGATGGAATGACAGCCTGAGACTATCATGAGCAATACCGGAAAATCGTCAGCCGCCAATCTCTATAATCCCCATGAACAGAGCCGAGAACAGCTCATCGGGCGTTTCGTCGTCCGGCAGAACGTCTTTCAGGAGGTGTATCGCGTCCTGAAAACCTCAGACATGACGCCGCCCGTTCAGCATTTGCTGATCGAAGGGCAGCGCGGCATGGGGAAAACCACGCTGCTGCTGCGTCTGAGCTATGAAATTGCGAACGATCCCGACCTGACTTCCTGGCTGATGCCGATTGTGTTCAAAGAAGAAGCGTATTACGGCATTCGCCGCCTGTTTCATCTCTGGGAAAAAATCGCCGAGGAATTGGAACAAAAACAACCGGAGTTTGCCGGGCTGCATGAGCAGATGGGCGCGGCCTACAGCGAGAGCACCAGTTATGAAGCGGTCTGTTTCGAGTTGTTGGAAAAGGCGCTTGAAACGCATTCGCGCAAGATCATTCTGTTTATTGATAATTTCGGAGAATTTCTGCGCAATTTCACGCTCTGGGAACAATTGCGCTTATGTCAGATATTGGGCAATAGTCCGCTCCTGCGGATTGTCGCGGCATCCGCCGTCGCGCTGGAAGCGTTTGCCCGCGAAGCCGAACCGCTGATCCCGTTGTTTCAGCGCGTGCAATTGGAGGGCTTGAATCGCGAGGAAACTCATGCGCTGCTATTAGAATTAGGGAAAGCGTCTGACCAGGAATCAGTGATTCGCAACATCCTGAATCGCCAGCCCGGACGGGTGGAAAGCCTGCGTCTGCTGACTGGCGGCGTGATTCGGACGATTGTGCTGCTGTTCGAAATTTTTACGGATCAGGAAGATAGTTCCACGCTCGCGGATTTGGATATGGTCTTAGATCGCGTGACGCCGCTCTATAAAAGCCGTATGGACGATTTGACGCCATTGCAGCGGGAAGTCGTGCACACGATTGCGCTCGGCTGGGAAGCCATGGGCGTCGAAGATATTGCCAGCAAAGCGCGTTTGCAGGTTGAGGAAGTCACCAGCGTCTTGCAGCAATTGGCGCACGTCTTTATGGTCGAGCAGGTGTCTTCTGACGCGAAAAACCCGCTCTATCGCTTGAAAGAGCGCTTCTTGAATGTGTGGTATCTGATGCGGCTAACCTCCGGTAGCAGTCAAACTCGCGTCGTCTGGCTGGTGCACTTTCTGGAAAACTGGTACAATCCGAAAGAGCTTGCGCAGCACGTTCAACGTCATATTCAGGCCATGTCCGACGGCGAATATCAGGCGAAAGCCGCGCTCTATCTGACCGAAGCGTTTGCGCGGTCGGGGCAATTGGACATCGAAACCGAATATAAAATGATTGCCGCCACCCGCCGCTTGTTAGAAGCGACCGATGTGCCGTTAGCCACTGAACTGTCGCGCTCCGATAAAGAATTGCTGATCGAAGGCGACGCCTTGTATCAGCAGGAACGTTTCGACGACGCCCTTGCCAAATATGTGCAGGTCAAACGGAAAAACGCCAACATTCAGTTTCGCATCGGCTTCGCGTATCTCCAAACAGGCCGCTACGCCGAGTCCGAAACCGCCTTGCTCAGTTCGATGCGCGGCGGTCACGCCGACGCCGTCTTGCAGCTTGGGCATCTGTACGCGAAACATCTGAACAACCCGGAAAAAGCAGTCACATATTACACCAAAGGCGTCGAAAAAGGGCGGCCAGACGCCATGCTGCATCTCGGCAATCTGTATCATCAAGCCTTTTCCGCGTTCGCGCAGGCGGAGCAATATTATCTGATGGCGATCAAAGAGGCGCAGGTACGCGCCAAAGTGCTGCGTTCCGGGAGTTTTTCACTCAAAGGGTTAAAAAACTATCTTGTGACTGCGATCAAAGGGGACGCCGACGATCCGGAACGGCATCAATTCCAGGATTTTTCGGGGACCAAAGAGGATTATCTGCAACTGATCGAACAGGCCGAACGCGAGGCGATGTTCCAGCTTGGCAATCTCTACGCCGCCGACAAAAACCGGCTCACGCAGGCGGAGACGTATTACGCGATGGCCGCTGATGCCGAACATATCGGCGCAATGGCGACATTCGGCGAATTTGCGCAAACCGTGTTGAAAGACATGAACAAGGCGGAGAAATATTACCTGATGGCGGCGGAACACGGCGATATTCCCTCAATGGTGAATCTCGCGCTGCTCTATCATGACGTGCTGAAAAATAACGCGCAAGCCGAAGTCTATTACACGATGGCTGCCGAACGCGGCGACCTGCTCGCAATGAACGGCTTAGCGTGGCTCTATTTCGAGGAACACCGCGAGAAAACGCGCTCGTTGGAGTGTATTCTGCCGGTGATTCAGGCCGTGAAAAACCGTTATACCGCGCATACCGCCGCCTGCATTTATCTCTGGAACAACAAACTCAATAACGCGGTCGAACTCGCCGATCTGTTTATGTTCGATGTTGAGGCGTACAAAACGATGGAGCAGGATATTCTGCTCTATTTGCTTCTGCTACTGGCAAAACAGGAGTATCAACTCGCCTGGGATTATTTCTGCAATGCCGATATTGAGTTGCAGAAACGGTTTGCGCCGGTCTATTACGCGCTGCTGACGCTCGGCGAGCATGAAGACGCGCAGAAATGCCCGCCGGAATTGGCGCAGCCGGTCAACGAGATTTTGAGCCGTGTCGAACGCATGGCGCGGGAGTATGCGTGAGAAGAGCGTCTCAACATCAGGAGGAATAATGGATCATATTCTGAAATGTCATGACATCGCCAAGACCGATTTTGAGCGAGCGGAGAATTGTTATTTTTACGACAGAAGCGGAAAATGCTATGTTGATTTCGAATCCGGCATCTGGTGCACCGCCCTCGGTCACTCTCATCCGCGCATCAATCAGGTCATGTGCGCCCAAATCAAAAAGGTTATTCATCTCGGTACGCGCTATCCCAATAATTTGTCGGAAGATGCGGCGATTGCGCTGCTTGAAATCGCCGGAATCGAGAATGGCAAATGCGTGTTCCTTAGTTCAGGGAGCGAGGCGGTCGAATTCGGCTCGCAAATCGCGAGGCTGGCGACCAAAAAACAGCGGCTTCTGACCTTTTCCACCTCGTATCTTGCGGCGTATGGTTCGGCGGGGAAAAAGCGGCCTGATGAATGGGAAGTCATTGATTCAGCCCTTTGGGATTCCCCCGACGCTGATGAATGCCTGAAAAACATCCCATTCGAGCAGATCGGCGCGTTCGTGTTCGAGCCGGGCGGAAGCGGATACGGATTCGTCAAATTTCCGCCGAAATCCTTCGTGCAGGCGATTGCGCGGCGCGTCAAACATGAAGGCGGTCTTATCGTCGCGAATGAAATCACGACAGGCATGGGACGCACGGGAAAATGGTTCGGTTTTCAGCACTATGAGATTCAGCCCGATATTGTCGCCGTTGGAAAATGTCTTGGAAATGGCTATCCTGTCAGCGCGGTTGCCATGACGCAGCCGATTGCGGAAAAATTAGAAACCGATGGCTTTCGTTACGCACAGTCACACCAAAACGATCCGCTTGGCTGCGCTGTCGCGAAAGAGGTTATTGCGATTTTGCGCGAAGAACATTGGATTGAGCGAGGCAATCTGTTAGGGGGGCGTTTTCTTGACGGATTGAACCGAATAGCGACGCAACACGAGATCGTGAAAGAGGCTCGCGGTAGAGGGATGCTTTTGGGGCTGGAATTATTTCCGCATGAGCGGTTGTCGGCGCAACGGATGTATGAGATGCTGCTGGAATCCGGTTTTTTGGTTGGCTATTACCCCGCCGGAAATATGTTGAGGTTCGATCCCGCGTTGACAATCGAAGAAGATGACGTGACGCGCCTTTTGGAATGCCTGAATGACAGACTGAACACGGTGTGATATTTCTGGGATTGCTGACATCCTGTCGGCGGCACGTTATGTAACAGAGGTTTTTTTATGTTGATAAAACTCTTTTTAGCGTTTACGTTAATTCCCGCCCTTGAAATTTACCTGCTGATCAAAGTCGGCGGCATCATCGGGGCATTGAATACATTTGCGATTATTTTACTGACCGGCGCGGCAGGCTCGTATCTCGCCAAGCTGGAAGGATTTCGCACGTTTTTGAAAATTCAGACGAGTCTTCAGCAAGGCGTCATGCCCGCCGAGGAAATGATTGACGCCCTGATTATCCTCGTTGCCGGTTTATTGCTGCTGACGCCCGGTTTTCTTACTGATGTCGCCGGGCTGCTGCTCCTGATTCCGCCGATTCGTTTCCATTTCAAACGCTACCTGCGGAAAAAATTCGATCAGTGGGTTGGCGGCGGCAGTGGCGGCGGTATTCATATCAGCTATATGGGATAATGTCGAAATAAGGTGTCAGACACTTTTAAAGTGTCTGACACCTCACGCATACATGCTCTCCGGCACGATTTTTAATCTCCAACGCTACGCCGTTCACGATGGCCCCGGCATTCGCATCACCGTCTTCCTGAAAGGCTGCCCGCTGCGCTGCTGGTGGTGTCATAATCCTGAAAGTCAACGCCAGACGATTGAAACGTTCGCGCAAGGAGATCGCCAGATTGGCCGTGAAATGACCGTAGATGCGCTGCTGCGAGAGATTGAAAAAGAGCGGCTCTTTTTCGATGAATCCGGCGGCGGCGTCACTTTTTCCGGCGGCGAACCGTTGATGCAGCCCGAATTTCTCCGCGCCGCGCTGCAAGCCTGCCGAAAACGCGAGATTCATGCCGCGCTCGATACGTCGGGTTACGCGCCTGCTGAAATCTTCGATGCAATGATTGAGCATGTTGATCTGTTTTTGTTCGACCTGAAGCTGATTGACGACCAGCGGCATCGCCAATATACCGGCGTCTCGAATGCGCCGATCCTGCGCAATCTGCGGGCGCTTGCGCAGCGCGGCAAACCGTTCTGGCTGCGTCTTCCGATCATTCCTGGCATTACCGATACTGAAAAAAATCTCATTGACATGCTTGCTCTTCTGTCCGATATAACGACTATTGAGCAAATCAACCTGCTTCCATATCATCGGATCGCCGACGGGAAATATCAGCGGCTGCTCATGGAAAACAAAATGGCTGGTATCGAACCGCCGTCGCCCGAATGGATGGACGCCTTAAAAACTCGCTTCGAAACATCGGGAATTCCCGTCAAAATCGGAGGATAATTTGATGACTGAACGAATTCGACAACTACGTGAAAAAAGTGTGACGACAAAGCCGTATATTTCGCCGGAACGGGCGCTGCTGATGACGGAATTTTACCAGAGCGACCGGGCGCAGGAGGTTTCCACGCCAGTCAAGCGGGCGCTCTCGTTCGCCTATCTGTTGGAACGGAAAACGATCTGCGTCAACGAGGGCGAATTGATTGTCGGCGAGCGCGGCCCCGCGCCGTTAGCGACGCCGACCTACCCGGAAATCTGCATCCATTCCTTGCAAGATTTAGAGATCATCAATTCGCGCCCGAAAGTCTCGTTCGCGGTGGACGATGAGACGCGCCGTGTGTATGAAGAGCGGCTGATTCCCTACTGGCAAGGGAAAAGCCTGCGGGACAAAATTTTCGCTAACATGACAGATGCCTGGAAAGCGGCTTATAACGCCGGAATTTTTACCGAATTTCAGGAACAGCGCGCACCGGGGCATACGGTACTTGGTAAAAAAATCTATTCACAAGGGTTGCTCGACATGAAACGAGAGATTCGAGCCGCGATTTACGCGCTTGATTTTCTGAACGATCCCGACGCTTACGACAAGCGCGAAGAACTCAAGGCAATGGAGATTGCCGCCGACGCGCTGATGACGTTTGCGCGACGCCATACCGAGAAACTGCGGGAACTCGCATCGCATGAACAAGAGCCGCAGCGCAAGCAGGAACTCGAACAGATGGCGGCGAATTGCGAGCATGTGCCAGCTCACGCGCCGACAACCTTCTGGCAGGCGCTGCAATATTACTGGTTCGTGCATCTCGGCGTGGTGACGGAGTTGAACCCCTGGGATTCGTTTAATCCGGGGCGGCTGGATCAGCATTTACTGCCGTTTTATCAACGGGAATGCGCGGCGGGCTTGCTGACTGAAGATTGGGCGCGGGAACTCCTGCAATCATTCTGGGTCAAGTTCAACCATCATCCCTCGCCGCCGAAAATGGGCGTGACCGCCAAAGAGAGCAACACCTACACCGATTTCGCGCTGATTAACGTCGGCGGCGTCAAGGAAGATGGCGCGGACGCGGTAAATGACCTGAGTTATTTGATTTTGGATGTAATTGAGGAAATGCGGATTCTTCAACCGAGTTCCATGATTCAACTCAGCAAAAAAAATCCTGACCGTTTCCTGAAACGTGCCCTGAAAATCGTCAAAACGGGATTCGGCCAGCCTTCGATTTTCAACACCGACTCGATTGTGCAGGAACTCGTGCGGCAGGGCAAAACGGTCGAAGACGCCCGCAACGGCGGATGCAGCGGGTGTGTCGAGTCCGGCGCGTTCGGCACGGAAGCGTATATTCTGACCGGCTATTTCAACTTGCCGAAAATTCTGGAAATCACGCTGAATAACGGCGTTGATCCGCGTACCGGGCAGAAAATCGGCCTTGTGACCGGCGATCCGCTCAGTTTAGAGACGTTTGACGAACTGCTGGAAGCGTATCGCAAGCAGGTACGGCATTTCATTGACATCAAAATCGAAGGCAACAACATCATTGACCGGCTCTACGCCCGCTACATGCCCGTGCCGTTTCTCTCGCTGCTGATTGACGACTGCATTGCGAAAGGCAAGGATTATCTCGACGGCGGGGCGCGCTACAATACCAGCTACATTCAGGGCGTCGGATTGGGAAGCATCGCCGACGCGCTTACCGCAATTAAATATCATGTGTTCGATCAAAAAACTGTCCGCTTCAGCGAATTACTCGGCGCGTTACAATCGAACTTCGAAGGCTGTGAACGCTTGCGGGACGCGCTGCTGCATCAAACGCCGAAATATGGCAATGACGACGATTACGCCGACGACATCATGAAAAGTGTGTTTCGAATCTATTATGACGCGGTCAACGGCAGACCGACCATACGCGGCGGCGCGTATCGCATCAACTTGCTGCCGACGACCTGCCACGTCTATTTCGGCAGCGTGACCGGCGCGACGCCAGACGGACGCAAAGCTGCCGAACCTTTGTCGGAAGGGATTTCGCCTTCACAGGGCGCGGATCGGCACGGGCCGACCTCGGTCATCAAATCAGCCGCGAAGATGGATCACATCAAAACCGGCGGCACGCTGCTGAATCAGAAATTCGCGCCATCGTTTTTTGCGACTGACGACGGGCTGAATCAGGTCGCGCATCTCGTGCGCAGCTACTTCAAAATGGATGGGCATCACATTCAATTCAACGTGGTGAACGCCGCCACCTTGCGCGAGGCGCAGCGCCAGCCCGAACGTTATCGCGATTTGATCGTGCGCGTCGCCGGATACAGCGACTATTTTGTGGATTTGACCGAGGAATTGCAAAACGAAATCATCCTGCGCACCGAACATCAGGATGTTCAGGGGTAAAAACGCAACTGCCAACCCTGCCAGGTTTAAAACCCTGGCAGGGTTAGTGAATCTTAACCTTCTACTGACGATTCAGCGTCTTCGGATTCTTCCGACGCAGTTTCCATATCTTCGAAAATCTGTTCGACGCGATCCAAATCTCGCGCATGAATCATCAACTTGACGCCGCGAAAAAACGCTAATTCAGGGCGAATGCCGCCTGCGTCGTCGGAGGCGACGAAGGATTGGATGCCATTCCCCGCTAACACGCTCTGATCGAGGTCAGCCTCCGACCGCGTGAGGTAGGTTTTCACCGCGACAAAATGTTCGTATTCATATTCGTCTTCCGCTTCTTCAGGCAATTCCGCAACTAATGGCACATGACAATCGTCGCAGACTGAAATCTCCTCAACATACTCGCTTCTACAGTTCGGACAGAACATGATCATTTTGATGGATTGCAAACGTTTTTACGTTCACAATACACCCCTTTTCTGAAAACGCGGTTGTTTTTTCTGATGGTGAATACGTCATCCAACGGTACGCATAACATTATCCTACGACAACCTTTTCCGCCAATTTTACGCCTTCGATCAAAATATTGCGCATCGCGCTGTGCGGCGTGTGATAGCCTGATGCAGCGGTTGTAATTTGGCGCAGCACGAATACGTCAACCTCCCCTTCGGTTTTATATTCTTTGTGCATGCTTCGCGGCGGCGTGTAGGTCTCGAAATGCCGCTTCAATCCCGAGTTCTTTTTGGTGACGATAACGACGTAAAAATACGGATATTTTGCGTCGCTGACGCGATTAATCACAATCTGCCCGTATAATCCGAGAACATGCGCGGGCTGATTGGCAAGCGACACGCGAATTTTCACATCTGATGGATGCCGGCGCTCGTCGGATTTTTGAAGCAGCAACAGGTATTCGAGACGGTGCGGCGACAGCAGCGGGCTGACATGTTTATCAGCGGTTAATTTTTGGAACAGGCGAATTTTGAGCGTGAGATTCGGCTGCGTTTGAATCGAGCGCTTGCCCATGACGAAATGCGGGAATGCCAGTAAAAACGCATCCGCAGCAAGCGCGATGAGCGGAAAATTCTCCTGCTCGATTCCGAGGAACATCGTGACAATCACTCCGCCGCAAAACAGGACGAACAAAAATCCGCCGCGCATGTTGGAAATGTCAAGCCAATTCCGATCCCATCGTTTTATCCGTTTCGTCAGGGTTTCGATTTCGGCGATTTTTTCTTCCGTCGTCAATTCCCATTCGGCGTCAGCAGTGTATTTGCCGAATTTGATGCGGTTATCGTATCCATTGACGATCAAAAGCAGATTGCCCGTAAGAATCAGGAAAAAGCTGATCGCCAGGATAAATAGCGTGGAAAACCAGAAATATTGGAGAAGCAGACCGGCAGCGATGAGGTGAAAACCTATCAACAGGCGATCTGAATAGAGCAGCTTATTCACGACGGGAAAAACGACGACTTCCTGTTGTTGCTTTGTTAAGAGTGGATGGAACATAGTAGAAGTCTCCTTTCACATAAAATAGTCTGCCGTCTATCGAATCTTGTCAAGGTTTTTATCGCGATTTAAAATGAGAACCATACGCATTTCGGAATCGCGATGAGATAAGGCAGACGCGGCGATTTGCAAAAAATCCTTGTCTAAAATCAGCCGGTTGAAATTAATGGCGTCTTGCATGAAAATACCGTGCATGATAAACATTTTACAAATGTTCTTATCTGATAATTGTGGGAGTCGAACTGTCAGACACTTTATGAAGTGTCTGACCGTTTTCAATTTAAAAAATATGCACAACATAAAGATTTTTCGATGGGTTGTGATGATTTTTCTGTTTGCAGGATGGCTGATTGGCTGTAATTCCGGCGATAGTCCGACAGACCCGGCCACGCTGGAACCAACAGTCATCGTCGCGGTCGGCGACAGTATCACATCGGGCTGGGGAACATTCACGGGCGGGTATCCTGCCAAACTTCAGGAAATGCTGCTGGCTGCCGGGTATAAAACGGAAGTGATGAACGCTGGCGTGGCCGGAGAAGCGTCGCCTGCGACAGATGAACGCTTTTCGGATGCGATTGCCGGAGCGGATATTGCGTTAATCATGATCGGCACGAACGATGAATTTTCTCCCGATCAGTGCCCCAATAACAAATGCGAGACGCTGCGTCACATCGAATCTATGATGGATAAGGCGATCAAAGCGGGTGTCACACCGGTGGTCGGCACGGTGATTCACGAGCAGCCGTATGAAGTGTATCTTACCTGGAATTGGGATATTGACATATTGAACGAGCAAATCAAATTGAGTGCGGCAAAGCGGAAGACGCCGGTAGCGGATACGCTGTTAGCCTTCCTGCAATACGAAGAAGGGGATCGCGTATTGTATCTTGATCGTCACCACCCGACGGAAAAGGGGAATGAGGTGCTGGCGCAATGTTGGTTCGATACGCTCGTCAATAACAAACTTGTTCGGAAATAGAGACAGCAATTATGAGTTTTGTGTCGTATGAATTTTTGATCTTATTGGGATGCGTGTTCGGCTCGTATTTTCTGCTGCCGCATCGCTGGCAGAATTACATGCTGCTGGTCGCAAGTTATATTTTTTACGGATGGTGGGATTACCGCTTTCTTTCCTTGATGGTGATCTCATCGGTGCTGGATTATTTCTGCTCGTTGTATGCCGACCCGCATCAGCAGCCCGCGCCATCCGAACGTCAGCGCAAGATCGCCTTGTTCATCAGCGTCGCCGGCAATTTGGGGCTGCTCGGATTTTTCAAATATTTCAATTTTTTTACCGATTCGTTCGTGAATGTCCTGCACTGGTTCGGCATCGCGGCTGACCCGGTGACGTTGCGCATCATTCTGCCGGTCGGCATTTCGTTTTACACGTTCCAGACGATGAGCTATACCTTAGATGTCTATCGCGGCGAATTGCGCTCCACGCGGCATTTTCTGGATTTCTGCCTCTTTGTCAGCTTTTTTCCGCAGCTTGTCGCCGGGCCGATTGAACGCGCCTCGAATCTGCTGCCGCAGGTGCTTGCGCCGCGTACCGTGACCTGGGAGAAATTTTATTCCGGGGCGCAATTGGCGTTCTGGGGATTTTTCAAAAAAATGGTGATCGCCGATAATCTCAGCGGAATTGCCAACGCTACGTTCAATCAGTCGGCCTACACCGGCGCGGAAGTGATGATCGCGGTGTATGCCTTCGCGTTCCAGATTTACTGCGATTTCTCCGGCTACACCGATATTGCCAGAGGCGTGGCGCGGATGCTCGGTTTCGAGATTTGCGTGAATTTCCGTCTGCCGTATTTTGCCACGAACCCCAGCGATTTCTGGCAGCGCTGGCATGTCAGCCTGTCAACCTGGCTGCGGGATTATCTGTATATCCCGCTCGGCGGCAATCGGCGCGGCACGGTGCGAACATATATCAATTTATCGCTGACCATGCTGCTCGGCGGGTTGTGGCATGGCGCGTCGTGGCATTTTGTCGTCTGGGGCGCGTTTCACGGATTGCTGCTTGTGATCTTTCGTTTGCTGTCAACCTCTTCGCGCGCGAGCAAGACGCCGCGAACGGATTGGGTGTTCTGGCTCAAAGCGTTCGGTTTTTTCCAGATTACCTGCTTCGGCTGGCTGATTTTCCGGGCGAACGACATGCGCCAGCTTGCCGCCATGACCGCTGCGTTATTCACCAGCACGACATTGTCAGGCGTATTCACCACGACCGCGCTGCAAGTGCTGATTTTTGCCGCGCCGTTATTGCTGCTGCAAATCTATCAGCATCTGACCGGGGAAATGGAACCCTGGCGTGACTGGCCTGAACCCGTCAAAGTCCCCTACTATGTCGCCGCGCTGTACGCGATTATGCTGTTAGGGTCGCCGGTCAAAGAGGCGTTTATTTATTTTCAGTTTTGATGTAGGATTGGTTCACTTCCTAACGTAATTTTTCAACCCACCCCTTGCCCCTCCCAGGAGGGGAATCGCGGTGCGAGACGATACTGTCTGAAATTCCCCTCCTGGGAGGGGTTGGGGTGGGTGAGTAAAAAAATGTTAGGACGTGAAGTAGGATTGATTTGATTGTAAGGGCGTTCAATTGAACGCCCTTACTACAAGGTATATCGGTATTTGATAATATGCAGCTAAAGAAAATTGTTACATCGCCATATTTCCCGAAAAGTTTGTGCCTCGCGCTGCTGCTGGTCGGCATGATCGAAGGCGGGGTGTATCTGCAATCGCCGCATGTTTCGGTTCAAGCCGAAAATCTGTTAGCGCAGCGATTCTACCCGCCGAACCGGATTCCGGCCTTAGAGGAAAGCATTATTCAATGGCAAATCTATCACGCCATGAGCGCAAAAGAGAATATTGACATTTTGCTGCTTGGCGATAGTTCGTCCCTGATGGGTTTGCGCCCCAAAATCATTCAGGAGCGAACCGGCCTGACCGCCTGGGGCATCGGCACATTGGATTATACCGGAACGCCCGGCAATGTGGATATTTTGGAAACGTATCTCCAACGTCGTCCTGCGCCCAAAATTCTGGTGTATCACATTATTAGCTGGTCGTTTAACCTGTCGGACGCCGATTTGCAGCGTTTCGGCTATCTTGAGCGGTTACGCGATTGGTTGAATGTCGGGTTGGAAGCGAAGACGACGGGCGCATCGGGAATTGTCCTGCCAAGTATGCAATACCGGCGCGACGCGCATCGTTTGTTTACCACGTTTTCGACGCAGGAAAAGGAAGAATGGCTGAATGCGCCGCGCGGGCCGTATCCGTCTGACAATGACATTCGGCAGACATTGTTAAGAAATCAGGGCGCGATGACGGAAGTCGTGCATGAAGAAGAAGTCAATCATCCTCGCGATTTGCGCGGGTTTCTGCGGATTGACCCGTCACTGCTTGACGATCTTCGGCGCTTGATGGACATCTGCGCGCGTGAATCCATTCAACTCGTCATCGTCGCGAATCCGCTGCCGGAAAGCGGCGCAACGCCTGAGAATCTGCACGGGCTTGCCGCGCTGGAAGCGGAGTTGCGCGACCTCAGCAAGGATCAGACGCATGTCATGCTCTTTGCGCCATTTACGCGCGTCTATCCCGTGACGTTATGCGCCTCCTACAACCATCTCACCGAAGAAGGCGCGCAAAAAAATTCGGAAGAAGTCAGTCAATGGCTGAGGCCGCGCCTTGCCAAAATCGCAAGGTAGAGACCTCACAGGTTTGAGAAACCTGTGAGGTCTGATTGCCGCGCGGCATCATTTTTCGTATTGTTTGACAATCGCTTCGACGGAATTCACAAGGTCTGCGCCAATTGTTGCTTTCCATTCGGCATAGACGTCTTTAGTTTTTTCCTTGAATGCCTGCCGCGCCTCTGGCGTAATCTGCGTAATCGTCATGCCGTTCTTTTCCAGTTCTTTCAAGGCCATGTCATCGCCAACAAGTCCTTTGCGTACCTCTGCGATTTCCCATGCGCCCCATTTTTCGGCAGCCGCTTTCACAATCGCCTGATCTTCCGGCGTAAAACTGTTCCAGGTCTGTTTCGACGCGCCGATAATAATCGGATCGATTGTGGCGCGCCATAACGAAATCTGCGTGTGATACTGCCAGATTTTCACCGGGAATAAAATGCTGTTGATCGGATTTTCCTGGCCGTCCACCGTTCCATTCTGAAATCCGGCGACGGCATCTGCCCAATTGATCGCCATCGGTTCTGCGCCAAGCGCCCGGAAGATGTCTATGAACATCGGCGAACCGACAACGCGGATTTTTAGGCCGGACACATCTTCTGGCACGGCAATCGGGCGTGTATTGTTCGTAATTTCCCGAAAACCGTTTTCCGCCCACGCTAAGCCGACCACGCCGAGACTGTCAATCAGTTCGAACAGCTTTTGCCCCGGCGCACCTGATTTGACAGCGTCCACAGCATCATAATTCGGATAGAGGAACGGCAGACTGAAGACATTCAGTTCTTTGACTTGCGGCGACCAGTTAATCGTCGAGCCGAATGCAAAATCTGCAAGCCCCTGGTTTAACAGCGTAAACTCATTGGTCTGTTTTCCAGCGAACAGCGTTCCGCCAAAATAACATTTGATGTCAATCCGCCCCTCAGTGTTGGCCTTGACCTCGTCGGCAAATTTCTGCGCGGCGATTGCCCAGGTAAAGGTCGGCCCGACAACCACGCTCAATTTGTATTCTTTCTTATATTCGGCGTTCGCCCCCGCCGCCATGCACATCATGATCCCTGCCAATACGCCACAGATCGCCTTTTTCATGCACTCCTCCTGTTATTCTTCCAACGCCTCTTTCAATTGATGCAAAAATTTCGCAGCCATCGCTAAATCAATAACCCGCGCATCACAGGTCAGCGTGGCCGTAAAAAAGGGGAGATTGATAATTCGATTCCCTGTCATCACGAGCCGATAAGAAATCGCGCCGATGCCTAACGTCGCCAATTGAGACGAATACAGCGCCGTTTCGAATTGCGAGACGCCGAACATGCCGAGATTGACGACTGTAAACGTCGCGCCTGAAGTGTTCTCTTCCGTCAGTTCGCCGCGAAAAGCCTGTTCTTCTAAGAGTTTTAATTCTTCATGCAGCCCGGAGAGGTCTTTGCGTTCGACATCCGTAAGCACTGGAAATTGAAGCCCCGCGGGCGTATTGACTCCTACGGCAATATGGATATTCGAATGAAATCGAACCTCGGTTTCCGAAAGAAATGTTCCGTTCAGCAGCGGAAAATCATGAAGCACTTTGCCTGCCACCTGCACGAAGATGGCTGTGACTGGCGGGCGGCTTTCTTCCGGCCATTGATTGATGGCATCCAACACGGCTGAGGCATTGATGTCGGTCGCCATGCTCATCCGCAAATTTCCCGGCGTGAGTGAGATCAACGGATGTTGAATCTCTGAGAGACCTACCGTCTTATCTGCTGAATCCTTCTGCTCGACAAATTCATGTTCATGCATACGCGCCTCCTTTTCGAATTCAATCGTGTCAAAATTCCTATCGCGTCAGAACATATTGCCTGTAATAAAACGCCGCATGTCAAGAAATATGTCGAAAAATATTCATCAGACCATGAACGTCAGGGCAAACGCATCTAAATCGCTGATTGTAGGGCTTGACAGGCAGGTGTTGAGCCAACACCCCGATTCATCGGGGGGTTGGGATCGTGTCCGCGTCCCCCCCGAACCGCTTCAGCGGTTTGCGCGCCTGGCAGAAACCGCTGAAGCGGTTCTCAATGGTTGGCGCTGCCAGAACACCCCGATGAATCGGGGTGTTGGCTGAAAAGGTCGTCAAATCAGCCCTTTAGATGCGTTTGCCCTGCCATGAACGTCGAGCATCATGGCAGATGCCTCATTTTGAACTTGACAAAGACGCATCGGAAACGATGCGCTGCCGTAGGCCGAAACTGTTGTTTCGCCCTCGCCGAAACAACAGTTTCGACGTACAATTTACGCTGAAGAGGGCTGTTATGCGGCAAGACAAGCAGATGAGATGTCGAAATGTGGCGTTTGTGAATTTTTCGCAATTTTGGGGCGGCGGAGAGAAATGGCATTTTCTTTCGGCGCAGGAACTTCTGCGACGCGGGTATTCGGTGACAATTCTGGCAAATGACGCCAGCGAGCTTGCCGTGCGAGCCGTCAGAGCGGGAATTCCGTGCCGGACGATGCGTGTCTCGAAGCTCTCCTGGCTCTCTCCACTGACATTCATCATATTAAGAAACCTCTTCGCAGAGATTCAACCGGATTCCGTGATCCTCAATAGTTCCGTCGAGTTGAAAACCGCTGGAGTGGCAGCGAAATGGGCGCACGTGCGGCAAATCGTCTATCGGCGCGGCATTCCGAAACCCGTGAAACCGACCCTGCCGAATCGGCTGCTGTTTCGCCATATTGTGACTGATCTGCTCGCCAATTCGCGGATCACGGCGCAGGCACTGCATGAGATTGCGCAGGCAAGCGGAAAGGCACTGCCTCGTATCATGTATAACGGCATAGAGACGGCGAATCCGCTGCAATCCGATCCGCGCAGCCGAAAAATCGGCGTGGTGGCGCGGCTGTCGCATGAAAAAGGCGTGGATTTGGCGATTCGAGCGCTCGCGCAGGTACGGACGCATCTTCCTGACGTGAAACTGCTTATTATCGGAGATGGACCGGAAAAAACCGCATTAGAGGAATTGGCGGCGCAGCTTGATCTGCGACGGCAAGTCGAATTCGTCGGATTCACCGAGCGGGTCAGCGAGTATTTATGTCAATGCGCCATGCTGGTGATGCCCTCGCGTTGGGAAGGATTCAGCAATGTGCTGCTGGAAGCGATGCTGCTGCGGATGCCGTGCCTCGCGTTCGGCGGTCAAGATGACCATGAAAGCATCCTGCATGGCGAAACCGGCTATTTAGTCGAACAAGGCCGTCTTGATGAGATGGCCGACCGAATTGTGGAACTGTTCGCATCGCCCGACAAAATCAGCGCGATGGGGAACGCCGGGTATGAGCGCGTCTGCCGGGAATTTTCATTGACCCATGCTATTGATCAGCTTGAGGAACTGCTTGATAATTGCGAAGCAGCGGTCATGGAGAGCGGAGTCGAGCCATGAATCATTTCGTTTTGCTATATCGTGTTCGTATTTCATGCCTATACAAACGACCATCCACAGGAGGATATGCTACCACTTAATCTTTCATCATTACACTCTGGCGGACTCATCACGAACTATTATTGCCGTTCGCGCTGCCGCCACTGTCTGTATCGCAGCAGCCCGCACTGGCCGAACGCGTATATGTCGGCGGAGACGGCGCGGCTGAATTTCGCGAAAGTCGCGGCGCTCGGCTGTCGGAGTCTGCATATCGGCGGCGGCGAACCGCTGCTGCAACCGGACGACCTCGCTGTCGTGCTTGATGTGGCAAACGAGAGCGGCATTCACATCGAATACGTGGAGACGAATTGTTCCTGGTTTCGCAATCAGGACGATGCTTGCGGCATCTTATCGCGCTTGAAAGCGAAAGGATTGACGACACTGCTGATTTCAATCAGCCCATTTCATAACGAATTCGTCCCGTTTGCCAAAACGCAAGGCGTGATGGACGCCTGCCAGAACGTCGGCGTTTCGGTGTTTCCCTGGGTGTCTGAGTTTATCGGCGATGTCAGCGCGTTCGACCCGCAGAAGCCGCATTCCCTCGACGAATATCAGAAAAAATTCGGGCGGGATTACATTGCAAAACTGCCGCAACGCTATTGGATTTCGAACGGCGGACGGGCGTTAGAAACCTTCGGCGCATATTCGCCGCAAAAGACGGCGGAACGCCTGATTTCCGAACATGCGGGCGGTTGCCGCGAATTGGCGGATACGTCGCACTTTCACATTGACTTAGATGGCAATTACATTCCCGGCTTATGCGCGGGCTTAGCGATTCAGCGTGACGATCTCGGCTCGCCGCTCAACGCGGAGAAATATCCGCTGCTGTCGCGCCTTTATGACGGCGGGATCGGCGCGTTATTCCGCTACGCGACCGACGAATTCGGCTTCGTGCCTGCGGCGGGCTATGCGCTGAAATGCCATCTTTGCTACGATATTCGGCATTTTCTCGCGTTGGGAGAAGATCGGCGTTTCGAAGAATTACAGCCGGAAGGACATTATTTGTATGGGTAGAAACAAAAACACCTCACAGGTTTCCAAAACCTGTGAGGTGTTGACGGCGTGAGCGCTATTCGCCCGTCTTTTCCGGTTTATACGGAAACAGTTTCATCAGCCCGGTGATCATGCCGTAAAACAGGATTAAGACGGTAAAGACGCCCGCTAATCCGTACATCATCAATTGAATCCCTAATCCAAGTTTATCCATCGTATTTTCCTCGCTTGAAATGTTACCAACCCAACAACCAGGGAACAAGCATCAGCACCATCGCTCCGGCGACAACCGAGCCAAGCTGTCCGGCGACGTTGGCGCTGACGGCTGGCATGAGTAAAAAGTTCGTGAAATCTTCCTGCTGTCCCATTTTATGAATCACCCGCGCTGACATCGGAAACGCCGAAATTCCGGCGGCGCCGATCATCGGATTCACTTTCTCTTTCGTAAACATGTTCAGCAGTTTGGCAAACAACACGCCGCCTGCCGTATCGAAAATGAAGGCCACAAGCCCCATCGCGAGAATCAGCAGCGTTTGCCCCTTCAAGAATTTGTCGTAAGACATCGTTGCGCCAATCGTAATGCCGAGCAGCAGCGTCACTAAATTCGCCAGTTCGTTCTGCGCCGCTTTGGAAAGGCGTTCCACCACGCCTGCGACCCGCAGCAGATTGCCGAACATCAAAAATCCGACTAATGGCACGCTGATCGGGGCGACAATGCCGGCAATCATCGTCACGGCAATCGGGAAGATGATGAGGACGATTTGCGGCACGGGCGTGTCGTGCGCATCCATGCGGATGCGGCGTTCTTCCGGCGTCGTCAGCATCCGAATCACCGGCGGCTGAATAATCGGCACCAGCGACATGTACGAATAGGCCGCGACTGAAATCGGCCCAAGCCAATCTTTCGCGAATTTCGACGCCACGAAAATTGAGGTCGGGCCGTCCGCCGCACCGATAATGCCGATAGACGCCGCTGTCGGCAGGTCGAACCCGAAGGCAAGCGCGACCAACACCGTAAAGAAAATGCCGAACTGCGCCGCCGCGCCAAACAACAGCATTTTCGGGTTTTTCAACAGCGGCGAAAAATCAATCATCGCGCCGACCGCGAGGAAAATCAACACCGGGAAAATTTCCGTCAAGATGCCGGTCTCGAAAAAAATCTTCAATATGCTCGGTTCAGCGACCATTGCTTTCCCGTTTTCGAATGTGTAATTTAAATGTTCAACAAAAAACGCCTGTAAATCAGGATAGGAGTTGACCAGCGCGGTCACGGCGCCGTCATGCTCTTTCTCGAACTGCCATATCGTTTGGAGCGGCAGATTGACGAGAATCGCCCCGAATCCAATCGGGAGCAGCAGCATCGGCTCGTAATCCTTTTTAATCGCTAAATAAATCAACGCGCCGCCAATGGCATACATTACGATTTGCTGCCAGTGGAGATTATAAAATCCGACTAATAATTGTTCCATACATCCTCCATGATAGATTGATTCGCAGCCGCGCCGCGAATGTTGGTTGTTTGGGGACTTCAGATTACAAACCCAGATGTTGAAACATCTGTCTTTACCCCGTTGCCGCTTCGCGGCAGGTTTTCGCCCTGAAAGGGCGAAGGAATACAGACGGAGGTTTCAACCTCTGGGAAATAACGGAGTCTTTCAACTCCACAAGAACCAGATAAACAGATAGCCCGCAAGCGTCGCCGCCAGCGTGAACGGAATGCCGATTTTCATGAATTGCGGGAACGTCACGTCATATCCCTGTTTTTTCAGCATCCCAATCGTGACGACATTCGCGGACGCGCCGACCGGCGTGCAGTTTCCGCCGAGACACGCGCCGATCAGCAGGCCGAACGCCAACAGGATAAACGTCTCGTTCTGCGCGTCGCCGCCCATCATTTTGCCAAGTTCCGCCGTGACCGGCAGCATGACCATGATATATGGAATATTGTCAATAAATCCGCTTAACGCCACCGACATCCAGACAATCACGGTGTAGGTCACAAACAGATTCGCGCCGAACATGGATTGAATCAACCCGGCAATGTCGCCGACCAGTCCGCATTTTTCGACTAACGCGACTAAAATGAAAATGGCGGATAAAAAGAGCGGCGTTTCGATATCGTAATGCTTCAACGCCGTCAAATTCGCGTTCATGCCTTTTTGATGGTCAAACGAGCCATCTCTATTTTTGCTGGCGTGGAAATGATGCCAGATGAAGCCGACGCCTGCGCCGATTAAAGCTGCGGTGCCGCCGAAATACGAAAAATTCGGGTCGAATTTCGTGGCGACAGCAAGACTGGAAATGACGCACAACAGAATGACGGTCGGGATGATGCTTTCGATTTTGACCGGCTCAGGGATGAACGCAGGCTGTTTGTATTTGCGGAAATACTGGTACAACACCGTAAAGCCGAACACCGCGCCGAACTGGACGGCAAAGAATATCCCCGGTTTGCCCCAGAACCAGAAAAATTCGTTGAAGCCGAATCCGATGCTTTGCTGCGAGATAAATGCGCCGGCAATCATGCTGGGCGGATCGCCAACCAGCGTGGCCGTGCCTTGCAGATTCGATGAAATCGCGATGCCGATCAAGAGCGACACTGGCGACACTTTCAGGCGGCTGGCAATCGCGGTCGCAATCGGCGCGACGATCAAGATGGTCGCGACGTTATCCACAAACGCAGAAATCCCGCCTGCCAGGGCGCAGAGCCAGAGCATCGCGATCCCGACCGTTTTGGATCGGGCGATAAACCAATCGGCAATACACGCAGGCATCCGCGATTCGATAAAAAAATAGGCAATCATGGACATGCCGGTAAAAATCCCCAGCACGTTCCAGCTAATCGAGGTGAGATAGTCCCAGAGAATCGCCGAAGTGCCCTGTATGAGATGAAAACCGAACACTTTGAACAGCGTCGCGAGAAATAAGACGCCCACCGCGCCCCAGACCACCTGCAACCGCTTGCTGTTGAATGCAATCAACCCCACATACAGCAGCACGAATACAATACCGATGAGAGGTTTCAATGAAACCAGTCCATTATGCAAAAGGATCGCTGAATCCATAACATGTCTCGCATCTATGATATGCGTTATCAGTCCGCCATGTCTTCTGCCACGCATACGACGACAGAAACGGCGTTGTTTTTTCGAATAGCGCACACTCGCGTAAAAATCAGGGAAATTGTCAAGCGATATTCTGTCGGATTCTGCGAGTAAGGCTAATTACGGCGTATCTCCAATCATCTCGCAAATCGCGAAATTCAGACGCATTTTCTTGACATCGCCGCGCAGGGAAACTACAAGGATGTGTGGAAGACCGAAGGATAAAATCAAATATATCAGATACATCATCTATTAACCGATGTCACACGATATTCGAAAACAGATTCACCGCCTGCGAAGCGGCATTCCCTTGATTGGATGGGAGATGCAGCGTTTGGCAATCAAGTCGCTGGTGAATGACGGCTCGCCGGAAGCGATGACGGCGCTGATTGACATTATCATACAGCCACAGCATTCCGCGTTGGAAAAGCCGATCTTTCAGGCGCTTTCGCAACGCGCATACTCTGGCGATGTCGCCGCACGCGACGCGCTTTGTCGGTTGTTCCTTCAGCATAATCATTCAACGGCCTGGGAGATCGTCTGTATCGGCCAATACGTCCCACATGCCGATGATTTGCAAGCGCATTTTGCCGCCAAATTGAGCGCGATGGTTGTGGATCGCCAGCAGGGCAGCCGCGCGCGTCATGCGATGCGGTTGCTGAATGTGATGGCCGAAGCCGGAAGCGTTGCCGCCCGCGATGCGCTGTGCGCGTTAGTGATTGAGCACCAGCATCCCCGCGCCTTAGACATTGTGATGAAAAAGCAGTATGCGCCGGGTAATCCGTATCAACGTGCCATCTTCTACGCGCTGACCGGACAATGGGCGCAATATGACACCTTCGACTTCGAACGCTGTTTTTTAGGGGCGGCGTATAAAGCCGCAGATCGACAATTACAGCAGCGCATCGCTTCTGTTGCGCGTCAGGCCGGGCGAGCGGACGTGCTGGCCGCATTTGCCGCCGAAGAGCATTTGGCGCAGAAAATGGATGAGGACGATTGGGCGGCGATGCTGGAACAATTCCGCCGCCATCAGGCATGGGATGAACTCTGGCGCATGGCGCAGATCGCGCCGGCGCGTTGGAGCGCGCAGATTGTGTCATGCCTGACTGCGGCGGGCTGGCAACCGTCGCAGTCGGTCGAACGCGAGGAATTTATCGCGCTCGCGCGGCTGGCCGAAACATGTCAAGCGTATGCGACGCGCTCGCAAAGCTGGCTGCTGCCGTGCGTGGCGCGATTAGAGGGGTATGCGGATTCGGTGACGAGTGTGAGCTTGCATCAGGAAGGACAGATTTTTACGGTCGGCAGTCACGGCAATATCATTCGTATCTGGAATCTGCCGGACGATGTTTCTGTTTCGATGTTACATCCATCAACGCACATCGAAAGCGCGCACTCGTCATATCGCCGAATTGCCTCCTCGAAAACGCTGCGCGGGCATGACGGGCGCGTCGCATGTTTGGCGGTCAGCCCGGACGGAAGCATCCTGGCGAGCGGTGACGATGATGGTGTCGCGCGGGTCTGGAATTTTCCCGGCGGTTTGCCGGTCATGGGCTTGAAGGGGCATGTTGCGCCGATTCGCGCGATCTCCGTCCATCATGCGCAACATCTGTTGGCAAGCGGGAGCGAAGACGGCAGCATTCGCCTCTGGAATTGGCAGACCGGGCAATGCTGCCATACCATCGCGGATGCCGACGGAGCGGTCAGCGCCTTAACGATTGACAGGGACGCGCAGCGCGTCATCAGCGGTCACGCGAATGGACGAATTCGGGTTTGGCACACCGCCACAGGCCGATTAGCCGCAACCTTTCCCGGACACGACGGCGCGGTCACATGCGTTGCTGCGGACGGACGCGCCTTCATGAGCGGCGGCGCAGATCATACGGTGCGGGTCTGGTCGTTCGACCACGAGCGCGAGTTACGCATCTTCGAGGGACATTCCGGCTGCGTCACCGCCGGGGCGCTGTCTGCCGATGGCACGATGATCGTCAGCGGCAGCGCGGATTGCTCGATTCGTGTTTGGAGCGTGCCGGAAGGCCGTGTCGTCAAGACGCTGCGCGAAGGGAATGCCGAAATCTCCGCGCTTGCGCTCAGTGCGAACGGGCGAATGCTGGTGAGCGGCGCGCGAGATCGAACGGTGCGCCTGTGGGAATTTGCCCCGATGGATATTGCGCAACCGAACATCGAGGAATTCAAGGAAAACGATGTGCGTTTGCTTCGACAGCGTCGGCATGAAGCGGAAGTCTCGGACGCGGAGGGGGCATGGCTGGACTTTCTGCTGCATCTGATTTCCTGGCAGCGGCGTTTTGATATTGACATCGGAACGCGGGCGGAATATCTTGCCGATAGCGCGTTCGATATTGAAATCGAGCCGTTGAGCGGGAGGCTGACGATATGAAAAAAACTCAGATGGTATATTTTCAGCAAGATGATGTGATTCACCTCGCGCTCATGTCAGGGAAAGAAGCAAACAGCGTCGAACTCAGTCCGAATATCACAGCAGAACTGAATGAGCAGGGCGAAATCATCGGCATCGAAATTTTAGAAGCCAGCGCGTTTCTGCGCGACATGATTATGGAAACCGCTCAGGCAAAACTCTTGACTGCGCCGATGTTGTCCAAAGCGCCTTACGAGCATATCAGGCTGTCGAATAATCCGCAATAACAACGTTTGGGAGAGGAATGGCTCGACATGGCAGGACGATTGGCAATTGATTTCGGCACGTCGAATACGGTGATCGCGGTCTGGGACGAGGCGAAAAAAGAGGGCGTGCCGTTTCATATCCCGGATTACGGTTATTTCCATCAATTCGGCAGCGAGCGCTTTTCGGTGGTGCCGTCGCTGATTCATTACGCGCCGGACAAGCGGCGCTGGATCGGCGGACAGGTGCTTCAACAGCAGATCTATGATTCGCCGCGCACGTTCCGCTGGATGAAACGGTATATCGCGAATCGCAACATGCGCAAGCAGAAATTGCCGGATCAGGATGTGTCGTTTTTTGACGCGGGCAAAGATTTTCTCTCTGCCGTGCTGCTCTTTGCGGCGGAAGAACTCGGCATTCGCGATGAAGAAATCGCGCTGACCGTGCCGGTGGAAGCGTTCGAGCATTATGAAAACTGGCTGACCGGCGTGGCGGAGGCGGTCGGCATGCCGCGCTTTCGCGTGATTGACGAGGCGTCCGCGGCGGCGCTCGGCTACGGGGCGCACATTCAGCCCGGCGACGTGTACCTGATTTTCGATTTCGGCGGAGGCACGCTCGATGTCTCGGTTGTCTTGATCGAAGAACAGGCCGGTTCGCAGGTCGGGCGACGTTGCCGCGTACTCGGCAAAGCGGGCGTGGAACTCGGCGGCATGACGATTGATCAATGGCTCTTTCAGGAAATTCTGCGGCAAAACAATCGGCAGGATTACGACGAGGATGTGCGCAGCATGAGCCGGATGCTGCTGGTGGAATGCGAGCGGGTCAAAGAGCTTCTATCGGTTCAGGAGCGCGTTGAGATTTCCGTGACACACCCTGAAAAAAACGTCACGTTTTCGGCGGCCTTTACGCAAACACAACTTGAGGAGATGCTCGACGAACATGACGCCTTCACTCTGATCGATCAGGCGTTGCGCCGCGCCCTGCGTCACGCCCAGGAACGTGGCTACGATCAGGATCATATCAAAGCTGTGTTGATGGTGGGCGGCAGCAGTCAGATTCCTTCGATTCAGAAAACCGTCAAGCGGATGTTCGGCAAAGATCGCGTCATGCTGCATCGCCCGCTTGACGCAGTGGCGCGAGGCGCGGCGGCATTCGTGGCGGGCGTGGATTTTTACGATCACATCCAGCACGATTACGCGATTCGGCATATCAGCCGGGAAAAAGCCGGATACGAATTTCGTACGCTCGTGCGGCGCGGCACGCCCTATCCGACGGAAACGCCGTTAGATAATTTCCTCGTCAAAGCGACGCATGAGGGGCAGACGCATCTCGGCATCGCCATTTTCGAGGTCGGAGAACGCTCGCGGAAAGCGACGGCAGGCGTGGAATTGGTCTTCGATCCCTCTGGCGCGGCGCGGCTTGCGCCAGTCTCGCCGGATGCTGAAGATCAACGCGCCTATTTTTGGATGAACGAACAGAATCCGACGTTTTTAAATGCCGATCCGCCTTCGATCAAAGGCGAAGCGCGGTTCGAAGTCAGTTTCGCGATTGATGGCAACAAACGCCTGCTGATTACGACAAAGGATATTCACTCCGGTGCGACGGTGCTGAGGGATTATCCGGTGGTGAAATTAACGTGAACAATAGCTGTCAGACACGTTGAACGTGTCTGACAGCGTATTTTCAAGGAAACGGATTATGTCACATTTCAGCCGTATCAGAACGCAAATGGTGGAAAAGGAGTTTTTGCTGAAAGCGTTGGAAGACGAGGGCTTTGCATACGAAGTGGGCGAACAGTTGCAGGCGAAAGGCTATGCGGGCAAAAAGGCCGCCGTCGAAATTCGGCTGAAAAGCAAAAAGCTTCTGAGTTATGACATCGGATTCAAGAAAAATGGCAACGCCTACGAATGCGTCTCCGATTGGTATGGCGTCAAAGGGATTGACCATAAAGAATTTATCCAAAAATTGCAGCAGCGCTACGCCTATCACGCCACGCGGGCGAAACTGGCGGAGCAGGGGTTCGATTTGGTGGAAGAAACGCAGGAAGGCAATCGGATTCATCTGCGGCTGCGGCGGATGGCATAGACCATTTAGCCCTGCCAGGGTTCGAAACCCTGGCAGGGCTGATACAAGCGAGGAACAGCAATGGAACTACAAGAAATTGATGTGTTTATCGAGTCGAACGGGCAGGTCAAAATCGAAGTGAACGGCGTGAAAGGGATGAACTGCCTTGATCTGACAAAGGCGCTGGAAAACGCGCTCGGCGGCCAAATCGAGGAACGCGAAATGCGCCCGGAAGCGTATGAAACCGCGCAGGAATTCGTTTTCGAGACGCAACGGCAATATTCATAAAGTGACACAAGGAAAATGAGATGGAAACACTCTTGACGCGAATTACATTTAACCATGACGTTCTCTGCGGCAAGCCATTGATTCGAGGGCTGCGAATTTCAGTCGAGATGATTCTGGAACTCCTTTCCAAAGGTGTTTCCGAAAAGGAAATTCTTGAAGATTTTCCGGAACTTGAATTAGAAGACCTTCGCGCGGCATTGTTATATGCCCATCACGCAATTGCTGGGGAATCTGTGTTGGATCGTTTGGCTGCGTGAACTATGAGATTTCTGATTGATGTCAATACCAGCCGAACGGTCGCTGAGTGGCTTATCAGTTTAGGACATGACGCCATTTGTGTTGTTGAATATGATCCGCGTATGAGCGATTCGCATATTCTCGACTGGGCAGTACGAGAGCAGAGAATTATCATTACGACAGATAAAGATTTCGAAGAAAAAATTTGGCGAGAACGACGAACGCATTGCGGCGTATTACGATTGGAAAACTTGCCTCGCGCTGAACGACATGCCTTGCTGCTGTATGTGTTGAACTGTCATGTCAATGATTTAGAAAGCGGAGCAATCGTCATCGCATTGCAAAAGAAAATTCGGATTCGCCGAACTGTTTGAAAAAGGGCTCGGATATATGGAACGCATGGTAAAATTGCACATTGAAAAATTGCCAGAAGGGGTTTATTTAGCAACAAGCGATGAATTGCAAGGATTAGTCGCACAAGGCCGCACGATCATGGAAGCCCTGGAAATTGCCCGCGATGTCGCGCGAAAGCTCATCGAGGCGCGTTTGTAATGCGATGCGTTCTTATAAATATTTGAAACGATACCTAACCAAAGAACGGAACGAATAAAATCATTAAAAATACTCGTTTCGTTCTTTGATTCGTTGTCGTCATTTTATGAAACTTTTGACTTACATTCAAGACGAGCAGCAGCTTGTCGGCGCGCTATTGGATGACATAACGGTGCTTGAGGTCAAGGCCGCCGCCGATGCGTTTGCATCGCCAAGAGAGATTGATGCGTCCAGCTTGAAAATATTAGTGGAACAAGGGGATGAAGCCGTGCAAACGGTTCGCATTCTGCTCGATGAAGCGCGAGAATACCGCAAAAGCTGGGAAGAGTGGGGATTTTTATTTCCGCTGGCGTCCGTCAAACTCGCCGCGCCGATTCCGAACCCGTCGAAAGTGGTGGCAATCGGGCAAAATTATATTGATCATTGCCGCGAGCAAAACGCGCCGATTCCCGAACGCCCTATTATTTTCGCAAAATTTCCCACGTCCGTCATTGGCGTTGGCGACGCGATTACCTGGCATCCCGATTTGACGAAAGAGGTGGATTACGAAGCCGAACTCGGCGTGGTGATCGGCAAACGCGCCCGCTGCGTCCGCAAAGAAGACGCCTTTGACTATGTCGCAGGCTATCTGAACGCCAACGATGTTTCCGCCCGCGACCTGCAATTCGGCGATAAACAATGGGTGCGCGGCAAATCGCTCGACACGTTTTGCCCGCTTGGGCCGTATCTTGTCACCAAAGACGAAATCTCCGATCCGCACAATTTGCGGATTCGCGCCACGCTCAACGGCAAGGTGATGCAGGATTCCAACACCTCGAATCTGATTTTTCGCATTCCCGATTTGATTGAGTTCGTCAGCGCCGCGTTCACGCTTCTTCCGGGCGATATTCTCTTGACAGGAACGCCGCCGGGTGTCGGAGTGTTCCGCACGCCGAAAGTGTTAATGCAGCCCGGCGACACGATTACGATTGAGGTCGAAGGATTAGGAACGCTGACCAATCCGGTTGCGGCCTGGAACAAATGATATAGCCTTGACAGGGTTCAAAATCCTGTCAAGGTTGCTTATTGAAATAAACGCCATGCTCGAAAAAGTCACGTTGGCCTCAAAAAACACATTACGCCAGAAACACTCATCCCCTCGCGCTCAATCGGTTGCGCTCTTAGAAAATGGGGATGTGTTGACGCGTCGAGAATTCGAACGCCGATACGAGGCCATGCCGTCGCTGAAAAAAGCCGAATTGCTTGAAGGAGTCGTCTATATGAGCGCAGCCGTCCGCATCACGCATGGCAAGCCGCATGGACAGATATTAGGATGGTTGATCGCCTACTGCGCCGAAACGCCCTATCTCGAATGCGCGGACAATGTCACTGTTCGTTTGAATGATGAAAACGAGGTGCAGCCCGACGCATTTTTGCGATTGGATGATGAAGTCGGCGGACAATCCCGCGTCACTGATGATGATTACATCGAAGGCGCACCGGAATTGGTCGTGGAAATCGCGAACAGCAGCGTCTCTTACGATGCACATCAAAAATTCGACATTTATCGTCGTCATGGCGTTCGAGAGTATCTCATTTGGCGTATAGAAGACGCGGCGTTCGACTGGTTTGTTTTGGAGGATGACACGTATCTTCGGCTTCAGCCAGACCAGGATGGTTTGCTTTGCAGCCGCGTGTTTCCGGGCTTGTGGCTGCACGTTGACGCACTGCTCGCAAATGATATGAAACGGGTGTTGGACGTGGCGCGTCAAGGAACGCAATCCGAACAACACCGGCAATTCGAGGCGCAGTTACGTGGCATAGCTATTCCTTCTGCCAGGGGGGAATGAACAGTAAAAATCTAATTCAGTAAACCGTTCGTTGAGCGACGTCGAAACGAGCGCGGCCTGTTCCCTTCGACTTCGCTCAGGGAACGGTGTATTTTTGTCATTACAAGTTTCAAAAATTATAGGGATTTTGCGGCAGCGTTCCCGGCGCTGTCGGCATAATTTGGAATTGGAGGAACATTCATGCGGATTTTATCGGGAATTCAACCATCAGGCACATTGCATATCGGCAATTATTTCGGCATGATGAGCCGGATGATCAAATATCAGGAAGAACACGAACTCTTCTGCTTTATCGTCAATTATCATGCGCTCACGTCTGTGTTTGACGCGCCGCGTTTGCGACAGCAGACATTAGACGCGGCCTGCGATTTTCTCGCGCTTGGCCTTGACCCGGAGAAGGCGATTTTCTGGGTGCAATCCGACGTGCCGGAAGTCGTGGAATTGGCGTGGATGCTGTCGAATGTCACCGGCATGGGCTTGTTAGAGCGCTGCCATTCGTATAAAGACAAAATCGCCAAAGGCTTGACGCCGAATCATGGCCTGTTTGCGTATCCGGTGCTGATGGCGGCGGATATTCTGCTCTACGGCTCGCACAAAGTGCCGGTCGGCAAAGACCAGAAGCAGCATGTCGAAGTGACGCGGGACATCGCCATCAGTTTCAACAACACCTACGGCGACACGTTCGTGCTGCCAGAGCCGGAAATTCCGCAGGAAGTCGCCACGATTCCAGGATTGGACGGGCAGAAGATGTCGAAATCCTATGACAACACGATTCCGATTTTCTGCGATGAAAAAGCGCTGCGGAAACGTGTCATGTCGGTCAAAACCGACGCCACGCCAGTGGAAGAGCCGAAAAACCCGGATGGCAATATTCTGTTCGATTTATACGCGCTGTTTCTCGACGCCGATGGACGCCAGCAGTTGCGCGACCGCTTCCTGACGCCGGGATTGCGCTATGGCGATGTCAAGCAGGAATTATTCGAAGCGATTCTGAACTATTTCAGGCCATATCGCGAGAAGCGCGAAGAGTACGTCAAAAACCCGGACGTTGTTCGCGCCATTTTGAAACGCGGCGCCGAAAAAGCCCGCGCCATCGGCAGTGAATATTTAGACAAAGCCCGCCGCAATGTCGGTGTGAATTATTGAAGCGAACAGTAAAAACAACCTCACAGGTTTCAAAAACCTGTGAGGTTGTTTGGCGACTATGCGCACAGCCATTTTCCCGCCGAAACATCCGCGCCTGCGAGAATATATTCAATATTTTTGGACGCTTGCCGCCGAGAAAGACGATGCGTCCTGCGCCTCGATCATAGGCCCGGAAGCGTATTTCGATGTCATTTTGAGTTTTGCCGCTTCAACGGTCTGGAAAAGCCAGAAGCAGCAACGTTTCGCGTTGCGCGGCAGTTTCCTGAGCGGCATGAGAACAGAGCCGTTCGACGTTGAGGCGCAAGGAGATGTCGAATATCTTGCGATTCGATTTTATCCGCATCGGTTCGCGAGCCTTGCTGGAGCGCCGCTCACAGAAATCACGCCGCTTCATGCCGTCGAATTAGACGCGCTGCCGCAAAAATCCTGGACAGAATTGGCTGAAAAGCTCGCGGATTTTTCCGAGATGCCCGTCAGAATCACCGCGCTCGAGCAGGAATTGCTTGCCATGCTTGACCGTCAGACGCCTGCGCGTTCCTGGCTGATTGACCGCGCCTTGTCATCTATTCATGAATCGCAGGGAACGCTGCCGATTCGGCTGATTTCCGCCGCGCTGGACGTGTATCCCAAACGATTGGAACGCGAATTCGAAACACATCTTGGCGTCACGCCCAAATGGTACAGCCGGATCGTGCGCTTCAGCCACGCGCTGAATTATATCCAGCAGCCTTCCAATGTGGATTGGAGCGAAGTCGTCTATCAACTCGGCTACTGCGACCAGTCGCATTTCATCAAGGAATGCGTCGAATTCCTTGGGCGCTCGCCGGAACAATGCCGCCAACTCGCCTTAAACACGCAATAATATCCGCTGAAATTGTTTTGCTCGCCTTACGTTCGTTTTGTCTTTTTTTTACAATACACGCCCGCTTCGCCGCATTATTTTCTCGTATGACAGTATTTCGCATACGTAAGTCGAAACTGAAGTTTCGACTTACAGAGCATATAAACATTTTATGTTCAAGGAGAAGATATGAGCGCACCACAGCAACAGATCGCATCGTTAACCGCTACCCTTCGTCGTTATGTTGAGGCATTTTGCGACATGCCGAACCGGCATGTCGGCAGCCCTGGAAATCGCGCCGCGACGGACTTTTTCGCGCAGACGCTCGCCCGGTTCGGATTCGAAACGCACAGCCCCGATTTTGATTGCATTGATTGGGAATTTGACGGCGTGACGCTGCAAGCGGGAACAGAAGCGTTTCACGCGCTTGTCAGCCCTTATTCGTTAAGTTGTTGCTTGACTGCTCCCCTTGTGGCGGTGGCAACGTCCGAAGAATTCGAAACAACGGACATGGCAGGCAAAATCGTCTTGCTACATGGCGAAATTGCGAAAGAACAATATATTCCGAAACATTTTCCGTTTGAGATTCCGGTTACGTATCCCGACATGCTGCGTCGGCTGGAACAGAAAGCGCCTGCCGCTATCATTGCGGCCACTTCGCGAAATCCGGAACTTGCCGGAGCGGTGTATCCGTTTCCGTTGATCGAAGACGGCGATTTCGACATTCCGTCGGCCTACATGACCGATGAAGAAGGCGAGCGGCTGCTGCGACATTGCGGCGCGGAAATTTCATTAAACATCGCATCTCGGCGCATTCCAGCGACCGGATGCAACGTCATTGGGCGCAAAGGCGCGAAAGATGCTGCGAAACTTGTTCTTTGCGCCCATATTGACGCGAAAAAAGGGACGCCCGGCGCGTTGGATAACGCGACCGGCGTGGCAATTCTGCTGGCGTTAGCCGAATTGCTGGCCGACTATGACGGCTCATGCGGGATCGAATTGGTCGCGTTGAACGGAGAAGATTACTATGCTGCCTCGGGACAGGCGCAATATCTCGCGCAAAACGCAGCGGAATTCGAACGGATTCTGTTAGCGATCAATCTTGATTTGGTTGGCTATCGCGAGGGGCGCACCGGCTTTTCATTTTACGGCTGTCCGGACGATATGGAGCATCGCATTCGGGGCGTTTTGAGCCGCTATGATGAATTGTACGAAGGCGAGGCGTGGTATCAGAGCGATCACATGATTTTCGTCCTGAATCAGCGCCCGGCAATGGCGTTTGTCTCTGAGCATTTTATGCAGTTATGCACTGAAATTACGCACACGCCGAAAGATGTTCCTGATATTATTGATTATCGAAAATTAGCGGAAACGGCGCTCGGTCTGCGTGATATTGCGCTTGCCATTGGCGGCGCAAAATAGCTTGCGGGCAACCTCACAGGCGTGAGACGCCTGTGAGGTCTTCATGGATTGTTTCGTTATTTTTATAAAAATCAACGCAAGGGTCTTGACAGGAGCATTTTTTGTTACTACATTCGGAGTGAATGCTCAGTCATTTATACGAATATGAATTTTTATGGCACGGTGGTGAACAAATATGGAGCAAAACGGAAACCAGAAATCGGATAAGCGTATCGCCATTCTTGAGGCGACGCTGGAATTGATCGCGGAACAAGGCTTTCATAACACGCCGACCTCCCAGATCGCGGAGAAAGCCTGCGTCGGAGTCGGATCGATTTATCGGTATTTTAAGGACAAAGACGAACTTATCCACGAATTATTCGAATATGTCATTGAAAAAGAAAACGGAGAGGTTCTGAAAGCGTATAATGCGAAGGCGCCGCTGAGAGAGCGGTATATTTATCTCTGTAGTCACATGATTGGGTTTGCCGTGCAGCACCCCAAAGAATCGAATTTTCTCGAACAATATATGCATTCGCCGTATGGTTTGTCACGACGACGGGAAGATGTCTTCAAACAAGACCGCCACAAAATGAAGAAACCGCCGTTAGCCATCCTGTTCGACACCGCCATCGCGCAGCAGGTGATCAAAGATCTGCCGCCATTCATTCTGGGAGCATTGACGTTCGGCCCGATTTTCGAATTGATTCGTGATATAAACGCCGGACTGGCAGAATATGATGCCGAACTGACCAATCGCGCCGTCGAAGCTTGCTGGGATGCGATCAAACGCTAAAATCTTTTAGCGTATATTGAATTGCGCTTTTATGATACTTTCGGAGTGAGTATTCACTCTCTATTTATTTGACAAAAGGAAAAAATATGCAACACTCCAAATTACATCTGCTTGAAACAACCTCAGTCCCCCAGGCCATCTTGAAATTAGCCATTCCGACAATGGTCGGCATGTTAGTGCAGGTGTTTTACAACATGACCGACACCTTTTTCGTCGGGCGCTTGAATGACGCCAATCAGGTGGCGGCGGTCGCGATCACCATGCCGATCTTTATGATTACGATGGCATTGAGCGGCATTTTCGGCAACGGCGGCGCGTCGTATATCTCGCGTCTGTTAGGAAGCAAAGAGCATGAACGCGCCAAACAAACGCTGGCGCTCGCCTGGGTGTCGGGCATCGTCCTCGGCGTGGTCGTGATGATCGCCGGGTTCTACTGGATGCCTTCTATTCTCTCGGTTTCAGGCGCGAGCGCGCAAACCGCTCCCTTTGCCGCCGCATATCTGCGCATTATTCTCGCCGGAAGCGTCGTGATTATGCTGAATTTCGCGGCGGGACAACTCCTCCGCGCTGAGGGCGCAGCGAAAGAAGCGATGATCGGCATGGCCATCGGCACTGTCGCCAATATCATCTTAGACCCGCTCTTCATTTTTACGTTTCATCAAGGCGTCGCCGGGGCTGCTGTCGCTACTGTTATAGGCAATGGGCTGGCGTTTGCGTATTATCTGAGTTATTACGTCCGCCGCAAAAGCCTGATTCCGCTGACGTTCGCAGGGCTGAAGTTCGACTGGGTCATTTATCGGGAAATATTCGAAATCGGTATTCCGGCGTCAATCAGTCATTTGCTCATGAGCTGCGCGAATATGTTTATGAATAAGATGGCTGCCGGCTATGGCGACGTGGTGGTCGCTGCGATTGGAATTGACATGCGGGTTTTTACGATGCCGATTATGTTGAGCGTCGGCCTAGCAATCGGGGCGCAGCCGCTGTTTGGGTATAGCTACGGCGCAAAGAATCTGCCGCGCCTGAAAGCCTCCATCAAAACAGCGACCGGCATGGCAACCGGCATTACGCTGACCTTTACTGTCATTTTTGCGCTGTTTTCAACCGCATTCATCAAGACGTTCATTCACGATAACGAGGTCGTCGCCGTTGGCGTCAGAATTTTACGCGCGATGATTATCGGTCTGCCGTTCATCGGCGTGCAAATGGTGTTGATGAACGCGATGCAGGCGATGGGGAAAGGGATGCCCGCCCTGATCATTTCGCTCTCGCGTCAGGGGATTGTGTTCGTGCCCGCCTTGATTATTCTGAATCGGCTCTTCGGTTTTTCCGGCTTTATTTACACCATGCCTGCCGCCGATATTTTAAGCGCAATCCTATCGGTCGCGCTCTTTTTCAGAGCGATTGCGCATGCCGAACGGGCGGAGCAGCCGTTTCATGTTCCGCAATTCGAGCCAGGCGAAACCGAAGCGGTCTAAGAAATTCCGGGATCGCCAGCAACCTGCTGGCAAAAAATGCCGACAGGATGGCAGCGATCCCGGCAAAACGTCGCCCTTCGCCCTGAAAGGGCGGCGGAATACAGACGGGGGTTTCAACCCCTGGAAATAGGTCATGCCGAATGCCTCGTCCCGTAGGGACGTTCGCGAATAGCGCGCCCATTTATGGGCGGGTGAATCGGCGGATGCCACGTTTCCCGCCGATAAATCGGCGGGCTATTGGCGGGCGTCCCTGCCGGGACGGATGCGGCGGCAGAAACGCCATGTCGCCCGGCTATAAACAAAAAAACGCAGGCGGGTCTTCGGCTTGCGCCTACCAAAACGCCTGCGGTCGCGTAATATTCGGAGCGTGTCGCCACACTCGCCGGAGCAGGTCTGGACTCTTCGATGATACGCCCGGCAACATCCCTGCCGCCGGTTCTGATGATGAAGAGTGCTCGACACCACAACCACACGAAACCCGATATTGGTGTTCCTGTTGTTTGGATTGTTCCTGTTACGATAAGCGCATCGGCAATTATGCGGATTGTTGTTCCACGCACCGCCGCGCAGATATGGTCAATGCTGGGGAAATATTTGCGAATATCGCATTGCAGCACATACCGCGTAGAACGCAAAAATCCCGTAAATCGGCGCAAGGCGCGGTGTGTGCCGAACCCGGCGCGATTGGCGTAAGAATCGTGAATAAATGTCCGCTCGAAAATCGGCGCAATCACGTGGCAAAGCGCATGATGCACGACCCGGTCGCGATAGGGCGCGGCGGAAATCATGCGGCGTTTCGGCTCGTAAATCTCGAAGGTGCGATATGCGCCTGGGCGGTACGTTTTTTCCAGCAATTCACGCTGCAATTGCTCTAATTCGAGTTCGATCCGCGCATTGAACGCCAACACGTTCGACCGGTAGCGTTTCCCCTGCTGCGCCTGTCGCGCCGCATGCAGCAGATTCGCAAAACTCGTGATCTCAGGCCACAGCCCGCCTGCTCGTTTCATGTTCGCCGCCCGCCTCTTTGCGCTGCCGTTGTTTGATCCAACTTCCCAAATCCGTGCCGATACTGTTTAGCTGCTTCGCCGCATGTTCGTAGCGAACTTCGTTGATCAGGCGAAAATCCAGCAAGAGCCGCGTTTGATAGCGCAACACGGCGATTTTCGGATTCGCCGACTGTAGCAGCGCGGTTTTATTCTGCGCGAATTGCGCCTGCACCAACAATTCCAGCGTCTCGTACACTCCCTGCACCATCCGCTCGCCCAGCGCGAATTTATGGTCGCGCGGCAGCCGGTTCAGGATCGGCACGTACCAGAACGTTAAATCGTACATCTTTTGAATGATCGGCAGTTCAGTATTCGTCATAGTAGCAGTAAAAAAATAATGTCGGCTCAGACCTCACAGGTCTTGAAGACCTGTGAGGTCTCTGTTCAAAAAAAATTTCGACAGGGGGCAAGCCCCCTGTACCCCCTGCAAGGGAAAAAACAAAAAAGAAAAGAGAAAAAAGAGCAAAGTTAAAGAGTCCTCGACACCACAACCACACGAAACCCGATAAAGGTGCCCCAGGGGTCCGGATCGTACCAGTGACGATAAGCGCAACGGCAATTAAGCGGAGAGTAGTACCACGCACCGCCGCGCAGAACCTTCGTCTTTTCTTCGCTTAGACTCTTTTGTATTTCATCAAAAGACGGTTCGCCGTCAGAGTAGCGATAGTCCTGATTCAAGCACCATTCCCAGACATTGCCGGTCATGTCGTCGCAGCCAAACGCGCTTTTCCCTCGCGGAAACGCGCCGACCGCGCTCGTCGCGCCAAGATTCGTGTCGGCGTAATTGGCGAATTCCGGCGTCAATTCATTGCCAAACGCAAACAATCTGCCGTCCGTCCCCCGCGCCGCGTATTCCCATTCGGCCTCGGTGGGGAGGCGGAACACCTCACCCCCTTGATCCCCCTCTCCTAAATTAGGAGAGGGGGTTGGGGGTGAGGTGTTCCTTGTCAACCACGCGCAAAACGCCATCGCCTCATACCACGAGACGGCGACCGCCGGATGATTCGGCAGCGCAAAGCGTTCATCTTGAAAACGTCGCCGCCCGTTCCAGCCTTTTTGTTCCTTGATTTTCCAGCCGCCGGTTTCTGTCCAGAATTTTTCCTCGCGATAGCCGCCGTCGTCCACAAATGCCTGAAATTGCGCGTTCGTGATGGGATAACGGCTGATGCGGAACGCCGGGAGCGTCACCGGATGCTGCGGCAATTCGTATTGTATCCATTTCTTGAAATTCTCCGCATATTCCGGGTTCGGATATGGAATCTCGAAATAGGGATCGCGCTGCGGATCGCTCCCCATCAGGAATGTTCCGGCGGGAATGTCCCTCCATTCGATCCATGGCGTTCCGTCTGCGCGAAGCCCCACGCCGGGGCGGTCGTCGCCGAACTCTGCCAGCAGATTCCCGGCCAGCGCCCGTTCCCGCGCCGGAAGCGGGGCACAACCCTGCCAGGGTTTTAAACCCTGGCAGGGTTCAGCCGTCCCTTCGGTCAGAATCGCTTTCAGCCATTTTTTCAGGCGTTTCTTTTTGTTGAGAAACGATTTATTCTGCGTCGCTTCGAACAACACCCGTTTTTCATAGAGCGCATGCGCCGCAAACAAGGCGCAATAGGCGTCGGCCTGCCTGACCTCGGTCACGTCTTCGACCTCTTCGGGGCATAACTGCTCGACCGCTTCCCAGATGCCTGTGGCGGTGCACATCTGCACACTCAATAACACCACTTCGCGCCAGCGTTCGTGATCCTCTTTCACCAGTTCGACAATATTGAACGGAAACGGCGGATCGTCTTTATGTTCGTGCAGATAGTACGCCGCCAAATACTCTTGAAAACTGCGATGCGGGAAGGTGTAAATCTCGCCGTCTTGCGCGACCAGCAGCCCGGCGCGTTGGTTCAAATGCGCCTTCGCCTCCTCGATTTCTTTGGAGTTCAGCTTATAGAGTTCGTTGATGATCTTTTCTTGCGGAATATCCGCCACGCGAGCGGCGTCCGTGTCGAGCGGCTGCCGCGCATGCGCCTCGAACGCGATCCGCGACAGGGCTTCCAGCAGCTTATCTCTGCCGATATTCAGGACTTCCGATAAGCTCTTGTATTCGTGCTGTTTATAGCCTTCCCACCATTCTAACAGCACCTCGGTGGCGCGGGCGTACAATTCGACGCGCTTATCCGGCAATTCCGTACCGGTGGAAGAATGCAGCACCGCCATGAGCGTCAGCAACAGCGGACGTTCCGCCAACTGGCGCAATTGGGCGCGAGTGTCAATCGCTTTCTGCAAGGCTTCGGCGCGATTTTTCGCAAAGTCGGAGGCAAGCTGTCCGTGTTCCGCCATTTCCTCGTACCAGCGCGTCACGAATTCCGCGATCTGCTTCTCGTCGAACGTCGCTAAGACCGTCTCGGCAAAGCCATCAAGCCGCCAGGATGCGTTCTGGTCGGAATCAGCGCGGCTCGCTTTCGGCGGCTGATAGGCATAGGTTCGGCTGGTGACGAGGATGCGGCAGCCCTTCCAGCACATCGCGGCGGCGCGAATCGCGTCAAGAATCTGCTGGCGGCGGCGCTGCGCTTCCGGCACTTCGTCCAGCCCGTCGAATAATAACAGCGCCTTGCCATCCCACAGAATGGATTTGAGCGCAGGCGCAAATTCCTCGATGCCCCACGCCCGCAATTTCTCGCGCAAATAGGCGAACAGATGTTCGATTGTGACCGGCGCGTTGTCTGCCGGCAGCGCGGTGGCGGCGAATTCGCGCAAGACAATGATCACCGGCAGCAGCGCGCCATGCTGCCAGGGCTGCGGCGCAGGCTGTTTGTCTTTCTCTTTTTCGTCCGGCATCGGCGCGGTCAGAAGCGAGCGATTGACGCAGGGGTCTCCGGCGCGTTCCCCAGCAAGGCAGAGCGCGACGAACTTGACGAACGTGCTTTTGCCGCTGCCGGGGTCACCGAGCAGCACCAGCCGCTTTTCGGCGTTCAGCCATTCGACCGCCGAGCGAAATCGCTGTTTATTCGAACGTTTTTCGTCGTCTTCGGCGTTCTGTGTCCGCAGCGCGGTATAAATCGCGGCCAAATTGCGGCAGCGCTCTTTCGAGGCGTTCGGGCTGATGCCAAGCAAATCCACCTTGCTGCATGTCTCCATGACGCTGTTGAGATACTGACGTTCGCAGGCGGCAACGTCCGTCGCGGCGTGCCCCGGCAAATTGACCACGCCGATCCTGTTCCCCTTGAATTCAACGGCAGGCGAAGTGGGCGGTTCGCCTGCCGGTGTTACTTTGGGAGGGTCGTCGCTCCCACTTTGCCAAGATGCAGATTCCCGATTTCCCCTTTATCGAATTCGAGGCCGGTACTGCCACGCCCTTCGGCGATGGCCTGATCTACTGTCATATCCCCCTTGACGACAACATCCGTGAATTTCGCGCCGATTGCGCCCATTTTTTGTAATTCGGCTGCGAGCCTGCTGACGAGTGCTTGCGTTTTGGGATCATTCGCAAGATCGGCTTTCGCAATCTGATTGCTCAAGGCATCTACATACCCCTGTTCTTTCGGATCATCCTCAACATTTTCAATCGCTTTTTCGAGTTTGTTTTTCTCGCCTTTGTGTTTTTCCTGCCATTTGGAGATCGCCCAGGTTTTCAATCCCTGATACGCATCGTTGGCAACGACACTGACGCCTTTTGGCACATCCGCAAGAATCGCGGCAATCATGGTAGCGGTCATCGAATCCATAATATTCTCCTTGTGTTGATGGTTGACGTTTTGCGCGAGTTTGGTTTCGAAACTGTACGTCGAAACTGCGTTTCGACGAGGGCGAAACTTCAGTTTCGCCCTACGATATATGCAGGGCGTTTGCGCGATGATATTTGCGCCCTTTCAGGGCTGAGGCGCGGGGATGCAACCCCGCCCCCTACCGCAATGTCTGCCAGTTGCCGTTCTGCAAAATCTGGCAGGGGGAAAACTTGTTTTTATACGACATTTTCTGACTGTGTTCGACCCAGAAACCGAGATAGACCCACTGTTTGCCGAGGGAACGGGCGAGGGCGATCTGCTGCAAAATCGAAAACGTGCCTAAACTCCGGTCGGATTCGTCGGGATCGAACGCAAAATAGACACTGCTTAACGAGTTGGGCTGCGTGTCAATCCAGCCAACTCCGACCAATCGGTCGGCAATATAATAGCGCATCAGTTCGGATGCGACGGGAGAATGAATCAGAAACTCTTGATAGCTGGCGTCATCCGGGCTGTTATGGGACGGATGCCGCGTGTCAACATAGCGGCGATACAGCGCGAAATCTTCCGGGTCAAAGGCCGCTGGCGCGAGGGTATAGGTCACATCCTGATTTTTGCGCAAGACTCTGCGTTGCGAGGTAGATGGCGCAAAAAGCTGCGTGTTGATGCGCAACGGCAAACAGGCGGAACAACGTGGACAATATTGATGATAGACGGTCGTGCCGCTGCGCCGAAATCCCTGACTCAGCAATTCATCGTACTGCGCCGGTTCGAGGGCGTCGGCGTCGAATCCGCGAAATATCCAGACTTGCCCGCATAGATACGGGCATTCCATCGGATGACTTTGATAAAGAAAAAACGTTTGCTGGCTCATTTTTATGCTGCGTAGAACCCCGCCAGGGGTTCGAAACCCTGGCGGGGTTGGTTCTCATCATGGAATTCGTCCGACTGGCATAATGCCGACCGGGAACTCCGGAGAAGGGAGATTGAGCAATTCATTGACCTTTTTGTTGTCGAACGTGGCAAAAAAGGTGGTGCCAAGATGCAGCGCCGCTGCTTGCAGATAAATATTCTGCACGGCGTGACCAAGTTCGATGTCAACATACCGGGCGCTGTTTTTTCCTAACTGACGCGCTGCCCGGTCGTAATCGCCAGTGAAAATCAGCACCACCGGCGCATTGGCGATCCACTGCTCCCGGATGCTCTGGGCGAACTGACTACGAAGATCATCGGATGAAATGCGCGTCAGCGCGTGTTCTATCGGGAGATATTTATAGAGGCCGCGCCCCAACTGCTCGACGTTTCCAGCGAGAATATACACATTGAGCGGATAGACGTCGTTAAAGGATGGCGCGGTGCGGCGTTCGGAGGAACGATCCGTTACGCCTTGCGCCGCCCAGACAAGTTGCACAAGCTGCTGAAGTCTGATCGATCCTGGCAAAAAATCTCTGACAGCCTGACGATTCTGCAACGCCCATGCGACCGAATTTCTGCTGGATGTCTCAGGGGCTGACAGGGGAATCGAATCTGTTTCTTCTCGGTCTGGCGCAGCGGCAGCCATCGCTGCGATAAGGCTGGCAAGCAGCACAACGCTCCACACACGCGATTTGTTCATGATTGATTATCTCTACACGGCGAATTGGTCTTATTTGACATCAAACGCGACTTTGCCGAACGTACCGTAATCCGCGACATATTTGCCCGGTTTGCCGGGAATCATCTTGCCGAGCGCGCCGGTCATCAGCACGTGTCCAGGTTCCATCGTCCAGCCCTGTTCAATCATGCTGTTGACAAGCCAGAGCGCGGCCTGCCACTGGTCGCCGAGCGCTTCGCTGCCAACGCCAGTATTGACAATTTCGTCGTTCAGGGTCAAGGTTACGGTCACAGCGTTCAAATCTTGCCCGGAGAACGCCTGCTCCGCGCCGACGATGAATCGGACTGCCGAGACGTCCGCCGCGATAATATCTACGCCTTTCAACTGTTTCATGTCGGCAAACCCCATCTCCGGCAATTCTATCGCCGGGAAGACGCCGCGCACTTTTGTCTGAAGTTCGGCCACGTCTTTGACCGGCTGCGTGATTGCTTCGCCGAGGACGAAGCCGATTTCGGTTTCCAACATCAAGCCTCTGAAGGCGGCAGAATCCACGTTTGCGCCGTCAGCGATTTTCCCTGAAGCGAATAACACGCCTGTCACCGGCGTATTGACGCCGAAACGCTCCTGTGCGGCTGGCGTTGTCAAGCCCGCTTTGAATCCGCCGATCTTGTCGGTTTCGAGGCGTTTTTGCAGATACGCTTTTTGAATGGCGTATGCGGTCTTCACATCCAGTTCTGGCATTGTCGCCGATAACACCGGAATCGGCTGTTTTTGTGCATAGGCGTCAAACAGCAGCGCAGCAGGATCGACCGCCTGCGCAAAGGCAAGGGAATGTAACAGCAGATAGATCACGACTGCGGCAAGCATCATACGTCTGAAATTTTTCATGATAATTTTTCTCCTGAGTTATCAAACGTTACAGATTTTTAATACAGCGCGATTTATTGCCATTGAACATAACGAAGGAGTGTCAAAGCGAAGCTTTGACACTCCTGAAGTGTGTCCGATGCTTATGAATAATGCTGTATTTGGCAAGGTTGGAATTAGTGTTGCAGCAGGCGCACATCGGCGCCGAATTTTTTCATGAGCATTTGGAAGTTCTGAGCATCCAGCTTGTTTGCCCCGCGCGCAATCGTGCATGGGGTACTTGCCAGGAGTTCTTCAGCGGTTTTCGGGAGGCCTTGAACTTTCGAGAGAATATGCAGTACGTGTTCTTTATTTCTCCCCACCCGAACCAATTCAATGGTGTATTTCGGTTCGACATCAACCTCTCCCATTGTGGTCGTAGTTTCAAGCTCTTCATGTTCCGGTTCGATCAAATAGGGCGATGGTTCGGCAAAGACGTGCGAGCCGGCGTCTTGTTTAGACGCGCGTTCTTCCTGAAGCGGTGAATCAAGCATTTCCAATAACTCATCAATTTCATCATTGACGCGTAGATTGGCAAACGATGGCTCCTTTGGTTCGTCCACATCGAATTCCAGCGCGTCATCTCCCTCTGACATTGAGCGGGCGGCTGCTTCCGGCTCTTCGTCGGGTTCATCAATAATGCCCATCTCGCCTTCGATGGGCGTTTCGGCATAAGGTTCCTCTTCTTCGTTATTCATTTCAATGATCTGTGTGCCATGTTCTGAAATCGTTTCGAATTGTTCTCCGGCAATTTCGACGTGTTCGAAGGTTGGCTCTTCCAGGTCGCCAGCATCTAATAAGCCGTCCATATCGGCATTTTGCTCTAAATCCTGCGTATCCGCCAGAAGCGCTTCCATATTATTATCATCAATCGCAATCGCTTCGGCTGCGGCGTCTATCGGAGTTTCTTCGTACTCTCCATCGTCGAATTCCAGTTCGACGTCTTCTCCGATCTCCTGCATATCGAGTTCTGCGACACTGTCTTCTGCTTCGGCTGTCAGTTCAGGCTCTTCGGGGATGTCTTCGCCGTGGCTTTCGAGAGGAGGCGCAGATTGAACCGGAGTTGCTTCGATCTCTGGTTCAGGCGCGTCTTCATGAACAACTTCAATCGGTTCGTCCACAAAGATCAGATCGTCGGTAATGATGACGCCCGGCTCGGATACGTCAATGAGCGCCTCTTGAGACGATTCGTCTGCGAACACATCGCCTAAGTCAATCACCGTTTCTTCGACTTCGCGTTCCTGCATCTCAGGTGTCACGCTCGTTTCTGCCGGAAAAGGCGAGACATCCGGTGACGACGACGTCATGACGACGTCTAAGTCTTTGAGCCGCGGATCAGCCTCTTTGCTGATCTGAATTCTGAGCGCATCTGAAGAAGGCCGCTTGACAGGCGTTTCTGCCGGTTTGGCCGATGAAGCGGCTTCGGAATACACATGATCGGTTTCGTGAAAATGCGGCAACGCTTCGACTTGTTTCTCCTGTTTGCGGGCGATATGCCGGATACCGAAATAACCGAGCAGTATCAGACCGATCAGATTCAACGGAAGGGAAATCAGCAGCAGCGTGCGTTGTCGCGATGCCGTTTGTTGCGATGCGGTTTGGGTGTTCAATGCTTCTTGAAGCTCGATAAATTCGACCTTTTGCTTACGCAAGTCATCTTCTCTTTGTTGAATCGTTTCGTTCAATGAGGCGATTTGTGTCTGAACCTCCGTAAGTTTCGATTCATCCGATTTCCGTAACTGTTCAAGGTCGGTCGCCGTTTTTTCTACGTCAGTCAATTTTGTCTCGACCTCGTCTAATTCCTTCGAAAGTTCGGCAATCCGGCGGTCTTTTTCGTCAAGCTGCGCTTTATATTGCCTGTTCGTCGTTTCCAAATTATTCGGCGCGGCCTGCGATTTTGACGGTTTTTCAGGCTGTTTTTCCGCAGGTTTCGAAACGGACCGAGACGCTGGTTTGGCCGGAGTTTTCTCTGCTTTTGGCGTGGCCGCTGGTTTCGGCGTCGGTTTGGCGACGCTTTTCGGGCGGGAAATGCCGGATTGATGCACCCAGCCCGTTTGACCGTTCGGTGCGGTAATTTGATACCATTTTCCAGACACGTTGCCTGTAAACACGACCGGCGTGTTCGCGCGTAACGTACCGAGAATGTTTTCATCATTATCAGCAGGATCGCTGCGCAATTCCAACTGATCTTGCGTCACCGTGATCGTCTCCGCGCCGTATGCTGGCAGACACAGGAGAATTGCGAACAGCATGACGCACACACTTAAGAGTTGTATCGAAACACGTTGTATCTTCATAACATTCTGCTCGTACTGTTCCTGAAAAGAGCCTGAAGGACGCTGCCGGTCGTTTCAGACAGAGTTAGACGGTCTCGTAGTCATCCAATTCTTTGTGTTTTGGAGACGTTAATTCCAAAAAGCCTGGAAATTCATAGACGATGTTGCCTGCGTCGGACACTTCCATATTGGCATAGCCGCGCCGCACGATATCTTCAAGCACGTTATCGGCTTCTTCCAGCGACAGGCTGCTATTGGCAGCTAATTCCAACGGAGTGAGCCTGCCGTGAAAATTACGCGCTAATCGTAAAATTTTGACTTCTAAGGTTTTGCCTGTTTCCGGTTCGGATTTGGCTTGCGGCGGTTGTTGCTGAAATGACGACGCAGCCTGGCGATGTTCAAGTACGACATCCGGCTGCCCTGCTGTGCCGTGAATATTGACGTTCACTGTCGTGCCCTGTCGAAGCTGCGTTTTAAGATTTTCTTTCTCTACCATATCGCCGATGCGGAACAAGTCAATCAACTGACCAATACCAAACAGGCCGAACGTGAGCAGATACAAAATTCCGGTTCCATACTTCCCTAAATAAAAGCGATGGATGCCGCACCCCCCAAACAGACCTGCGCACCACAGCAAATATGCGATTCCTGATGATTTCATACGTTTGCTCTCCTCATGAGTCTCACTTCGTAACAATGACATTTGTATAATAAAACTTCTCACTTGTCAAGATAATCTTATAGAAAAGCCTGTCAATAAGAAAAAATCTTCTGAATGCTTGACAAATGACATTGACGCTGGCAATGCGGGGTTGCATCCTCGCGTTTTTGTTTCGTAAATCGTTTGTTATCAGCAAAGATGAGAAAAACCGATGATTTCAATCATTGTCATTAATTGGA
>CAZRSF010000033.1:0-16595 GCA_964602655.1 uncultured Candidatus Moduliflexus sp.
ACCGGCCACGCCATCCGTTTATTTTTTTTCGGATGCGCGCGTGTAATACTGTTTTCCCACTAATTGGTCCGGCAAATACGGCTGCTCGACTTGGTGCCCGGCATAATCATGCGGATATTTAAAACGCGGTGGAAACAAACTGAAATAACAATAAGGCTGTGAATGCCCATATACAAGAGGATAGATAGCATTGGATGGGATACGTAGATGGTAAAAAAAGAGAACGTGTCCGCTGTTTAACGAGACTGCCTGATCACTGATTCAGATTCCTGATTTCGTAAGATTTGAGAGGGGTTTGATGATTTCTGGGCATCCTGTTTTCGAATGCTGACAATAGCATCTTTGAGTTTCTGATTAAATACGCGTTGGAACAATACATATTTCGCCTGCTCTTCAGGCGTCAATAGTTGATGAAATTCCTCATCGTTACGGAGCAACTCTTGATAATATCGAAATTTTGCGTCCTTCAGATTCTGTAATACTGTAGCAATTTTAGCATCGTCATGTTCGACGATACTAAACAACTCCGCCAATTCATTCTCAAGGCGATACTGCTGTAATTGGTAATCTTTTTTGAGATTCCTCGCATAGCGCATTTTTTCAATGACAACTTTGGCACGAGACTCTGATAGTTGCAACTCCTCTACAAGGCGACGCTCTCGCAAGACTTCCACGGCGTCCCGAATATTCACCTCATTCGCAGTTTTCAATTCTGAAGAACCTGCTTGGGCATGAAGAAACACTGGCTCTTCAACGGTTACCAATAATACGGCAACAATCAGCATTCCTACCCATCGCCACAGAAAAAGCATAGTTTGTCGCATCAGAAGACCATCCTACTTCATGCGCTCTAATTCTACCAGCAACGCTTGCTTCTCAGATTCAGTTAAATTCTCAAGCAAAAAATCAATCATCTCATCACTGGCATCAAGCTCAAAGACTGACAACCGTTGTCCATCTAACAGTGCCCACTCCGAATGCAAAATATCCTCTACCATTTCAGAAGGTACAATTTTTTCAAGAGCCCCACCTAACGTATCTACTGGAGTATTTCTTTCTAATGGCTGCTGCGCAACTTGTTGGGGATGTTTCTGAAGAATCCCTAAAAACCCTCCAGGCGTGTAGAAGGACAGACCAGCAAGCATCAGTAGAATCGTCGCAACCGCAACAATTGCAATCTTGAGACGAGGAAAACGGAATGCCAATGCAGGAACACTTGCTCTTTCAACTCGCCGAACATTCTGCATAACCCCCCTGGTAAAATCATCCCAAAATTCTTCAGGAGGTTCTTTAATCGGCACACTTTGGAGCAAGCGCACAGTTTCCTCAAACGTTTTTAGTTCCTGGGAGCATTTCGCACAGGAGCGCAGATGCGTCTCTATTTGAACAGATTTTTTCTGATCTATGAGAGCTTCAGAATAATCAATCAACCTTTTTTGTACATCTTTACATTTCATTGGCAATATTCTCATGAATTTCGTTAGACGATGCGAACATATCCCGAAGATTTCGTATCGCATGGAAATAATTCGCTTTTACAGTTCCGACCGAACACCCCAAAATATCAGATATCTCTTTATGGGACAACCCATGATAAATTCGCAAAATAATCGCTGCCCGCTGTTTTTCAGGGAGTAGATTGACCGCGTCGCTCACGCGCTCTTGCAATTCTTCTACCTCCAGTTGATTCAAAATATCAGGGTACTCAACTACGTTCGTTTTCTCGTCAAGCTCGACGAATTGCCGACTCCGCTGTTTCCGTAGATAATTAATACACAAATTGACCGTAATACGATATAACCAAGTATGAAAACTTGATTGGCGCTTAAATTTTTTCAATCCTTGATATGCCTTCAAAAACGTTTCTTGCGACAAATCAGAAGCGTCTTCATGATCATGTACCATTCGATATGTCAGGTAGTATACTGTTTTTTTATACCGGCTGACCAATTCTTCGAATGAATGGATATGACCGTTCAGAACCCGATCAATGAGTTCGAAATCACTAGAATTTAAGCAATTATTCCCGTTTTCATCCAAAATAGACACCAGGCAAATTTAAAAGGTTTATAAAAAATTCTGAGAAGTTGCAAGGAAGAGAAAAACCTTGTGAAATTGCGATGTTTCAACAAGATATCAATAATGAACTTTCACCAGAAATAATCCATGCGCTGGAGCAGTGATGCCAGCCTGCGTTCGGTCTTTCGCCTGTAAGATGTGCGCCATGTCTTCTGCTTGCCGTTTCCCCATCCCAACTTCAACTAATGTTCCGGCAATATTTCTGACCATGTGATGCAAATAGGCATTCGCGCGAATATACACTCGTACAAACGAGCGTTTTTGTTGAATATGTAAACCAAAAATTGTTCGAATAGAGGTTGCAGCGCCACAGGAGGCTGCCTGGAATGACGCAAAATCATGGCATCCAACCAACGCCCGCGCAGCGTGTCGCATCGCAACAATATTTAATGTTTGTCGAATATGCCAGGAGAATCGTTGATGATAAATCGAAGGGGTGTTTGCGTTCTCGATTTGATAACAATACGTCTTGCCGCGAGCGTCGAAGCGAGCATGAAACTCAGGAGAAACTTCCTCAACCGCTGTGATGATAATATCAGGCGGCGTTAAACTATTCAACCCACGGGAAAATACGGGAAGAGGAACAGCGATACTATCAGGCAGTCGAAAATTTCCTACCTGCCCAATCGCATGAACCCCCGTATCAGTGCGACTGGCGCCAACCAATTTAATATCATCGTCATTCGCGATTTTCTGAATTGCCGCGAGGAGCGTACCCTGAACCGTCTCATTATGAGACTGAATTTGCCATCCATGATACTGGCTTCCGTCATATTGGAGCGTCAATTTAATGTTCCGCATATTTCATTATCAGCGTTCGATTGCTCACCATGATAGTGTCGCATGAAATTCTTTTCCTGCGGACGCTCCGATCTTGATCGTCGTTTTCACAGTCGCCGTTTGCTGCGCTGTTGTTATAACATAAGTCTGCCCCCAAGGATCACGCAATACTTGGGATGACGAGATCACCTTCTCAGTAAGAAGATCTTCGAGAGACGCAGGCCACTGCTTTTTCAGCAGATAATAATGCGAAACCTGTTTCGATAGGCGCATAAGCTCTGATTGTGTGGCGAATTGCTTCATCGCCTGGACGCCGCCGAGATTGGGTTTATGCACCAATGAAAGATTCTCCGGGAGAAAACGGACGAGATAGACAAGAGCCGCCAAAACAGCGACGATCCCAAGAATAGCTGCTGCTTTAGACAGAATATCGCCTACGCTCACAGATGAAATTCGTTTTTGTGTTGTGGCTTTCCCTTTTTTATCAGAGACGCGCTCAACAATTTTCTTTTTCATTAACCCATAAAGATTCTGGCAGGTTTCGAATTCTCCCTGCTGCCCCATATCAATCAGATCCTGAACAGAACGATCCTGAGAAAGTAATTTGAACAGTTTGGCTTCAGCGTCGTTCAAATCTTGTGGCGCGGTCTCAACATGAGGCGCGCGACGCACCATGATTTGAAATGACGTAATCACCTTTTCAACTTCAGGCCATTCATCCGTAATTCGGAAACCTTCCATCACTAGAAATTCAGTATTTATCGGAGAGATCAATTGTCGATCATATTCCACGCTTTTCTTCGGCTCGAACCGGTATTCCCCTTCTGTCCAACGCAACACATGATAAATCGTCTCATGAATCTGTTGCGACAGCAACATTTTCAGCGTATCAAGACTCACAGCTTTGGTTTCTGCCAAAACTGTCCACAAGGGCTGCAACGTTTTTTTCTGGGTTTCAAGCGCGCGCTTTAATTGAAATTTATTGATCGCCTCGCTCCGCTCTAACGCGCGTTCTAAGCGCTCTTCAATCGAACGAAATGTCGCGCTCGTCCCGACAATGAATCCGCTTTCCAGAAGAATTTTGACCGAGCCTTCCTTGCCTTCAACAAACAATTCGCCCGTTTTCTGCTGTAATGACACGATTTGAAAAATATCGGCCAATCCAAATTCTTTGATATTTCCGGCAAGAGCCATAAGAGTCGCTCCTTCTCCATCTATTCCAACATGTTATTGATTTTTAGGAGAGAGTTTGAACACGTCATACAAATTAAACAGATAACTGCCCAATCCCAGCAAACCGAAGATGCCGATTGCCACCCATGAAATGCCTGTGTTTGTAGGGGTAACAAGCACGATACGAATCAGACGATGAATCACATAATAAACTGCGCCAAGATAAAAAAGCAGAGCAAGAATCACGCCTTTTACAGGATAGCCAAAATAAATCTGCCCTGCGCCTGGAAGGCAGATCGAAAAGACTTTTGCCAGCAGGCCGCGAATATTCTGACGCAATTGAATTTGTTTGATTTTCGCCGCGCGCTTTTCCGGTTTGACTGCTGTTTTTTTCTTAAAAATATAGGTGCACTGCGTACAAAAGGTCTCGACATCCTGAGATTTTTTGCTGCGCTTCACCGGATACGGATCGCCGCACATCTGGCAATACATAACCCCCTTCGGTCTGTCTTTCGAACTGCCAGTAATCAATGAAAAGAAAAATAAGACGCCAGATGCGATTGTAAAATAGAGTGGGTTGTCGAATCGGGAAACGCTGCCCCATAATTGTTTTGCCACGGACATGCCAGCGTCATAAAAATCTCGACGAAATAATCGTTGCAATAACCCCAACGTCGAGAATGAGGCGTCCACCCAGAAAATTTGATCTTGCAAATACCCGGATTGCAAGGTGTATCGTTCCCGATCAATTTTCCGCGCGGCATTGATTTCCTCTCCAGCTTCCAGGCTTTTTTGCTGCTCCAACAACAATTGCGCGTAGTTAAAATGCGCTTCGAACATCTTTGGCGAACGAAACAGCGCATTGCTATACGCCTCTTCAGCTTTTGGATACCATTGTTCCCCTTGCTTGTTGCGATAAGCGGTTTGATACAAATTCCCAAGATTATTTTGGACCGCCGCCCAATCAGCAAATTGATCAGGAAGCATGGAATATGCCTGAATCGCCTCATTCGCATGACGCCCTTTTTGCGCGAGAAGCGCCAATCCGAATATCGCGTATTTATCTTGAGGATCTTTGGCTAACTGCTGCTGCAACACTGTTGCCGTCTGTGAAGAAAATTCCCCGCGCGAAAGATCGCATAGCGCTTGAAAATATTCGCCATCCGCTGTCACAAGTGTGATGCCGATCACCACAAGCAATGCTGAAAAAATCGCGGCAGACAACAACACAAGTTGCAGAATGCGTTTCGCCGAGGCGTCAACATGCCAAATCAGCAACAAGCCGAGAACAAGAATGCCCCAGATCACGCCCAACCCTAATGTCACAGCGGCAATAAACAACCAGCCGAGGATCTGGGCAACCAGCAGCGGTAATTCTACGGGGACTTTTTCTTTTATCTGATAAAAAATCGCCCGATGATAATAAATAAATGAAAAGAGGATAAAAAGGACGCTGGTGAACATCCCGGCAAACACGAACAACGTGAGTCCGTTATTGAAATACACCACAAGAGTCGCGGTATCAGTATATTTATACCAGACGCCGCGCCACACATCTACCGCCACGCGGTAGATGTCAGTGAAATTAATGGCAAACCGCGTCTTCGCAATCGCAAAATGCACATCTGCCAGTTCGGGAGAAAGCTTACGCGCAACATCCAGAATCAGCATGGCCTGCTCCGCGCCAGCTTGCTGCTTCACCCTTTGAGCCTCCAGAATCAGGATGCGAGAGTATTCTGGCACATTATGAAACCCTATCTGCAATTTTTTTACATTCAGGTCAGACAACAACAGCAAAGCGGCATCACGACTTTCTTGATCCTCTTTTTGAAGTGTATTCAACGCCTGAAACCATAATTGGTGCAATTTTGATGTATTCACCTGTAATGGTAAGGCGGCCACGTCAGGACTCTGAGCTATTGCGCTCTGGGTCACGAAACACAACACGAAACACAACCCCAGAAGGCTCGTTCTTATGATCGTTCTTGACTGCTGATTCAACACGTTCGTTCTCCTTTTGCGCGGTTATTTATTTGCCTCAACATAGGCCATGCGCACCTCGTATAACATTTGTTCCAATGTTTGCTCTTCTTCAGTCGTCAAATTTCCGCGGGTCTTGTCCTTCAACACGTCTAATAAATCAATATTATATTTCGCCTGCTCAAGGTCTTTATACATCTGCTGCGTCATCGGATCGGGAATGACGCCCAATGTAATTTGAGCATGGGTATATAAAGAAAAAATCAACGTCATGAAAGACGCTTCGGGGAACGGGAACGCTTCATCATCCGCCGAAGGCTCGGCAGCCTGTTGGAATGATTCGCGACGAGTAGGTTCGGAAGGCGGTGTATTGTCAGATTCCTGGCGAACAGAAGAACGCTTATCGGTAACGCGGAAGCTCTGGTCTTTTTCCTGATCCATAATGAATTTCCTCCAGAAAGAATCTCGCCGAATATACGCGAGGAGACGATTGAAACGCAACATAAAAAACACACGCAAATAGTGGTCAGGATGCTCTTCTAAAGTCAAGAAAATTTTTGCATTCCACATAATTCCTGAAAGACAAGGGCACTTTCCCCTTGACAGATTTCGGAAATTTTCATACGCTTTTTGACAATTCGAATAACGGTATGATGTTGTACGAATGTCTTATCCGCCATTGAAACTCCTGGCCTGAGGAGATGCGTTTTTGCCAATGTGTCTCGCGCAGCCTGAACCTCAAAATCCGGCGTCATCTATCGCATGAAGCGTGTACACCTGTTGAAATATTTTGTTCAAGAAGCCTTCGTCAATATTAGTCGAAATAAGGTGCTGAATACGATTACGATCAGCATGATCGCGGTCTCCTTGGCGATTTTCGGCATTTTTTTACTGATGTATGTCAATCTGAACCGTGTCGTCAGGCATTGGACAGATACGGTACAAATTATCGCGTATGTCGAACGCGCGTTATCCCCCGAACAACAAACGGCGCTCGATTCCCGAATTCGCGCGATTGATACGGTCGAAGAGGTCGCTTTTGTCTCGCAAGATGAGGCGCTTGAACGCCTCAAGACGCGCCTCGTCGGCCATGAAGACCTGTTAGCCGGTCTGGATCAGAATCCCTTGCCCGCCTCGTTCGAAATTCGCCTTGCGCGAAAACATCGTTCGCTGCAAGGCGTACAGGCCGTCGTGACGCAATTGCAGCCTATTCCGGAATTCTCTGATATTCAATATGGGCAGACCTGGTTAGAGAATCTGACGGCCGTGATGAACATGCTCAAATTTATCGGCGTCTTTCTTGGAGCGTTTTTGTTCTTCACCGTCATTTTTATCATTTCGAACACGATTAAATTAACCTTGTATGCGCGTGAAGAAGAATTGACAATCATGAAGTATCTCGGCGCCACAGAATTATTTATCAAAGGGCCGTTTCTGACAGAAGGAATCATACGCGGTTTTTTAGGCGCAGGTCTCTCGTTACTCGTCATCTTTCTTACGCACACGCTCTTTACAGTGATGCTTCATTACTCATCAGCCTCGCTCTTTCGATTGACCTCGATCTCTTTCCTCTCCTGGCCGATGATGGTGACGATGGTGGTGTTAGGAAGTGTCTTGGGCTGGTGCGGAAGCCTGATGACACTTCGAAAATATCTGAAAACCTATTGAAACGACAACGCATAACGCCGATACTTATGGTTGACACGCGACGCGCGATCCGTCATATTCTTCTCCTGGCAGCCTTGCTGCTCGCGCTGCAACACCCGGCGTTCGCCCAGAATACGCCGCCGCAAGAAAAACGCTCCAAGCTCGAATCCTTAAAACAATTGCTCGGCCTGAAACGCTCCGAATACCAGAATATTCAGGGACAGGAGCGGCAGCTTGTCACAGAATTGGAGCAACTGGAACAACAACTTAAAACCTATCAAGATCAACTTGATGAGCAGAAAGCCCTGTTGGCCGCGCATCAAAAAGAATTGGCCGACATCGAACGCCGCCTCGCAGCAATGGAATCCACCCAAAAACAAAAAAAAGCCGCAATGGCACAACGCCTGCGAGCGATTTACAAAATGGGGGATTTGGGCTATTTGACGCCATTACTGTCCACAGCGTCCACAGCGGACATGCAGCAGCATATCAAATATTTGCAGATCATTTCTGAGGGAGACCGCCAACTCCTCAACGAAACCGACGTCGCCATGCGCGCGATTCAAGAAGAACAGAACAATTTACAAAAACAGCGCGAAGCGGCGCTCGATGTCCAGAACGCCATCGTTGAACAGCAGAAACAGATTCGAGCGCAGCAGCAAGAAAAAGAACGGCTGTTCGCCAAAATCTCGACCGACAAAGAGCAATACGCTGTGCTGATTCAGCGGTTAGAAGGTTCGGCAGGCGAATTGCAAACATTTCTGACCGATTTGGACAAGGAGCGAACCGTCGAAAAAGAGCAACCCGCTCAGAAAGTCGGAGCGGAAATCGTCTTCCCTGAAAATCCGCAGAGCGTGACAGACGCCTACGCCGCGCATTTCCGCGCGAATAAAGGGAAATTGCTCTGGCCGGTCGAAGGGAAAATTATCACGGAGTTCGGCCCATTGCGCATCGGAGATACGTATACGACTTCGAACGGCGTGGATATTCAGGCCGCGCGCGGTACGCCGTTTTATTCTGTCTTCAAAGGCACAGTCATGTTTGCAGGCTGGTTTAAAAATTACGGCAAAATCGTCATTGTGGATCACGGCGGCAATTTTCTGTCGCTCTATGCTCATGCGGATGAAATCATCGTCAAGGTCGGACAGCCGATTGAAACCCGTCAGCAATTGGGGAAAGTCGGCGACACCGGCTCGATGAAAGGCGCGTCGCTGCATTTCGAAGTCCGGGTCAACGGCACTCCGGACAACCCGAAACAGTGGTTAGCGAAAGTGCGTTAACCATCTATACACGCATTCAAATAAATGACTTTTCCGCGCGAAAATAAGGAAGAAATCAACCGGGGAAACTTCCCCGGTTGAGAGTTATGATGGGAGGCAGAGGGCGCTGTTCAGCGCGATGATCGCTTCTTTGAAGCAGTCGCGCTCAATGACGAACTGCATATTGATCTGCCGCAGCGATTGAGCAATGGCATTGATATTGATCGAGTTTTGCGCCAACACCTGGGTCGCCTTCGCGAGTACGCCGGGCTTAGCGATGTTGGAGCCAATCGCGCAGACGACTGCGGCTGGTTTGAGCGTGACGACTTCATACGCAGCCTGTAATTCGCTCACTAACTCATCGCTCAGGTCTTTTTCCCAGATCACCATTGAAATACTGTTGGCATTCGTAGATTTGAGGATGTAACTAATCTGATATTTGTAAAAGACTTCCATCACGTGCCAATCGAACCCGACTTCACCAACCATTGACGGATCGTGCACCTCAATGACGATGACCTTATCCGTCCCGGCGACAATCTCGATTTTGGCTTCTTTCCCCATGTAGTCTTTGGAAATCAGCGTTCCCGGATGGTCTGGCTCGAATGTATTTTTGACACGAATGCTGATGCCTGAGCGTTCCAGCGGTTTCGAGGCTTTGGGGTGAATGGCTTCCATGCCGATGTCCGCTAATTGATCCGCCACGTCATAATTTGTAAAGCCGACCGGAATCGCATTTTCTACGCCCACCAGATTAGGATCGGCAGAAGAGAGATGGAATTCCTTGTGAATAATTGCCTCATCGGCGCTCACTTCCACGGCGACTTTACTGAAGGTCACTTCGGAATAGCCGCGATCAAACTCGCGCATAATGCCTTCTGTGCCCTTTGTGTAGCCCGTGACAACCGTCACTGTTTTCGAATAATCAATGCCTTTTAACATCATGTGGATACGTTCGTCAATCGTCAGATACCGGGAATCGTGAAATCCGCTCAAATCAATGCACGTGGCATGAATGCCATGATTTCGAATGATATTGGCCGAGTTAAACGCCGAATGCGCTTCGCCGACCGAGGCGAGCAATTCCCGCGCAGCCTGAAGGAGATTCTGTTTATCCACATAGCCGGACGCAATCACATCGGCCATGCTGTCCAGATAGGCTCTGGTCTGCTGAATGCGCTGCGTGATATAGGCGTCTGCGGCTTCGAGGTCTAAATGAATATCAGCAAATGTTTTATTGATGGCGATTAACTGTTGCAGCAGTTCGTCTAATGCGCCGATGTAATCGCCGCCATTCACGAATTTCTCGTAAATGCCCGGCTGTCGGGTCTTTTTATGTTCCAACAGCATATTCGTCACGCCAGCGTACGCTGAGACGACAAAAATGCGGTTATAATAATTTTGAATATGATGATTCAACACGATGTTTTTCAGCACATCGTGAAATTTTGTCATGGATGTTCCGCCGATTTTTTCAACAGTTAACATAGCTCATTCATCTTCGCAGACATGCGAAAAGTCTGACGACTTCTGACATGTGCGCGTTTTCACGCATGACACCGCGTCATGTTCTCCTCTTGTTGTCTGAGTGACCGCCTTTGCTTATACATCAAGCCTGTGAGTATCCTTGCTGAAACAACTGCCGAAGATGACACAAGATATCTATGGTGGTGATAATCCCGGACACCTGGAGTTGTTCATCAACAAGAATAACTCGATGGAGTCGTTCTGTGCACATCTTATCAAGCACCAATGCGAGCGTCGTATTTTCCGGCAACACCTTGGCATCCGGGACCATAATATCCTGCACGAATCCACCGGTTTCTTCCATCCGCGATTCCAAAAAATCTTCGGAATGCAGTTCTAATTCGACTAAATCGGTCTGAGAGACAAACCCCACTAATCGTTGTTCTTCATCAACGACCGGCGCGCCGCTGATTTGATTTTCAATAAAAATCGTTGAAAGCTCTTTCAAGCTCGTTTTCGGGTAAACACAAATGACGCGCGTGATCATCACGTCTTTGGCCTGAGTTGTCAATAATGTATTCACGAGATGTCCTCCCCTTTTGTTATCCTACAATCCAAGAGCGGTCAAAAAACGCTGTATTTGCCCGGAATTCACATAAAAACTGCCAAGTGTTTGCGTTTGATGATACCCATGCCAATCAGAACCGCCTGTTGTCAATAACCCTTTATCTTTTACCACTGTTTCAAGATAAAATTCCTCAATAGAAGGACGGCTTCCCTTAAAAATTTCGATCCCCTGCAAGCCATACGTGACGAGCGGCTCAAGATACCGGTCGAAGACTGCAATCGTCGGATGCGCCAACACCGGAATACCTCCGGCAGCGAGAATGGTTTCGATGGCGACCTGCGACGAAATAAAATCGCCGACAGCATACCTGATCTGATTGGTCTCGTAACTTAAATACCGATCAAACGCCTCACGAATCGTACGGACATGCCCGCGTTCGATCATCACGCGCGCCACATGCATTCGTCCTAAGCTCGATGTGTGAAAGACGCCGTCAACCTCCTCATATTCTAAGGAAATCCCTAATTCTTTCAACCGTTGCAGCACGCGACGCAGACGAGCTTGCCGCTTGATGCGGGTGTCCGATAGTAATGCCGTTAATGCTGGATACGCGGGATCGATCCCATATCCAAGAATATGCAATTCGTCCGATTCGTGATACGTGCTGAGTTCAACGCCTGGAATCAGCGTTAATGATGGATAACGCAACGTTGCCTCGCGTGCGTCTGCCAGACCATCAATCGTATCGTGATCAGTCAGCGCAATCACATCCAAATGGTTCTGGGCAGCATAAAAGACGATTTCAGCCGGTGAATACTTTCCGTCAGAATGATATGAGTGTATATGCAAGTCAGCCTTCATTCAGAATCCTTCTCAGAGGGCGATTGATGATAACTAAAAGAGTGGGACTACATACCATGCGCCCCGGAAAACTGTCAATAGAAAATCATGCGACTGTAACCGCTGTGAAATATCTCTGGTTTTTAGGCAAGAATTTTCTCTTTGACAACGTTTAAGAACTCTTGTCTGTAAAAAAATATCGTCGCATCGGATGCTGGAAGATACAGCAGGATGAGGTTGTATTTGTGTAATAATACAAACCGAGTTCGATGCGAACATCCTTCTGTTCTTGCAAAACTATCCAAAGTATTCATTGACAAAATTTTCCGAAGGAGATATTCAATACCTGTCACAGTGGAAAAAATAACGATATACACGCGTATTCATCATTCGAATCTATGGAGGAAAAAAAGCTATGCAATGCATCCGAAAAATCATCCTGTTTGTCGGAATAATCAGTGTGATGCTTCCATCATTTGCGGCGGCAGAATCGCCGTATCCGTTGACCGTGCAATTTCATTGGCTTGCAAACGTGGAGTTTGCCGGAATATTAGTGGCGAAAGAACAGGGGTGGTATGAGGAAGCCGGGCTTGATGTCACAATTAAGGGGTGGGAAGTCGGCATTGATTTTGTTGACGAGGTGGCGTCCGGACGCGCCCAAATCGGTACGCAAGAAGGGATCGGACTCATTAAAAATCGCACTGATGGCCTCCGATTCAAGACCATCGCCACGCAATTTCAACGGTCTCCCCTCTGTTTAGCCAGTAAAAAGGAATTAGGCTTGACAACTCCTAAAGCCCTGATTGGCAAGCGAATTGGCTATCAAGAAGAACAGGGATTGCAAGTCATTACCTTAATGTTGCAGCATCAAGGAATTTCGCTTGATCAGGTGACTCTTGTGAAAATCGGGTGGGAGTTGCAGCCGGTGATTGATGACGAGGTGGATGCGTTTATCGCCTATATGACGAATCAACCATTGATCTTGAAAGAACAAGGTTATGAAATGAATATCATTCCAGCCTATCAATATGGCTATGATTTTTACTCTGGAATTTATTATGTCCAGGAAAAGCTTCTGCAAGATCAACCGGAGGTGCTGCGGAAATTTTTAGAGATCACTCTGCGCGGATGGCAAGAAGCATTCAGAGACCCGGAAGAAACGGCAAAAATGGTGGTTTCCCGCTACTATCCCGAAGGGTCGGTGACGCAACAAACCGAAGAACTCAAAATTTACCAGTTTTTAGCAACGATGGGGGTTGGGAAGCAAATCGGATTGATGGGGGATTTATTCTGGCAGAAAGGAATAGATATTCTCTATGACATGGGGCAGATTCAGAAAAAACCGCAGGTGGGCGATCTCTTTACAACAGACCTGTTAAAGGACATTTATGGGCTGAAATAACCCCGAACAACCTGTCCGATAAGATTCGCCCTGACGTATCAGCAAAAGGGCGTTCTTATCGGCGATGGCACTCTGGGAGACGGTTATGCCGAAAATTTGGCAGCGCATGACAGTGAAGAAGAAACTCAATCTCGTCATGCTCGTAGTGACGTTTCTGCCGATGTCTGTCGCGCTGGGGATTACGTTCTATGTCTTTGATCGTGGTTTCTACGAACAGCAGCAACAAGACGGACAAAAAGTGTTGCAGGTGGTGCATAATCTGATCGCGGAGTTCGAGCGAAACCTTCAGGACATTACCCCCTTGCTCCAGCAGAATGAAATTCTCACGAACTCCGTCTATTATGCGAAATTGTTAGGAAATACGGACGAACTTCAAAGCGTTGTCACCTCATTTTCCGGCCAATTGTCGTTGAACATTTTAGAAATCAGCGATCTGGAAGGAAATATCCTGGCTCAGGCGCGTACAGCCGAACATCTGCCGCTGATTCCGCTGGATGATGAAACGATACGCCGACAAATTCAGCAGGGCGAGCAAGCGCTGGATATTGTCGAGGCCGAAGGAATGATCGTCACTCGAATTGTCGCGCCGCTTAAAAATCGCGACGAATTGGTTGGCGCAATCATTGGCGGGCGATTTATTGATGATGAATTTATCCGCAAGATTGCCGCCATTACTAAAAGTGAAATCAGTTTATTCGACAAGTCCGCTCCGATTGCAACGTCCGATCCGGCATTCGCAGCGGCAGTCCAGCCCATTCTGGCCTCTTCCTCCTCCGCCCAGGACATCGTGACGAAAGATATCTCCATCTCTTTAGGGCATGAACATTACACAGTATTTCTGATGCCCTTTATGGATCATCGCCAGCAGACACTGGCAACCATCGCTGTCGGGGTTTCTCATGCAGAAATAGATCGAATGCGTCAGAAAGTCGGCCAATTGATCGTGGCGTTGATGGGTATCTTCTTCATCATCATTCTGGTCGTCGGTCATAACTTCTCCCGGTTAGCCGTTCGCGCATTAGTGCAATTGACTGGCGTGGCGCAGCGTGTTGCAGATGGTCAGATCGACATGGCAGTGCCTTCAACCAGTCGGGAAGACGAAATCGGGATGTTACATCGCGCGTTTCGAAATATGCTGACATATTTTCAAGAGATGACAGCGACGGCAAATCGGATTGCTGAGGGAGATGTCACCCTTGCGATTGCCCCGCGTTCGGATCGTGATCGACTTGGCAAAGCAGTTCACGCGATGTCCACGTATTTGCAAGAAGTTGCAGACATGGTCACCACCATTGCGAACGGAGATTTGACCGTCAACATTGCAGTGGGATCAGAACGCGACGTGTTTCGGAATGCCATGCAGACAATGCTGTTCGGCCTCCGCTCATTAGTCCGCCAAATTCATGCCAGCGCCCAGACCATCGTTGCCACATCCATGCAAATCGAATCGTTCAGCAGTCGTAATATGCGTATCGTGCAAACCGTTCACCAGGCGATTACGAACATTGTCACGACGATCACGCAATTAGGAAAAGGGGTCGAAGCTGTCGCCCACAACATGGCAGCGCTCTCATCTTCAGTCGAAGTCACCTCAGCGTCCGTCTCGGAGATGACGTTATCAATCGGCAGCATTGCCGCCAATACCGCTGACTTAGCCGGACAGATGCAAGGGATGATGGTTTCGACAGAACAGGCATTGCAGAAACTCAACCAGGTCGCCAGCGAAGTGACGGTTTCCGAACAATTGACGCAGAGGACGATTCAAGATGCGCTGGCCGGTCAGCAGGCGGTCGAGCAGGTTCATCTCAGCATGGAGTTGATTCACCAGACCAATCAAAAAACTGTGGACGCGATTACACGCTTTGCAGAACAGGCGCAAGAAATCAGAACGATTCTGGAGGTGATCCGCGGCATTACCGAACAATCGTCCTTACTGGCGCTAAATGCGTCAATTATTGCCGCCCAGGCAGGCAGTCATGGTCGCGGGTTCGCTGTTGTCGCCGACGAAATGCGGAATTTGGCGAACGCCGTAGGAAATTCCACGAAAGATATTGCCATCATTGTGCAGACGATTCATCAGCAGACCGAAACAGTCGTGATGATGATCCATGAAAACTCCAAACATATCGCCCAGGGGGTCACGCTGACACATCAGGCGAAAGAACCTCTCCAAAACATTCTTGCCAGCGCGCAACGCTCATCGCAGATGGTCACCCATATTGCGGAAGCGGTAGCAACCCAACGAACAGCCAGCGAGAAGACTCGGAATCAGATGCAGCAGGTCAATGACATGACGACTGCGATCACCAAAGCAACGAACGAACAAACCACCACCACTCACCATATTCAGCAGGCAATCGCGCAAATTGCCCAGATGGCCTCACAAACACAAGAAATTACGATGCGACAGTCGCAGGATGTTCAACAGATGATTGCCTCATCCCAGCAGGTGAGTCAATTCAACCAGGAAAACTTGGAAAGTTCCAGCCGGATCAATGAGGCGACGGATAATTTTGCTGCGCAAGCCAAAATGCTCATCCAGGAAGTTGATCGCTTCAAAATAGATGCGTCGTCATCCGATGTGAAACAGTGACAATATCGTGATTAAAACAAGGATAAAGAAAGGCAGAATACGATGACTCAACATGCAGAAATAACCGCAATTCGCAAGCTGCGCGATGCCCGTTCCGTTGCCGTCATTACTGGCGCAGGCGTCTCAGCGGAAAGCGGCATCCCCACGTTTCGCGGCCCGGACGGCACCTGGAGCAACGCGAAAATCGAAGATGTCGCCACGCCGGAAGGGTTTCGGCGCAATCCGAACATGGTCTGGGAATGGTATCTTCGCCGCCGAACAGAATACGCTGGTGCGAAGCCGAATCCGGCGCATGACGTGATTGCCGCGATGGAGCAGCACTACCCGGAATTTTTGTTAGTGACGCAGAATATTGATACGCTGCACACTCGCGCCGGAAACCGAAAACTGTTGGAAATTCACGGCAATATCAATCAAGCCCGCTGCCTGAAATGTGAAACCGTGTTTGAGAATCCGCATTTCACGCTGCCAGCGAATTCGATTATCTGTCCGAAATGCAGCGCATTTGCTCGCCCGCACATTCTCTGGTTCGGCGAAATGTACGATCCGGCGCATTTGGAACAGATCAACCACTTCCTGACAACCACAGATGTCGTGCTGGTTGTCGGCACGTCCGGCATCGTGACCACGCCGGTCTATTTCGCGCTCTATGCCAAACAACATGGCGCGTATGTGATTGACATCAATCCGAACATCTCCGAAGTATCGAAAGACGCCGATTGCCATCTGCGGCAAAATGCCGGCGTCGCGCTGCCGAAACTCTGGCAGGCCGTGTTATCGGCGTAAACCTCACTCTTACAGACCTCA
>CAZRSF010000033.1:16605-63009 GCA_964602655.1 uncultured Candidatus Moduliflexus sp.
AGGTTTTCAAAACCTGTGAGGTCTTTTCATCTCATAAAATTTCCGTTTTATCTCTTGACATCCTCCCCCAATGTTACGATCTTACCCTGATAACTCGTTGAAAATAAAAGGTTTGCATAGGTTATTCTTCGTTCATTCTCCCCGGTTCTTTCTTAATCGCCATAAAACTATAAATATCCCGACAAAGAATGACCAGAAATCTGAAATTCCGAGAGTTCTTGTGTCAGGTCAACACGAATTTACGTCGCCAGTCGCAAACAAACCGGCGCGTTGATTGCGCTGAAGCATGGCTTGAGCGCGTTGTAGCAGTCTGAAGAACAGCGAGAGTTCAACCTTTTTGTCCCGCAAGGGAGGAGGCCGTCCATGAAATTACTTGACGCAAAAACCCTGAGAATTAACCTTTCTACGGGAAGCATCCGCAAAGAAGATGTCAATCAAGGTCTTTTAAAGCAGTATTTCGGCGGAAGAGGATTGGCAAGCAAAATCCTGGCAGACGAGATTGATCCGAAAATTGACGCACTCTCTCCCGACAATAAGCTGATTATGGCAAATGGCTTGTTGACTGGCCTGCCGGGACCGACCACCGGGCGCTACATGGTCATCACGAAAAGCCCGCTGACCGGCTGCATCGCCAGCAGCAATTCCGGCGGACATTTCGGCGCGGAATTACGAAAAGCTGGCTACTTCATGATTATTTTCGAAGGCAAAAGCAGCGCTCCGGTCTATCTTTCAATTCAGGATGACAAAGTCGAACTCAAAAGTGCTGCGCATCTGTGGGGCTTGGACGTGCATCAGACGACGGATAAACTCGTGGAAGAAGTCGGCGACGCCAAAGCTCGCGTCAGTTGCATTGGCCCGGCAGGAGAACAACTCTCCAAAATCGCGGCGATTATGAACGACAAAGATCGCGCTGCCGGACGCTCTGGCGTTGGTGCGGTGATGGGATCAAAAAACCTGAAAGCGGTTGTCGTGCGCGGCAGTCTGACGATTGATCTTGATGAAAAAGAGAAATTCCAGGAAGTCGTCCGGGCGAAAAACAAAAAAGTCAAAGAAGACGGCGTGGCGGGCGAAGGCTTGCCGAAATTAGGGACGAAAGTCCTTGACAATATCATCAATCAAGGCGGTTTGTACCCAACCAACAACTTCCAGTTTGCGACGTTCAAGGATGTTGCGGAAGTCTGCGGCGAAGCGCTCATTGAAAAGAAATATCTCAAGAAAAATAAAGCCTGTTTCTCCTGCCCGATTGCCTGCGGGCGCGTGGTCGAACTGCCCGACGGATCGAAAGGCGAGGGACCGGAATACGAATCAGGCTGGTCGTTCGGCGCGGATTGCGGCGTCAAAGACCTGTTTGCTATCGTGAAAGCAAATTTCCTCTGCAACGAACTCGGCCTCGACACGATTTCAGCCGGATGCACGATTGCCGCCGCGATGGAATTGTATGAAAAGGGGTACATTCCGAAAGAAGACTTAGAAAATGGCCCGGAGTTGGTCTTCGGCAGTTCCGAAGCGGTCGTGTATTACACCCAGAAAATGGGGCGCTGCGAAGGGAAACTCGGCAAACTGATGGCTGAAGGTTCGTATCGCCTCGGCGAAGCATATGGACATCCCGAACTCGCGATGGTCGTGAAGAAACAGGAACTCCCGGCGTACGATCCGCGCGGCGTGCAGGGACATGGCTTGCAATACGCTACGTCGAATCGAGGCGGCTGCCATGTGCGCGGCTACATGATTTCGCCGGAGATTTTGGGCTATCCGCAGAAATTGGACACGCAGGTGCTCGAAGGCAAGCCGCAGTGGGTGAAAACCTTCCAGGATTTGACTGCTGTGATTGATGCGCTGGGTTTCTGCCTTTTTAGTTCCTTCCCGTTCGGCGGGGATGATTACAGCGAATTATTGAATGCTGCGACCGGTTTCGGCATGACGACAGAAGCGATGATGCAGGTCGGAGAGCGCATCTGGAATTTAGAACGCCAATTTAACATGGCCGCAGGGATTACCCCGGCAGACGATACGCTGCCACCGCGCTTATTGAACGAACCGTTAGTGGATGGCGTGCAAAAAGGCGCGACATCAAAATTGAAAGAACTCCTGCCACTGTATTACAAAATCAGAGGGTGGGACGAACGCGGCTATATTCCGGCAGCGAAAATTCAGGAATTAGGGCTATAACACACGATTCGAATGAACAATTTCCCCTCCTGGGAGGGGCAAGGGGTGAGTTGCCATGGACGGCAATTCAGCGAGGCAAACCCACCCCTACCCCTCCCAGGAGGGGAAATTAGCAGCTTCGCCACTGAAAACCGATATTTGTACGATGTTGATAAAAGAATATCATGATCACTATCAATTTTTTCACCACGCTCCGGCTGATGTTGAATTTACGGGAAATCACGCTTGACGGGATTCAGGAAACGCCGATTCCGGTCATTCTCCAAAAAGCCGAGGAGATCGTGCTTGCCAAAACAGGCCAGCCGTTTGTTTTCAAGCTCCTTGACGATGCCGGGCAGATCAAACGCGGCACGATTATTTTGATTAACGGCAAAAATATTCTCGATACGAATGGACTTGAGGCGATGGTGCGCGACGGCGATGTAATTGCCCTATTTCCTCCGGGAGGTGGCGGATGATCACGCCGGAACTCGTTTTTTCCCGCAATATCAAAGCGTGGGGCGCAGACAAACAACGCCGACTGGCGGAATGTTCCGTGTTAGTCGCTGGCGTCGGCGGATTAGGCTGCACGGTCGCGCAAGTGCTGGTTCGCGCTGGCGTCGGCAAATTAATCTTAATGGATGCCGGCATTGTGGACGAACCGGATTTGAACCGGCAGATTCTTTATACCTCCGCCGATCTCGGCAGGCCGAAAGTCGAAGTCGCCGCAGAGAAACTCTCCGCGATTCATCAACAAACGACAATCGTCACGCTCCCGCTGCGTCTGGAAGACGATCCGGCGCATTTCGACGCGGTGCGGCAACACGCCTTTCACGGCATTGCCGATTGTTTCGATACCTTCCGCAGCCGCTTCGTCTTGGAAAAATTACTCACGCCGGAACAGTTTTACGTGCATGGCGGCGTGTTGAACGATTACGGACAGGTCACGACCATTAAAAAAGGCATTACGCGTGCGCTGCGCGAACTTTACGCCAACGCCGAAGACCCGATGGATTCGCCGCTGCCGGTCTGCCCGTCAATTGTGATCTGCGTGGGGACGCTCTTAGCGCATGAAGTCTTGAATAATCTTTGGGAAACGCCACAACTTCTGAACACAATGCTGATTGTCGAGTTGTCCGATTTCACCTTTTCGAAACTCTCGCTTTCATAATTTTTACCACGAAACACACGAAATACACGAAAATATCGAATGAATTTTTTGATTTTTTTCGTGTGTTTCGTGGTTAATCATCATTTCCCATGCATGTTTATCGCCTGCCAGACGCGCAGATCACGCTGCCGACTTCCGACAACATCCGCAAACTCTATCTCGAATTGAGCAGCGAATGCAATTTTGATTGTCAAATGTGCTTCAGGCATAGCTTTTCCGCGCCAGTCGGTTCGATGAGCGCCGACGTGCTTCAGGCGGTTCGACGCGAGATTGCCACGCTTCCACAATTGAAAGAAGTTGTGATCGGAGGCTTAGGCGAACCGCTGCTGCACCCGCAAACCATCAAAATGATTGAGTTCCTGAAACAGCGCGGCGTGTGGGTGACGCTGACGACGAACGGCGCGTTATTGGAACCGTTGTTAGACCAATTGCTGACGGCAGGCGCGGACAAAATCGCGATCTCCTTCGAAACTGGCGACATCGGCCATTCTAACGAACATTACGTCTTCGAACTTGCTAAAATTATCCAGCAAAAAAAAGAGCAGCACGGTGTTGAAAAACCGCTGCTCGCGCTGTTTATGGTCGCCACGACCGACAATATCGGCAATCTGCGGCGCGTTGCCGAACGCCTCCGTCATTCCGGTATTCGCGAGGTCATTCTCTCCAATCTGTTGCCCGCAAATGACGCGCAGAAACAACTCGTGTTATATCCGCGCCAGGAAGCAAAAGAAATCACCGCATTTCGCAATGAATTATTTCAGAATATTTTGCTGGACAAAGTTCATTGCCTTGCGCCAGCCTTCGAGATCAAAACCGAACGCTCGTGCGATTTTATCGAGAATCAGGCGGCAGTCATCCGTTGGGACGGCGCAGTCGCGCCATGTTACCGACTGCTGCACACCCGTAAAGAAATCGTGCTGAATGTCACAAAAGAGGTGAATGCTTATTCGTTCGGTAATATTCTCGATCAATGCCTCTTGGACATCTGGAATCGCCGCGAATACGCCTGGTTCAGATTTTCCGTGCATAACAGCCGCTATCCGTCGTGCATAGACTGTTCGTTGCGGGACGGCTGCGAACTGATTTCCTCGACCGCCGCCGATTGCTGGGGCAACGAAAACACCTGCGCCGACTGCTTGTGGATGCGGCGGCTGGTGAAGTGTCCATAAATAAGACATTCGAATCTCTTAATTTATTCGGTCAGAGGTATTTTCACAATGGAAACAAAGAGTATTAATATTGTCTATTACGGCCCTGGAATAAGTGGAAAAACGCAAAACCTAATTTCACTTCATAAAATGCTCATTGTTAAAAGAAAAGGAGAATTGAGAAGCCAAATGATTAATGAATTAGATCGCTTGGCATTATTTGATATGACGCTATCTCAAGGAACCAATGTTCACCTCCAATGCCTTTGTGGTGGAATCTATTATCCCAAAAGTCGCCAGGATGTCTTAATCAACGCACATGCAATTGTCTTTGTTGCAGATTCATTAAGCGCAAGACTCGAAGCAAATAAAGAAGTTTTAGCAGAATTCGCACATTATCTCTCTACACAGAAAACCTCACTGACAACATTTCCATGGGTCATTCAATATACAAAACGTGATCTTCCATCTCATCACATTTTATCTATTCAGGAACTTGAGTCCCACTTAAACGAATTTCATGTCCCATATTTTGAGGCAAATCCTCCAGAAGGGATTGGAGTTTTGGAGACGTTCAAAAGCATTCTTCGAAAAATCGGAATAAACGATGAGATAGATGCAACGAATTTGGTCGCTGAATAAGAGCCAAATGTGAGTTGATAATTTCCAACATTTCGTGCTTGACATCCCTCTCAAGAATGCGCTGAGATTTGTGCCGTTGCATTCCATTGATATTTTCTGATGTTCATTATGCTCAAAAAAAGGGAGGAACATCATGTCGCACAAGATTACCCATCTCGGCGCGGAACACTGCGTCACCGGCTCATGTCATCTGTTGCAGGTCAAAGGCGCGAATCTGCTGATTGATTGTGGCACGGCGCAAGGCAACGACACGCTGCTCCCTTTTTCCGAGTGGCCTGTACCACCATCGAAGATTGACAGTCTCTTCCTGACCCATGCCCATATTGACCATATTGGCCGCGTCCCGGAGTTGATTCGTCAGGGCTTTGCTGGAGAAATTATTGCCACACAAGCGACAAAGGCGCTGATTCAGCCGATGTTCGAGGATGCGCTCAAGTTTTCGGAATGGCCTCGCGCCGATGTTGACGCCGTGTTGACCGCGATTGAAGAACGCTGCCGGGGTGTCGAATATGATCAGAAAGAAGAAGCGCAAGCCGGAATCCGTTTCACATTCGGTCAGGCCGGGCATATTCTCGGATCAGGCTTTATTCGTTTCGAATGGGATAATCCGACGTTTTCGGTCGTCTTTTCCGGCGACATCGGCGCATCGGAGACGCCGATTCTGCCGGATGCCGCGATTCCCGCGCCGTGCGACTTGCTGATTATGGAAAGCACGTATGGCGACCGCAATCACGAAGACCGCAGCCAACGCCTGCGCCGATTAGCGGAAACGCTGTCGCGAGCAATCGCGGACGGCGGCAAAATTTTCATTCCCGCCTTTTCGCTTGGCCGCACGCAAGAACTCATCTACGAACTCGACCGCCTCTATTCCGATCCGGCGTGGCAGCAGGAATTCCCGATCTTGAAAGAACGCAGCGTGCCGGTCTTCATAGATTCGCCGCTCGGCGAAAAGATTTCGGCAATTTACGCCACGCTGTCGAAATACTGGGACGCTGAAGCCAAAACCAACCTGAAACGCGGCGATCATCCGCTGAATTTCGCCCAACTGCATAACGTCCAAAGCGGCAAAGAACATTATGAATTAGTCGAAATGCGCGGCCCTGCCATTATTATTGCGGGCAGCGGCATGTGTACTGGCGGGCGCATCGTTGCGCATTTGCAGCGCGGCCTGGCGGAAGCGAAAAATGATATTTTGTTTGTCGGATATCAGGCCGAAGGCACGGTCGGGCGCAATATTATTCAATACAGCGAAAAGCCCGGAGGATATGCGCGAATAGACGGGAAACAGATTCCTATTCGCGCTAAAGTGCATGTGCTGTCAGGCTATTCTGCCCACGCCGACCAGAAAGATTTGCTGCGCTGGGTCGAAAGCATGGCGCAAAAACCGGGCAGCATCAAGCTGATTCACGGCGAAGCGGAGGCGCAGCAGGCGCTCGGCGACGCACTCCGTCAGCGAGGCTATCTGATAATCTAAAAAGAAAAGAGCGCAAACGCTTGTTTTTGCGCTCTCCATTTCGGATTACCCCTTCGTCTTCACAACACTGTCGTTGTGCTCTCCTTTTTTTGTTCAATATACTCTTCACATTCATGAAGACCTCAGAGTTCTTGAAAAATGGTCGTTTTGGCGTACATATCGAATATGATCTTTTCACAGACAATTAGTATAAAATGCTTGACGGAAGTCGTTGAGGTCTGCGAAAGGCTGCTATTGTATCAATAACGTTGAAATGCTGAGCGCCTAAGCGTAACATGGCAGAACGAAGTCGCGCGGGCGAAGCAGTCAGTGAAACAGCCATAGTACGCCGTGTATGAGATGATACCTGTTACGACATTCGTATGTATTTCGCTGCGTTCTGAAAAAATTCGGGCGCTGATTGTCGGCGGCGGACGAGCCGCGTTGATCAAAGCCAACGCATTTGCTGCGCGTGGCTGCCGCGTCACCATTCTCGCGAAATCGGTGATTGACGACGTCGCGAATCTCGCCTCCGACCGTGTTGAAATTTTGATCGCGCCCTATCATTCGTCCGTGCTTGCCAGTCATCATCTCGTCGTCATCGCTACCGACGACGACGCTGTGAACGCGCAAATTCAACGCGACTGCGAAGCGCAGGCCAAATTATACTTGACGTGCAGCGACGCTCAACAGGGATTGTTTATCACGCCAGTGATGCGGGAAACCGAGCAGGCGATGCTCGCGGTGCATACAAAGGCGGGCAGTCCGCGCTCTGCCGTCTTTCTGGCAGAAAAATTGGCGAAATATGCGCAAAAATATGATGCCTTCATCGCCTGGATCGCCGACATTCGACAGCAGATCAAAGGCCGCGACGACAAAGACGAGACTATGCGGACGCTGAACTCGGATGCGACGTTCGACCTGTTTACGCAGGGCAAGCAAGACGAATTATACGACCGCTATGTGAACCGCAAAGAAATATGAATGGAGAAACGGAGAATGGAATCTTCTATGGAGATAATTACGCAGCAAGAACGCAACGTATCTCAAGATAGGCGTTCGTTAGCATTATACATGCTTTTGTTTTTTATAACATGGACATTCTTTGTTTTTTGCGTATCACCCTGGCTGAAAACGCATGGCATGGTGGCAAAAAACCTCGTCGCGCCGATGATGAAAGTGGTGATCTGGACAATTCCTGCGTTGTTGTATCTGAAGTATCGCGATCATGTCGAACCATTGACCTATTTGAAAATGAAAAGAGACCTCCTCAAAGGGGCGCTGTATGGCATTGGAGTCAGTCTATTGGCTATCGGAATCATCGTTGTCAAAGAATATCTTCAAAAAGGAAAGCTGCAATTCGATTCAGACTTCCCTCTCGATTCGTGGGTCGGAGGAGTTCTCCTGGTCGGGTTTACTGAAGAACTTCTTTTCAGGGGGTTTCTCCTGCAAAAAATCAACGAAACAACGACCTTTTGGCGAGCGAATTCGATGGCAACGACTCTCTTTTTATTCAGCCATTTTCCTGGATGGCTTGAGAGTCGCTCATTTATTGCGCACCTCGTATCAGGAGGGTGCTATATACTCTTTTTCGGTTTGATACAAGGGTTTGTGTTAAAAAAATCGAACTCGTTATGGGCGTGTATTATCATACATGCCATCAATAATTTGACGGTCTTCGGCTTTCGATAGGCATAAGAGAGGTCGTTATTCATGCAGCCGCTACGAATTGCTACGCGCAAAAGCGCATTAGCCCAATTGCAAGCCGACCTGATTATCGCCGAACTCGAACGGCGTTACGGCGTTGTCTGCGAAAAAGTGTTGATCTCGACCAAAGGGGATCAGATTCTCGATGTGACGCTTGATAAAATCGGCGGAAAAGGACTGTTTGTCAAAGAAATCGAAGCCGCGTTGCTGGCAGGAGAAGCCGACGCGGCGGTGCATAGCCTGAAAGACGTGCCTGCCGATTTGCCCGACGAATGCGAACTTGCGGCGATGTTGCTGCGCGATGATGTCAGAGATGCGTTTGTCTCGCGCGACGGCATCGGATTGTTCGAATTACCATCCGGCGCGAAGATCGGCACAAGCAGCCGCCGCCGGGAACAGCAGCTTCGGCGACTGCGCCCGGATATTCAGGTCGTTCCGATTCGCGGCAACGTCCAAACCCGCCTGAACAAGCTGCAATCCGAGCCGTTAGACGGCACGATTCTCGCGGTGGCCGGTTTGAAACGGCTGCGCATGGAAACGGTTGTCACCGAATATTTCACGCCGCAGCAGATGATTCCAGCGGTCGGGCAGGGCGCGCTCGGCGTGGAAATCCTCTCGAATTCTCCTTATGCCGCGCTGTTTCGCCAATTAGACGACGCGACAACACGACTCTGCGTCGGAGCAGAACGCGAATTCATGCGCGTCTTGAACGCCGATTGTCACGCGGCAGTCGGGGCGTATGCGCGACGCGATGGCGACCTGTTGCATCTGATCGGCATGTTCGAAGTCAACGGACACATCGTGATCCGCGAAACTATCGGAGACCTCCGCGATTCGCTGCGTCTCGGCCAGCAGCTTGCCGAATGCGTGTTGTCATCGCCAAAAATGCCATGAATATGGAGCTACACGATCACGATATCGAAAGCATGCTGCGTTTGTCGCATTTTACGATAGAACATGCGCCGGATGCCGTGCTGTGGGTGGACTCTACGGCGACAATCCGCCGTGTGAATGAGGCGGCGTGTCGTCTGTTCGGGTATGAAAAATCAGAACTAATCGGCGAAAAAGCGTACGCGTTTCAACCGAACGAAGACGACGATATGTGGCAGCAGCGGCGCGAAATCATCAAAGCGCAAAAACTGCTGGTCTTCGAACGAAAACAACCGACCAAAAGCGGACGAATGTTGACGGTCGAAGTGTACGCCAATTTTATGGAGTTCGAGGGCGAAGAATACATCTGTTCGTTTCTTCGCGATATTACCGAGCAAAAGCAGATAAACGAGGATTTGCAGGAGAGCCAGCGGGCGCTGTTCACGCTCATCAACACGCTTCCCGGCGCGGTCTATCGCTGTCTTCCCGACAATTCGCTGACCGCAGAGTTCCTGACGGAATGGAGTCAAAGTATTACAGGGTATCCGCCGGAATATTTCATTCGAAACCGTAATCTTTCGATGGCTGACATTATTCATCCCGAAGACCGGGACGCGGCGTTGCGCTATATCCGGGAAACGCTGGCAAACCATGCTCCGGGACGTCTGGTGTATCGCATTGTCACGGCGGACGGCGCGATCAAATGGATTACGAATCGTTTTCGCGGTATCTATGCCGATGATGATACGCTCCTCGCGCTGGAAGGCTATTTCAACGATATGACCGACCGGATCGTGATGGAAAATGCCCTGAAAGACGCGCTGAAAGAGGTTGAACGTCTCAAAGATCAATTGGAAGAAGAGAATATTTATCTCCGTCAGGAAATCAAGCTGACGCATAATTTCGAAGAAATTCTCTCGCAGAATGCCGGGTACAAAGCGGTGCTCAGCCATGTGGAACAGGCCGCGCCGACCGACGCGACCGTCTTGATTTTAGGGGAAACCGGCACGGGGAAAGAATTGATTGCGCGCGCGATTCACAATCTGAGCCTGCGTAAAAACCGCTCGTTAGTAAAAGTCAATTGCGCTGCGCTGCCCGCCAACCTGATCGAAAGCGAATTGTTCGGCCATGAAAAAGGGTCGTTTACCGGCGCGATTGCTCAGAAGATCGGGCGCTTCGAGCTTGCGCATCACGGCACGATTTTTCTCGACGAAATCGGCGACTTGCCGTTGGATTTGCAGGTGAAACTGCTGCGCGTGCTGCAAGAAGGCGAATTCGACCGGCTCGGCAGCGCCGAAACGATTCGCGTGGATGTGCGCGTCATCGCCGCCACGAATCGCGATCTCGAAGAAGAAATCCGACAAGGCCGATTTCGCGAAGACCTGTTTTATCGGTTGAATGTCTTTCCGGTGTTTGTGCCGCCGTTGCGGGAGCGTCAAGACGATATTCCGATCTTAGTCGAGTATTTTTTGCGGCGCTACTGTAAAAAAACCGGGAGAGAGATTGACGTCATTCCGCAAAAAACGATGGATACGCTGCAAGCGTACCATTGGCCGGGGAATGTGCGGGAGTTGGAAAACATCATCGAACGCGCCGTGATTTTAAGCCGAGGGAAGCGTCTGGAATTGGGAGATTGGTTTACGGCAGAGCAAGACCCTTCAGCGAATGCGTCCGACATCGCCACATTAGAGGAACTTGAGCGCCACCACATTCTTCAGGTCTTGAAACTCACGCGCTGGCGGGTCAGCGGCCCGAAAGGCGCGGCGAAGATTCTCGGCATCAACGCGCAAACGCTCGTCTCCCGCATGAAAAAGCTCGGCATCGAGCGGCCAATCTGAACTCCATCGCCCTGCCCTCCTTCAGATTGAACAACCTGACTATTTCCCCACTAACACAACAACCGACCGTTCGCCGACGACAATGCCGCGCTGATCGGAGAGCAGGACTTCTTGTCCCGGTTCATAGACATCATGCGGCGAGTCCATCATGGTGTTCATGCTGACATGCCAGCGCCGCCCGTCGGGAATGGCGGGAAGCTCGAAAATATGGCTCTCCCAGTGCATGTTCATGACGACATACAGGTAATCGTCGCGCTGTTCGCCACCCCGGCCATGCTTGCCGCAGAGCATGAACGCCAGCGTCCGGCTGTCGTACGTCCAATCCGGCTTCCAGGCGCGGACGCCGTGCCAAGTAATGTCGGCGTAGCCGCTGCCCATGTAATCGCGGTTCTGCAAATGGTGCCGATTGCGCAGCGCCGGATGGGCGTGACGGAAGGCGATGCAATATTTCACGAAACGAAACAGGTCGCTATGTTCTTTCACTCGATTCCAATCGAACCAGTTCAATTCGCTGTCGTGGCAGTAGGTATTATTATTGCCGTAGCGGGTTTGCCCGGCTTCGTCGCCCATCAGAATCATCGGCACGCCCTGACTGGTCATCAGCATCGCAAACGCATTTTTGATCTGTCGCCGCCGCAACGTGAGGATATTCGCGTCGCCTGTCGTTCCCTCGCAGTCGCAATTCCAGCTAAAATTATCGTTTGCGCCGTCCCGATTGTGCTCGCCATTCGCCTCGTTATGCTTGTCATTGTAGGAGACGAGGTCCATCAGCGTGAAGCCGTCGTGACAGGTGACGAAATTGATCGAGGCCGTCGCGCCGCGCCCGGCATAGAGGTCTGGCGAAGCGGTCAGGCGCAGCGCCATGTCCGCGACCTGGTTCGGATCGCTGCGCAGAAAGCGGCGCGCGGTGTCGCGATATTTGCCGTTCCACTCCGCCCAGCGGCCATACGCCGGAAATGTGCCGACCTGATACAATCCGCCGGCGTCCCACGCTTCGGCGATCAGCTTGCATTTGCCTAAAATCGGGTCGTTCGCCAGCGTTTCCAGCAGCGGCGGATTGGCTAACGGCGCGCCTTTCTGGTCGCGTCCGAGAATCGAGGCCAAATCGAAACGAAAGCCGTCTATATGATATTCCGACGCCCAATAGCGCACACTGTCGAGCAGCAGATTCCGTACCACCGGATGGTTACAGTTCAGCGTATTGCCCGTGCCGCTGTAATTGCGATAGCTCCCGCGCTCGTCGAGGGTGTAATACGTCGCGTTATCAATGCCTTTGTAGGAAATGACCGGGCCGTGTTCGTCGCCTTCGCCGGTATGGTTGAACACGACATCCAGCATCACTTCGATGCCGTTGCGATGCAATTCTTTAATGACGGTTTTTAACTCATCCGCAATCATCGTGCCGTCTTTCATTGCGCCGGTCGCCGCATATCCGGCTTTCGGCGCGAAAAAACCTAACGTGCTGTAGCCCCAATAGTTCATCAAACGTTGATTGGGATTATAAAAGAAGTTCTCGAATTCGTCGAACTCGAAAATCGGCATGAATTCGACGCAGTTGACACCGAGTTCTTTGAGATGGGGAATTTTTTCGCGAATCGCCGCAAACGTTCCGGGATGTTTGACCTCCGACGACGGGTGTCGCGTCAGCCCCCGGACGTGCATTTCATAAATGATGAGGTCTTCAATTGGAATTTCTAAGGGGCGATCCGATTCCCAATCGAAATCTTCGTACACAATCCGCGCCCGGAGTTGATACGCCTGCGAGTAGTCCGGCGGCGCGCCCCAGACATCGCGTCCGCCGATGGCGCGGGCATACGGGTCCATCAACACTTTTTCCGGATCGAAGCGGTGTATCGCGGGTTCGCCCTGTTTTGCGCGCGGGCCGGGACCATCCATCCGAAATCCGTATTCGAGTTCTTCGTAATTCAGGTCGAAGACGGTCATCGTGAAGACGTTACCGATGCGGAGTTCCAGCCAATCGGCATCGTCGCGTTCGAGCTTCTGAAACATGCCGCGAAACGGGATTTCGACGAGCGGCTCAGGGGCGTCTTTTTCGAACAACACCAATACGCATTGCGTCGCATGCTGGGAAAAAATCGAGAAATTGACACCGCCCGGAACAATCGTCGCCCCAAAAGGAGCGGGGCGGCCAAGACGAATCAGATAGCCGTTGTACGAATGCGTGGGATAAATATCTATACGTTCGGTATGATGCATGGTGTTTTATCGTGTCAGAGACCTCACAGGTTTTAAAAGACCTGTGAGGTCTATGCAGGATCGCTCTCTTTTTGCAATGCGGCAATCCCTTCTTCAACGGTCGGAGAGACCGTAAAATGCTTCAGAAAGCCAGTGACAGCCATAATATCCAGCAGCCGCTCCGAGAGTCCCGCTAAGGCGATTGTCGCCTCGCGCGCCTTGACTTCGCGGTACATGACGAGCAGCATCCGCAGCCCTGCGCTGGACATGTAATTGACATGGCTCATATCTAACAGCACCCGCGTTCCGCCATGAATATGCGGAAGAAACTGCTCTTGAATGTCATGGGACGTGCTGCGGTCGAGATCGCCGACGATTTCCGCGACGGTGACATTGCGGATCGTTTTTACGGTGAGTGTCATGTTTCGTTTCCCCGGAAAGAAAAGACCTCACAGGTTTTAGAAACCTGTGAGGTCTCTCCGTCCGATATATTCTTTGGCCTGTTCTTCGCCCTTCAATACGGGTAACACCCCTTCATACAATGCAAGCATTTCGTCTTCGCCCGCCATGATGTTGACCGGGGCGATAAATCGAACGCGCTTTGCAATCCACTCCACAAAAAACTCGATATGCGCCAAGCCGCCGGTCAGGATAATCGCGTCAATCTCGCCTTCCAGGACAGCCGCCATTGCGCCGATTTCTTTGGCGACCTGATACGCCATCGCTTCGAAGATTTCCCGCGCATGGTCGTCGCCAGCCTCGATCCGCTTCGCGATTTCGCCGCCGTCGTTCGTGCCGAGATACGCGACCAACCCGCCATGCCCTTTGATGCGCTGCTTGATCTGATCCAGCGTCCATTTGCCGAGAAAGCAGAGACGCGCCAACTGACCGGCAGGCAGGCCGCCGCTGCGTTCCGGGCTGAACGGGCCGTCGCCGTCCAACGCATTATTGACATCAATCACGCGCCCGCGCCGGTGCGCTCCGACGGAGATGCCGCCGCCGAGATGCGCCACGATAAAATTGCATTCGTCGTAACGTTTGTTGAGCGATTGGGCGGCGCGATGGGCTTCGGCTTTCTGATTGAGCGCATGAAAGATAGAGATGCGTGAAATTTCAGGAGCGCCGGAATAGCGGGCTAATGGCTCCATTTCATCCACCACGACCGGATCGACAATAAATGACGGTTTTCCGATGTCATCGCCAATCGCCCTGGCAATAAGCGCGCCAAGATTGGAGGCATGTTCTCCCATCACCGCCTGCCGCAAATCGTCAAGCATCAGATCGTTGACACGATAGCAGCCGCCTTCGAGCGGATGCAGCAGGCCGCCGCGCCCTACGACCGCATCGAACGAATCGAGCGGAATCTGCCGTTCTGCCAGACATTGCAGTACCAGTCCTTTGCGAATATCGTACTGAGCGATAATATGCGGATACTGATCCAACTCCTCTTTCGCATGATGGAGTTTCTCTTCAAGAAGCTTGGAATCGCCATCATAGACAGCGATTTTCGTGGATGTCGATCCTGGATTGATCACAAGAACTCTGGGCATATTTTCAACCGATATGCCGCAGCAAACGCCTCGCGCCGATGCTGCTGAGACGTTCGTGGGCGAATTCCTTATAGTTTTTAGGAGTGCCAGAGCGAAGCTCTGACCGTCAGAGCTTCGCTCTGGCACTCCTATTTCCACCAACGCCATGTATTTTGAGAAGAGGAGAAAGTAAAGCTTTATTTTTGCCAATAATCGCGATTTTTGCAAAAGAAGTTTGACAAATTTTCGTGATCTGTTGACATTCTTCTTAGAGAAAAAAGCTTGCATAACTTCAGGCAATCTGTTAGCCTGTTTTTTATGTAAATAATGAGTCAGAATGTCTCAGAAACCCTAATCAGTACAGCGTAAAGGAGGGTGTTACACATGGAGGCTCAAGATCGTGTCAAGCTTGAATTAGTCAACGTCGGAGCGTATGAACATCGCGTGCTTCAAGTTCTTTCCAAAGTGAAAGGATTATCGCAATCGCCGGAAGCGCTTGTCAACTCGACTCCTTGCATTATCGCCGACGATATTCCGCAAGATATGGCTGAAAAATTACAGGGATTTCTCGAAAAAGCCGGCGCGGAAATGCGAATCATCGGCATGAATGAGCCGGAGGAAGATTTATTTTCTCCAGACGACCTTCCGATGTCGGATGATTTGGCCGCTCCGGGCGAACCAGCCGGAGACATGCCGGAATTTACGCCGGATGACTGGGCGCTGAGCGCGTCATCGTCTGCTGGCGATTTAGCGATGGACGTGGACGAGAGCAGCGCCCTATCGGACGAATTCGGCGGTTTTTCTGCGGCAGTTCCATCCACAATCGCAGATGAAGACACGGAGGATGAACTGTTCGGCGAGGGCGCTGAAGATGACGCCATGTCCGAGCCTGAATCGGATGCGTCTCCGAAGAAAAAAATGCCGCTGCCCTCACTCCCCAAATTCGGAAAATCCAAAGAAACGTCCGAAAAAACAACCGAAGACGACGACGAAATGCCGGACAAGAAAAAACCAGCGCTTTCGTCGCTGTTCAAGAAAACGCCGCGTTCCGAAGCCGAGGAGACGGAGTCGGACGACGAGATCGGCGCGTCCCCAAAACCCGCCGCATTGACAGCCAATCCGATGATCATGTTGGCAGCCGGTTTTCTGGCAGGCGCGTTGCTGCTCGGCATCGGCGGATGGTTGTTAGGGCGCTCCTCCGCGCCGGACGCGCCGCCGGTAGATATGGCGGCGATGCAGGAACTCCAAAATCTGAACGCTCAGTTGCAATCCGCCGTAGATCAACGAACCCAGGAGAAAGACGCGCTTCAGCAAGCACTCGACGCCGCGAACGCGCAGGCGGCAAATGCGCCAGCGCCGTCGCCGCAGAGCATTGAGCCATCGCAGATGCCGGACACCGGACGGACGCCGCTTCAGGATGCGCTGATCTCCTCTTTCAAAGCCGTAAGCGAACAACATGCGGCGATTCTGGAAAATTCGTATGAGGCGCAAAAACAGGCCGCTTGCTCGAAACAAACGTTGCTGGATGGCAGCGGAGAGACGGCGTATGCGCACGTTGTCAGGAAATTCTCCGCAAAATTTATTTCGTTCGACATTCTTGAAAATAACTCGTTACTCTCCCCGTACATCGCCGAATTAAAGATGCCGTTTCAAATGGAAATCCGCACAGGGAAGACCGAACAGGCGTGTCAGGCCGCTCAGTCGAAACCGGCGGAAATGTCGCCGCATTCCGAATTCGGCACGTTTTATGGCGTGTGGACAATTCAATATGCGTACCGGGACGGCAAATGGAGCGTGAAATCCGCTGTGATCGAGAAGAATCGGGCGTTGTCTGCGAAAGCGTACAAAGTCGGCAGCCCTGATTCGGCGAAACTTCCGCTCGATTTTTCGCTGTATCCTGGTCTAAAAAATGAATGATGTATTTTAGCCTGCCTAAAAAAAGCTGTCAGACTCGTCGAACGGCTCTGACAGCGTTCTGTTCCAGACATGCGTGGTCTCTCTTCGGTGTCTGTGTTGTCATCTTTTCAGGGATCGCCGCGTTGATGGCCGTGCCCGCCGCAAGCCTGACACCCGATACGTCGCCGCCGTTCACGCCGGGAGAACGCTTAGTGTTTTCACTGAATTGGCAAGGCATTTCCGCCGGGAAAGCCGAGTTGAAGATTCTGCCGATCACGACATTGAGCGGCGAACCGGCGTATCATTTCGTGCTGACCGCCCGAACGAACGGATTTATCGATAATTTTTATAAAGTCCGCAACCGCTTCGACGGGTTTGCGGATATGGCGTTGACGCGCTCGCTCTTTTTTAAGCGCAAACAGCGCGAAGGGGATTTCCGCCGCGAGGTGGACGTGCATTTCGATTGGGACCGAAGCGAAGCGCAATATGCCACTCAAAAGAAGACGCGAGAACCGATTCCGCTTGCGGACGGCACGTTCGACCCGCTTTCTATCTTGTTTTACGTCCGCACCATCCCGTTTGCGGAGGGCGCAGAAGTCAAACGTTTCGTGACTGATGGCAGAAAAAGCGTGGAAGGGACGATGCGCGTGGTCAAAAAGGAGACGATCACCGTGCCTGCCGGGACGTATGAGACCTACGTTGTCGAGCCTGATACCAAAGACATCGGCGGCGTTTTCAACAAAAGCGATGACGCCAGCCTCTCTCTCTGGCTTACCACCGATCATCGCCGCCTCCCCATAAAAATCAAAAGCAAAGTCTCGGTCGGCAGTTTTTACGGCGAATTGGAAAAAGCGGAAGGGTTGCGATAAAAATCGGCTTGGCGTCTTCACTATATGAATGGGAGATTCTTTGTTTGACGTGTTGAAACAAAGACTCTGAACGTCAAGAGAATCTCACGAACAACGAAATCTTGAATAGGGCGGTGAAAGAGAGATAAATAACTTGACGACGTTTTGATTTCAAGCCTATGCTTGTATTCGGAGGGGGAGCGTAGAAGGGGTTATTTTCGACATCGCTGTTATTGAGAAAACAGGGTATCATTCATCATTGTTGCACAGGGCCTCCGTAATGTATCATCATTTTATCCAAAACGCAATCCAGATTTTTTTCATGGCGTTTGCCATTAGTGTCGTCCTGACGCCGATTATACGGAAAATCTGTCGCCAAAAAAATTTGTTCGATCTTCCGGGCGATGAGCGCAGAATCCATACGACGCCGATTCCCCGTTTAGGAGGAATTGCGATTTATACCGCCTTTTTTGGCACACTGTTCATCGGATTGTTCTCGCCGGGATTTCTCCAAGAATTGCTCGCGCGTCATGGCAAGACGCTCTTCAGTTTATTCCTCTCAAGCTCGTTGGTCTTTGCCATCGGCGTCTATGACGATATTCGCGGAGCCACCATTCTGCAAAAGTTTCTGGTGCAGATTGCGGCGGCCATTCTGATGTACGCCTTAGGATTTAAAATCACGCTCGTCAGTATGCCATTTATCGGTTCAGTGTCGCTTGAGATGCTAAGCTTGCCGCTCACTGTTTTATGGATTGTCGGCGTCACCAATGCGATGAATTTTATTGATGGCATGGACGGGTTAGCCGGCGGCGTCGGGTTTTTTTATGTGGCCACGATGTTTCTGTTGTCGCTGTTTCTCGGTAATGGCGTGACGGCCTTATTTTCAGCCACGCTGGCTGGCGCGATATTAGGTTTTTTATGTTATAATTTTTCTCCGGCCTCGATTTTTATGGGCGACTCCGGCAGCTTATTTATCGGTTTCATGATCGCAAGCATCGCGTTGCGCGGTTCGCAAAAGAGTTCGACCGCTGTCGTGCTGCTTATTCCTGTCGTCGCCTTAGGTCTTCCGATTACCGATACGATTTTAGCCGTCGCTCGCCGATTAAGTCGAGGACGTTCTCCGTTTTCCGCAGATCGCGAGCATATTCATCATCGCTTGTTGAATATGGGGTTGTCTTCGAGACAAACCGTGCTGCTGCTGTATGGCGTCTGCTTTGTGCTTGGCGTGACTGCATTGCTGATGACTGCCGTGAATAATCAGGTGTTGACGTTGATTTTGATTGTATTGAGCATTATGGCGGTCAGTGGCATCAGAATATTGGGCTATACCTCGGACATGGTCGAAATCAATGAATTGGCAAAGCAACGGATTCGAAAGAAACGAAGATTATTCGAACAGCAACGATTGACGACAGAAATTTTGAGCGAGATGCAGAGCGTTTCAGATATTCCAACGTTAAAAAAGACAGCAATCAGAGCATTCGAAGCGATGGAATTCGACGTCGGTTATTGCGCGTTTTTCTCGCCCAAAACACTTGACATCAAGGACGATTGTCACTGGCACAGTCCCCGGTACGAGAGGCAGGAAATTCCCCATGATTGCATGGCGACGATGACGGTTCCGCTTCTGCATGGAGAAAAAAAGTCTGGCGATTTGATGGTCGGAAAATTTTTCGATTCCACCGATGAAACAGAATTCCTTGAAATGACCATGTTTGTGATACAATTGAAAAGTGCCATTGAAGAGCGCATCTTTCATGCAACAGACTCAGTCTTTGTAGGTTTATGACGACGGATGCGCCAAAACATCACTGACGCTCCGTGCGCAGCATAAACAGATATAATCGGCATGATCGGGATACGGAACCGGGAATATCCTTCTGCTCCGGAAAAAACAGACAGCATCAACAGGCAAAGCAACACCATCCAGAGCAGCAGATGCGATTGTTGATGAAAGGAGGAGGAGATATTTGATCGAATAAGCGCAGACAGAGAGACTCCGACGCAGAGATAGCAGACGAGAAGAGCAAGACCGGTCCCCCAACATATCCCGACAAGAACAGGATGTTTCAAAAGCCACACGGTCTGATATATCTCCCTGGAAACAACAAAAACGTCTCTGATTGGCCCAGCAGAGGTTTCGGAAATTCCCAGAAATCGTAACGCAGTCTGCTCGCCGATCCCCAGCATAATAGTCAAGAATCCTTGCAATTGCCGTCTCACGAATTCTCGCGGATATTGTCGAATGAGTTGCAATCCTTCCCGTTTCCAGCGTTGATCCAACTGGCATACTGACCATGCTTGTGTCTCTGGAAATCGCGTCGTATAGTCATAAAATCCCACGGTTCGCTGCGCATGTTCGAACGTCATCCCTTCATGTCGCGCTAACAGCGATGCGCCACAATAAAACAAGAGATTCGAGCCGGTGACATGGCTGATTTCTGCGCTTCCGCAGAGGCTATAGTTCCTGATCTGCCAATTCCAGATCAGGCTTCCCCACGCAAGAGTCATGCAACACACGCCTGAAAGAATGGTTGCATATGACCATCGGCATTGTCGTTTCCAATGCCAGAACAAGAACGCAATGGCCGGAAAGAAAAGATAATACGCGACAGGTCGGATAAACGTCGAAATTGAGAGAAGAAAGCCGAATACGCTTCCGAGAATAAGCGACGAACGCGAGGTCGAACGCAATGCCAGCAACGCCACCAGGAGTGCAAGAGTCAGAACACTTGTAAAAAGCGTGTCTGTTAACACTTGCTGCGCATTGATGTGTGAAGCAAGATCGCAAGAAAGCAAGACCGAGGCAAGCAAGGCGATGCGAGCATTCCAGAGCAATCGGGCGATGTGATAGACGCACAGGAACGTCAAGAGACTGATGCTGATTTGTGCGAGGATTAAAATAAGATTATTTTCGCCAAAGATTGCATATATGCCCGCAATAAAAAGCGGATAGCCCGGAGTACGTCGAAGCTGAGGTATGTCCGCATGTTCGGGGCTAAGTGAAAAACGTCCGTTTTCCAGTAATGCCCTGCCGGCATCCAGATATTCTTGCGAATCAGGCTCAAGTATCCGCGTAGAATCTGCGTGATAGACCATTACCGTTATCAAACTTCGTCCAATACCGACACACAAAAGCAGAAGGATGAAACAGCATAATGGGGAAATTCGAGTGTATTTCATTCGCGTTAGATAAACGGTTTTTTACCACCACCCCCATTTAGCCCTTTAGAGGGATTGTGCGACGACCATTCGATTGTTCACCACTCTCCTCGTCTTTTTCCTGATAATAGCCGCCATGATAATATGAGTAGTAGTAATGATCTTTTTGCATATCCACGCTGTTCAGAACACCGCCGAGAATACGGGCTTTCACGGCAAGAAGCTGATCGCAGGCGCGGCGGGCGACATCTCGGCTGGTTTGTCCTGCCCGGACGATCAACACGACGCCATCCACAATCTGACTTAAGATGACCGGGTCTGTGACCACATTGACGGGCGGGGAATCAATCAGGATGCGATCATATTTTTTACTCAGCGCATGCAGCAAAAGTTTTGTCCGTTCGGAACTGAGCAATTCCGATGGATTCGGGGGAATCTGTCCGCACGGAATAATATCCAAATTCGGAATCTGGGTGCGTTTGACAACCACCTTTGTTCCATTAGTGCCAAGATTCATGATCATCTCGGTAATGCCATCTGTATTGCCGGGAATATTGAAAATCCGGTGCATACGGGGTTTACGAAGATCGCAATCAATCACCAGGGTTTTGCTGCCGCTTTGCGCCATCGTGATGGCTAAATTGGCAACGGTAATGCTTTTGCCTTCGGTCGGGCCGGCGCTCGTGACGAGCAAGATCGGGCCATGTTCCAACGACGAAAACATGACGTTCGTCCGCAAACTGCGATACGCTTCGGACACCGTAGATTTCGGGTCTAACGCCACGACCGTATCCACCGGATTCGGCTGACTTCGATGCGCTGGCACGTTCCCGTTCCCATTTCCATTATAGGCAACTTTGGGAATAAATCCGAGAAACGGCATATTCAAATAGTGTTGAAGATCGTCGGGAGATTTGATGCTGTTGTCGAGAAATTCGAAGAAAAAGGCGAGCGCTGAGCCTCCGACCAGACCGACGATAATCGCCAGAAAAATATTGAGCTTCTTGCGCGGCGCAATCGGGTAATTCGGCACGGACGCCGGATCAATCACGCGGACATTGATGGTCTCTAACTGCTCGGTGACGTTTGTTTCTTTTGTCCGCTGCAACAGCGTGTCATATACGCGTTTATTGCTGTCGGCTTCCCGCTCCAAAACAGCATACGTAATTGATTTTTGATTCAAATCCAGCGCTTCCTGTTTATGTTCTTCCAGCGCCGCCATCATCTCTTCTTCTTGCGCTAACGCTAATTCATACTCATTTTTGATGCTGGTGACAATCTGCCGAACTTCCGCGCTAATCCGGTCACGTACGGCAATGACCTGCGACCGTACGGCGATGACATTGGGATGTTTGGGGCGAAATTTTTTGAGGAGTTCCGATTGTTCGACCTCTAAATTCGAGAGTTCGACTTTCAAATTTTGAATGAACGGGTTATTGATGACTTGCGAAAGCGTCTCTAATTTGGCGACGGTTTCCGCTGCTGAGGCAGTGGCTTCGGCGCTCAGATATTCCTGAATCTGGCGGTATTGGGCTTCGACGCCAATCCGTTTGATGCGGGCATTGTTGACAGCGGTATTCAGTTCGGAGAGTTTCTGCGTCACAATATTCTGCCGATCTTCGAACGAGATAATGCCATATTTTTCTTTATACGCTAATAATGCGGCCTCTGATTCAGCCACTTTTTGCTGCGATGTTTTCAGTTGATCTTCCAGCCAGCCAGCCGCATCTTTTGATGCCGACATTTTCGATTCAAGACTTTGCGCGATAAACACCTCCACCAGTGTATTCGCAACCCGCGCGGCAAGCTCGGGATTCACGGACAGCGCGCTGATATCAACGAGCCAGCTTCCTTTGATCGGCTCAACGCTAATGACATTATTCAAAAAATTATCAATACGCTGTTGCTCCATCAAGCGTTGTTTGGCTTCATCCGTCAACGGTTCGCGCAATCCTGCCAGCAGCAGCAATTCATTCAATGCGCCGCTCAATGAAAATCCGGCGTCTTGCTTCTCTTCTTGCTGTAGGCTTCCGATTTGATCCAGGACGGCTTTGGCTAATGAACGACTTTTTAAGATCGTGTATTGAGTTTGATAGTAGTCGGTATCTGACGTATCGAATGCCAGCACTTCTTGAAACGAGAGGATATTCGGGGTGTCTTTTTCGATAAGGATGCGGGTTGTGCCTTTATACACCGGGGAACTCAAAAAGGTGGCGACGGTCACGCTGACGATGATTATGACAAAAAACGTAATAATGACCCATTGTCGTTTTTTGAGAATTCGCAGGTAATCTTGTAAATGAACTTCTTCTTGAAACACTGGTCTGTCCTCCTTCATGCCTTCGGACGTCTTCATGCTACGATACAAGCCGTCTGAGGCATATTACTCTCCATGCACTCTCTCTGTGTTCGTTGAAAATATCAGTACGGCCCCCCTATTCCGCACCTTACACACGCGTTGACATTCTGTCAAATAAAAAATGTCCATTCGGAGAAATGAACGCGCATCCAGGAAAAGAATCGCGCCAGCAATGCGTCCGCGCACACATACTTATCCTGAATAGCGCTGTCCGACAGATCGAATCACGTCGAGAATCGAAAAAAATGCGTCAATCATCTCAGGATCGAAATGTTTGCCAGAGCCTTTGCGGAGTTCATTGAACACATCATCTTCGGTCCAGGCATCTTTGTACGCGCGTTTGCTGGACAAGGCGTCATAGACATCCGCAACAGCGACGACGCGGGCAAATAGAGGGATTTCATTTTCTTTTTTTCCGCGCGCTTTCCCATTCGGCAGGGTATAGCTGGGAATCGGTTCGCCATTGCGTCGCGGATCGACATGGCCGGGATATCCTGTGCCATCCCAACGTTCATGATGATTCAAGGCGATTTGTCCAGCGATCTCATCAAACTCGGATTGGGGATGGAGAAAAAGCTTCGCGCCCATAATCACATGCTGTTTCATGATTTCGTATTCATGATCATTCAGTCTGCCGGGCTTTTGAAGTATCTCGTCTTTGATGCCGACTTTGCCGACATCATGCAGCATCGCAGCCATGCGGAGAATATCTTTGAAGTTATCTATTTCCATCTGCGAAACGCCCCGCTTTTTCCCCCAGGCTTCATAAATTTCGGAGGAATACGCGCCCACACGATTGACATGCGTACCAGTTTCTTCCGGGTCTCGTAGTTCCGCCATGCTGATCATGCGCAGAATAATCGCGCGCGTCATCTGCGCGCGTTCTAACGCCATCGCGGCGCTGTTCGCAAAAATCCGCATCAAGGGAATATCGTCTTCGGAAAACGCCACAATCTCGCCGATCTCGTTTTTGGCATTGATCAACTGCATGACGCCGATCACCCGGCTCTGATTGTTTTTGAGCGGAAAGGTGAGCATCGAACGTGTGGTGTAATGCGAGCGCTGATCATACGAGGGATCGAACGAATAGGGGACATGTTGCGTGGAAAGCTGATACACATCCGGGATATTGAGTAATTCGCCGGTACTGGCGACATACCCTGAAATGGACTTGTGATTGATCGGGACGGTAAAGGTGTTATAGATCAATTTTTTTTCAGGGCCTAACTCCTGTTGCAAGGTGTCATTTTGCGAGTGGTTGAATTCTAATACATCCAAGTCTTTCACGACGTAAATCGAACCAGCGTCCGCATTCGCTAATTTCCGCGCGACCGCGAGCACTTTTTCCAACAAGACGTCCACGTCGCGCACTTGCTCGATTTCCTGGCTCATATCCAAAATTTGTTGTAATTTATGATTTCCATTCGGCATACCATTACCTCGCGTGATTGATACTTTTTCGTAATTTGCGCAGGCATGCTCATAGAAACTCGTGGAAATTTCTTGAGTTATGCTTCATTCACGTGATTATTCCCTGTTGCCGATAGACGAAACTGTCAAGAAAATTCCCATATATCTTTGGAATGAACACCGCGAAGAACACACCGAAAAATGAGAGGCTTCTGGATGTTTTATCGAAGCCGCTGGCGTATTTTCTGGAAGAGTTTCTGGTATCCCTGATATTGCAGCATGATTTTGCCGGTCGTCGCATAAAATCCGAGCAGGCTCGTCCACTTTGCCATTCGGGAAAGCTGGCTTGTTGTATATGGAGATTCACAGAATTGCTCTAAGGGTTGCATGACGGCCTGCCACTCGAACTGCTGCCGAATGCGCCGAATATTCGCCCGGCAACGCTCTCTGAACTCATGATCGTCAGTCAGCCGCAGAATGGCTGCTTTGATCTGTCCTGCCTGTCCCGGCTCTACGGTCATTCCCAATTCATGTTCGTCAATCACGTCGCCGAAATAATCGCCTTTCGTCGCAATAATCGGCAATTCAGCCCATAGATAATCCAAAATCCTCGTCCGAAAGGAAAAACGCGTTTCCAGATTGTCGAAATGCGTACTGACGCCAAGATCAACTTCTCGAAAATAACTCCCTCGATCTTGATACGGAACCCATTCATGATTGAAAAATACCGTCTCATTGTATATGCCCAATTCCTGGCTCAGGGCGATGGCTTCATCAATCACATAGGCCACATTCACGCCAGTTGTTTCGCTATGCGACCGTTTTCCGCAAATAAACAGCAATTTGATGTCGCGGCGCGTTTGCGCGATCTCTCCCATTGCGCGAATCACCACGCACGGATCGAACCAACGCCACAGCCCTCCGCCCCACAACACAATCGTGTCCTTGTCCGAATCGATCCGACTCTGCGGGAGAATCGCGCCATCGCCATGAAATGCCGGGCGCGTGGCGACCGGAGGCTCCGACGACAGTCCGAACGGCACGCAGCCGAACCAGCGCGAGAGCGAGGGATCGCGCCTGTATTGCGATGGCGTCAGCCGCCCGATGGCCGTCAACATTCCGATCCAGTAATCCCGCTGATGTTCATGGCTATACAGAAAAAAATCACCGCGCAGCAACAGCATTTTCGTGCGCTCGACACAATAGGCATGCGAGAGACTGGCGTTCCTGAGCGGTAAATGCGAATGATGCTCCAAAAGTTCCACCGACAGGGGAAAGGAAAGATCTACGACCAACGGCACATCGCGCAGAAACAATGGTAAGAGTCGGAACATAAATCCCTGAGTGACGACCGCGTCAGCGCGGCGTAACGCCGCATCGAGGGCATGGGGAGTATGTTGCATCATTTCGACTCTGGGGTGAGAGAGCGACGAGACATTCGGGGTCAGAAGGATGACATCGTGATTCCGAGATAAGTGCCTGGCGAATTCCCAATAGCGGATGCCCGGCCCGGCCATCTGAACATCAACTGCATCAGAACTGATCAGGACAATCGTCATAGTTTTCAGATCGGAATTTCCAGACGAACCGTTTCCAATGTTCGCCAGAAGGTTTGCGATGCTAACAGAAGAAAAAATGGGGTACGTTCGCAGCAGAATGCCATAAAGCGGCAAAATTCCGCATGATCGGCGGCCATTGCCCGCAGCAGATTCGGAATCGAACCAAACACGCGCGCGAATTCGTTTCGTATGCGTATTTTGCTCAGCAAGGCCGTCGTGAGCGCGATATACAACCGCCGCCGAATCGTTTCGGCGCAACCGTCGGCGGGCGTCATGCCGTTTGCTTGCCAGAGGTCGGCGATGATGGTCCGCAGTCTGTTCAAGAACTGCTCGCCGGTCTCCTGAAAGAGCGTGTCGTCAAGCTGCCAGGCGCGCGTGATTTCGTCAATCGCGCGAGTCGTTTCGCAGGCGATGGCGCGCTCCGCATCCGCAAGCGTCGAAAGATAGGCGCGGATCGCGTTGCAAAATTCGGCGTGCGCCAACGGTTTGATAACACGCCCTTCTTGATTCGACAGCGCCGCATAAAAATGCTGTTGGGCGAGGCGTATCGGAAGATTACAGCCTTCATCAAGCAAACGAGCGCGGAGCATCGTCAGAAAGCGTTGTTCATCCGATTCCAGAACAAACATCAGTTCATCTCGACGCATCTGCGACTGATTCATTTCGTTTCCATCCTTGTTATACGAAATTGTGTTTCGAAAGATCGTATTCGCGGTGTACGTCGAAACTACAGTTTCGACGTACAATCTCACTGCGCCAATTTCTGTTTGGCCTGCTGATGATCGGGCTGAATGCGCAAAATGCGTTCATACTGTTCGGCGCTTTCCGCCACCATCCCTTTCTGCTCGTACAACCCGGCTAAAAATGCGCGAAATGTTACATTCGTCGGCGCGTTCGCCACCACTTCCTTCATCAGCGTCACAGCTTTCAGCCATTCGCCTTGCGCCTGATACTGCTGCACTAATGGCATGATGTTTTCAGGATGCTGCTTATGCGCCAGAATATATTGCTCCCACAGAAAATCGAGTTCGAACGTATTTTTTTGCGCCTGATATATCTGCGCAATCTGCTGATACACGGCAAAGCGGTCTTCTCCGGCCTGTATGGCCTGCCGGTAGGCTTCTAACGCCTTTTTCGCGTCTCCTTGTTGTTGATACAGTTGCCCGATGCCGCTGTAAATATCCGGCTGCGCGCGCCCGGCGGCAATGGCCTGCTGATAGACGTGTTGAGCAGATGCCATTTCCTGTTTCTGTTGATACAGATTGGCAAGCGTATGATACAGGCCATTTTCGGTCGGGCGAAGCGTGATGAGCGTTTCGTAAATGGGGATCGCCTGGGAAATTTCGCCTAAGCGGACATGCAGATTTCCCAATCGGTTCGAAATCGAATCCGCATCAGGATGAGCATCACGCAGGGTTTGATAACTCTGCTTCGCGTCGTCCCAGCGTTGTTCTTTCTCAAACGTTTCAGCGATCTTGAGGCCATAGTCAATGTCTTTTTCAGGATGCCGCTGAGCCATTTCTTGCAGAAGCTCTCGCTGGCAGTCAAAATCCTGCCGCTGCTCGCACGCCTTCAGCATGGCGTCATAATAGGGCTGCGCGTTTCCTGACAGCGCAATCGCATGACGATATTCGCTCTTACTTTTTTCCCAAAGCTTTTGTGTCGCGAGTAATTCTGCAAAATGTTTGCGCGCATCGGCGTCTTGCGGAACAAGCTGTTGGTACGCCTCATATTCAAGCCCTTGCTCCTGACATGCCTGCATGAATGTTTCTACACGCTTGATATCGAGTCGCGCGGCTTGCTGCAATGCGTTCATGGCCTCTTCCACGCGGTTGAGCGAGAGAGAGTACATTCCTAAGCGTTCATAATAAAATGCGATCTGCGGGGCGTACACAATGGCCTGTTGATACTCCCTCAGCGCCTCTTCTTCCATATCTAATGCGGCATACGTCCAACCTAATTGATGGTAATACGCGGCATAATTCGCGTTCAACGCCATCGCTTTTCGGAACTCTGGAATGGCGAAGCGATACCATTTATCGGCATGAGGCGAGATTGCGGCAAGATCAAGATAGAGCTGCCCGCGCGTTTCGTAAAACAGCGCATTCCCGGCATCGAGACGGATCGCTTTTTCATACCAGGGAAGCGCGGCGAAATAATCCGCTAAATTGTGCGCTGTTTTTCCGCGGCTATAATAGATTGAGGCGAGCGGCTGGCGAAAATGAAATAGCAGGCCGAGGCAGATCAACAACGAAACCGCCGCAAATTTCCAGGAGGCGCGGATTGATGCATCGGTTTCATGTGGCTCCGAAACCACTTCTCGGTTCTGCGGCTGCCCGTTTCGTCGCGATTTTCGGACTCGTATTCTGCCGATAGCGAGAAACTCGGCGGCGGCAGTCGTTAAGGCGAGCACCACGCAACACAGCACAGCGTTGGCCGGAATATGCAGATTGAAATCAAAAAAGCTCTGAACGGCAATCGCGATGCAACTGCTGGCTCCGCCAAGCACAATTGAGGAAAGGAGTTGATCCTCATGCGCAAAATATGCCCGCAGCATCGTCCGGACGAAACGAAACAATCCCCATACGACCACAAAAAGAGCCGGAATCCCCATCTCAATCGCTAATTGCAAATAGTCGTTATGCGCGTACACCGCTTCTTGCTGCTGCGCTAACTCTAAAGGGCGATACCGTTCTATCATGAATTCGAATGTTCCCAATCCGCTTCCGAAGATCGGGAAGTCTTTGACAAGCTGCAAGCCGCTTCGCCAGAGAGGAAACCGAATCTCTTTTTCAATCGTCTCGGCGTCTGGGATGAATGATTGCACCAAGGTTCGGTGGGCAATCGGCGAAAACCCGATATACACGATGCCCGCCACGATGACGATTCCGACTAACGTCAGCGCCAGTAATATTTTCCAGATGCGTTCTCCTTCTCGAATGCGCTTCAAGATAAAAAAGAGGAGAAATCCCATCATCGCAACCGCAAAGCCGAGGAATGCGCCGCGAGAAAGCGCCAGGACAAGCGCGGTGCCCATCACGCCGATCAGAATGAACAGAAACATTTTCTTTTCGATATTGATTGCGCCGACGAACAATCCGATGGCTATCGGGAGGATGAGAATGAGGAAACCAGCGAAATGATTATGGCTGAAATACGTGGCGTTGACCGTGCCGATATTGGGCGTCGGATAGCCCAACACGGTCGTCGCATCCCGAAGATATTGCACCAGCCCGAATACGGCTTCTCCGCTTCCGACTAAGACGAGAATAAAGGCCAATCCGACAATCCGGCGCGTCGTTCGAAGCTGCTGGCGTATGAAAAAATAGAGCAACGCGTAAAATGCGAATAGATACACATTGGCTTCCGTATCATGGCGATAGACAGATGTCGCGATGTTGACGACCCCAAGTCCTAAGATCAGCAGAATCGGCAGGTCTAACGGGGCGGGGTGGAATATCAGCGACCCTTTGATCAGCGTTTTGATGAACCAAATCACGCCAATACCGAGAATCGCGAGTTCGATATTGGTAATGTGGGAAGGCAGAATCGATCCGAAAAAAATCGGCGGAAGGGCGATTAACGCGATGATGCCAGCTTCGATGAGGATGTTGCAAATTGTTTTGATCATAATAACAAAGCCAAGTTGGTCATGTTCTTTCAAGACCTAACAAATACGAGTCTCCATCACGTACACGTTGAAAAAACAGTAGCACTATATAAACAGGAATTGTGATTTTTTATTCATACCATCTTGCCAGGGCGGTGTGCTCTTCGAAATGCTCGATTCGCATTCTGCATCCATCATGTCCGCAGTTGGGTTCTTTGTCAAGTCGTGGAATGCGTTTTTGAGGATTTCTTTGTGGAATAGCGACGCGGCTATGCTTGAACGGCGAGTCACTGAAGATGATTAGGAGCAATATCCCTAACGCCGGCAGCATCAACTGCCGATGCCAGACGTGTAAAAATTCCGGAAAAAGCAGGAGACGCGCCAGCGTGAAACTGTGCGGAATCAGGTGACGAGCGCTGATCACGTCTCTGTTTGCTCGTCGCGTTGCAGGCGTGGCAATTCCAATCGAAAGGTCGTGCCTTTGCCGACCATGCTTTCCACCTCAATTTTACCATGATGCGCGGCGACAATCTGTGTGACAATCGCTAAACCGAGGCCAGTTCCACCGGTTTCGTGCGAACGGGATTGATCCACGCGATAAAAGCGGTCGAAAATATGTGGCAGCGCGTCGGCGGGAATGCCGATGCCGGTATCGGCAACCGTGAAGATCGCTGATTGCGCGGTTTTTTCGACTGTAAGTTCGATCTTTCCGCCTTCTGGCGTATAGGTAATGGCATTGATCATGAGATTGCTGATGACTCGCTTCAGCAGCCCGGCATCGCCGGAAATCGTCACCGGTTCAATCTCTCGCAGGTTGACCGCAATCTGCTTCTGCTCCGCCAGCACGAGCAGGGATTCATAGGTTTCAAGCGTCAATTCATCTAGCGCAACATCTTCTGACGCAATCGGAACGCGCTGGGCGTCTATGCGGGCTAATAACAGCAAATCTTCCACCATCTTCCCCAGATCATTCGCTGATTCAAGCAGATTCGCCAGCATCTCGCGATATTCTTCCGGGGAACGCTCCTTGCGCAGCGCGACTTCGATTTCCCCTTTCAGCACGGTCAGCGGCGTTTTCAGTTCATGCGCCACGTCGCTGGAAAATTGTTGAATCTGCTGAAATGAGGTTTCGAGCCGGGAGATCATTTCGTTGAAGGTTTCGGCTAATTCGCCGATTTCATCGCGGCTTCGCACCGTCGTAATTCGCTGCGAGAGGTTTTCGGCGGAAATCTGGCGGGCGAGCGTGGAAAGTTCATGAATCGGGGCGAAGGCGCGTTTCATGAAGATCGCGCCGACGACCGAAACCAGCGCGAACATAAACGGAAACACGAAGACGAAGATGTGTGCGCGTTCTGTGATGGGGGAATGCAGTGACGCGCTGTAATCGGGTTCGCCGATGACCACGCCCAATTGCAGTGTCGCAGGCATCGAATCGAAAAGGCGCAGCGGCATGGTCAAGAGTCGGAGTTTGAGGAAGAACGACAATCCTTCGAACGTTTCGACGGTTTCAAAATGCGGCTGCGCGTCTTGTCGGACGACATTGCGCATCTCCTCTGCGATTGACAGCGGCGTTTGCTGTAATACATACGACGCGGCCAATGTCGTCGGCCTGGTGTTTGAGGCGTCGGAAGCGCCTAATAATTGGGCATAGACAACATCAGCGGGAAACAACTGGCGCAACGTGCGATCAAAACAATCCTGAAATGCTGACGATAGTTGATCGGTCGCCATTGAGGCGCAGGCAGGCAGAGTGTTTTCCACCTGGCGCGCGCCTTCTAACAACGCGCGATCTATCGCGCTCACCGCAAACAGATGAAATAGCCCGTCGCTGGCAGCGAACGATAGCAGAATGAGCGCCATAAACGAGCCGATATACCATAGCGTAAATCTCGACCGGATGGATTTGAGCATTGAGTTCGTTCGTCTCCCCTGCCGCGCCGTCTTCAAGCCTTGCCTGACAGGGGACGCGATGTTAAAAAAGGAACAACTGTCACACAGATCACATGATATTCGCGAATGCGAGATGCCTTAAATCTCGCCGATATTATTTTCATCTTTTGCGCGTAACAAGACGATTCCGAAGACGAATAACATGAGCGTCCATAGTAAGATGCCGATATCGCTGATGGACGCCAGCGTTTTCAAGCCGACATATTCGAGCGGACGCCACGCAATAACGATTCCGCAGAGAATTTGCGCGACAGCAAGCCAACGCCCGCAGATCGGGCTTTTGAGCATCGCGAATCCAAGCATGACTAACCAGATGGCATGAGTTATCGGCGCAAGAGTTTCCCCAAAACTGTTGCCGGCATACACATTGAACGCCTGAAAGACGATTTCGATGGTTTCTTTCGCGCTCTCGGCGGCTGTTGGAGCGACATACGCGGCAGACAGCGCGCTCGCCAACAGAATCCATCGCATGATGCCGATCACATACGACATGCCCGCGATCACTCCGAATGTCGTGCCAATATACAAGAATGGCGTCTGTTTGCGAAAAAATACCTTGTGCAATAATAAAGCTGATGGGATCATCAACAGCGCTCCGACAAGAAATATGCTCCACGAAAGTTTGAGGATCGCGCCTCCATTGTGATACATAACCAATACTTCTGAAAACGAGCGGCCTTCCCAATCAAAATTCGTCATGATGCTGAGTTGCCCGCCCATGGCGGCCAAACATGCGACAATAAGAACGATTCCCGCAATACGATACATTTGTGTATTTTTCATGGTTTTTTCCCTTTTTTCTGTTCTCTCTCTGGTGTCAATAAAAAGTTCGACATGCCTGATAAGATGTGTCGTTTCAGGTTATATGTTGGATTTTGATTATAAAAAATACGCTGTCAGGCTCAATATCAGAGCCTGACAGCATGAAACATCGCGTTCGATTATTTTAATGTCATCGCAATATCAGTCGTATCCTGTTTGATGTCAAATTTAATCTCGTCGAATTTCGGCGGGCCAAACCCGCCTTTTTCAGCGAGATACGTCCCGTGCGGTTCTTTCGGCCCGAACATCCCTTCATCCAATTTGCCGTTATTGTTCACATCCTGATAACAAAAAATGGCGTATGCCCCGGCAGGCACATCTTTAAACGTGAAGGCGGCGCTTTTCTGCGCGGCGTGTTCTTTGTCGATTTCAATCGTCTGTGTTAATTGCGGCATGTTCGGTTGCTGTTGGTCGCGGTCTTCTTGTTCATGACGTTGGTATTCCGCTTCTGTCATGAGTGTAATGACGAGTTTTCCGGTTTTCGGAAAAGCAATCACGCCGCTGACAGTAAAGCGTTCTTGAGCGGATAATAGCGACGCCGTTGATAATACGCATATCATTCCTAACAACATGATCGTCTTTTTCATAGATTGTTTTCTCCTTTTTGCCGATAGCCAGGCTCTCGGTTTTTTTGTGTGTTATCAATGGACTCATTCGCCTCTGTATCGAGGTTGCGTCTAAAATAGCGCGTCAGGCTTAATCGAAGATTAATCCACGATTAAAATCCGTTAATCTTGTGTTTATTATTGACAAACTCGCTTGCTACGCCAATATGCGCTCGAACAATTGCAGACATCACGTTTTCACTAATCGAAATTGCATGATGAGGTGACATAATGATTACAGGACGAGTCACGTCAGTGTTCGGGACGGACATCAATACCGATGATATTATTCCCGCCCTGTTTTTGCAGCAAAGCACTGATCGGGCGCATTTCAAAAAATTCGCCTTTGACAAATATGATCCCGATTTTCGGGAACGCTGCCGCCAGACGCCGCAGAATATTGTGATCGCAGGCAAAAATTTCGGCTGCGGGTCAAGCCGGGAACAGGCGGTGTACGCCATTAAAGACAATCATGTGGTCTGCGTGATTGCGCAGTCCTATCCTGATATTTTTTATCGCAATTCCCTCAGCAACGGGCTGGTGTTGATTGCCGTGCCAGACTCGACCGGGCTTGAAATAGGGGATGAATTGCAGGTTGATTTAGACGCCGGGACGATTCGGAATCAGACGAAAGGAACAACCCTCCGCTTCGACATGAGCGCCGACGATAAAGAAACATTTAAACAGGGCGGCACGATTGGCCGCGTCCGGGCGCATTTAGAAGAAATGTTACGCGCTGCTTAAAGAATAGAACACTGATTCGGCTGAGCGATACTGATAAAAAAATCAGTGAAAATCAGTCCAATCAATGTTCTATTACACAACATCTATGGGACAAACACTGGTAGAAAAAATTGTGTCGCGGCAGGTCGGACGCCCGGTCTTCGCAGGCGAAAAAATCGAACGGCTGCCGATTACCAAATTATTTTTTAATGATGTCATCGGGCCGCCCGCCATCAACGGCTTTGTCGAGAATTTCACTGATCTGTTGGAAAAATACGGCAAGCCGTCGCAAGTCTTCGATCCGAAACGGCTCTTTTTCCTTCCCGATCATTCCGTGCCGGCGTATTCCGTGCCGGTGGCGGAAGGGATTGATGTGATGGAAGACTTCTCAAGAAAGTGCGGCTGCAAAGCGTATAAAGAAGGGGACGGCATTGAGCATGTCGTGCTGATGGAAGACGGCCAGATCGTCCCCTGGGATATTGTGCTTGGCACGGATTCCCACACCGACACCAACGGCGCAATGGCGGCGTTAGCGTTCGGCGTCGGCACGACCGATGGTTTCTACGCAATGGCGACCGGCCACATCTACGATTTTGTCGTGCCGGAAACCTTCAAGTTCGAGTTAGTCGGAGACCTGCCCAAAGGAGTCTATTCCAAAGACATCATTCTGCATATTATCGGCAAAATCGGCGCGGACGGATGCGCCCGACGCGTCGCGGAATTCACCGGCGACGGGCTGCGGCGGTTAAGCATGGACGCCCGCACCACGATCTGCAACATGGCGGTGGAAATGAGCGCCCGCACTGGCATCATGGGGTATGACGAGACGCTGGCGGCCTATCTGCAAGGCCGCTCGCAGTGGCCGGTCGAGCCGATTGACAGCGACGCCGACGCGAAATACGCCGATGTCATGACGATTGATTTATCTACCTTAGAGCCATGCGTGGCGTTTCCGCATAAACCGGCGAATGTGACGACGGTTTCAAACGTCCAGAAGATGATCGCGGAGAGCCAGAAGAACCCGACGCCCGATTTCTGCGCGGTGGAGAGCGACGTGATTACCGATGCCTTTCTCGGCGCATGCACGAATGGGCGGTATGAAGATTTAGTCGCGGGCGCGGAAGTGCTGAATGGCCGCAAGGTGCATCCGAACGTGAATCTGATTGTGATTCCCGCCAGCCGCAAGGTGTATGAGCGAGCAATGGATGAGGGAATTTTGCAAGTCTTCATCAAAGCGGGCGCGAATGTCGAGTCATCGAACTGCGGCCCCTGCTTCGGGAGTCACATGGGCGTATTATCGAAAAATGCGCGCATGATCAGTTCCAGCAACCGCAATTACAAAGGCCGGATGGGGTCTGCGGATTCTAAAATTTTTCTTGCCAGTCCCGCGACCGTCGTCGCCAGCGCAATTGAAGGCAAAATCGCCGATCCACGGAAATATCTCGCATAATATGACAGCCCTGGCAGGATTTAAAACCCTGCCAGGGCGTATTCAAAAAAGGAAGAGCTTATGGGACCGTTTGAAATCGCCGCACTCGCCATTATTGGCGGGTTCGCCACTCGCATCATCACTACCTGGCTTCGCGCAAATAAAGGGAACGCCAGTCAGCAAAAAATTCAGGAATTGGAGCAGCGCATTGTTCAGTTAGAATCTCGCCCAGCGTTGACGGCAGGCGTACAAGAACGTCTGAAGGTGCTGGAAGATATTATCGTGTCCGATGATTTCGAATTACAGCGGAAATTCCGCCAATTGGGCAAAGACGAGATTCCCTGATGGATATTCTGTGGTTGTAAAATGCTTATCGCAGCAAAGCCGCCATCACTTCTGTCGTCCCCGGAAAGCGTTGCAAAACAGCCTGAACAACCTGTTCATTCGGTGCAGCATCATCGCTGTTTTCTGTCGCCATCTCTGTTGCTGCGGTTTCCTGCCGCCAGACGCCGGATTGCAGTCCTAACAATTGCGCCATCGCGTCGGTCGCGGCGGGCGTTTGGAAAAGCAGGGCGCGGAGTTGCTGTTCCGCCGGGCTGAAGACTTCCGCGACAAGGACTTGACGCTGTTGCGGCTGCGGCTGCGCTTTCGGCATTTCAGCCCAGGGCGCGCACCATGAGACAAACTCCGTCAGCGTATTCGGGAAACTCGCGGACGCTTCTTTCAAGAGCGTCTGCACTAATTGCCCCGATGACCGCAGCCGCATAATCAATTCCGGCAGATACGGCATAAGCTGCGAATTCGAGAGTTCGCCGAAGACGTTGCTGAGCAATTCCACGACGAAGCGGGCGATGCGGGGCGTGAAGTTCAACGCCAACAGAAAGCCTTTCAAATAATCCGGGAACGCCGCCATCATCAGCGGATTCGTCAGAACATGCGCGAAAAAGGCGCGAATTTCTTCCAGCGTTCGCAGATTCAACAGCCATTCCGCCGTCCAGAGCAAACCGAGTTTGCCTGGTTCGGGCTGCGATTGGCCCGTCTGCCGCACCGCGATCAAGAGTTGCGAGCGGCTGCATCCCATCGCGAGCGCGAAGCTTTCGAGCGTGAAAATAAAGCCGAACATTCCGGCGATCTGCTCCGGCGTTGTGCCGCGATCCGTAAACGCTTGCGGCAGCAGCGTGGCGTAATGCGAATAGCCGGTGGCGACGAAGCGTTGCAGCCACGACGGGAGGCCGGTCGGCGTGGCGCGATAATAATGCGCGATCCGCCGCACCCGGTCGAAAATCTCCGGCGCGTCCTCGGCGCTGGTTTCATTCGTTAAGAGCAGAATCGCGTGTTCGCCGAGTTCCTGCGTCAGGCGCGGGCTGTGGAGATACAGAATCGTGTCTTCCCCGCATTCGAGCGCGACGCTGGCACGCGCCTGCGCATCGAACGCTTTTTTCTTGATGCGCTGCTCCAACACCTGCTCAAGCGTCACGCCTTCGTAGCCAAGCTGAATCACCGCGCCCTGATATTTGCCGATCCGAATATCCCACGACTCCTGCACCGGCGCATGGCCGAGCGTCCGTTCCCCCATAATCGGCTGCACGACCGTGTTCGAGAGCAGGTAATTCAGCCGCCACAGCACGTCGGAGCAAGCGAGCAGTTCCGGCGACGATTTGAAATCCATCAGCGCCCGCTGATTCGTGCTGGCGGAAAGATTGACGTTCAGCGGCTCAAGCCGGTCGTAGATGTTTTGCACGAGCGGCGGCAGCGAGGCGTAGCCCACGACGCCGACGCGATCTCCGCCGAGCAATTGCAGGCATAACTGCGCGACATTGCGCTTTTTCGGCGTCCGGTCTTTTTCAAGACAGGTGACGGCGGCGTCCTGAAAATCGTAGGGCGACGGATGCGGGCGGTTGCGCAGATTGGCGAGCAGCATGGAGGTTTCGTAAATCGCAATCGAATCCGCTGTGCTGGACAAATAGCCGTTTTTGCGGGCCAGCGCGACGATGTCGGCGCACCATTGCAGCAGTTGGCCTTCATCTTCTTGCGCCAAATGCGGCGGGCGCGTCAGAAAATCCACGAGGCGCGTCGGCTGATCGCCTGAAACAGCGGGCGGAATCACGATAGGCGACGTTTTCGACGCTTTTTTCGCGGATTTTTTGTTCGGTTTTTCCAGCAGAAATGATTTCAAACTGTCGGTTTTCAAGCCCTTTTTCCATGACGTTTCCGCAAGCGAAATCGTGCCTGCCGGGTTGTTGAACTGGTATTCGATGGCCGCAAAACTGGACGGAATAAGGCCGTAGAGCCATTTCGTGTTCGTGCGCGCCGGAATCGCCCAGAAGGCGTCGCTGTTCACGCCGAATTCCTCGACATGGCTGGCGGTATGCGCCGCGCCGCAGATATAAATCGCATCGCTCGGATCGATCTTGTTCGTGCGGAGATGTGTTTTGATGCGCGTCCACATGTATTTTTCCCGCAACTCGTCCTTGCGGGTGTCGTCGGCTGTGCGCCCCAATCGCCGGAACAAGCTGCCGATCAGAAACATGACCTGCCGGTAGGTCTGATAATCGCTGCCGATGACCGCCTGTTCGACGTATTGATCCCACCATTCGGCGAAATGGCGCGTGTTGGCGTTGCGCAGCAGGAATTCGAGGAATTGGTCGAACGTCGGCGTCATGTCGCCGAGTTCCAGACCTACCGCCGTGCCGTGCATTCCGGCTTCTTCCGACGGCAGATTTTCTTCATCTGGCGTCGCCTTTTTCAGCGCGTCCTCTTCCTGTGGCGTCCATTGAAAGACGAAATCCACCGCATAATCCACAAAGACAAGCTGCACGTCGTCGGGATGCTGCAAGGCGTAGGCAATCGCCTGATATTCCGCCGACGCTTCGGTCAGCGGCAAAACGACGCTCAACGGCGTCCATGTCGGCGGAAAGGCGTCGGATTCGCCCGCAAACGCCTGCAACGCCACCGGCAGTTTGCAATCTTGCAGATGCTCGATCACCGCCTGCAAATCTTCGCACCCTTCCATGTAAATCACTTTCGGCGGGCGTTCCCGCAGGCGGCGCACGATATGGAGCGCCGACGAGGGCGAATGATGGCAGACCGGAAACAGTTCCAACGGCTCAGCGATGGCGCGTTCGATGTCGTTCACCATCGCGGTCAACAGGTCGCTGAGCGGCTGCGCGTCCGTCGCAAAGCGGGCGGCGGCATCCAAAAGCTGCTGTCGCAGCGGTGTGAAAATGATTGGTAATTCTCCCATACGTTTGCCCCAATACAAGATTTGTTGCTTGATAACGAAAAGGCTGATATTTTAACAAATTTCTTCTGCTTTTGAATATTCTGTCAACTTTTTTCACGCGGGGTTTCATGAAAGACGGTCATCATGCAGAAGCGACGATTGGTTCGAAATCTTGCCTGGTTCAGCGATAAAACCTTGACAATTTTTTTGCGCATTTCCTATACTCTGTGGCGGTTCTCGTGAAAATTTGCGTTCGATTTCGTATTCCGGGCGTTTCCGCCCATGACCTTTCGGCAGATAGGAGACACGTTATGCCCAGCACACGCCTTGATCCGACCCTCTTCAAAGTCCCGTTCGACCGTATCCGCGCCGGATACTATTCCGATAAATATTTTCTCCGCGTCAGCCAGATTTTGCGCCGAGAACAGCACAATCCGAGTGTGCTGTATCAGTTTTTCGTTCGCAAACCGGCAGTCGTGGTCGGCCTCGATGAGGCCGTTGCTATTTTGAAGTATTGCACCGGCTATTACCGCGACGAAGCGGAATCCGAGCGCTTGAACAAAGAGTTGCGCGAAGCGCAGTATCAGTATTATTCCGCCAACCCGAACGGCGACGAAGAAAAAACGCTGCAACTGATTATCAACCGCGACAAGATTCGGCGTCAGTTGAACGATTTATGGGTGAACTGCCGAGATCGGATTCAGGTCAGGGCGTTATACGATGGCGACCGCGTCGAGCCGTGGGAGCCGTTTCTGACGATTGAAGGGCCGCAGCAGTATTACGCCTATCTCGAAACCGTACTGCTCGGCGTGATTGCGCGTCCGACGGCGACGGCGACCGCGACCGCGAAAGTAGTGAATGCGGCGCGCGGCAAGCCGATTCTCTTTTTCCCGGCGCGATTCGATCATTTCTGGGTGCAGGCCACTGACGGCTACGCTGCGATGAAAGCGGGCGCATTCGGCGTCAGCACTGACGCCAACGCCGATTATTGGGGCGAAGAGGGGCTTGGCACGATTCCGCACGCACTGATTGGCTCATATAACGGCTCGACCAGCGCGGCGGCGCTCGCGTTCGACCGCCAGATTGACGGCAACGTCAACCGCATTGCGCTCGTGGATTGGGATAACGACTGCGTCGGCACGACGCTCGATGTCGTGAAAGCCCATTGCAAAGAATATCATGGCAACGGCGAGGATTCCAGTTTGTGGCATAAGGTGATCGGGGCTGGCAAACAGAAACTCTGGGGCGTGCGTTTCGATACTGGCGGCACGCTGCGGGATAAAACCGTGACGCCGCAAGATCGCTGGAGTCTCGGCGTTTGCCCGGAATTGGTGTTCCGCGCCCGGCAGATTTTCGACCAATATGGTTTGAACGACCTGAAAATCATTGTCTCCGGCGGGTTCGATGTCGAGAAAATCGAATTGTTCGAAAACCTCGCCGTGCCGGTGGATATTTACGGCGTCGGCTCGACGCTGTTCCGTGAAAAGATTGACGTGACCGCCGATGTCGTGCTTTTAGAAGGCAAACCGTGCGCGAAAATCGGACGGAAAGTCGGGAATTTCGACCGCCTTTCATTAGTGGAATAGCGGAAAAATGTTCGTAAGCGCAACATTGAATCTCTTCTTGATATGAACAGTGATTTTCATCAGCCCTTCCAGGGTTTAAAACCCTGGCAGGGCTTCAAGTCTGTTAATTTTTCTTTCGAACTTGGCAACGAGGTGTAACAATGGAAACAGCCCACAGCTATATCGAATTAGCGTATTCGTCCATCCCGGTCTTTGCCAATGATGGGACGATAGACATGGAAGAATTGAATTTCTTGCTCGGCATCGCCTTGCGGGATAATCAGGTTGACGAGGATGAAAAACGGGTGTTGCAGAATATTTTCGCCCAACTGGGGCCGGAAGATGTCAGCGAAAAAGTCTGGGCGCGCATCACCGAAATCAAGAAGAAATATCAGCTATAAGAACGCCGCTTTTACGACGAAACTGCGTTTCGTTGTGGCCGAAACAACAGTTTCGCCCTGAGAAAAATGAAGGAGGTGAGTATCAATGTCCGTCTTGTTAGAATTGATTCGCACGGTCAACCTGCCGTACACGGTCGTATTCGGCCTGATGCTGTTGTACTGGTTTTCGGTGGTGTTAGGCGTCCTCGATATTGACCTGTTCGATTTCGATGTGGATGAGATTGATTTCGGCGATGAACTGCTTGGCGCGTTGAATTTGGGGAAAGTCCCGTTTTCGCTCTGGTTGACGATTTTTTCAGGGCAGATGATGCTGTATTCGCTCCTGTTCAATAAATTGATAGACATGCTGTTCGGCGCGGTCTCCGATCCGGTTCGATTCATCGTCTGTTTCGTCGTCTTCGTGCCGATTGCCGCGTTTATCACGAAAATTGCGACGTCGCCGATGGAAAAGCTGTTCGAAATCGAAACGGTCAGCCGCAAAGATTTTGTCGGCAAAGAGTGCCGCGTCACGTCGCCCGAAGTCAATGAGCGCTCCGGCGTCGGCGAAATTCTGGTCACCGGCATTCCGAGCATTCTCTATATTCGCGCTAAAGCGGAAGAAGGCTTGAAAAAGAACGACCGTGCCGTAATTTACGAATATAACGAAGAAAAAGACCTGTTTTACGTCACCCGCGTCGAAGGGCTTGATTGAGCAACTACAAGGATGTATGTAAGAAAGGATAAGATAACGATATGTCCTAAATAATCCGTTCTTACACACATCCTTGTAGTTTCACGCAACGGACTTAACATCTGTCGTCATATACCAGTCACAACTCATAAACCACGATTACATAAAAAAGGAGAACAGAATATGCCGAATTTACAAACCATTCTCAGCCTTGGAGTCGGAGGAACGATTGTTGTCGGAATCATTATTTTTTTCGTGGCTATCGCCTTTCTGACGCGCTTTCTGCGCCATGTCGAGCCGGGCAAGGCGATGATCATCACGTCGCGCAAAGGGATGAAAGTCTGTTTCAGCGGCGCGTTCGTTTTCCCGATTATCCACCGCGTCAACGTGATGGATATTTCCACCAAAATGATGACCGTTACGCGCAAAGGCACGGATGGCTTGATTTGTCAGGACAACATCCGCGCCGACATTTCGGTCAATTTCTACATCCGCATCAATCGCGACGAAGAAGCGGTCAAGCGCGTCGCCACGACCATCGGCTGCGACCGCGCCTCGACGGTGGAGACGATGAATGATCTGTTTCAGGCGAAATTTTCGGAAGCCCTGAAAACCGTCGGCAAGCAGATGCAATTCGCCGACCTGTTCACCAAACGCGCCGTCTTCAAGCAGCAGATCGTGGACGCCATCGGCGAAGATTTGAATGGCTATATTTTAGAAGATGCGGCGATTGATTACCTCTCGCAGACGCCGATTGACGAAATGGATCCGCGCGACATCATGGACGCGGAAGGCATCAAAAAGATCACCGATTTGACCTCGACCGAGGAAATCCGCACCAACGAACTCAAGCGCGAAAAAGAAGAAGCGATGAAAAAACGCGATGTCGAAGCGAAAGAGCGCATTCTGGAATTGGAGCGGCAGCAGGCCGAGGCGGAAGCCAAGAAAAAAGCGGAAATCGAAATGACGCAGGCGCGGGAAGATTCGCTGAAAAACAAGGTGACGCAGGAAGAGCGCCTGAAAGCCGAACAAGCCCGCATTTACACGGAAGAGCAGATGCAGATCGCCGAGGCGAACAAAGGCCGTGAAATTGAAATCGCATTAAAAAATAAGGAACGCGCCGTCGTGCTGGAAACTGAGCGAATCGAGATGGAAAAACAGTTGGAAGTCACGAAGCGCGAACGCACGGTTACATTAGCGAATATCGAAAAAGAAAAAGCGGTGGAGCAGGAAAAGAAGGCGATTCAGGATATTATCCGCCAGCGCGTCGCCGTCGAACGCGCCGTCGCTGAGGAAGAAGAGCGCACCAAAGACACCCGCGCCATTGCCGAGGCGGAACGCCTGAAAAAGGTGGCGATTACCACGGCGGAAATGTCTGCCGAGGAAGGCTTGATCAAAGACATCAAAGCGGCAGAGGCCAAAGAACGCGCCGCCGTGCATGAAGCCAAAGAGAAAGAAATCATCGCGGAAGCGGAAAAAGTCACGTCCGTAAAATTGGCGGAGGCTAAACAAGTCATGGCGCAAGGCATTGTCGCCGAGCAGTCCGCCCCCGGATTAGCGCATGTCAAAGTCATGGAAGCCGAGTCCGAGGCGATTAAAAAGAAAGGCAATGCGGAAGCTGAAGCCCGCAAGATGATGGGATTGGCGGAAGCCGAAACCACTCAGAAAATGGGCGAAGCCGAAGCGTCTGCGATGTTGCAGAAAGGGGAATCCGCCGCAAAAGTCGAAGAAGCGAAAGCGGTCGCGATTCAGAAACGCGGCACGGCAGACGCCGAGGCCAAACGCTTGATGGGGCTGGCGGAAGCCGAATCGCGTCAGAAAATGGGCGCTGCCGAAGCGCAAGCGACCTATCAGATGGGCGAAGCCGAGGCGCGCGGCTTGCAGGCGAAGTATGAAGCCGAAGCCGAGGGCATGAAGCAAAAAGCCGAAAGCATGAAGCTCTATGACGAAGTCGGACGCGAATTCGAGGAATTCAAACTCAAACTCTCGATGCAGGAAAATATCGCGACGCAGGAAATTACGGTCAGAAAAGACATCGCGCAGGCGCAGGCGCAAGTCCTCGCGGCAGCGATGCAGAACGCCAAGATCGACATCGTCGGCGGCGAAACCGAGTTCTTTAACAGTTTAGTCAACGCCGTCATGGAAGGAAAAACCAAAAACGCATTGGTACAGAGCAATGCAGTCTTGACCGAACTCAAAGACGCGCTCTTGCAGCCCGGCGAAGACAACCTTGTCTTGAAAGTCAAGAAACTGCTGGAAAACGCAGGCGTGTCGAGCGAGACGGTGAAAAATCTTTCATTGTCCGCGATGCTCGCGAAACTCTCCGGCTCGACGCAGGACGCGGCGGTTCTCGGTCAGATCGGCGCAGTCAAGCAGCTTGTCGAACGCTACGGCCTCGGCGATTTGATTTTGAATCTGTCGGGGAAATAACCGCACAATCGAAGAGACGCCCCGCCGGGGGCGTCTCTACGAAAGATGTGCAATTAGATAAACACATTGTTAGCACTCGGTAATAAAGAAGACGTCAAAATTTACACATGAATGGATTATATATCTGATATATGCCAAAAAGACGAAATGGAACAACTCATGAAAAATTCGGTAGAACCTTGGGAAAAACCTCTGATACGAAAACTCCTTCTTCGCACAACAATAGGAGGAATTGTCGGGAATATTACGGTGGGTATACTAATCGTTCTCTTTAATAGGATGGGATGGGGGCATACCTCATCTGGGCTTCTTACAATTCCGTGGATTGTTATGCTTGTTCTGATGATTCCGCAGGCATATCACCAGGGAGTATGTGATGAACGAGGACGAAATATACATTCTATGACATCTGAAAAACGTGATACGTGATTGGTAGGGAGGCGATGATGAAAAGAAACATGTTCCTCACGAGGTTGGCGAGAGGAGTGAGCCTTGGATTTTTTGTCATTGGAGGAGTGTTTGCGATCCTCGCCGTTGTTACGCTGGTGACAGCTTCAGATGATGCCGCAGTAATGATCCCTGATATCGCCGCTGAGGTTCTGATTGTTCTTGGCGGGTTTACGTTCGGAAGTATCTTGTATTATGCCGTCAAACAGCAACGTCTGACTTCTGAGCAGCGGTCAGCGAACTCGCCGCCCATCCGCGTTTCCGGGAATTTCCGGGTCGAGGCTGGCGAGGTCGTAAAGACGGACATTGAGGCGGAAAATATTGTTGTGGCAGGCACTGTGTTGGGGAATCTTCTTGCGCGCCACCGGATTGACATTCTTGCCTCTGGAACCGTGATCGGCGATGTAACGGCTCATCGAGTGTTTGTCGCTGAGGGGGCAACGTTTAAAGGCAAGGTTGATTTGCGAAAACCAAAGGACGCAAGAGATGAATGAAGAATTTGAACGATATTTAGAAAAATTTAACGCTGAAACGAGACAACGATTCACGCGTTTGCATGAACTGGTTCATGAAAGCACATCGCACATTATTGAAGAAAAATTATGGGCGAAACTCCCTTCATTTTATGTGGGAGATCGTTTTATTCGCATCATTCCTTTTAACGATCATATTAATATTGAAGCAAAAGCCGTCCAATCTCATAAAACGTCTCTCGATGAATTCAAGATAACTCCCAAAGGAATGCTTCAAATACAACATACGCAAAGCATTCCTGAAGATGTATTACAAAAAATCATGCAAGAAAGTTTTGAGTGAACACAAAGTAGAGAGGCGATCTTTAGAACGCAACGGCTCGACCATCGGGGATTGGATAAAACGCTGACAAGCTCGCTTTCAAAAGCTTGTTGCGTCAGAACAACTGAGATGTGGCTATAGGGAGATACGTATGCACCTCAACGACCCGCATAAAGATACCGATTTTTTGACGCAGTTGACCGATGAATTGGTCAAAGAAGAACAGGCGGTCGCGCATAAAATCAGCGACTTCAGCCACCAGAAAATCAAAGATGTGATGGATGAATTACACGCGGATTTGCCGATTTTGGAACATGCCGGATTCAAGCTGCACAGCCTCGAAGTCGAACTCGGCGTCACGCCCAAAATCATTCCGCATTTTCGCGTGATCGAGCATCCCACGCCGGAGCAGCAGCGCAAGATTCTTGACGAGGCGAAGCACAAACGCCTGCTGCACCTGATGTTGTCGTCATTGTTCAAAGTCAGTTACTTGCAACATGTGCTGAAAATCGGCGACCTCGAATTTCATGCGTTGAAAATCGAGGTCTGCGCCGTGCCGAAAGTGCATTTGATTTTTCAATAAACGACCGCAATGAAGTTGAAGAAACAAGGCATCAGACACGTCGAACGCAGGGCTGTTCAGTTCTCGCTGTCGCCTGGCGATCAATCGCCAGTCTCGAAGGCGAAGGACGCTGAAGCGCCCTTGAGCGGGCTTCAGCCTGCTTGAACGTTGAGACCGGCCATTTATGGCAGGGATGGGCTTAACAGCCCTGCACATCGAACGTGCCTGACGCCTGACATTCTTCTGCTTGATTGCAGGCGTTCAACTTCAATGAGTGGACGAAAATGTCATGAAGTGGACTATAAAATTTTCGGGGATGACATGCAGCTTGTCGAAATCGAGCTTGATCCCAAAGAAACCGTGATTGCCGAAGCCGGGGCGATGAATTACATGGATGACGGCATCACGTTCGAAGCGAAAATGGGCGACGGCTCGAAACCGGAAGGCGGCTTATTCGGCAAGTTGATGGATGCCGGGAAACGCGCCTTGACGGGCGAATCAATCTTTATGACGCACTTCACGAATTCCGGGACGGGAAAAAAGACCGTTGCATTTTCCGCGCCGTATCCAGGCAAGATTATGCCGATTGACATGGCAACCTTAAACGGCAAAGATTTGATTTGTCAGAAAGACGCTTTTCTGTGTGCGGCGCTTGGCACGGAAATCAGCATCGCGTTTACGAAAAAACTCGGCGCGGGCTTTTTCGGCGGCGAAGGCTTTATTTTGCAAAAACTGCGAGGCGACGGCATGGCGTTTATTCAGGCGGGCGGCATGGTCGTGAAAAAAGAGTTGCATAACCAGACGATTAAGGTGGATACGGGCTGTATTGTGGCGTTTACCGGGAATATTGATTATGACATTCAACGCGCCGGAAATCTGAAATCCATGTTTCTTGGCGGCGAAGGCTTATTTCTCGCCACGCTGAGCGGCACAGGCGTCGTGTTTCTGCAAAGCCTGCCGTTCTCGCGGCTTGCTGACCAGATTCTCCGCCATGCACCTTCGGCTGGCGGCAGAAGCAAGGAACAGAGTTCGCTCGGCGGGGCGCTTGGCGGCGCATTGCTCGGCGGCTTGTTGGATGGTAGGGATTGATTCATAACAACAACGAGTAACCCCCCCAGGTATTTCGACATACCTGGGTTCTTCTTGCCATCTTAATGCCAATTGCCTTCGAATAGATCGTAAATTGTACGTCGAAACTACAGTTTCGACGTACACCGCGAATATGATCTTTCAAAA
>CAZRSF010000034.1:0-61117 GCA_964602655.1 uncultured Candidatus Moduliflexus sp.
AACCGCTGTCTGTACCCCGCTGCCCTTTCAGGGCAAGGAAAACGACATGTAACAACGTAGAATTACGACGCAAGGCACAAAAAAACACGAAAATTCAAGGAGGTGTCATCTCCTCGAATTTTCGTGTCGTTCGTGTGTCTTGCGGTGTCAGAACGCGGTGATTACGTCTGTTTTCTGAGATGCATCGGGCAAAATTCGTTCCGACATTCCGTGCAGACCTGCGTGCGAATCTGAATGCTCGCGATAATGGCGCATCCCCAAAACGCGGTAAACAGCAGCGGGAATTTCCAGAGCCAGTATTGCGGCACGCCGAATAAGATGATCACCGCCACAACCAGCGTCGAGATTTCAAGCCAGCTATACGGCGCAGGGACACGCTTGAAGATTTTAGCGAGCTTGCCAGGGAACACATGCCCGCATTCATCCTGACAGGGGCATTTGGAGCAATAGCCATACACAATCGAAAATGCGGCAAGGATCGCGCTGCTCAGATATGCCACGCCGAGCGCCCACCACCAGAGAAACATCGCCGCCGCGCTCAATGCCACGCAAACACCGCCGAAAATTAATGCTGACACGCCATGTACTTGCGATTTGTTCATCTTTTCACCTCAATAGACATTATTCGATAATCTCATACGAATCGGTAATCGCGACCGTTTGGCCTAACATCGCCCAGACCGGGCAATATTTCGTGCGGGCAAGCTCGATGGCGCGTTCCACGTCCTTCGCTTTAATGCCAGCGCCGTGAAACACGAATTTCAAATGAATCTTCGTAAAGACTTTCGGATGTTCGCTCGCGCGGTCGGCTTCGATAAAGATGTCGAATTTTTCCACCGGCGCACGCATTTTTTTCAGAATAGACGCAATGTCAGAACCGGAACAGCCCGCAAATCCGAACAACACCATTTCCATCGGGCGCGATGCCGCCTCTGTACCGCCGAATTCCGTTGCGCCATCCATCATCGTCCAATGATTCGATTCGCCTTTGGCCGCAAACGTCAGCGCATTGTTGAGTTGTGTCGCATAAATGTTCATTGACGCGCTCACCTCCTTTGTATAGTTATTGCAAGAATCATCGCTACTATTCAAAGTATTTGCCGAGAAGTCAAATATTATTCCGTAAGAAAATCGTTTGGAAGAGAAATTTTATCGAGGAAAATTTGTAGAGGTCGTTAAGTAGGGGCGTTCGATTGAACGCCCCTACGAAGCTGGCAAAAACTCTCTAAAACACGCCTAATCCTAAAATTCCGATAACGATCAGATAGATTGCCACGATGTAATTCAAGAATTTGGGCTGCACGAGAATCAGAATTCCAGCCACCAGCGCCAACACCGCGCCAGGATTCATGGTGAATCGCAGATGGCTGCCAGAACCGGCAAGCAGCCCCAGAACGCCGATCACAATCAGATAAATCGCCACAATATAATTCAGCAACTTCGGCTGCACAAGAATCAAAATGCCTGCGACAATGGCTAAGGCGGGAACCAACATACTTGGAAACATCAGACACCTCCAGAGTATAAACGATCATTCATTCGTTGACGTATGACACCTTTCACGACAAACGGTCGTTATGCGCGCTCACTGTTCTTGTCAAGGGTTTTTCCGCGTAATTTGTCCGGCGACCGCCTGCAATCAACGCGAAAAACGCAGATCGGCAGTGCGGAGAATATACGGGGGATGCGCTTTTTTTCTTGACTTTTCACGTCGCGCGCCACGAATTTCTGCGAATCGCAGACAGAGGAACATATCGTTTCATGAGGGAGAAAATCGTATGAAAACGCTGCTTGTCGAAGATGAAGCGCCGCTTCGTCTCTTATTCGAAAAGCAAATCAGCGCGCTTGGGCATGAGATACAGTCCTGTTCGACAGCCATGGAAGCCTTGACGATGTGTCAGGAAGACACATTCGACTTGTTTGTGTTAGATTTAGGGCTGCCCGACATGGATGGGGTCGAACTCTGCCGCCGCCTGCGTTCGATGCCGGCGGGGCAGCTTGCGATGGTGCTCATCATCACCGGACGAGACGATCCCAGCGATTTGGAAGAAGCGTTAGAGGCCGGCGCAGACGATTTTCTTCCCAAACCGATCTATTTTGGGCAATTAAAAGTGCGGTTGACCATTATCGAACAGCGTTTTCAACAGCTTGTGCAACGCCAGCAGGCCGAAAACGCCCTTCAACAAGGTTTTCGCATGGTGCAACGCGCCAAAAAAGAATGGGAATCCACCGCCGACGCACTCTCCCATGTTGTGTGCCTCTTAGACTCGCAGCAGCGCCTCATTCGCGCCAACCGCACCATTGAAACCTGGGGACTCGGCCACGTCACGACCGTCGCCGAGACGGACGCGCATCACTTATTCCATCCCGACTGCCAGTTGAAAAAATGCCCGCTCAACGAATTTTTACAGCGCGGCTGGGAGAAGTTGTCGCACAAAGCGTTCAGCGACAAAGAAATCTACGATGCGCCCCTTGACCGCTGGCTCAAGCTGCAATTGCGACCGATTCTCACCGAAAGCGCCGTCAACGAACGCGAAACTTTTGCGGTGTTTATTCTTGAAGACATCACCTCGTACAAACAGATTCAGGATGCGCTGATCAAGCAAGACCGCCTGCTGCTGGGCGTGGCCGGGGCGTTGGAACATCTGCTCGTCGTCGCGGAATTCGACACCGCGATTATTCAATCGCTCAAAACCCTCGCCTTTTCCGCAGACGTAGATCGCATTTATATTTTCGAAAATCATACGCATCCGGACACCGAAGAGCCGCTGATGAGCCAGCGTTTCGAATGGGATCGCTTTACCGCCGCGCCGCAGAAGAATCACCCCGAATTTCAGAATATCCCCTATCGCATCGGCTTGCAGCGCTGGTATGACACGCTCAACAGCGGCCTGACCATCGGCGGCCTGTATCGAGAGCTTCCGCCGAAAGAACAGGAATTTTTAGCGCCGCAAAATATCATGGCGATTCTTTTAGTGCCGATTTTTATCGGCGAACGTTTCTGGGGCTTTATCGGTTTCGAAGATTGCCATCAACTGCGGCAATGGCGCGACGAAGAAGAAGCGGTGTTAATGGCCTTAGCGGCAGGCTTAGGCGAAGCCATCGCCAGAGAAGCGATGGAAAAACAGTTGCGTCAGACGAGTTCGGACCTCCGCGCCATCTTTCAATCGCTGCCGGACGAATATTTTCGCCTCGCCCCGGACGGAAGCGTGTTGGATTATAATATCGAACAAGGGCAGGACATGTATCTGTCGTCGGAAACGTTCATGGGCAAATGGGCGTCGGGGCTGCTGCCGGAAAAAGTGGAACGCCAGTTCGAACAGGCGATGGCGAAGGTGCGGGAATCCAAAAATCTCATGGCGATTGAATACGCCTTCCCGATGCCGGATAAGCAAAAACATTACGAAGAAATTCGTTTGCTTCCATTTCTTGACGACCAACTCCTTGTCGTCGCTCGTAACATCACTGAGCGGAAATTGGCCGAAGAAGAATTGCGCAAGCATCGCGATCATCTTGAAGACTTAGTGCAGGAACGCACCGCCAAACTCCGCGCCGCCAATCAACTGCTGCAACAGGAAGTCCTGCGCCGCAAACAGATCGAAGAAGCGCTGCGGGAATTGAATCAGCAATTAGAAGTCGCGAGCCAGCATAAAAGCCAGTTTTTGTCCCGCATGAGCCATGAACTCCGCACGCCGCTGAACGCAATGATCGGCTACACGGCGCTGACGCTGAATGCCCTGCGAGACTCGCTCTCCCCCAAACATCTCGACCATTTGACCAAAGCCGAGCAATCCGCCAAAAGCCTGCTCCATTTGATTAACGATGTCCTCGACTTCTCGAAAATCGAAGCGGGGCATATCGAAGTGCTGCTGGAAGAGATTGATCTGACGGAAATTATCGAAGATGTCACGGTCGTTGCTGAAGGCTTGCTGCTCAATAACGCGGTAGAATTCGAACAAGAGATCGCCGCCGATCTGCCGCGCATTCACAGCGATTACACCAAAGTCAAACAAATCCTGAATAATCTGGTGGGAAACGCCATCAAATTCACGACGAACGGGCATGTGAAATTACGAGCGTATCCGCATGACCAAAATACCTCGATCCGCATCGAAATTGCCGATACCGGCGCAGGCATTCCGCCAGAGAAACTCGGCCATATTTTCGAACCCTTCAAACAGGCGGACGCCACAATCAGCAAACAGTATGGCGGCACAGGGTTGGGACTGGCAATCTCGAAACGCTTCTGCGAGATGCTCGGCATCAAAATCGGCGTCAGCAGCGAACCCGGCAAAGGCTCGCTCTTCTGGCTGCATCTTCCGTGCATGGCGACACAGACCGAACACGCTCAACGGCCTCAGCAGGAGACGATTGCCGTTCTTTCGGCAGAACGCCTGCGTTCGATTCTGGTCGTTGACGACGATCCGATGACGCTGGAAGTCATGCAAGAGGCGCTGAGAACAGCAGGCTACACCGTTTATACCGCCTGTTCCGGTCAGAAAGGCGTAGAATGCGCGCTTGCCAACACGCCCGATGTCATCATTATGGATGTGCTGATGGACGGGATGGACGGATTCGAAGCCACACGCAGGCTGAAACAACACGACCGCGCCAAAACGATTCCCGTGATTGCGTGCAGCGCGGTCGCGACCACCGAATTCCAGCAAAAAGCCCGCGAATCAGGCTGCATCGGCTACATGACCAAACCGATTCACCCCGACCGTCTGGTCGAGCAGATTACGCGCTCGCTTCAGGCTGGCAACGCTTTTTCACCGGCGTAAGCAGTCGCGCCGCATTCTTCCGTTTCGAACGCTTCTTCCCGATACCCTAATGTTTTTTCGACAAAGCCGATACCTAATAACACAAGAGGTTTTCCTTTGGCGAGAAATGGCTCGTAATAGCGTTTATCGCGAATCTGGCGGATCGCCTTCTGCGTCAGGCTTTCCAGCGTTCGCCCCGGCTCGCTGTATTTGCATTCGATAATATAGATGCGGTCGTCGCATTCCAGCACCGCGTCCACGCGCCCTTTATCTGTTGCGACTTCCGCTGAAACGTCCGCGCCGATCAGCTTGAGAATCATGTAAAAGAGAGAGTGATAATACGCTTCTTCAGGCAAATGGAGCGGGTACGGAATGCTTGCGAATAATGCCTGCATCGTCTGCATGAAACCAGCGAGTTCGCGCGCGTTCAACTGCTCGAACAATTGCTCATGCAACGGTTGGATTTTCGACACAGGTTTGCCTGAAAAATCGGCGAAGAGATAAGTCAGCAGCGATTGCTGCACCTCGAAATTCGGATAGGACAGCACGTAACTTTTGCCGCCGCGCCGGGCTGGCCTGTCTTCTTTGATCGTCAGATAGCCGGTCTGAAACAGCAGCGGCAGCAGGTCGAGATGGGCGAGATCGTAGCTGTCGAAACTTTGTTCGCCCGACATCTGGCGCTCGAACTCGGCAACATCAATCTGCTGCGCTCGAATGCGTTTGACTAAAAAGGTCGGTGTGCCCGTCGCAAACCAGTAATTGCGGAACTCCTGATCCGACAAAAAATTCAAAATCGAAAAGGGATTATACACCGCCTGCTCGCCGCTCCAGGAATAGCCGTTATACCAGATTTTCAGCAGCGCAAGCAGGTCGGCGCGAGGCATTCGTTTCGCCTGACAAACCGCCTCAAGATGCGGCGCGAAACAGGTTTCGAGTTCTTCCTGCGTATAACCCAGCATCGCAGAGAAATGCGGCGAAATCGTGATGTCTTGCAGATTGTTCAGGCCGGAAAAAATCGAGACTTTCGAAAATTTGGAAACGCCGGTCAGAAAAACAAAACGCAAATATGGATCATTTCCCTTCAACATGCCATAGAAATTCCGCAGCACATCGCGGTTCTTTTGGGCAGCATCGGGATCATCAATCACGTCAAGAATCGGCTTGTCATATTCGTCAATCAACACGACCACCTTTTCCTGATATTTTTCCACTAATTTCGCGATCAGTTCACCAAACGCGAGATCGTATTCGCGTGTATTCAGTGAAAGGCGATGCTCAGCGGCAAGCTGTTCGGTGACGTATTGCAACCCGCGCTTAAGGCGCTCGTCGTCGCACGGAAGCAGCGAACAATCGAGATGAATCACTGGATGACGCGTCCAGTCGATCTTGTCGTAAATATACAGCCCGTTAAACAATTCGCGCTGACCGGAAAAGATGTCCTTCATGGTCGAAATCAGCAGCGATTTCCCGAAACGGCGCGGGCGAGCGAGGAAAAAATACGTCCCGCTGCGGATCAATTCCAGAATATGCCGCGTTTTGTCCACATAGACGTAATCATCCTCAATCAATTTTCGAAATGTCTGCAATCCAATCGGAAGTTTTTTCATTTGACGGTTATTGTTCATCTTCCATCTGCCTCACAATTGCCACCGTTTCGACGCTGACGGCGCAGACGCGGCAGAGCAGGTCAAGCACCTGTTCTTTGTAATCGGCAAAGCGGTACGTGTCGAATTTGGCGGCAATCGTCGGGTCTTTCGGCGTTTTTTCTTTGTATTGATCCAGCACCCATTCGAGCGCGGAACGGTTGCCGAGTTTGTATTCCCATGCCTCTGGCGGCACACCATGCAGCGTGGTCGCGTCGTCAATGATGATCGTGTTATTCAGTTTGTCGGCTTTTAATTTGGGTTTCAGCCGATTCTCCCCTCCTGGGAGGGGTTGGGGGTGGGTCTGCGCCATCTCGGAATCGGAAACCCACCCCTTGCCCCTCCCAGGAGGAGAATTCACGACACTGGAAACCCACCCCTCGCCCCTCCCAGGAGGGGAATTATCCTGTCGCGTCAGCGGATACGGCGCGACCGTCTCGTAATTGAGATGCAAGTCCATCAAGCGCCGCCCCCAGTCCGCCCATTGCCAGAAATCGGCGTAGAGCGGGATGCGGGGGAATTCGCGTTTCAGATTCAATTCGTATTTCTGGCGGTAGGCGGGATGATGCAGGACGGCATAGACGTAGTGGAAAATATCGCGTTTTTCGAGAGACCTCACAGGTTTTTCGAAACCTGTGAGGTCTTGATACCGCGCCCGGAATTGCGCCAAGCCCCAATCCGTGATGTTGTCGCGGCGCGTGCCATCGGCGTCGTAGCGATAAAACGGAAGGCATTGTGTTTTTTCCAAAAAATCATGATGAAATACTTTCTTAGTACACCATGTTTGAAGGGGTTTAGTCATCGGAACTCCCGATAGACAAATAACAATATTTTCATGATGATTTGGAAATATTTGATTTAACTGATACAAATCTTCGTTCAAATCATGACTAAAATACAACCACTTTATTGTGAATGGTCTATAAAACGAAGGAATAATGTTCTCATCGTCGAAATAAAGGTTTTTATGATTTACTAACCGTTTTTTCAATGCTCTTGTCCACTTTATCTCATAACCAACTAAATTCGCAACATTTTCAGAATCAACAGAATGATTTAATCTTTTTAATTCATCACCATAAAAACCAGCAAGAAAATTTACTTTTTCCGCAACTTCAGATTTCTTGAAATCACAAACCCACTCGTCTCGATTTGTTTTGACTCCTAAGGAAAACAGCTTAAACACAGCTTTTTCATTTTGAGGTGATTTCGTTAATTTCGTCGCTTTATCCGCCAGCGGCAGCAGCGTCTCGAAATCGGTATCGGCCTGATTGATCCAGTTCTGCTGCATGTCCGGCATGATATGCTCGAAAGCGACGCGCTGAAATTTCGTTGTCCGTAAAAACTCCAACTTTTCCGCCGACGTCGCCATTTCTGGCCGCCGGGCGTAAAAAATTTTGCACGTTCCCGCTTGCTCCGTCTTTTTCACGAAAAACCCGATGGCGACGCCGGTTTGAATGCCGAAGACGTTATGTTTCGTGCCGGAAAGTTTCGGGTTTTCCCGCACGTCGCCGCCCAAATCCACCACGTAAATTTCTGAAAATTCAGCCGCGACCACTCTCCGAAAGCCGTCATACGTGCGCTTATTGACAAACGAGTTATTCGTGATGAAGGCTAACACGCCGTTTCCATCATTATTCAGCCGATTCGTCGCCCAGCGGAAAAAGCGGGCGTACATGTCATAGACTTTCGTTTTCTGCGCCGTGCTCTGCTTGACGTAGGTCGCCTTGATCAGCTTGTCAATCTCCTCGTATTCGCGGTTTTTGTTGTTGTCGTTTTCGTTCTGTTGATTGGCGTTATACGGCGGATTGCCGATGATGACGGAAATTTTGCGGTCATTCTGATTTTTGATGCGCTTGACGTTTTCATCTACAAACCCGAACAACGTTTCTTGCTTGCCGCTGTAGCCGAAGCCCATGTTATCGAGCGTATCCACGAAACAGATATTTTTAAACTCCGCATATTGGCCGGTTTTTTGCGCGTAGGTCGCTTCGATGTTCAGATTGGCGATGTAATAGGGCAAAATCGCGACTTCGTTGCAATGGATGTCATGCGCGTATTTGTGCGGCAGCTTGTCGGTCGGCAGATATTCGAGCAGTTCCGTGACGAACGTGCCCGTGCCGGTCGCCGGATCGAGAATCTCGACGCCCGGATCGGCGAGCAGCTTGCCGAAATGCTTGTGGACAAGATAGTCCGCGCTTTCGATCATGAAGCGCACGATTTCGTTCGGCGTATAAACCACGCCGAGCCGGTCTGCCGCTTTCGGATTATAGATTTTGTAAAAATTTTCGTAAATGACTTTCAAGAATTTCTGCTTTTCGTGGTGATTGCTGATGCGGGCGGCTTCCTTACGAATCGCGGCGTAATAGGTTTCCAGCGATCCTAACAGTTCCTTTTTGAAACTCCCGAACAGAAACGTGTCGGTGACGGCCTGCAATTCTTTCGCGACCGCGTTTTCGCGGTGAAATTGCGCTTCGTGAAAGACGGCCAGGAAAATCTCTTCCGTCAGAATGTGCTGAATCAGCATTTCCCGCACGTCGAGCGGCGTGACGTTCGGATTGATGGACTTGCGGCAGGTGTCGAGCAATTTGTCCCGCGCCGCGCGAAATTTGGCGTTCGCCTGTCCCGCCTCTTCGATAATCTCCCGCAAACGGTCGAGAATTTTCGGCAAATCGGCTTTGAAGAGTTCGATGGCTTTGCGGAATTCCGCGACTTCCGGGCGTTCGTAGCTGATGAATTCGGTCAGCAGATAATCGAGCTTCTCGGCGTCGCGCATCATCACGCGCAGCCGCTCTTCTCCGCGCTGAATCAGGACGGCGGTCTGAGAATCTTCGAACAGGATATTGTCGGTCGGGTAGCCTTTCAGCAGCTTTTTGCGGATTTCCTCGTTCAGGTCGTCGTCCTGGTCTTTGCTCTCCCACCAGCCCCAATCGAGGCGCATCGCGTCTTTGATCGTGCCGTCGGGAAAGACGGTCGCGCCGGATTTGGTCTGATAATCGAGTTCGGGAATCAGCAGGAAATGCTTCGGCTCGCAATAGTGATTGAGCAGATTGAGGAACGCCCCGCGAATGGCGGTTTCTTTCTTCGTCCCGCCGTACTGCATCAATTTGTCAATATCCGTATAATACTGCTGCACCGCTAATTTCGACATACGAGTTTCCAAAAGATAGGTAATGACACACAATAAATTCCACAAATCGCATTCATCCCTGAATTCATTCCCAAATCACCGAGACAACATTGGCCGACTGAATTTTGCGGTCTTTCGTCATTAACGGCAGTTCTAACTCTTTGGCGGTCGCGGCGATGATTCGATCAGGCATGTCAGGAATCAAGACATACGGAATACTTCTCATACTCCGCATCGTTGCGGGACGAATGGGCGTCAAACGGTAATTCGATGACGGCGTTTCCAGCAAGCCGATGATTCGTTCGATAACCTCGTCGGGAATGCGAGCCTTTTCAATCAGATAGACGATTTCGACAAGGACGATTGCTGGAACAATGATATGAACTTCGTTGGCGTCGGCCTGTCGAAAAACCGTGCGGACTCGCGCCGAAAGCCTTTCGCTTTCAAGTAAATGCCAGAGCAAAGCATGCGTATCGGTCACATAGCTATTCATGTGTCGAGTTCTCCGAAATGTCCCCACATTTCCTGGCGAGCCGTCGCGATCTCTTGGTCCGAAATGTCGGAGAGATAGGGTTTCAAGAGGCCGCCGAGTTTTACGACGGAAGGCAATGACGACAACGCAGATTTGAATCGGACAAATTCGATATATTGCCAGATTTCAAGCAGACTGTCGTCGGGAAAGTCCGAGACTTCCTGATAAATGATTTGTGGCGTAATGGTCATGTTCATAAAATAGCCTCCTCCAACTACGACATGTGCGCGCTCATCTCGTTCTATGAGAGGAAATTCGGTTCGAATCATTTTTGCAGCAGCCGCTCGATGAATTGCTTGCCGTGCAGCAGGCCGTAAAAACCAGCTTTCACGCTTTCTTCGTCGTAGCGCGTCACGGCGTCGGGCTGATAAATCAGAAACGGCACGGGCGCTTTCGTATGCGACATTCTCATTGAATTCATCAGGCGATGCATTCGACAAAACGGCTTGCCAGAATCACAGGATCGTTCGTGATTAAAGGAGCGCGAAGATAGCGAGCCGTTCCGGCAATTAAGCGATCATGCAGTTCGGGAATGTCAGATATCTCGAACGCGGCCTCGATAATCTCAAGCGAAAGTTTTTCTTCCATATAATTCACGGAATTTTTCACAATATCTCGCACCATCTTGAGCGAAATCGGAATGCGGCGTCTCTCATGCAAATAGCCGATTTCGAAAATCACGACAGACGGAAGGATAATCAGATGCTTTCCTGCATCGGCCTCTTTCATGATCGTATCAATCTTGTCATTGATGACTTTCTGCCCGTTCGAAAATTTCACGAACGCTTGCGTATCAATCACATACTCATTCATAATCGCTATCCGCTTCTTGTAAAATGTGCGCGACGCTCCCTGTTCGAAGTTGTCGTAAATCCGCCTCTATCGCCTCGTAATCAAGTACTGCTTCTTTGCATAACCCGCCGACTTTTTTGACGATTTTGCGCGGTTCCGGGAAAATAACCAACACTTCAACCGGCTCGGTAAGCGAAGGTTGTTCGCTCAACTCGATGCTGCCATTATGATAAATTCCGTGAATCGCATTCATAAAATACTCCTTCGTGTTAAGGCGTGAGCAGCCGCTCGATGAATTGCTTGCCGTGCAGCAGGCCGTAAAAACCGGCTTTCACGCTCTCTTCGTCGTAGCGCGTCACGGCGTCGGGCGTCGCGCCGGGATGGTAAATCAGGAACGGCACGGGCGCTTTGGTATGGGTGCGAATGGCGCACGGCGTCGGATGATCCGGCAGCAGCGCAATCGCGATGTCGCCCATTTTTGCCGTCTCTTCCATAATGTATTTGACGACGCGGCGATCCAGATATTCGATGGTTTTGATTTTCAAATCCACGTCCCCTTCATGCCCCGCCTCGTCGCTCGCTTCGATATGCAGATAGACGAAATCATGCGTCTTCAGGGCGTTGACTGCGGCCTCGGCTTTGCCTTCGTAATTCGTATCGTACAGGCCGGTTGCGCCGACAACCTTGATATTCTCGAATCCGGCATAGACGCCGATCCCCTGAATCAAATCCACCGCCGAAATCACCGCGCCGCTGCGGATGCCGTAAAGCTCGTGATAGGTCTGCATCTTCGGCTTGTAGCCGGGCGACCAGGGCCAGATCGAATTACCGGGGTCTTTGCCGTTGGCGCGGCGTTTCAGGTTGATCGGATGATCCTGCAAAATGCGCTGTGATTCGAAAATCAAGTCGTTCAACATGTCGGCGGTCGCCTGCGCCTGCGGCGTGTCGGCCTTAATTAATTTTTCGCGGAACAACGCGCCCGGCACGTCATGCGGCGGCGTACAGTCAAGCTGTTTGACGCCGTTTTTAATCACTAACAAATGACGATAGCTGACGCCGGGATAAAACCGAATCGTGTCTGAGCCGAGTTCCTGATTCAGCGTTTCGATCAACTGTGCCGCCTCTTCGGAGGTGATATGTCCGGCGGAGTGATTTTTGATTTTCTCGTTCTCGACGCAGATAATATTGCAGCGCATCCCCATCTCGCCGGGCGCGATTTCGACGCCTATGCTGGCGGCTTCGAGGACGCCGCGCCCTTCATAGACTTGATGCACGTCATAACCCAATACGCCGAGATTCGCCACGTCGCTGGCCGGTGGCATATCATCGGGAACAGTGAGCAACTGCCCGGTTCGCGCTTTCGCGCAGAGCGCATCAATATGCGGCGTCTGCGCTGCCATCAGCGGCGTGTTCCCGCCGAGTTTTTCAATCGGCTCATCCGCCATGCCGTCGCCTAAAATAATCAGGTATTTCATAAACAATTATGCCCAGAAACCCTGCCAGGGTTTGAAACCCTGGCAGGGTTGGATCAATAATTCGCCTTCAAATATTGTTTAAACGTCTCGTAATCGTTCGCCATGTTGCGGATATGTTCCGACTGATGTTCCAGCCCTTCGAGGCTCGGCGGCAACGTCGGGTCGACGCCGAGAATCTCCTGAATTTCCTGCGGAAACTTCGCCGGGTGCGCGGTTTCGAGACAGACGCAAACCTGTTCTGATGTATTGTCCTGCGGCATCCGTTCGAAATACGCCGTCAATCCCGCCCAGCCGACCGCGCCATGCGGTTCTAACAACAGCTTGTAGCGGCCATGCGCCTCTTTGATCGTCGTTTTGGTTAGCTCGTCGCTGACGCTGATCGAAAACAGATCATTGCGCAGCCGAGCCATATCCGGCAGTTTGCCGATCTTGCCGTTTTCGTCAATTTGCCCGCCATACAGCGCAATCAGTCGGGCGACATTGCTGGGATGACCGACGTTCATGGCGCTGGAAATGCAATCTCGCGACGGCGCGACTTTGTGATATTCGCCGGTTTTGAGGAAATTCGGAAATTCGTCGTTCGCGTTTGTCGCCACCACAAATTTTTTGACCGGCAGCCCCATCGCTTTCGCTAATAAACCGCCCATCAAATCGCCGAAATTGCCGGACGGCACGGAGAAAATGATTTCGCCTTCCCCTTTGCACAAACGGGCGTAGGCATAGACGTAATAGACGATTTGCGGCAGCAGGCGGCCAATGTTGATGGAGTTCGCCGACGACAGATTGAGATAGTCCAACTCCGCGTCAGCAAAGGCGCGTTTCACCATCGCCTGACAATCATCGAATTTGGCGTCGAGCGCGAGCGTGCGGACGTTTTTTTGCAGCGTCGTCATCTGCTTGCGCTGGCGGTCGGTCACTTCGTTTTCCGGGTACAAAATCAAGATGTTGATGTTGTCCAAACCATAAAAAGCGTTCGCCATCGCGCTGCCGGTATCGCCGGAAGTCGCCGTCAAAATCAGCAATTTGCGGTGTTCCTGATTCAAAAAATATTGCATCAGCCGCCCCATCATGCGGGCGGCGAAATCTTTGAACGACGCCGTCGGCCCCTGATCCAACCGCATGACGTATTTCTGCTCATAGACCGGCTCTAACGGCACCGGAAAATGTTCGTAGGCGTCCTTGACAATCGTATGTAAATCGTTATCAGGAACTTCGCCCTGCAAAAATTTCCGCGCGACGGCGTAGGCGATTTCATAATAGGGCATGGAGGCGAAACTCCTCAATTCATCGGCGGAGAGCGTCGGAAGCGTTTGCGGCATGTAGAGGCCGCGATCCGGCGCTTGCCCCTTTAATAAAGCTTCGCGAAACGAGACGGGTTCAGCTTGTAAATTCGTCGAATAATATAAAATTGGCATATTCATTTAGTCAAGGCAAGCTGTCAGACACGTTCAACGTGTCTGACAGCTTATAACGTTTTTAATCAATTTGTTTTGCGCCTTCGCGATTCACATGCGAGACGTAGGTTTTACTGTGCAGTCCATGCTGTTCGAACGCCCGCGCCATCGCTCTGCCGATGACTTCGCCGCGCTCAAGGCTCTCGGTAATCGCAAAGACCGACGGTCCGGAACCGCTGATCGAACAGCCGAATGCGCCGTGACTCATTGCCGCCGCTTTCACATCATAAAATCCCGGAATCAGCGACGCGCGGGCAGGTTCGACGATTTTATCGTCAATCGAGCGGCCTAACAGCAACAGATCTTTTTTCAAAATTCCGGCGATCAGCCCGGCGACGTTGGCGTAATGCGGCACAACGATTTCTTTCAGCGGCACATGGCTCGGCAGCGCTGCCCGCGCCATGCGCGTCGAAACTTTGTATTCCGGATTGACCACAGCGCAGACAAGATTTTCCGGCGCATCCAGCGGCACGATGTCTAACGGCTCGTAGCTCCGAATCAACACGAATCCGCCCAACATGGAGGGCGCGACGTTATCGGCGTGGTAGCCGCTCAACGTGGCTTCGGCTTTGACACAGGCGAGAATCAATTCGGGATCGTTCTTCGCCATCGTCGCGCCGAAGAGCAGATTCACCGCCCACGCAGCGCCGACCGCGCTCGCGCCGCTGCTCCCCAATCCGCTGCCTAACGGCATACTTTTCCGCAGCTTGATTTCCACCCCGGCCTGCTCATCAATCAGACCGCGTTCCTGCAACGTATTCAAGACATTGCGAGCCGCCACGCCTGCCGTATTTTTTTTGGGGTTTTGCGGCAATTTGCCGATATCCTGCTTACGGATATAGCGAATATCGGAGATAAACACGCCCGGCGTTCTACGTTTTCGCACTTCCACGATGTCGCCAGGGCGAGAAACCGCGAACCCCAACACATCGAACCCCGGGCCGACATTGGCGACCGAGGCGGGCGCAAACACACGAATCCATTCACTCATACGATCATTCTCCTGATTGACGAAATATTCAGTCAATGTAAGCAAGTCCCCGATATTCAGACAATAAAATTTTGTCATTATTTACCACTTTTAAAATTTCGATTTTTCTTCTTGACAAAAATTCCCGCGTTTCATTTACCTACACTTACACAAGTCGCCGGAGTGGTGAAACTGGTAGACGCACGGGACTCAAAATCCCGCGGGGGTAACTCCATGTCGGTTCGATTCCGACCTCCGGCATAAAAAATAAAAGCGTGACAGAAATTTCTGTCACGCTTTTTTATTTGAACCGAATAAACTAAAGATAATGTTACCGCCTTCGTTGGCGATATTGTCATAAATTGCAAAAGCCGTCAACAATATTTTTTGCCTCGGTTATCTTCATTCTACCCAATCTCATAAGATATCAGTGGCATTGTCGAAGATTTTAGCAACCGAATAGCAAATTCAACAACAGAAAAACCACGATGATCACACATTTGATAGCAGTGACTTTTACGCTTATGCTCTACCTGTCCATGGGAACTGCATATTATGGTTGGGGCAGAGCAACAGCATCTATGTTAGGAATCGCCAATCAAAGGCCGGAATCTCCTGTTATCCCTATTTGGTTGGGCTGGGCTTGCACACTCTTTATTTTCCAACTGTTACATTTTTTTTTACCTGTGACAGCATACATGGTCATCCCTATTTTTACTTTCGGGGTAGTTTTTGCTATTGCCCAATTAAAAAAACTACGTGATTTTCCTCAAAAAGCGACAGCGATGTTCTTCATCATTACTGTTGTCATCCTTATGCTTGGAATAGCCGCCTGGGTCGCTTCAAGAGCAATGCTTCCTCCCACGATTTACGATTCCGGTCTGTATCACTTCAATGCGATTCGTTGGATCAACACGTATCCGGTTGTCCCCGGTATCGGGAATCTTCATGGACGATTAGCCTTCAATCAGTCTTTCTTTCTATATGTGGCCGCACTCAACTTCTATCCGTTTTTCGGACATGGAAGATCATTGGCGAACAGCTTTCTCTTGTTGCTCGTTTTCACCACGCTGTTACCTTCCCTTGTTTCGATAATACGACAACCGTTACTTCTGACTCAAAGGCATCCATTTGCTTACGTCCCCGATCTTTTAGCAATTCCATTCGTTGCATACCTTGCCATATCCTCAGATGGACTCGCATCGCCATCTCCTGATTTGTCATCTACTCTCCTGCAACTTATTATCTTTATCGTGCTTGCGCACACCATCGCAGAGCGGGTTAACGGACAGAAAAATCAGAATTATGTCGATATGGTTCTTGTTATTCTGGCAGCGACAGCAGTGACGATCAAATTAAGCAATCTGATGTTTTCGGCAGTCATCATAGGCTTCGTTCTAACTTACGCATGGAAAACGTCAATTTCTCATATTCATACAGTGCGCATCCTTCTGACCGTTGCCATATTAATTCTTGTTTGGGGGGGACGCGGCTTAATGCTTTCCGGAATGCCGTTATATCCGTCAATAATTGGACATATCCCTGTGGATTGGGCGATCCCAAAAGAGAGCGCCATAGATCAAGCGAACTGGATATACGGATGGGCCAGGCAGCCCGGCATCAGCCACTGGAGTAATGTTCTTGGCAATTGGAATTGGCTGAAACCCTGGCTAATGGGAATATTCAAAGAAACGACGGATGTCGTATTCCCTTTAGAATCGGCCATCGTATTTTGCATTATTACCACCGTCATTAGCTATTTCAAGCAAGAGAGGTCACGCTACTTGGAGTGGAGTATTTTGCTTCCCCTGGCGATTGCTCTGATTTACTGGTTCTTTACTGCGCCCGATCCCCGATTTGCGCATGCGCTCTTCTTCTTGCTTTCAATGGGGTCGAGCCTACTGTTTCTTTCATCTATACAGAGTATTATTCACGGGCGAATGTTTATCGCCGTGGTCGTCATCGTCTTGCTGGTCAGCAATGTTCACTTTATTGACTATATCTTCAAACACAGTTCGCATATCACATCTATTTCGATTTCCGCATGGCATCCGGTGAAACAAGTTCCCTTACAGACGAAGGTCACATCTTTTGGTTTAGTCGTGTATACACCGATTGAAAGTGATCAGTGCTGGGATTCTCCTCTGCTGGCAACGCCTTACTTCAACGATCGTCTTCGATTGAGGAATCCGAACGACATCTCATCTGGATTTACTGTAACAACAGATTAGGAATGACATGCCCCAAAATATGAAAGCCAACTTAAAATAAGGCACTTCGCGTACGTGCCGAAGAAAATGCGAATATATCTTTAGAATAGTAAACACAGCCAGCTTCTCTCCGAGAAAGGAATATATGTTTGTCGCCTTACCTATAATGTGCCTTCTATTGTTATGCGTCATCGTGCGTTCGTATTCTTCTGATTTTCGGGATGCCATATTAGTCGGCTCGATCATATCAGGAGCGATTTTTGTCATTCAAACAAAATTGCTGAGTTTATTCCATAAACTGACGTTCTGTTATTTGCTCGTCTGCTGGGGAGGAATTGCGCTGATCTTGTTAGGCATTTTGACTTTTTTCCGCGCCACCCCAATTGCTACAACTCCCCAGATATCGAAAGAAAACGTGTTATTCATTCTCCCTCTGACTGCCATTTTCTCGATTGTGTTGTTTATTGCGCTACAAGCGCCTCCGAATACCTGGGATTCCATGACGTATCACATGAGCCGGGTTGCGCACTGGATGCAGAATAAAACGATTGCGTTTTATCCGACGCATATTTTACGACAAAATCATCAGATGCCATTTGCAGAATATGTCATTGCGCATTTGCAAATTTTGAGCGGAGGAGATCGCTTTGCCAATACGGTACAATGGTTCAGCATGGCCGGCAGCGTTTTAGGCGTGTCGCTTATTGCAAAAGAGCTTGGGGCATCGGTCTTTCTTCAACTCATCGCGGCAATAATCTGCGCAACGATTCCGATGGGCATCTTACAATCATCAAGCACTCAAAATGACTATGTGGCGAGTTTTTGGCTTGTTTGTGCGATTTACTTTTTTATAAGAGCAAACAAACAGCACACATATACAGTAACAGCATTGATCGGGGTGGCGTCGGGGCTTGCACTATTAACAAAAGGAACAAGCTATGTGTATCTCTTCCCTTTTCTTCTTGTTGAGGGAATTCTCCTTATTCGGCAATATCCGAAAAAAGCCTTCAAAAGCCTGCTTCTTATCGGGGGTATTGCGCTTGTGCTGAATACTCCGCATTATTCACGCAACCTCCATTTGTATGGAAATCCTTTAGGTCCCGGGCACGAAGGAAGTCCGCAATATTCATACGCGAATGAAACAATTTCTCTTCCCATCATAATTTCCAATATCATCAGAAATGCCGCGTTACACATGGAAACACCGTCTCTCCCGTTGAATCAATGGCTCGAAGATGGCATCTGCATTTTGTTAGGAGACGAAACGAATAATCCCGCCTCAACATGGGGAGGAACATCCTTTCATATTGAAAAACATTTTTTCAATGAAGATGCTTCAGGCAATCCTTTTCATTTCCTGTTGATATTTTTTTCGACGCTTATTGTCTTGCTGTCAAGATCGAGTTCCAATACGCAACGTGTGTATTTATTATGCCTTTTAGGCGCAAGCCTGCTCTTTTGCGCTTATCTTCGATGGCAGCCGTGGCACAGCAGATTGCATCTGCCTCTCTTTGTTCTCGCATCTCCTATTGTCGCGATTGGACTCTCTTACATGCTGAAACGAAAATTCTTCATGCAATTGTTAGCATTCGTTATGATACTTGGCTCAATTCGCTGGCTCTGCTACAATGACTCGCGCCCGCTTCTTGATTCTGACGATAGCATTTTCAAGGTGCCGCGACAACAGCAATATTTTGCAAACAGGTCGAAGTTAATGACTCCTTATATAGACGCGGTCGGTTTCCTCATAAAAAATGGAATGAAGGAAATCGGGTTGATTTGCAACATAGATGATTGGGAATATCCGCTCCATGTATTCTTACAGCAATATTATCATCAGGATTATCGCCTCAAGCATGTGAATGTGACGAATGTTTCGGGAAAATTAGCTGACTTGACATTTTCTCCTGAAGCAATCATTACCACTCTTGACTCTCCAGAGACGATGCGTCTTTACAATCAATCCTATCATAAACGCTATTCGAATGAGTTTGTCTCTGTGTTCATCAAAAATCAGGGTTGACTCATCGCAACCATATATCTATCCGTTCTGAATCGCACTCATCAACGCCAGCAAGCCTTTCATAATCTCGGTCGGCGTCGGCGGATTGCCGGGGATTTTCACGTCAACCGGCACGACCTTTTCCGCGCCGCCCAACACGGCATACGAACCTTTGAACAAGCCGCCGTCGCAGGCGTCATCGCCGATAACAATGACTAATTTCGGCGCGGGCATGGCGTCATACGTCTTTTTCAACGCCACCGCCATGCTCTGCGTGACCGGCCCGGTCACGGCCAGCGCGTCGGCATGACGAGGCGACGCGACGAACGACACGCCGAAGCGTTCGATGTCATAATACGGCGTGCTGAGATTATTCAATTCGATTTCCGGCGAATTATCGCTCCCGGCGTCCACTTCGCGAATCGCGAAACTCCTGCCGAAGATGGCGTCTATTTTCGTCTTCAATTGCAGCCCTAACGCCTCGAACTCCTCATCGCGAAAGCGAATCTGTTCGGTGACTTTCGGAGCAAAAAAATTCGTGATCGCTGTTAACATGATACGTTTCCAGAGATTGAAACCTCTGTCTATATACCTGCGCCCTTTCAGGGCGAATGCCGCGAAGCGGCAACGGAATAAAGACAGAGGTTTCAACCTCTGGTTTCCTAAATTTTACAAGTCATTTCCGGCATACGAAAGATTCATGCTTTTGTTAATCAATGGGAAATCCGGCACAATATTGCCGGGTGTCGCGTGTTCCATCGCGAGCCAGTTGCAGAACGACGCGGTTTTCACTTTATAACGGGAAATCACACCATTTTCAATCAATACCCAATGCACATTCTGTCCGCGCGCCGATTCGACAAGCGCGAGCGCGTGACCGTCGCGAACGCCAGTCGCATCGCCACACACGCTGCCGCCGGGCATCCGACCGATCTGCTGCCGAATCATCTCCGCCGAGGCCGCGATTTCGCCGACTTTCTGGCGGAAACGGCATAACACATCACCGTCGGACTGCGTCGGAATGTCGCGCATTAAGTCGGCATAATTGTTGTAGGGATGATTGACGCGGGTATCGAGCGCCACGCCCGACGCCCTGATCACCGGCCCGGAGAGATTCAGCGGCGTCGCCAATTCCGGTTTCACGACACCGGTGGTTTCGAAACGATCATAGACGACCGAATGCAAGACGACTTCCTTTTCAGCAGCGCGCAGGCGCGGCGTAAATGCCGCAAGATAATTGCTGAGTTGGCGCAACTCGCCATCGGCGACATCTCGCGCCACGCCGCCGAGGCAGAGTGCCCCTTTCATAAAACGCGAGCCGGTCAACTGCTCGTTTCGGCGCAGCAATTCTTCCCGCAAAATAAAAAATGCGCTTGCGCCGACGGCAAAGGCAACATCAACCGGCATGCCCGCCACATCGCCCAACAACGCATACATCCGCTCCATTTCAGCGAAAATCGTTCGCAGCGCTTTCGCCCGATCCGGGGCAGCGATTTCGAAAATCGCTTCGACAGCCTGACAATAGGCGAACGCATTGGCGACGGTTTCGTCGCCGCTGATCGCTTCCGCAAGTTTCAGGCCGTCCGCCGCCGATTTGCCTTCCATAAGCTTTTCCAACCCGCGATGCTTGTACCAGTGGCGGATTTCCAGATTGAACACCTGCTCGCCAATCACGCTGAAACGGAAATGTCCCGGCTCGATGATTCCGGCGTGAACCGGGCCGACCGCAACCTGATAGACGCCTTCGCCGCCGAATTCTTTGAATTCGTAGTGGTCGTGAATTTGTCCGCTCAGGTCTAACGGTTGATTGACAAACGATTTGCGCAACGGATGAAACTCTTTCGGGTACATTTCATGCAGAAAGAGCCGCCGCGTATCGAATGCGCCGTCGAACTCGACGCCGAAGCCGTCGCGGATTTCGCGCTCGTGCAACGTCGCAATCGGAAACCATTGCGCAATCGAAACGGCGCGTTCGCTTTGCAACGCCTGCTGTAAAATCAAGATGTCAGGCGTATCGGGAAGCTCGAAGGCGTAAAACAACGTAAAGATGGCGTCAGGCTGGAACGCCTCGACGCAAAACAGCGCAATCAACGTGGCCTTCTGTTCGGCAAGGAACGCCACCGCGCGTTGACACGCTTCGTCAGAGTGTACAGCGAGATAATAGTCATGATTTTTTCCGTCTCGCAACGTTTCCGACGGAAAATAATCGTGTAACAGATGAGAAAACCGTTTCATATCAGTCAATTAGAACCACGAAATACACAAAATACACGAAAATGTTGATGCGTGCCCGGACAGGGCTGTCCGGGGTACGCATCCGTCAAACCCTACTTTTTCGTGTATTTCGTGTGTTTCGTGGTCATCATACTTTAAATATTCAACGCGCTTACCGCCTCGGTAAGCAGCGTCTTCAATGGCGATGGCAGCGCGACGCCACAGATAATCAACGCAAGAATCAACAGCATAATCGCAAAGTTGATGCTCAACGGCATGCGGAATTGCGTCTGATCGTGACTTCCTTCGCGCCGCTGTGTAAACAGCGTGATCATGAACCGCGTAAATGCTGCCCCTACCAGCATGAACAGGGCAACCGCCAGAAACAGCAGCGGGAGCGACCGTGATCCCAATTCGCTCATCAGGCCGATTTTCGAAAAAAAGATGGGCGACAACGGCATCCCCATAACCGCCAAACTTCCAACGATCAGACCAAACGAAGCAAGCGGCTGGCGTTCCAGCAGATGGTCAACTCCATCAAGATGAATCTGGTGATATTCTAAGCGAATCACGCCCGACAGCATGAACATCAACGCCTTTGCCAGCGAATGTCCTAACACGTGAAACAACACCCAGAAGATCGCAATCGGCGAACCGAGGCCGATTCCTAACAGCAACAGCCCCATGTTTTCCACGCTGGAAAATGCGATCAGGCGTTTCAGGTTCTGTTTCGCCAGCATGGTCAGCGCGGAGAGCGCGATGCTTGCCAGGCCGAAGACGATGCACACATTGGAAAAGACGCCACCTTCTCCGATGACCGGTTTCAGAATCGCATAGACGCGGAGCAAGCCATATATGCCGACATTCAGCATGACCGCCGACAGGATCGTGCTGATCACCGATGGAGCAATGGCGTGGGCATGCGGCAGCCAGGAATGAAACGGCACGATACCGCTTTTCGTGGCGAATCCGATAAAGAGGAACAACGCGGCCAGCGACAACACAGCGGGGGAAAGCGCCGCGCTGTGCTGTATCAGCGTCGTCCAATTCAGCGATCCTTCAGGCAGAACGTTTTTGCTAAGCGCGAACAACAGAATCAGGCCGATAAACGAAAAGAGCATAGCGGTTGACGCCATGAACACGTAGCTCAGCGCCACCGCAATATTTTCTTTTGCATTCGGCGTTACGATCAGAATGGCGGAAAAGAGCGTCGTCAATTCGGTAAAGAGCCAAAACAACGCAAGGTTATTCGAACAGAACGCCAGCAGAATCGAAATCATCAGCGCGTTCAACGCGAGATAAAATGGTTTCACCGTTTTGACCTGCATTTCCCGATGCCGGATCATGCCCTCGACGTAGCCATGCGCATAGATAGCGGCCATCAAAAAAATGAACGCGGCGATCAGCATTTCATACACGCTCAAATGGTCAGCGAACAAAAATTCTCCCTCGAAATAAAACACCGGCAACGCGCGCCGAAGCAGCGACAGCGACAGAATCAAGGCAAAGGCGGCATGAAGAATCGTCCACAAATTCATCATCTCATGCGACCGAGACAGCGCGACCGCCCCGATTACCACAATAGCAAGAACGATATAGAGCATCATGACAGGTTATTCCTCTCCGAACAGGTTGCCGAATCGATGCAATTTCTCATGGAATTTTTCCAGAGTCGCGTCAATCCCGAACGCTAAAAGAGTCGCCACCACAATCAGCATGACGAGGTCTAACAAGACCAATATTTCTAAAATAAATGGGAGTTCTTGAAAAAACAGACTGGACAGCAGCACGCCGTTTTCCATCGTCAAATAGCCGACGATATCGGTTAACGCTTGCAGGCGTGTGAAAATGACGATCAAGCCCATAAACATCAGCGAGATGCCGAGCACTGCGCCGAATAAGGCGTCGTTCGTCAGGCCGAGCAGCGGCGCGAATTGCGACAGCAGCGAATAGAGCGCCAAAAAAATCAACATGCCTGCAATCATGGCGAACACGGGCTGCAAATAATGAAAACCGACATCGCGCTTGACCGGCATACTCTCATGGACGCGCTTCAAAAAGGTCGGAATCACGAAGGCTTTCAAGAGGAGCGTCATGAATGCGAGCAGCAGCAGCGCGACTTCTTTCTCATGTTCGTAGCGCGCGACGGCAATCGCCGCGAGCAGCAGCGATTGAATGGCGTATGTCGTAATCAACGACCGAATATTGCGGGTTGTCAACACGAATGAGGCTGTTGCGACGATTAAAATGAGCAGGATATTGATCATAAAAACACCTCGACGATAATCGTCAGAAACGAAAAAAATAAGGCGATCATAAACAAGCCTGGCAGCCTGAACAGGCGGTATTTCGCCATCATGGATTCGAACACTCCGACCGCGACGGAAAGCGCCGCGCCCTTGGCGACAAAAATCATCGCCGCCGCGGGAAGGCCGAGCCACGACAATCCGACGCGTAATCCGCTCGGCAGCAGCACGTTCAGCAGCACCGCCATCAACAGCGTTTGTTTGACGGCGTGCGACCATTCCATGAGCGCCAGATTTTTGCCCGATTGTTCGAGAATCATCGCTTCATGCACCATCGTCAATTCCAGATGCGTTTCCGGGTTATCCATCGGAATCCGCGCCGTTTCGACGATGAGGATAATGAACAGCGAGAGACCGGAGAGAAACAACGACGGATGTTCGAGCGTCAGCAGCCGGTGTCCCGATTGCGCAAAGATTTCATGCAAATCAAGGGTTTTCAGCACATACGCCAACGCGGCGAAGACGATGATGACGGTCGGCTCGAATGCGGCGGATAAGGCCATTTCGCGCGAACTTCCCATGCCGCCGAACGTGCTGCCCGCGTCCAATCCGGCGAGCGCCATAAAAAATTTGGCGAATGCCAATAGATACAAAAACAGCAGTACGTTGCCAATGCTCGCCATGCTGCCCGTACCACGAGGAATGAACAAGAATGGCACGGCCAGCGACGCCGTTAAAATCACGCTCATATTGAGATACGGCGCGATGCGCATGATGAACGACGAATTCGACGAATAGACCGTTTCTTTTTTCAGCAGTTTGGCGAGGTTGTAGTAGGTTTGCAGCAGCGGCGGCCCCTGGCGGCGCTGGCAGAACGCTTTCGCTTTCTTGATCAGGCTGATGAACAGCGGCGAGATCGCCAGCACGAACAGCGTGTTCACGACGATAAACAGGAATGACATCATCATAAAATAATCAGACCTCCGATAAAAATCAACGCTAAACTGGTCAAGAAGAGCACCAGCACGTAGGCGTCCGGCTCAACACCGCTCTGAATGCGCGTCAATAGCCTTGAAAGTGTCATAAACACCTCCGCAATGGGCTGATAGAGATATTCTTCGTGAAATTTGGCCGTCGTGATTTTTGCCGAGCCTTTGTGAAAATAGGAATTAAACCGGTCGAAATACGACTTCTGCACTTCTTTTTTCGTGCCGTAAATCGTGTCGAATGTCGTCAGGATCGGCTCGGAAAAGCCGGAGGCTGTGTATTCCATCCGACTGGTCTGTTCGATCAAGCCGCAGCCCCATGTTTCCGTCACTCGGCTTGATTGGACGGCTGTGCGTTTGAGCGCGAACACGACGCCGCCCAGCATCGCCAGCATTACGACGGCGACGAACAGCAGATTCGGAATCGGCATGGGATAACCGAACCAGGCAAATAATTGCGCGGAAAAGACGCCTAACACGACGCAGAACACGGCATTCAGCGCAGGGCCGACAATCATGCCGGTTTCGACTTCTTTGGCGCGAGCCGCTTCCGCCGAGCGCGGCAACGCGAGGAACGCGACGCCGAACGCCCTGACGAAACACGCCGACGCAAACGCACTGGTGAGGGCGAAAATCGCCAAACAGGTCATCAACAACATGTGCATGAACGGATTCGAGAGTTCACCCGCCGCAAACAGCGCTTGAAAAATCATGAATTCGCTGGCAAAGCCGTTCAATGGCGGCAGCGCGGAAATCGCCACCGAGCCGATCAGGAAGATGATCGCCGTATAGGGCATGGCTTTGACCAACCCGCCCATTTTTTCCATGTTTCTCGTACCGGTCGCATGAGCAACCGAACCGGCGGTCAGAAACAGCAGACTTTTGAAGAGGGCGTGATTCAAGGCGTGAAACCACGTCGCCGCTAAACTCAACCGCATCAGCGCGGTCAAACCGGCATCCTCGAAAATAATCGCCAGCCCGAGGCCGATGAATAAGATGCCGATATTTTCGATACTGTGATACGCCAACAGACGCTTGATATCAAGCTCTTTCAGGGCATATAGCCCACCTAAAATCGCCGAAAGCGTACCCGCCGTCAACAGCAGAATCCCGAACCAGAGCGGGCGATCCGCCGCCGCGAACGTAAAGCGCAACAGGCCATAGACCGCAACTTTCAGCATCACGCCGGACATCAAGGCCGAAATATTGGACGGGCTGGCCGGATGCGCGTACGGCAGCCATTTATGCACCGGAATAATACCGGCTTTGATACTGAATCCGACGAACAACGCCAGCAAAATCATCGGCAAGAACGGCGCAGCCACGTCGCCGATTGCCGTAATCTCGAACGAACCGGTCAAGGCATGAATACTTAAAAAGGCAAACATCAAAAAGACCGTGCTCAATTGGGTCATGATGAAGTAAAACTGCCCGGCCTTTTTGGTTTCTTCCTCTTCGTAGTGATACATCACGAGAAAAAACGACGAGACGGACATCAATTCCCAGAAGATCAAAAAGGCGATAGTGTTGGCCGAGACGACCACGCCGATCATGGACAGAATAAAACCGTTCATCAGCGCGAGATGGAGATTTTTTTTGATGGCGCTCTGCTCATGCTCGATATAATGCAGCGAATAGATCGCGACAGACGCGCCAATTAGCGTGATGATTAACAGAAAAAATCCGGCCAGCCGGTCGAGATGAAACGCGAAGGCGATATTCGGCGCGATCTCGGCGAATGAGAAGGTCATCACGCGATCTGTCGCGACGATTCGCAACGCGAAAACGGACAACTCCGCAAGCGCCACAATCGTCAGCATCAGCGAAGCCAGCCGAAAGGAACGCCTGTCCTTCAGCAGCGCGGCAAGCGGTAAGGCGATGGCGACGCAGAGCATGATGACGCCGAACCACCACCATTCGATAGACAAAAACATACGTTCTCCTTTGATTTCAGCCCGGCCAACATTTTAAACGCTGGCCAGAGCTCTATATTTTATACGACCCGTCAAGTTCCATTTCGCCGTCCGATGCTGTCAATGAAAAAATACAGCGCGACCGTCGCAGAATGTATTGATATAAATGGTAAACCTTTATAATTCGGCATCTTGAGAATCTCGTTGTTCTTGAAAGATTTTTCATGTGCGCGGCAAAAAACATTCTTCATGTCATCCAGAATTTTTATTCGCCATAACTCCTGATACTATTTATATTTTCGTCTTTTATTCACGTTTTATTTTTATATATAACGTAAAACATCATCTTTTAACTTGACAAATCCTTCATAAAAATTTATCGTATGTTCATCATGATACATACACATTCCGAAATTCTTATCCATGACGCCTGCCTTGCCCATGTTTTCGCATGGCGCGAGACAGCCATCGCACAGAGAGGCACATACCATGACCAAACGACGTCAACCCGACAAAAGCAGTTCATCCAAAAAAACCGTCCAGTACACCAAAACCCTGAGAGAACGGATGCTCCTGTTCTCCGGTAAAAAGCAACCGCGCGTCAACGCTCGCGACAGCCAGACGCTTTGCTATGAATCTTCGATGGAATGCCGGATTGCGAAACACGTCTGATTCGCAACGCGCAGCAAAGGAGGCGATCATGCTATGAAAGCGCAACAGTTGGCAGGGATTCTGTTGTTATTCGTGATTATTATCAGTGCCGCCACGTATCAGCGCGTGACGGCCAGACCCGCCGATCCCGACCTGAAACAGGCGCAATTGTCATACGAGATGGAAAGATTGCACCTCAAGCAGGCCAATTTGAAACGATACGACACCCTGAGATTCTATGCGATCATCGGCATGTTAGGCGCGGCGAAGGCGTCGCTGCTGTTCGTTGCCATCGGGTACGCTCGCGCCAAAATCAAACAGGCGTCGGTGCATACCGCGCACATCGGCCAACATGGGGCGATTCCGGTGCGCTACAAGGATTTGCGGGACTTTTACAAAATCGCGGCGAATCTTTCGATGGCGGAAATCGAAGCGTCGTCGCGGAACGCGCACGAACAGGCGTATCAGATTTCGCGCCAGATGATCGAAGATGTAACGATGTACACGCGGGCGCTCGGCGGACGGCGCGGATTCGGCTTTGGCGAAGCGAATCTGCCCATTCCCGACCAGGCGGCGCTGCCGGCGTCAACGATTGTGCCGACCTTTGCGGAATTGCTGCAAAACGGCATGGCTGCGCCGGGCAAGCCGATGGTGCTTGGCTTTCATGACGGCCAGCCGCAGCTTCGCACGCTGAAAGACCTGAAATCGCTCGCCATTGCGGGCTGGCAGGGGAGCGGCAAAACGATGTCCACCGCCTATCTGATTGCGTCGAGCGTGTTGGCGCATGGGGCGCACGTGTATATCGTTGATCCGCACAAAAATCATGCAGAAGGGCTGTACGCGCTGATTAAACCGCTGGAAAACACCGGCCACGTCCATGTCATCAACCCGTTTCACACGCCGAATTTGATTCGGAATTTGGAGCGCATTTTAGACCAGCGGCTTGCGGGCAACGCACCAAGCGATCCGGGGATTTTGCTTGTAATTGACGAATTGGCGAGCCTCGCGAAAATGGAGTGTTTCGACGTGTTAGTCGCCTTTTTAGAGCGCTGCACCGAGGAAACGCGCAAGGCGAACATCACGTTCATCGGCGGCTCGCATAAATGGACCGCCCGCCATTTCAAAGGCCGCGCCGACATTCGCGGCTGCATGAATTCGCTGCTGATTCATAAAACCAAGCCGTCGCAGGCGGATTTGCTGTTAGAAGATTCGCACGACAAAAATTTAGTGAAGCAGATTGTGCGACCCGGCGAGGCGATTTTGTCCACCGATTTTTCGTCCGCCGCCTTAGTCGCGATGCCGCTCTGCACACGCCAGGATATGGAAACAGTGGCGAAGATCGTCAAAGAAACCTACGGCGCGACCCGGCTGCCATGGAACGATGATTTGGAACTTTCGCCGTTGCAGAATCGTCCTGTTCAACAGAGCGCGGAAACGATTGATGTCGAGTCAATTGAGGTGATTGACGAAAACGGAGTTGAAGAAATCACGCAGGCCGAACTGCTTGAAGCGAAGGCCAAAACGCCGCGCGTGAAACCGGGGCGTCAGACACAATATCCGAAGGGCGTCATTCCGTTCGATTTGCATCGCCGCAAGCATTTAGACAGCCGGAAAGTCGCGTTTCGTCCGGATCAGATTACATTGGAGCAGATTCTTGAACAATTTCGAACACGTCAGGAGAACGACCCGGAATTTACGCAGGCGGAATTAGCGCGGCAAGTTCGAATTTCTGTGGGGCATTTAGGTAACATTTTACGAGGGAAAAAACCACTGACCTCACAAAATAAAGAGAAATTATATAAGATATTGTTTTTAAAGGAGAACCTTAAAACGGCTTCTGCAAGGGCATAGACAGGTCTTCGCCTGTCAATCGGGGAGATGCAGAATAAAATTTTTGCACAAAAAGATTGACAAACCAACATAATCTTTGTAGAGTATGCTTCAGGTGATATGCTCTCACCCAACCTGAGACGTACCCAGTTGGTACAGAATATAAAAACCTGAGACCTGACTGCGGGCGTCTCGGATTGTTTTTATAACAATCCGAGACAATCGAGGGTTTGCAACCAACATTCTCTAAACTTTTCGCCTTTTGTTTGATTTTATCAACAAAATTATTCACAGCGTGTGGATAAATCGGCGTTGAGTCGAGGATGGGCAACGCGAGCTCGCGATGCATTGCGCAGGAGACCGGATTTCCCTGAAATCCGGTCTTTTTTTATGCCTGAAACCACGAAACACACCAACCACACGAAAAACAATCATGCTTTGCTCTTTCGTGTTTTTTGTGTATTTCGTGGCTAAATAAACTATTCGGACGAAAGAAACAGCGTTGCCGCAATCGAAAGAAATTTGACGCGGGCGCTGTCGGCGCGAGAGGTCAGAATAAACGGAATCGCCGCGCCCGTGATAATGCCCGCCATTTCCGGCTTCAGCATCCAGGCCAGCGTTTTATACAGCACGTTGCCGGTTTCGATGTTCGGACAGATCAGAATATCCGCCTTGCCTTCCACCGGAGACGGCACACCTTTGATTTGGTAGGCTCGTTCGAACATCGCCCCGTCGAACGCCAACGGCCCGCCCGCGATCACGCCCGCTTCCCATTCCATTTCAGCTAACTCCGCCGCTTCCACCGATGACGACATTTTCGGGTTGACGGTTTCCACCGCTGATAAAAATGCGACACGAGGCGCAGCGATCCCAAGTTTTTTGGCGATGGCAATCGCATTCAAGGCGATATTTCGCTTCTGCTCAACATCAGGCGCGATGCTTAACGCGGCGTCGCTGAACATTTTGATTCGCCCATCCCATTCGAATAAGGTGACATGTGAAACAAATTGACGCGCAGAACGCTGTTTCAACTCCTCATCTTTCAACAACATGCTCAGAAGTTGGCCGGAGCCGATTTTGCCTTTCATCAGCGCATCGCCTCGCCCGGCTTTGATCAGTTCGATGGCGCGTTTTCCGGCCTCCCAGGTGTCCGATTCGTTGACGATCTCAATTCCGGCAATATTCGATTCGCCTTCGCGGGCAAGACGACAAATCGCGTCCGCATCGCCGACATAGACAACCTGCGCAAGCCCTTCCTGTAGCGCTCGAACGGTTGCCGCAATGACATCTTCTTCGGCGGCGGCAGCGACAATAATCGTCTTCTGCGCCTGACTCTTGACGACCTCAACCATCTGCTGAAAATTCGTAATCTGCGGATTCATCATGACTCCCATAGTGTAGGTCGAAACTATAGTTTCGACCTACATGAAAGCTCCTTCAAAAAAAAATAGAACGCTGATCAGCCTCATCTGTCAGACCGGTCGGCTTGACGTGACCCATTGATACCCGGCGCGTTCTAACAGCGTATCCGATTCCGCCGGGCCCCAGGCGCCCGCCGGATAGGTGTATAACAGGCCGGAACGCTTGCCGCTTTTGTCTTCCGCCCACGCATCTAACACCGGCGTAATCAGCGACCAGGCGACTTTCATGTCGTCATGCCGCACGAAGAGCGTTTGATCGCCCAACATGGCGTCGAGCAGCAGGCGTTCGTAGGCTTCGGGCAATTCGACCTTAAAAATATCCTGATAATGAAACGCCATTTGCAGCGAACTCATGCAGAGTTTCGGGCCGGGATGCTTGGCCTGAATCGTCAGCGCGATCCCTTCTTCGGGCTGCACGTTGAAAATCAGCACGTTTTGCGGCAATTCTTCCGGCGAAATCGGCGCGAACATCGAATGCGGCACGCGCTTGAATGTGATGACGATTTCGCTGACTTTCCCGCCGAGCCGCTTGCCGGAACGGAGATAAAACGGGACGCCCTGCCAGCGCCAGTTTTCAATCGAAAGCTTGGCGGCGACGAAGGTTTCGACGCTCGAATTCGGATCGACGCCCGGCTCTTGCCGATAGCCCGGCACGTCTTTGCCATTGATTCGGCCAGAGCCATACTGTCCGCGCACGATCCAGCGCGGCAGATTGTCCAGCGGGAACGGCTTGATCGCCCGCAACACTTTGACTTTTTCATCCCGCACGCGGTCGGCGTCGAACGAAATCGGCGGCTCCATCGCCACAAGCGAGAGCATTTGCAGCATGTGATTCTGGAACATGTCGCGCAGTTGCCCCGATTGCTCGTAATACCCGGCGCGATGCTCCACGCCAAGCGTTTCCGCCACCGTAATCTGCACGTTGTCAATATACTGGCGATTCCAGATCGGCTCGAAAATCGCATTGGCAAAGCGGAACATCAAGATATTCTGCACCGTCATTTTGCCGAGATAGTGGTCAATCCGGTAAATCTGCGATTCGGTCAGCGCCTTCAGTAAATCCTGATCCAGCGCCATTGCGCTCGACAAATCGCGTCCGAACGGCTTTTCAATCACCACGCGGTTGCACGGGCAGCCACTATCGCGTTCGGTCGTCAGCCTGACCTCATTGAGTTGCATGACAATCGGCGCGTAGAGGTTCGGTGGCACGGAGAGATAGAAAATATGATTGCGTATGTTGCGGAATTGCCTGTCAAGCGCCTTCAGGAGGTCAGCAAGCTGATAGTGCAGTTCAAGGGTGTGATATTCGCCGCAGAGATAAAAACAGCGTTGCAAAAATGCGGTCAGCACGGCGGCGTCAAGCTGCGGAAAGCGTTCCCGCAGCGCGTCGGCGGCTTTCTGGCGAAACGTCTCGTCATTCATCTGCGTGCGGGCGCAGCCGACGACATAAAATTCATCCGGCATCAAGCCGTTCCGAAACAGGCTGAACAACGCCGGAAGCAGCTTGCGGTGCGTCAAATCGCCGGACGCCCCGAAAATTACGATCCCGCACGATTCCGGCTTGCTTTCTTTGCAAAACTCCTTGCGCACAGCGATATTCGAATCAAAATGAAACTGCGCCATAATGTCTCCTTTAATTTTACGGAATCGTCATCCATTCGCGACGCAGACAGGTCACGCATTCCGGCGGAATGTCCGCGCTGACCATCTTGTCGCGAAATTCCTGATACGCCGGGCTATTCCAGATCGTCGCGATGTCGGTGTCGTTGACATTGCCCATGATGCGATGCGACGTGCAGCAGACGCGCACATTACCATGCACGTCAATAAATAAGAAATCCCACGGATCGCGACATTTTTTGACGCGAATGTTCCCCATCTTTTGCGTCGGCGTAACGTCAGGGCGTTCTGCGTGTGACGGCGCGGGCTTCGCGCCGAAAAGCTTCTGTCGAATACGCGCCATTTTAACGCGCAGCAGCGTCATGCGGTCGAAGCTCCGCTTGAATTCGCGATAATTGCGATAGAGTTTCTCGGCAAGCGTCAATCGAACCGGCTCAAGGCGCACCCCTTCGAACCCATTTTCCAGGCCGCCCAACGGCACGGCCAATTGTTCCGCCAGCCGGTTGGCTTCATTCAAATATGGCGCGGTAATTTCCGGATGGTCAGCCAGCGCTTCGCCGCTGACGCCGTATTCCACGATATTCATGACCGATACGCCGTGCGTCATGTTCCATTCGTCGGCGAGCCGCACCAGTTTCGGCAATTCCTGAATATTGCTTTTCATGGCGCAAAACATCAGGCTCAGCGTCGGCTTATCGTCACGACCGGCGCGTTGTTTCGCGGCATTCAAGCGGCGGATATTCTGCACGACCTTCTCGAAATCCGCGCCGCGCCGAATCTCGTTGAAGAGTTCCGGCATCGCCGCGTCCATCGAAATCGCGAGTTTGTCCAGACCTAATTCGACCAACCGCTTGCAGACTGCGTCTGTTAATAACGTGCCGTTCGTCGTGACATACACGCATAATTTGTGCTGTTTTAACTCCGCTAACATCTCAAAAAAATGCTTGTAAAGGAAGGTTTCGCCGTGTCCATACAGCGCGACCTGCTCAAGATGTGGAAAAAGCGGGCGAAGACGTTCAAATGTTTCCATCTTCATGTCGTCGAAGGCGTATTTGCCGACAACATGGGCGCATTGCTTGCAACGCAGATTGCAGCGCGTCGTGGTTTCAATCAAGAGATGCGTCGGAAACGCGGTTTGGCTGTCGTTCATGCAAGACGACAACGAATCGGAGAAAGGAACGAATTCGAGTTTATTCGTTCCTTTCTTTCATTCGGTGTTGTTCTGAAAAAGTTGTATATATTTTTCAGTAATTTTTTCCAGCGTAAAATGCTGCCAGATGAAATCGCGCCCGGCGACGCCCATCGTTTTGCGCAGTTCGGGTTGTTCGACCAGTGTTTTCAGCGCCGTGTGCCACTCGTCATCAGTGTATGCAAAAAAACCGTGTTTGCCGTGTTCCATAATCTGCTTATCTGCTTCGGTCGGCGTACAGATGACCGGCAGCCCGGCAGCCATATAACTCAGGACTTTGTTCGACGGCTTGCGGCGCTGCACGTCGCTCTCCGGCGGTTTCACGACAATGCCGATGTCCACCGACGCCAGCATCTTCTGCCAGTCGCGAATTTTCCATTTGACATAATGAAACATGCCGTCCACATGCGTCGGGCAATTGCTGTGATACAACATGCGCACAGGCTGCCCCGTTTCTTCGCGCACTTGCTCGATAGTTTTATGCAGCCGGAACATCGCGTCCACGTTCGCCATGTAGCCCTGCCAGAGAATATCTACTGTCGCTTTTTCAGGATAGGCCGAACGGGCGAAATTGATAATCGGATGTTCGATCAACACGACGTTCGGATTGATGGGGCGCACATCGTCGGTCTGAATCGGGCTGGAGGAAATCACGCCGTCCATCAAACGCAGAAATTCGGGGTGATCGTGATAGCTGACGCTGCGTTTGTCCGTGCAAAACGGATTGTCAACAATATCGTAAAAGAAGCGTTTGCCCTGCGCTTTCAAGCGTTCGACAAGCGGATACATGCCGGGATAAAATTCTTTGACAACGACAATAATGTCAAACTGCGCCATTTCATCGTAGTCGAAAAAAATTCCGGCGGCGTAGCCGGAGTTCGGCGCGTTCAATTGATTCACAATCGGGTCAATGCGCGAGCCGCGCACGCCGATGTTGTATTCCCCTTCAACCACCGGGCCGAAACCGACCTTGATTGTGCCGGGCTGTCGCAGATGCGTTTTCAAGCGGGCATACCAGAACGGCGAAACTTTTTTCCGCACTAACGCGCTTTTCGGCAGACGTCGTTCAGCAAGACAGAGAATCGCCTCTTTTGCAATCCATTGCGCCGTCCAGGGCGTGTGTTCGTTCTCATCCCAAAAACTGCCGATATTCGATTCGTTCAACGATCTACACCTAATCCTTGTAGTTTTTCAAAGCCGCGCCGATCAACAAGCCTTCGCGCAGCGATTCCGCGATGCCCTGAAACACCCAGCGGCCATAGCGTCCGGCCTGGTAAATGTCATGCTGTTCCAACGCCTGAATCGCGCGATGTTTCCATGTCGAATCCGGCCACGCCCACGTATAGGCGACTTCGACCCAGGTGGGATGCGCAACTTCCACCTCGCCGATAAATTCCCATTCCTGCAATTCTCGAATCACGTCCGCGATGTATTGCGATGTTGCTTCTTCAGACGGGCGTTGGCCGTGCGAATACGCACGTTCTACGTAGATCGCGACGCGGTCTTGTTTCGTTCGCGCCGATTGCGGCAGAAACGAAGCGTCAACGTGACTGTAAAACCCGACGCGATGGAATCCGGCGCAAGCGTCCGGATTATAGAGCCAGTGGTCATTCGGGCATTTCGCGCCTTTGACCGCGCCAAGATTCAGGACAAGCACAGATGTACACGGATCAGGCGGAATGTCAAGCGAAATTCCGGTCAATTCCAGCATCACATTCAACGGCAGCGTCGAAATCAATGTGGAATACGACGCCTGCGTTTCATCGGCAAATGTGACAATTTTGGCGTGCGGATCAATCGCGACGGCGCGTTTTTCATAACGAATCGAGCAGCCCGCCGCGAGTTGCCGCGCAAACGCACTCAAATCGGTTGCCGGATAGAAAAACGAGGTATTATAACCGACCGGCGCGACATCCGCGAACGCGCCGCGAATCACATCCGTCAGGCTGACCGGAGATTTCTGCGCGTCCTGCGGCGCGATGCACGAATACAACCCGGCGGTGTAGCGTTCATGAAACGGCAAGAAAAACAGATCGCAGAGCGTCGCGCCGAAATTCGCTAACAGCCAATCACGCATCGTCCGCGCCCCGTTGTGCGGCTGCGCGATTTCGCGGAGCGCCTGCGCCGCGACCTCGCTGCCAAGATAGCGCACGTGATTTTGCAGCGGATACGGCACATACGTCAGTGTATCGCGGAAATAGACGGATGAGAGGCGTTCATGTCGTTCGAGTTCGACGTGATGTTCCATAAAACGGCGCATCATCGCATCCGCGCCGAAAATCCAGTGTCCGCCGCCAAGTTCGAAACGGTACGCTTCGCCGTCCGCCGGAGCGTCGTGCAACATCGTCGCATCGCCCGGACGAAGGTAATATGACGCGCAGATGCCGCCCGGCACGGCGGAGGCTTCGTAAATCGTCGCGCCGGACGCCAGCCCGACGGCAAGGCCGGTCATGCCCGCGCCTAAAATCATCAGATGTGAATGTTGCGCTTTCATCTCTTCTTGATATGGTCAATATGTTGAAGAATTCGATCAACAAACGGTTGATACGCTTTTTCCGGTGTCAGATGTTCGTCAACATATTTTCGCGCTTCTTCTTCCATTGCTTGACGCTTTCCAGTATGCCGTAGCAGCGAGACGACGCTTTCAGTGAATGATTGGGGCGTATCTGCGACCAGCACAGCGCGATTCGTCAACTCGCGAACGCCCTGCACGCCAACTGAGGTTGACACGCAGGCGCGGCCATGCGACAACGCCTCGACTAATTTTATTTTCAGACCACTCCCGGCAATGAGTGGAATCAGGCAGACTTCCGCCGCGCCATATTCGGCGTTCAGATCATCAACTCGGCCTAATAAGCGCACGTTCGGCGCGGCGAATTGCGCCAGCGATTCGCAGACCGTGCCGCAGACATGCAGCGTCGCTTGTGGCTGTTGTTGTAAGACAATCGGCCAGACATCCCGCAAAAACCAGATCATACCCTGGCTATTTGTCGCAATGCTGCTGCCGACAAACAGACAGCGTCCCACAATCTGCTCGCCCTCTTCATGAGGCTGAACAGACGCCGGAAACGGAACGCTGATCACTTCAGCCAGAGGCAACATCGCTCGCACGGTACTGGCATCGTCTTCATGAATTGTGACAATCACATTTGCCGCTTTCAATACGTCAATTTCTTTCTGCCGATTCCATGCAGAGACTTTACCTGTGATGCCGGATTCGGACAACTTTTCTTGTCGTTGATGATGCAAATCGAACGCGATATTCACTTTCAACAATGTTTTTTCGTGATGATACGCCTCTAAGATATTGCCTAAAAATGTTTCGTTTGTGATGAGCACATTCGGGCGATTCTGCTCTACTCGCTCTCTCACAAACGCAATTTCCGCGTCAGTCGCAATGGCGTCAGGAAGATGATGACCCGGAATGTCACGTTTTTGCAGCCGATACCACAGAGAACGAAGCGGCGCAAGCTTTCGAGCGGGAAGGTGCTGCCAAAGCGGGCGCAATCGAGCCATGACACTGTGACTTGCAGCGGTCGGCGGTTGCGTTTGGAGAAACGACGCAGGCATAATCACGACTTCGGCGATGTCATGGACATCATCAGGAATATGTTCCGGCAAAAACCAGGGATCAAGTACATCGAGTTCAAGCTGACAGTCGCACGAGTGCAGATAGCGCATCATCTCCAGCAAATAGGTAAAGTGTCCGGCGCGTCCGGCAATCGGGACATAGCGGCTGATAATCTGAATGTGCGCAATCATACGGTTGTCACGCATGTTTCGACATCCAGACCTACGTGGCGTAGTTCTTGTCGAATGTAGTCGAGCCGATTGATATATTCGATTTTTCCGAATATTCGTTGAAAGATAAACTCTGCGGCATGGCGCGGACTCATGCGCATCATCTGGAGTAAAAAGCGCAATTTGCGCGGCCAGTTCTGCTGTTCACCCATGCCGATAATGCACTGCTTTTGCCGGTATGGATAGAGCAGCCGATGTTTCCGAATTTTTCGAAACATCTCCGGGTGAGATGATTGCAGCAACGGCAACGCCGCCAGAATCATCTCGCATAATTGCGCGTAATAGTCTGCCGTGTTTAGAAATGCCGCATTCGTGGTCTGTTGAGGATGGCGTCGCCAGGTGGCAAGCGTTTCAGGAAGATGCAGGGTATTACAGGTCAATCCGACGCGCATCCCCCATTCGAAATCGCCGATTGTGCCGCGATTCGTCGGAAACAGGCCGACTTTTTCGAAGACGGTTCGGCGAATGAGAAGTTGTGTTAGCGAGCAATACATCATATACAACGCGCAGTGCAACAGGCCATCGAGCGGGGCGCGTCGAATATGCGCCTGATTGATCGCTTCGCCATAAAACGTTGTGGAATCGAACAGTCTCCAGTTGTCAATCGGCTGGCCGTGCGCATCGATAATTTGCAAACAGACGTGACAGATGTCGCATTCAGGATGCGCATCTAACGCGTGAACCATCGCTTCAAGACAATTCGGCTGCATGGTGTCGTCGCTGGTCGCCACATAGACATACTGGCCTGACGCAAGCCGAATGCACTCATTCAATGCGGGATAGACGCCATTTCGCGGCGATTGCGTCAGTGTGCATCGCGCATCTTTTTTTGCAAACGACTGGAGGATTTCCCACGATCCGTCGTCAGAATAGCCATCGACAATCACCAATTCCCAATCGCGAAACGTTTGATGTTCAATGGTTCGAAGTCGTTCATGTAAAAATGGCGCACTATTCAAATTCGGTAACAGGATGGAAACTTTTACCATATCGTTTCTTGTTTTACAACATTGGAAAAATCACGTTAATAAGACGATGTCGCCCATGTTTCAGGTATAATGGCAAATACGCGAGATAATGCAGCCATATCAGCCTCCGCTGCGAATAACGCTGAAACTGCTGCTTGCACTGCGGCATGTTTGCAGCAACCTCATGATACGCTGTCACCCAATCAGGGCGGGCGTACTGTTCGATAAGACGCACAATCTCGCGCTGCCGATGTTCTCCGCCACTACCCGTCTTGTGCATCGGATGGAGACGATACAGCGACAAATGCTCGCGCAATGGCGTAAAATTGCAGATTCGGGAGGCACGGAGAAACCAATCCCAATCAAGCACATAATGATACGCTTCGTTGAGTTCGCCGACCGACTCCCAAAGGCTTCGCGACCAGAACGTGCTAGCCTGCTCGATGTAATCGAAATAGGTCAATCGTTCTCGCTCGAATTCGCAAGGAAGACGGCCTTGCGCAAACTGCCCGCGATCATCGAATAAGATGCTGCCGCCATAGACAAGCATGGGCGCCGACGGAATGCGTATTATTCGGGCAATTTTCGCAAACGTACATGGCAAATACATATCGTCGGAATTAATCCACGCCAAAATATCGCCCGTCGCGATTCGAAACCCTTTATTGATTGCGTGTCCCTGCCCATTGTCAGGCTCAGACACATAGTAAGAAATCGCATCGGCATACTTCGCAATAATCTCAGCCGTTCGGTCGCTGCTGCCGCCATCAATCACAATCAATTCGAGATTCGGATAGCGCTGTCCGATAATTGAAGCAAGAGTTTGCTCGATAAACTCCCCCTGATTGAATGACGGAATCACTATCGAAATGCGCGGATATGTCGTGCCACTGGCGCTCATGCAAACGTATATTCCTCAATTTCCCAATAGGCGTTCGGACTACCCGGCTGTTTCCTCACAACTCTTTTCGCCTGGTAAATGGGCGTATTCGTCGTTGGAAAGCATCTCCGAAGCGCTGGAATGCGCTGAAAAAAACGTGGGCGCGGCGTCAGACTCGGCGACCAATCGAGTGTGTGCCGCATGCTGTTCAGCGACTGGTTGGCCTCTTGCAGATAGGCGTCAACATGTTGGCTGCGCTGCTCATCGCGATAGCGAAAGCCTGCCAACGGGCTGAACGTGCCGTATAACTCGGCGTGCTGATAGAATCGCGCCCAGAGATCGAAATCGCCGGCCAGCGAAAAGTCACGATGGTGAATCATGCCCCCTGTTTTCTCCCACAAGCTGCGCCGCCAAAATGTGGATTCTTGTTGAATACAGCCGCCGAATGGACTGGCCGGAAGGTATCGTCCGTCTAAAAAAGCGTCGCGGGAATACCCGGTCATCGGATAATACCGAACGCAGAACCCATGCCAATCGCATGTCGCGCGTTCAAGCGTCGTCAGCCATTCGATTTCAGGGCAGGTCATAAAAATACTCGCAACCGTGCGCAACGTCCACGGAAAATACATGTCATCGCTATTGAGCCAGCCCATAATTTCACCCGTAGCCCGTGCGAACCCGTTGTTCACCGCGTCATAATGCCCGGCGTCCCGTTCGCTGCGCCAATAGGCAAGCGATGGCGCATAGCGCGTGATTGTGTCGAGACTGCCATCCGTTGAGCCGCCATCCATGACGATATATTCGAGATTCTGATAACCTTGTGATAGCACGGAATCAAGCGTCGCGGCCAGAAATTGCGCTTGATTATAGGACGGCGTCACGATGGTTATGCGCGGCCATTGATTGGTCATGGGGACGCGGAAGCCTGTTCGGTTAATACGGATCGAAACGCTTCATTCTGCTGCTGACGCTGGCATGAAGTCGCATAAATATGGTGTTTTCGAAATTCGCTGACTTCCTGCACGAACACAAAATCACATTGAGACAGCGCGTGATCAAGCGGACGATATTGCAGACCAAACAGATCATACGGCACAAATCCATGATCTTTCATAAAAGCAAGAACATCATAGAATTGAGGGCCGCCTTTAAAAAATTCGAACAGCGAGACTTCTAAGATAACGACGTCGATCTGCGCTAACAGGGATTCTGCGCCGGTCAACACATGAAGCTCTGCCCCCTGAACGTCGATCTTCAATAAGAACGGGGAATGGTACGGCTTTTCTGCAAACAGATCGGTTAACGTGAGCGTCCGAACAGTTCGTGGAATACCGTTGACATCAGAATCTTCCCCTTCAAGATAGAGTGACGACCCCACGAAGTCGGGATGCACATGAATGGTCGTCTCCCCGGAAAACGACGAAATCGCGGCGGGAACATATTCGACATCATGTCGTTCGGTCATGAAACGTTGTAAAAAAGGGGCATATTCTTCAAGCGGTTCGCACAGGAGATATTTGGCTTCTGGAAAAAATGTGCGGCAGGTCGAAGTGAACGCGCCATACGCCGCGCCAACGTCAATAATTGTTCCAGGAGACCAACCGAGCTGCTGTAACTGTTGCAATGCGCCTTCCAAAGACATGCGAGGATAGCTCGGAGCAAGAGCAATTTCAGGCGTCATCGTTGATGCAGGCCGGCGATGAATTTCGAATCCCGCCTTCTGACAGACCTGTCTGATCCATTGTTTAAGAACACGTAACAAAAAAATATGTTGATTCATGAGGCGATTGAACAATTGTGCGTCTCTCATAGAAACGGGGATGAGTCAATGTGACGTCTTGTAACAGAATGCGTGATAAACCCTCTTTTTAAAGGGATTGTCAAGAAATATTTACCGTTTTTCATCGTTTCATCCCGTCGTATCGAACAGACAATCTGCCATGATACACATCGAGATAATCATCGGCCATGCGTGAAGAATCGAAACGCCGCCGCGCCGCCTCAGCCGCTTGAATGCCGAACCGACTCTTCAGATCGGCATCGTCAAGCAGACGCCGCACCGCTGCCGCCATGGCATCGGGATCGCGTTCCGGCACTAACAATCCGGTGACGCCATGTTCGACTTGTTCGGGAATTCCGCCGACCAGCGTAGAAACGACCGGCGTGCCGCATGCCAGCGACTCTAACACCGTATTGGGAAAGGTATCGGCTCTTGCGCCGTGCAGATACAGATCGGCAGCCTGATAATATCGCGCCACAAGCCGTTGTTCTGACTGAAACGGAATGCATCGAATCAACGCTCGCCCGATATGCTCCTCCTGCCCATCCTCTCCAAGCGCAAGAAACAGTAAGCGTTCGGCTTCGTAGGACTCGGCAAGTTGCGCAACTGCCGCGCACATGGTTTCGTAATCTTTCCAACGATTTTGATGAATGCCATTCGCGGCAAAAAGAAGCGTATGCGCGTCAAGCGGAATGCCAAGCTCTTGCCGAAGACTCCGTTTGTCCGCCGGATGAAAGACTGACAAGTCAATTCCATAGGGAATAACGCGTAGCTGCTCGATGCCGGGCATCAACATGGATTGCTCGACCTTGCGTTTCAACCATTCGCACGGCACGACCACAGCAAGCCGCGATTGCTGATAAATTGCCGCCTTTCGCCGCCAATTATACGCGGCAGCGTCGCGCCGGAGAGCAGGAGGAATCGTCAAATCCTGGCATGGGCGACAGCCGTTTTTCCAGCGTTCGCAGGCAAAGGAATGGGCGCAGTGTCCACTGAGCAGCCACGCATCATGCAATGACAACACTACGGGGATGCGTCGGCTGAGTCGCGGCAGTTGGCGGAGATCGAAATAACCGCCATGCAGATTATGGCAATGTAAAATATCGGGCATCTGCGGCGGCAATTCAAGCAGATGTGCCGTCGCCGGAAACAAAACATCCTCATGACCGCTCCACGCCGCCATTGTATGCGGCAATTCCAACATGAACGAACAGAACGCGGCAAGATGGCGCATGGCATTCGTCTGCTCGCCGATTGGCGCAATTCGTCGTCGAACCGCCATCCAAAAGTGCTGCCAGAGCGTCGGATAGCGTTCATGCGGTAAACGCAGCGTATTCGGAATTTGGCCGCGTTGACAGGAGACTGCCAACCACGCCTGATGCCCTCGCGCTAAATAAGCTTCGTGAAGTGTCCGAGCGACTTTTTCGGCGCCGCCGCCCGTATCGAATGTGTTCACTTGTAAAATGTTCATTGTCCCCACTGCCGCATGTGATGAAAAAATTCCTCCTTTGTCCAATTACGTACTAAAAAGCGCGGAAGTTGAAATAACTCGGTGTCCGGTGTCGCGGCGCATTCGAAATTGGCGCAGGCGCAACGAAAATCGGCCTGTCGGAGCAGCGCGATCGTCGCGGGCGTATAATCAGCGGGCGTTCCGTAAGGATAGCCGAAACTTGTGACTGGCTTGCCACTGGCCGCCTCAAGCTGCTGTTTGCTCTGAACAATTTCCTCGGCTTGCTGCTCGTCCGAAAGCGTTGACAGGCGAGGGTGATGAACGGAATGCGCCCCGATTTCCAGCAATCCTTCTGCCGCGATCCTCCGAATTTCTTGCGAAGACAGTACGCGGTGCGTCGCCCTGCCCATCGACGAGGAGTCGGATTGAACGCGCAGGGCGTCTAACGCGTCGCGTCGCTGCGTCCATGAGAGCGGGTGCAACAGCGCATACAGTTCGCGGTAGAGGTGATGGCGAGGGGTCGGCGTGTCAGGAGAAAGAACATGCCAGCCGCGATGCGCGGATGCCGCTGCTACAGAATAATCGGCGCAATCGTCGAGATTCCACGAATACGCATGCTGGTTGATGGTCAATTGAACTGTCGGCGTCAAATTGTTCGGCAACAGGGTCAGCCGTTCCAATTCGTCCCACCAGAACTCTGTCGCCCGATCAATGAAGCCGCTGGTTACGAAAATAGTCGCCGGGCACTCGTATCGTTGCAACAATGGCCGCGCTTCGAGAAAATTATCCGAATACCCATCATCGAACGTGATAACAACAGTGCGGCGCGGCAGGCGGCGAGATTGCAGCGCGTCAACGAGGGCGTTCAACGACAACACGCGATAGTGGCGCGACAGTACGGCAAGCTGCGCGGCAAAATTGGCAGGAGACACGCAAAGCAATTGCGGATCAGAGACGACCTGCGCCACGCGATGATACGCCAGAATAATCGCGCGCGGCTGCCATCGTGCACGACAGCGGCGCAACATGCGTCGAAGATACTGAGTCGCGCTCATGAGTCAGCAGCCTCTCCCCGTTCGATTTTGACGACGCGGGCGCAAATTTCCGACGCAAATCGCGGATCATGCGTCTGAAGTTCCGACAGGGTAAATTCGTCCGCGACCACGCCGCGCAGTTCTCCGGCAGAGGTCAGCGAATTACCATACCCTCGAAGCGTGATCTGCTCGCTGCCGAATGCTTTTGCGAGCACGGTCAGCAAGCCTTCCGGCGTAAAACGCCAGAGTTCATGCCATTCCAGCCCATTCATGCTGATATGCGGCACGGCGATCAGCAACACGCCACCCGGCTTGAGAATGCGATAGAGTTCGGCGATAAAGGCGTCTAACTCCGAAACAATATGCAGGACATGCGTGCAAATAATACAGTCGAAGCGATTGCTCGGAATCTGGTTTGCCGTTGTCAAATCGGCGACAATGGTGGCGGCGGAATTTCCGGCGTCTTTGTGGAGAATATCAAGCGCTGTCACGCGTTCGCCGCCGAATTTTGTCGTATAGGAATTTTCTTGAAATTCTAAACAATGGCCACGAATATCCGCCGCAAATTCTTGCAGAAATTGGTCGAGAAAATAGCGATGCAGCGGCACGCCTCGATCATATCCCCACTGTTCGCTCAATGGCGCGACCTTCACGGCAAAGCGGATGCGTGTCTTGAACAGATGAATATTGCGGCGGAGAGGCGTCAGGAACGTCTTCGGCGCGCACCAGAACAGATGGTGACATGTTCGATACGCTCGCTGCAACTGCGTATAATATTTCTCCGGGATGCGAGGCTTCATCATATCGCACATCGCTCGTTTTCCGCGCTGAATCGCTTGACGCAAGGGCGATATGGACGACACGAGAACAGCGTGCGGTTCTATCGGTCGCGCAGCAGATGGATATTCTTGTTGCAGAAGTTGTGTCACTTGCTGAAGAAGTTCGCGTTGTCGTTGTCCGTGATACGATGTTCGAAGATATTCGAGCACCCACTGAAGATGTATTTCTCTCAGCCCTTTCGCCTTGTCGGCTTTGATCGTGGCAGCGCAGGTCGAGCCACCCCATTGGCGATAACGAACCAGCGGTTCGGGATTGACAAAGACCGGCATTCGCATCAGTAAAAACGACCACAAGTATTGGTCTTCGACCATGCCTTCGTTGGCCGTGCCGATAAGAATTTTCGCGTCAAGCACGAGATCGCGGGCAATCATGACGCCGCTATTCGCCGCGCTGCGCTGATAGCCGTCCGCAAGAAAGGGCAGAAGCAAATCCGGAGGTTCGTGCAGACCAGGCGACGGCATCGGCTGCACATAGCTTTGATCGGCGAATGTCGGGTCTTCCCACCAATAGACGACCGGACAATAGACCATACCGGAGCGATCTGCAAACATTCGTTGATAGATCGCATATTGGCGTTCCAAAAATTGCGGATGCCATTCATCATCGGAATCCAAGAGCGCAAGAATCGGCGCATGGGCTTCTTGAGCCCCCCATATACGTGATGAAAAGATGCCGAGCGTTGTTTGTCCCGTATGCTCTAAAATGCGGATTTGGGCTGGACGTTCTGCTTGATAGCGTTTGGCGATTTCCACGCTGTCATCGCATGAACCGCCATCAACCAAAATCAATTCCCACCCTGGAAACGTTTGCCGCAACACGCTATCAATCGCCTGCGAGAGATACCTGGCGGCGTTCAAAAAATGGATAATCACGCTGATACTTGGAGTCTTATCATTCATTCGACTTGTGGTGCCTTCCTTCTCGAAACACGCTGCCATTCATCTCCTGAGAGCGATGTTTGCATACGTCAATGTCTGTTGTAAGATATCAAGATCGATCTTCATATCGTCATTAAAACCCCATTGCCCATCTGTGAAATCCGACGGCAGTTCAGGAAAGCCGTTGATATAGTAATAATCTAACGCACATTCCTGCGATAAGCCCCAATAATGGACACGATCCGGCATCGTGAATTCAATGACTTTCGTGTGCGGCGGCGAAAACGCGAGGTTCGTCAATCCTGCGCCATGCGGGCCGATGACGGCTTCTGCGCGAGCAAACAAGCGCACTTGCTCAAAAAAGTCAAGCGCTTCCAGGCAAACTGGCTGAAACCCATATTGACGAAGAAGCTCAATGATCTCACTCTCATTCTGCACGTTCCGCATTGCGGCGGCTGACCGGCTGATATAGAGGCGCAGATTGGCTTCGCCCACTTTGCCGAGCGGTTCGAGAAATTGACGGCGTAAAAATTGATAAATCCAGCCGATGCCGCAGCCCGCGCCTCTCGCAAATGAGGGGGCGATGAGATGATCACAGCGATAATGCGTTGCGGGCGTCGCAAAGACGATTTTCTCCATCGGAATGCCGAGCGACGCAAGCGCAGGCGGCTGATACGGCAGCGTGAGGAGATTGAACAGAAACGTGTCAATGCTGTTGAGTTCGATGCCAGCCAATCGCAGCAGTTCGATGCGCGGCAAGATTTCGACGAGCCAATGATGGTAATTTTCCGGCCAATCGCCGGAGAGATTCGCTACGCGGCCTTTAAGATGCGTCACGGGCGGCAATCGATCCTGCGTCATCAACCAATGTGCCTGCGGGCCGCGCGGCACGTCCGGCGTCCAGGTCGTCACATCCCATAAAAATTTGCCGTCCGGCGTGATGACATCGCCGAGATTCCCGCAGACGCGGCCATACGGAATTTGCGCCACGAATGTCGTCTCGGTCTGCTGACGCGGCAGTTGCAAGTCGGCAAAGCGTACATTCATCACCGACTCAACGGTTTTCGGCGGCGTGCGCCGAAACGGCTGCGGCGGATGAATTTCAATATATGGACGAACGCCGTTGCCGTTCAGCGGTTGCTGTTCCGCCCAGGCTTTCGTCGTCTCATAATATCCGCGCGGAGGCATCCGATACGATTCGAGCCATTGGCGTAATTTCGCCGTCCATTTCGAAGTTGATATCATGTTATTGTTTCAACGCGTACGACCGCGTAAACTGCTCTTTGAGTTTTCTTGAAAACATTGCCGCCCCCACTCGATTGAGATGGTGCGAATCACAGAAGATCGTTTCATTGCGGCTCAATTCAGGATCGTTAGAAAAATCATAGTATTCGACGTCGAACATTTCCTGAAGTCGCTGCATTTGTTGGCGCATCGCCTCACGCACGTTCGGATCGAACGCTTTGGAATATGCTTCGAAATACGGCGGCGTACAGAAAATGACGCGAATCTGCCGTTGCTGCAAGGCGCGAACCGTCTCCGCAACGCTCTGAAACGCATCTTCGATAAGGTCGGGATGATTTTTCAACGACACGCCGATGAGATAATTTTGGCGAAGTTGTACGCGTTCGTGGACATTGCGGATTAACTCGTCATGCGATTGATGATTGAAAAAATATGCTTGGGTCGGTTGACCATATTCATCCAGTTCGAATGTACGATTCGTCGCATGCTGAAACGAATATTGTGGATGTAACATCGCTGTCCAAACCCCGAGCCAATGGTCATCTCGCAAAAGTGGTGAAAATTTACTGATCAGAAAATTCCAGATGTCCCCATTCACCCATGTAAAGGAGGGGATCGCAATATAATAGCGTTCACGGCTGGAGGTGCCGCCGGAAATCTGATCAGTCATCACATGCCATGCAGCACCTAATTTCTGCTTATTCGCAGGCTGAATGCGGTCAAGATCGATAAAAATCCCCTGTGCGTTTTTTTCTAACACAGGTATAATAAGGGCTTCCGCATACGGAAATTGCGTTAAAAATGCCTGAAAACTCTCATCTGTAGGGAAGTGCGCCATGTGCGCAAAAAGCGCGGCATTATCAACATGAAACATAAAATAGGAGACGACATAAAACACGGTGTTGACGTGCGGGAGTTTCGGCAGCAACGTCCGCAATTGATATTCGATCTCGAACACGTCGTTTCCGCCTTGCGCCATGCAATAGCCATCGTAATCAAGCGCCTGCATGTCAATCGCCAGCGTATGCGAGTTGCCGACAACGACGGCTTCAAGTGTATCGGCGTTTTTCAAAAGCTGCCGTATTTTGAATTTCTCGACGGGATAACGCGGCGCGTAATATTCGGTGATGGCGAGCAGGCTGACGGCGAGCATCAGTCCTCCTGCCAAAAAGATCGTAGTCGAAACAAGGTGACGTTTCATAGCATTTATCAAAATTGAAAGTAAATAAATTCCGTCTGAAAAAAGACGCCGAATATAATAATGCTTGCGATCATGGCATAATATGCTCCCCAACGCATCCATCGTGGCTGTTGCGCGACCCACACTCTGATTGAGCCGCCGCGCTGCATAATATGCGTTAGTTCCATGAAACCAACGGCGCTGAGCGCAATGAGGGTTTCATAACGATTGATCGGGATGCCTTCCAATGGGTTTATCGCCAGTAATTGCGCGATGATCGTCTTCATATCGCTGAGATTCCTCAGCAGCAGCAGCGCGTCTGAAAGAGAGTTCGCACGGAAAAATACCCAACTGAACACGACCAGATGAAAGGTCATACACACGCGCCAGCCTGCGTGTAATCTCGGCCAGCGGTCGAAATGAAGCGCATGGGCAATGTCTTGACGGACGGACGCTGTCCGCATGGCGGTAAGAAAGTAGATGCCATGCAATGCGCCCCATGCCAAAAATGTCCAATTCGCGCCGTGCCATAACCCGCTCACGACAAATACGATGAAGACATTCAGATCGCGCCGACACGGTGTCACGCGATTGCCGCCTAAGGGAATATACAGATAATCGCGGAACCATGTTGACAGCGAAATGTGCCACCGTTGCCAAAATTCAGCAATGGATGTTGAAAAATACGGGCGATTGAAATTTCGCATCAAGCGGAATCCCATCACTTCCGATGCGCCAATCGCAATATCGGAATAGCCCGAAAAATCGCAGAAAATCTGAAAAGCAAACGCGTACGTGGCGAAGAGAATCGGCAAACCGTGAAAATGATCGGGTTGATTATAGACGGCATTCACATACCACGAAAGACGGTCGGCAATCACGACTTTTTTAAAAAATCCCCACAGCATCAATTGCAAGCCATGAATGGCGCGTTTGACATCAAACGCATGACATTCGTAAAATTGGGGCAGCAACGCGGTCGAACGTTCGATTGGCCCCGCGACTAACTGCGGGAAAAATGTGACATAGAGCGCAAATTGGCCGAGATGACGTTCGACAGGCTGAACGCCGCGATACACATCAATCGAATAGCTCATGGTTTGAAACGTATAGAACGAAATTCCAACAGGCAGCAGAGCATGAAACGCGGGAACGTCATACATGATATTCCACGAATCGAACAGCGCTCGCAATGATTCGTTGAAGAAGTTAAAATATTTGAAACTGAACAGCAAGCCTAAATTCGAAATAAGGCTCAGGAGCAAATACCTCTTCTTTTGCGATACACTTGTCGCGCTTGCCATTTTTCGACCGGCACAATAGTCAATCAAGGTTGAAATGACAAGCAGAATGGCATATTCCGCCTTCCAGCACATATAAAAATAGTAGCTGGCCGCCAAAAGAAAGATCCAGCGAAACCGCAACGGCAAGAGAAAATATATCAGCACAACCACTGGAAAAAAGATGAGAAAATGTAAGGAATTAAATAACATATCTGTTGTATTTAAAGGCGTTGTTGATAATAATGGAGATGCTGCTCAACAATGCGTTCAATCGAGAGAGACTCACACAAGCGACCGCTCCCCGCATTATCGCCGCGAAACGCCTCGGAATGAAGAGCATCTTGCAACGCGGTTGCCAGCGAGTCTGGCGTATATGGCGCAAATAGATGGATGGCATTGGGTTCGAGTTCGTGATATTCTCGAAATTGCGGCAGGTCTGACGCCAATACCGCCATTTTTGCTGAAAGCCAACTGGACAATGAGCTTGACGCATAACATTGTTCATACGGACAGACGGGAATATCGGTTGCTACTAAATAATAGTTCAATTCATCTTCTGACAAATAGCCCGTGATTCGTAATTGCTGGTCAATTCCAAGCGAACGCGCTCTTGTTTGCAAGCTATCGAGATAGGCATCATTGCCAGGAATCGCGCCTCCGGCAAAGACCACAAACACGTCCGGACGCGCTAATATCGCGACGGCATCTAACAGAATTTCATACCCCTTCCCGCCATAAATAAAGCCTAAGAGCGTAATAACAATCTGACCGTTAAGGCCAAGCGCAGTTCGCGCCTCAGTCCGTGTCGGAAGCGACGGACGCTGTTCGATAAAATGGGGAATCTGTCGAATTTTTCCATGCAGATGAGGCGCATTCAAGCGACGTTTTTCTTCTGCCGTACAGACGAAACTACACACCGTCTGCGCCATCAGCCAATGCCGAATGTCATGATGCGCGACCAGATAATTCGGCGCGATGCCTGCCCAATGCAGCCAACGGTGAACTTGACGCCGCAGCATCTGTTTCGAACTGCGGCGAGGCTGAAATTCGGCCTGCGGCGGGACGGGTTCGGTGTCATGAATCGTCACGACGACCGGCGCGTGACAATGCCGCAAAAATGTCCACAGATTGCGAAAGCGATGCGCGTCCGTCCCCCAAATCGCTTCGGTAAATTGAATATGTACGACATCGGCAGAGGACAATTGACGCGCCGCCTCGCGTAGCAATCTTGCATCCATGTCGCCTTCATTCGGTAAGATCACGGCATATTCCGTCACGCTCAGGTCTGCCCGCCGCTTCGCTTCTTCAGCCAATAAACGACCATACCGGCAGACGCCATGTTCGAGACGACCGATATGCAAAAATCCAATCACCATACGCTATCAGGCAATCCGCTGTATAATCATTAGTCCGCACCATAACGTTGGATGGGAATGTTTGTAGGTGCGCTGGTCAAAAAGAATGCGATATTGATGCGAACTTTTTTGGATAAAATCGAGCGTTGCCTGATGCGGGGCATCCCAATTGGTATCATCAATCACAATAATACACTCATTCGAAAAATACGGCTCGGCAACACGCAATCCCTCGAACTGATGTTCGTAGCTGTGATGACCATCATACATATACACCCCGATGTTGCCGCGATGACGGCTGGAAAAATACTCACGATAATCCATATTGTAAAACTCATGCTGCGGGCTTTTATATTGCTGGAAGCGTGAAAAAAAATGCTGTTGCGGATTACCGTCTTCAGGGCCGCTCCATTGCGAAAAATTATCAATTCCGATACACTGTTTTTCTGGATGATCTTTCAGCGCGGCAAGAAATGTAAATCCATGCCACACGCCGACATTAACAAAACATTCATCCACGTTCATTTGCGCCACAGCCTGATTCAATATCGCTCCAATCGTAAACGTTGACATGCGAGGAACGTTCAGCAATTCACGCAATCGCTCCCGCATCGCGACATTGTCTTCAGGGAGGGTGGTATTTTTCATCTCAAGCCATTGTTGCGCCCGTCGAAATCGGTGATGCCACCTGTGCCAGAACGTGCGGCGCGTGGTGACATGCCATTGATATGTTGTTCCTTGTAGCCATGACAGACTTATTGTTGCCCCCCAAATATATGGATTGGTTGGCTGAAAACAGAATGTTATCTGCTGAACATAAGAGGCATAATCCATACTCATCGTGAACCTCATTTTTTAGGGTAATTACGCATCACGCACATTGGTCGGCGCAAACATTCGCACTTTGATAAATTTCATATCGCGGTGGCGAGAAATAATAACGCAATGGATATGAATTATTTTTTACGGTATTTTGCCCACAAGCCCGTTATCGCCGGAATATTCGCAAAAAAGCGCGAACTCCCGATATTATAGAAAGCCATAACGTTCGAAGCAAGAAAGAGGGATCGGATTGTAGCATACGAATAGTATCCCGCAATCGTATCGTTTCTTGTTCGAGATCGATCCACTGCTGCTGAAGCTGTTTCAGTGCTTGAAGATCCCAAAAGATATAACATCGAACCACGTTTTCGGTTTGCATTTGTTGAAGAAGCGCTGGCCAATCTGGTCGCCGCATCATATCCCATTGGAAAAACAGACGGGGAGTTGTTTCTTTGTTGATTTCGTGAGAGATCGTTGTAATATCCACATGCCGCCCATGCAGAATCTTGACGGTATGATCCACAAATACAGGAAAGATAAAGCGACAATTATATTCTGGAGTCAAGATGGAGATTCTCAGCTTGCTATGATATAATGCCTCTCTGAAGGCTGGCTGATCATGTTCAGGACGAATAGGCTGAGCAGTTTGCTTCATATACACATCTAACCATTGGTCAAAAAATTGTTGGACGGTTGGCGTATTGCGATACAAAATCACCCCTGTATTCAATTCAGCAAAACTCGCAGGAACATTTTCAAGAATATACGGCGTCAACGGATCGCTTGCAATAGATGTCATTCTGAGAGGAGAATGCGCTACGGCAAGATCAAACACATCTAACAGAACAAATAAATCTGCCACATCAGCGCAAATATAGGTATCCGTATCAAGAAACAAGGTTTTTTCATAGGGAGAACGCGCCATATAACGAATTTTATCAATAAACTCATAACGAGGTTGATCAATAATGATCACTTGTTCGAAAATATCTTGGGTCTCAACCGCCTCGTTCGAGAATAGGGTGACCGGCATGAAAGGCATCTGTTGTTTTAAGCTTTTTGCAGAACGACAAGCTTCGTTAATAAACTCTTTTCCTGTTGCGACATAGATTACGCCTTGAGACACAAGATGCCCCCTTTTTTATAATTGAACGGGTAATTCTCCATAGATAGCGGCATATAACCTAAGAAGCTCACGATTATCCAACAAGCGAAGATAGACCGGATCATGCTGATAGGCTTTCCATCGTTCCAGTACCCGCATCTGCTGTGCTTGATGCGAAAAGTCAAGGTGATCGAACGAACTTCCTTCGCCATTCGGCGAAACCTTTTCCAAGCCCGTATCCGTGAAAGATCGTTCTAACTGCGCTGAAATGCCACGCCGATAGATTTCATCGCCAAACCAGCGATCATAATTGATGAACACGACCTTTCCTAAGGATGACAAATATGAGGTTTCTCCGAGAAATTCTTTCGCATACGCGACCCATGTTGCGGGGAATTGCTCAACGGTGATTTGATTCGGTGGCCACAGCGACGGCTTGCGCATCAAGCTTGCTAAATTATTCAACGGATTGCGCAAGACGAGAAGAAACGTGCGCCGAGTGGCAAGCTGCCTGTCGCGGCTTGCGGCAAATGGACGATAGAAGCGTCGTTCCCAGTTTGAAAATGAGGCAGCGAGTTTCTCTGGAGTGTGATTTTCGCAGCCGAACAGATTCACGCTGGCTTCAAGGTGACTGTCATCCGCAATCCAATGGGGCAGCCGAGCCGTCAAATGATCGAGCGCAAGCTCATTGATCATCTTTTCGAAATGGCGGGTGTCATACAATGTTTTGACGATAACATGAGCTGATGCGTCTAACCGAGCGCGAAATTCCCGCGCCACGAATTCTTGAATCGTCCAAACTTGCCCTTTATTGAGCAAACTCAAGGTATTACCCTGCACCGTCAGATAAAGATAGGTCGGATTGCCTTCCAGCAACTCGTCAGACTCGTTGAATGACTCAGCAAAGACGAAATCATTCAGATACCGGGCAATGCCATGATAATGAGGAATCAGCCAATTTGCTATCGCGTGATTTCCAGAGCGGCGAATGGCTAAAATAAACACGTCTTCTTGGGAATACCACGCCATGTTAATAACTCACCGAAACAATTAACATACGGACGGATTGAACTGCCCGACCGTCAAGCGCATGTTTAATGGCACAATTCCATGCGTGAGGTTTGAGACGGGAATGCCTGTGCCATACAGATCAATTCGCGGTACGTGAAACGTTGCAATCTGCTCTGCTGACAGTAACACTTCTGCGCGGGGCAGGACAATTTCAATGGTCACGACATACTCCCCAGGGGTCAAATACTGCTCGATATTGTGCGATGTCAGCGTCCAAACGGCCGCGCCTGATAATTCCGGCACGGTATTATTCGTCAACGAGGCTCCTAATAGAGAGACCGGAATCCCGCTCACCGTATAGAGATACGCATTGACGCCGATATGGCGCAGGCGTTCTGAACTATGGAGATGAATAACAATTTGCAGGTAAGCATGGCGGTCTTCTTGAGTCACGACCGCCACGATGCGATCCACGCTAAGACCATATTCGGTATTGATGAAGGGAAAACGCTGCGATGATGTTTGCGACAGTGAAACGACCGCCTGCTCATAGATTGACACGACCTGCTCAGCCGTTCCAACGGCAGCAAGCATTCCGCCTTTTACCAACAACGCCCGATGACACAGCAGCTTAACGGTTGGCATGTTATGACTGACAAACAATACCGTCCTTCCATGTCGTGCAATATCGCTCATTTTCCCAAGACACTTTTTTTGGAATTCAGCATCCCCAACAGCTAACACTTCATCAACAATCAAAATTTCCGGGTTCAAATGCGCTGCCACAGCAAACGCCAACCGCACATACATCCCGCTGGAATAGCGTTTAACGGGCGTATCCAGAAATTTTTCAATGCCGGAAAAATCAATAATTTCATCGAACTTTTGGGCGATTTCGGCGCGTTTCATGCCGAGGATCGTGCCGTTCAGATAAATGTTTTCGCGCCCGGTCAATTCGGGATGAAATCCGGTGCCGACTTCCAACAGCGAGCCGACACGACCATAGACTCGTGCGCGACCTGTTGTCGGTTCGGTAATGCGGGAAAGGATTTTGAGCAATGTGCTTTTCCCCGCGCCATTCCGCCCGATAATTCCCAGCACTTCGCCATGCTTGACCTCAAAAGAGACATCTTTCAATGCCCAGAAGAGTTCATCTTCCGACGGTTCGCGCAAGCGGGAGCGCAGATATTCGAATGGCGCGGCAGCAAACGAGCGTACGGCGGCTCGGAAATTTTCAGGTCGTTTCTCGGCATGACCGATTCGATAGGATTTTCCTAAATTTTCAACAGAAATCGCGATATTTCCCATGCCTACAATTTTCCCAGAAAATCCTGATACGCGACTGCCAATCCGTCTTTCAAGTGTGTCGTGGCTTGCCAGCCGAGCTGTTGCAATTTCGAGACATCGAGCAACTTGCGCGGCGTACCGTCCGGTTTGGTGGCGTCGAAACGCAAGACGCCTTCATAGTCGACAACGAGCTTCATCGTCTCCGCCAATTCTCGAATCGTCACTTCCACGCCAGAGCCGATGTTGACAATATCATTACCGGAATACCGCTGCATCACAAACACGCAGGCATCGCCGAGATCGTCGGCAAACAGAAACTCGCGTTTCGGGCTGCCCGTGCCCCACACGACAACTTCCGGCGCATTGGCGACCTTCGCATCGTGAAAACGCCGAATCAATCCGGGAATCACATGCGAATTATCGGGATGATAATTATCGTTAATGCCATATAAATTCGTTGGCATCACCGAGACGAAATTCGTGCCATACTGCCGATTATAGCTCTGACACATCACGATTCCGGCGATTTTGGCGACGGCATACGGTTCGTTGGTCGGTTCGAGTTTGCCGTTCAGCAATTCGTCTTCGGTCATCGGCTGCGCCGCGAATTTCGGGTAAATACAGGATGATCCCAAAAACAACATTTTTTTGACGCCGAAGGTGTAACAGGCATGAATGATGTTGTTTTGAATTTCCAAATTCGAATAAATAAATTCCGCCGGATAGGTGTTGTTTGCCAGAATACCACCGACTTTCGCCGCAGCCAGAAACACATATTGCGGCTTTTCGATTTTGAAATAGGTTTCGACTTCGGCCTGTACCGTGAGATCTATCTCCCGATGCGGCAAACCGACAATATTCTCGTAGTCCTGCCGCCGCAGGGCACGTTCTATTGCAGACCCCACCAGCCCATATCGTCCGGCGATAAAAATTTTAGCGTCTTTTTCCATATCAGAAAACCACAGATTTCACAAATTTCACAGATTAAAAATAGTCTTACAAAAAAATCTGTGAAATCTGCGTCATCTGTGGTTTGTTATGCGACATCCACAATCGTCCGTTCGGTGCGGCGAAAATAATATGCGCCGCCAATGAGCAGCGGAATTGTCAACATCACAGACATCACAAAAAACATATCAGGCGGCGAACCAGCGCCTAATAACGCCCACCGAAATCCCTCAATCACATTCGTCATCGGATTCAAACGATAGATCGTCTGCCAGCGCTCAGGAATGATACTCATCGCATAGACGACCGGCGTGGCGTACATCCAGCCGCGAATGAGATAGGCGACCAGTTCGGCGACATCATGATAATGCACGACCCAGGTTGCCGCCCAAAGACCGACCGCCAGGCCAATTGCACCGGCCAGCAATAAAAATAGCGGAAGCGTCACGATTTGCCAGCCGGGGAAATAGCCGTAATAGATCATCATGCCGAGCAGAATGACAAACGATATCGAAAAATCAATCAATCCGGCAAAGACGCTGACAATCGGCACAATCAGACGAGGGAAATACACTTTGGTAATCAAATGGCGATGGCTTAATAAACTCTGCGTTGCGCCCATCACCGCAGAAGAAAAAAACGTCCAGGGTAAAATGGCGGTGTATGTAAAAATCGGATAAGGAACGCCATCAGACGGCAATTTCGCGACGAAGCCGAAAATCAGCGAAAAAATCACCATATTCAAAATCGGATGAATGACAATCCAGAGCGGCCCAAGCGCCATCTGTTTATAGCGCCCTTTCACATCGCGCCAGAGCAAAAAATAGAGCAAATCGCGATACTCCCAAATATCGCGCAGCCCCAATCTGCCCCAGCCTGTCGTTGGCTCAATCGTAAAAAAAGGCGTCTGTTCGTCGTTACTTGTCACTGCCGTTGCTTGCATTCGTCATCCTTCCCGTCATCGGTTCGAATCATCGCGTCGGGAAATATCGTGTCGCCAAAATTTTGTCAAGAGGAAAAATCGAGGAAACAAATTCTCTCACCATCTCTTACCGATAGAGATATGAAATTTTTTCCGGCAGCGGAATGTTATTGCCGCGCTCATCCTCGCCATAGCCGCTTTTTGACAGCGTTTCGATGTCGGCAATCGGACGCCGGTCGCCAATAAACGTCACTGCCAGCGCCATGAGAATATCAATTTTGCCGAGGGCTAACAAGCGCGTGACAACTTCGCTGATCGCGCCGCGCACCTCTTCGGGAGTCAGCAATTCTTTCTGCACATCCGGAATTTGCAAATCTTCAATCAGAATTTCCTGGTGAATGACTAATAATTTTTCATCCACTAAATATTTTATTTCGCGTTTAATGACGTGCGGCAGGGTTTCGGTTGTCGTTGCGGCGATATGTTGTGCGCTGACCAATTTTTTCGCAATCAACCGCCGTTTTTCCATATTGATTTTTTCATTCGCCCGGAACAGATCGAACACGCAACTGGCGTCATAGACTTCATCGCCGAGGTGCATTTGCACTTCCGTGCCATAATGCCGCGCAATTTTGGCAACATAGGTCGAGGGGCGGACATGAAAACCACGATACATCGGCACCGGGATACGTTTCGACACGATCTGCGCATAACGCATCACCGCGTCTTCGCTCAATAACTTGCCTTTCTGAAGAAAGCGCGTGCAAAAAAAGAGCGCGTAATTGCCCATTGTGTCAAGGATTTGATAGATGCCGGTAATCTCTTGCAAGCGCGTGTAAATCTGGAGATGGCGAGAATTGCGTTCGTGCCGCTCATGAAAATGCACGAGCGTTGTGGCAATTTCCAATAAATGCAAGGCAATCGAAACGCAGCCGCGCAGTTTGGCTAATTTGGCGTCTTTGGCCTCCATTCTGGTGTATCCGATATAGGTGTCATACACCGACTGGAGATTATGCACTTCGGCCTCGAATGTGCGCAGACGCTCCTCGTTGACATGCTCCGGCACAAGTTCGACGAGTTCCTGTTCCGAAAAAATGCGGCAAAAGCCTAATGATGTGTACTCTTCAGCCACTTCAAGATACGAGGTCGCAATCTTGACAATCGCCTCGTCTTCCCGGCTGACATTGTCAACCCATATATCGGCATAGAGTTTTCCGGGAATACAGAAGTAGGGAAAATCCTGGCATGTCAGGCCGCTTTTCGGAATTTCCACCCCCAGTTCATTGGCTTCCTGCTCCAAACGCAAGAATGCTTTTTGCAGCATGGTATCGAAAATCTTGCGCACGTCGCCGGTAATCACTTCGAATTCGGAAATTTCTTCGTCTAAGATGTCATAACTCGACGCCCGCACCTCAAGATAGCGCATGACATACGAGACCTGACCGAGCATTTTAATGACCGCCACTAATTCTCGGAGAAAAAACCACGCCCGATTTTCCTTCGCGCCGCAACTATCCAGCAGGTTTTCGGCAAATTCAGCCTGTCCCGCGACATAGCTGTAAAACCGCCGCGAATATTTGCTGCGATCTCGGCCTTCACCATGCATAAACGGAATCACTTCGAGCAAATCCGCCATTTGCTTTGAAACACCATACAAAAAATCGCCATGCGTTACGGTCTCTTTTGCGGGCGAATACGTCGCTAATGCCACTGGAAAGCTTCGTTTCGGAGCAGTATTTTCCATTCCCAAACCTCTGCTGTGCAGCAATTCGTCACAATACTTAATGATATACGCACAACAGACCTGTCAGTCATCACACAACTGACAGGTCTGCATGTATTCCACTAAAATAATGCGCGGATTGGCTGTTCTAACGTCTTTTTCAATTCTGATAGAAACGCTGCGCCGACAGCGCCGTCAATCACGCGATGATCGCATGAGAGCGTCAAGGCCATGTTCGATTGAATCGCGATTTCGTCATTCTCCGTGACCACCGGCTCTTTGCGAATCGCGCCGACCGCCAAAATCGCCGATCCCGGAGGATTGATGATCGCCGTAAATTCCTCGATGCCGAACGAGCCGAGGCTGCTGATTGTAAAGGTCGCACCGGTATATTCCTGCGGCTCTAAGCGGTTGTTTTGCGCTTTTTGAATCAAGACGCGCAATTCATCATCAATCTGCACGATCCCTTTCTGGCCGCAATTTCGGACGACCGGCGTTATCAAGCCATCCGGCTGGGCTACGGCCAGGCCAACGTCCGCGCTGCCATGTCTCAAAATCGTATCGCCTTGCCAGGTCGAGTTGATCGTCGGATACTTTTTCAGCGCTTCGGCAACAAATTTGACGAGAAACGCATTCAACGAGATTTTCTCTTTCAACGTCGCATTCAACGCGGTTCTGGCGGCGAGAATGCCGTCCATATTCACCGTGACTTTCAGATAAAAATGCGGCGCACTGAATTTCGATTCCGCGAGGCGCTGCGCAATCACTTTCCGTTTTTGCGACACGCGAATCGTTTCATCCGCCAATGACGGCGCAGCGAATACTGGGGCTATTGGCGCGGCTGTCGGTTGAACCGGTTGCGCCTGTTTAGCCTGTTCGATGTCGCGTTTGATGATACGCCCGCCCGGCCCGGTGCCTGCGACAGCGTCTAATTCGATGCCCGCTTCTTGCGCAATTTTCCGCGCTAATGGCGATGATTTGATGCGTGTATCTCCTGCTGCGGCAACCGTTTGCGCAGGCGCGGCCTGAACTGCCGCCGCTGCTTCGATTTTCTTTTCTGGCACTGCTGCTCCAGACGAGTCTTCTTTCAGCAATGCGCTAATGTCTTCCCCTTGTTTGCCAAGAATGGCAATCGGAGCGCCAACGTTCGCTTCTTTGCCTTGCGGCACGATAATTTTCAATAACACGCCGCCTTGCGGAATTTCATAATCCATGACGGCTTTATCGGTTTCGATTTCACATAACACCGAACCGGCTTTGACCTCACTTCCTTCCTGATAATTCCATTTGGCAATGGTTCCAACTTCCATTGTTGGCGAAAGGGATAGCATTAAAATTTTTTCTGCCATAACTTGCCTCCACTATTCCCGATAGAGAACTTTCTTAACAGCGGCAATCACTTTTTCAACCGATGGCTGCGCCGCCAATTCTAAAGAATGATTATAAGGCATCGGTACATCTTCTGAAGAGACAAGTTCGACAGGGGCGTCTAAAAAGTCAAAACAATTTTTCGAAACCAACCACGCGACATGCGATCCGACACTGGCAATCGGCCATGATTCGTCAACAACGACGCACCGATTCGTTTTGCGCACCGATGTATAGATCGTCGTTTCGTCTAATGGCCGCAGCGAACGCAAATCAACGATCTCGACATGAATGCCATCCCCTTCGAGCATCCGCGCCGCTTCCTGTACGATCCGCATCGGCTTGGAATACGTGATAATCGTGGCATCGTCGCCGATGCGTTTGATATCGGCGCTCCCAATCGGAATCAAATACTCTTCTTCCGGAACTTCCCCTTTCCAGGCGTACATCAATTCTCCTTCCAGAAAGATGACCGGATTATCATCCCGAATCGCAGTTTTCAACAGCCCCTTGGCGTCGTATGGCGTGGAGGGCGCGACGACTTTCAGCCCCGGCACATGCGCGTAATAGGTTTGCAACGCTTGCGAATGTTGCGAGCTAAGATACTCCGCCGGGCCGTTCGGGCCGCGAAACACGACCGGAATATTCAACTGTCCGCCCGACATATAAAGCATTTTCGCGGCGTTATTGATGACCTGATCAATCGCCATCAACGAAAAGTTAAACGTCATCCACTCCACAATCGGGCGCAGCCCTGCCGCCGCCGCGCCCACGCCCACGCCGGTGAAACCCTCTTCGGTAATCGGCGTGTCAATTACGCGGGCAGAGCCGTATTTCTCCCACAGCCCCTGACTGACCTTATACGCGCCATTATATTCGGCGACCTCTTCCCCCATGAGAATGACGTTTTCGTCCCTCGCCATCTCTTCATCCATCGCCTGGCGCAATGCTTCGCGAAATGTAATAATCGGCATGGCATGTTAAACCACGAAATACACGAAAAATATTATAGGAGCTATTCATGTAGGTCGAAACTGTAGTTTCGACCTACGAAATCCTCATAACTTTCGTGTGTTTCGTGGTATATTTATCAAACCAGGATATCCTGATACAGCGCGTCAAGCGCCGGTTCGTCGCTCTGTTCGGAAAACGTGACCGCGTCGCTGCTGATGGTGATACATTCCTGATCAAGCGCCTCAAATTCGTCCGCAGTCAGCATCGCCTGCTCAATCATGCTCTCTTTCAGCATCATAATCGGATCGCGTTCTTTTTGCTGCTCGACTTCCTCTTTACTGCGATATTTCGCCGGATCGCTCATCGAATGGCCGCGATAGCGATAGGTTTTGATTTCTAAAAAGCCGGGCAAGCCTTCGTTGCGAGCGCGTTCGACCATTGCCGCCGTTTCTTCATAGACTTCGATCACATCCATGCCATTGATCTGCTTGCCCGGAATGCTGTAGGACGCGCCCATCACCGAAAAATCATGCACGGACGAGACGCGATGAAACGCCGTACCCATGCCGTATTGATTGTTTTCGCAAATATAAACGATTGGCAGATTCCAGATTTTGGCGAGATTCAGGCTCTCATGAAACGCGCCCTGATGAATCGCGCCGTCGCCGAAATAGCAAAGCACCGCGCCGTTTTCCTGTTTATAGCGGATTTTCAGCGCCACGCCAGTCGCCATCGGAATCTGTCCGCCGACAATCCCGTTGCCACCGTAAAAATGCTTTTCCGCGTCGAACAGGTGCATCGAACCGCCCTTGCCCCGCGAACATCCGGTCGCTTTGCCGAACAGTTCCGCCATAATCGAATTGGCGGACATACCGCAGGCAAGCGCGTGTCCGTGATCGCGATATGCCGTCAGCACGTAATCTTTTGTCATGTTTAACGTGGCAATCGTCCCGACTGCAACCGATTCCTGTCCGATATAGAGATGGCAGAATCCGCCGATTTTCTGCAAGCCATACATCTGAGCGCATTTTTCCTCGAAGCGCCGGATCAAGACCATCTCGCGCAATAATTTCAGAAGAAACGCTTGATCATATTTCGAAATATCTCGCATTGCCGCCATGCTCGTCCCTCCTTATGCGAATGAAACGGTGTCCTTCACGCCCTTCATAGGACGGAAGTAGGTCGCTTCTTCAATAATGGTTTCCAGGACGATAAAATCGGTATGTTCCGAATTCACCCGCCAGA
>CAZRSF010000035.1:0-60784 GCA_964602655.1 uncultured Candidatus Moduliflexus sp.
ATTCCCCTCCTGGGAGGGGCAAGGGGTGGGTAAAACGCCTGTTTGACAGAGGAATTTCAAAAAGTTGCATATCGCGCCAATAGCAGTTTTTAACATAGGCAAAGAACAGGAGATACCAAATGATTTCAACGAAACACGTGATTGAGCGCATTCTTCAACATGTCTCCATTCCCTCCCGGCCTGACACCGTAGATGGCCTGATTGCCGGGAACTTAGACGCTGATGTCACCGGCATTTCAACAACGATGATGGCGACATTGGATGTCTTGCGGCAGTCCGCCGCGATGGGGCATAACCTGATTATCACGCATGAGCCGACATTTTATCTGCATCAGGAAAGGCGCGACTCATTGCCGGATGACAGCGTTTCTCAGTACAAACAGGCGTTTATCCGAACGCATAACCTGAACATTTTCCATTTTCACGATCACTGGCATGATCGCCAGCCCGACGGGATCGAAATCGGCATGATCAACGCGTTAGGATGGGCGCAATACGCCGACACGCGCCAATTGAATCTGTTTCATTTTCCAGAAATGACGCTTGCGTCTTTTGCGCGGGAACTCGCGTTGCAATTGGGCATTCAGACCATGCGCGTGGTTGGTGATCCAAATCTGCCGGTCCGGCGAGTGCTGGCAAGCTGGGGATTCTTAAGCCGCGATGACGGAATGCATCTGCTCGCCCAGCCAGATGTTGACGTGCTTGTCGCTGGCGAGACGCATGAATGGGAAGTGGTCGAATATGCGCAGGATATGATTGCAATGGGGCAGCGCAAAGCCCTGATCATCCTTGGGCACATGCTCTCCGAGCAAGGCGGCATGGCCTATTGCGCCGAGTGGCTGACATCCTTTATTCCAGAAGTTCCAATTGCCTATATTCCGCTGAAAGAGCCGTACTGGAATCCGCGTGATGTTTCATGAATTATAGATGCGAGCGTTAAAAATTCATATCGCGCAGACCTCACAGGTTTTGAAAACCTGTGAGGTCTTATTAAAAATCTGCTGTCAGGCAACGGGTTAAATCCAATCTCGCGTCGCTTCATCAATCTTCTGCATCTGGTCTATTGTGAAGGCTAACGCTTTGATCGTATTTCGGAGGGTTTTCACGTCCGAGAGCGTCAGGGTGCGCTCTTTGCGATCTTTCAGATATTTGTCCACCACCTGATATCCGCCGATCTGAAAGCGATAAACCGCTTCCGGCACGCGATCAAAATATTGGGTCTTGTTGATATAGAGCCGTTCGTAATCGGCGCTTTGGCGATATTCGGGCTTAACGACCTCGTTGTTCCCTTCTCCGACATATTGCCCGATGTCATACGCGGGGATTTCTTTCAGCAGATGCGCCTGAATAAGCTGCCAACCTAAGGTTGATAAGGTTTCGAATACGGCGTGATCTTCCGCAAATGGAATGCGCGGAAAATCTATTTTCAGGAATTCGGCATATTTGGCACGATAAGTCGGGCTATACAGAATCGCATACATATACCCTAAAATCATTTCTGGTGAATACTGATTCTTGTAATGAAGAGTCATAAATTGTTGAAACGTCTCTGTAAAATTAACAGCTTTTAATGGTTTTTCGCCCTGATTAAAAAGCGTTCTCGGTTTATGAAATTTATATAACAGGAAGACCTGATTCGCTTCGCGGCTTTTATTTGAGATCAAACAATCGTTGGCGGGAAGATTTGTGACAAAACTATGTTGATAACCAATTACGCCTTGTTGTCGCGATGATAACAAACAAAGATTATCTTTTTTTAGCACATTTTCAATAAGCTCTTTTCTGGGACAATCCATAAAGATATAGGACAAAAAGCAAAAACGGTTATCAAATGGCCTATAAGCACATCTTGTAATATGTTCTTCTTTGTTTTCAACTTGTTGCAGTTTTTTTCTAACATCAGCTAATTTCCAATCTCTGCTATCTTTTAACGAATATTTTTGGTAAATGTTATTATCATCCAATTCGGTATTACAAAAATCATTCATCCGCGTTGAAATCTCAATTTCTTCAAAGTCAATAGCAAAATGATCTCTGTGGGTTTGAAAACCTAAAACATTCACTTCGAAGATTTCCAACAAAGAAAGCCAGTGTTTATAGATATCCCTTGTATCTTGGTTCTGATATTGAAACATATAAAATGGAGAAGATGGCGATAGTTCTGTTTGGGGCAGATTATGTATTGTGCTGATTAAACTTTGTTGATATTTCTGCTCGCGTGTTCCCCAAAAATCTGAACGATACACACGTTTTTCCAATCCAGGCTTTTTCACCAGGATCGAGATGGCGACGCCTGGTTCAATATCAAACACATTTTCATCTTTCTCGCCTGTTGAGGAAATTTCCTTCTTTTTCACGCTCCCATGCAAATCAATGAAATACATCTGATGAAACGTATTCATCAGGCTTTGCCGCATTCCGCGGAAGGTCGGATTCTCTAAAAACGCATGATTTGTAATAATCGCGACCATCCCTTCTTCGACCTGATCCATCTTGTCCTGCGCAAACCGGATAAATTTGACATAATCGTCTTGCAGCCATTTGGGATTCTTCTCATCCAATTTTTTGCCGTCAATCTGATAATATGCCTGTAATTTGTCTTTGATCCAAGCCCCGTTATTTTTGGAATGCCCTGAATACGGTGGATTGCCCAGAATCACGAGAATCGGTTTGTCTTTAACGTGCTGCGCTTTTTGGGTTTCTTCGGTCAAGGCCGGCAGCATCGGAATATTCATTTGCGGATCAGTCGGCTCAAGCGTATTGGTCAGAAATATCTGCAAGCGTTCTTCCTCGCTGAGCGCATAGCCCTGGTCTTTCAGGAATTGCGAGAGCTTCAAATGCGCGATGGTGTAGGGCGCGATCAGGTATTCGAACCCGTACAGGTTCTTCAAAACATGCTCGCGAATCAGCAAATGCTGCATGGCCGGATCGGGAAACTTTTGAAAAATCTGACGCATTACTTCCAATAAAAACGTGCCGGTGCCGGTCGCGAAATCCAACACCGTGACGCGCTCGTTATCGGCCAATCCGTCCGGCAGGCCGAACGTCTCGCGCAGCGTGTCGTCAACGGCGCGTACGATAAAATTAACGACTTGCGGCGGCGTGTAATAGACCCCTTTCGCTTTCCGCAGCGCCTTGTCGTAGGCGGCGAGAAAGTCTTCGTAAAAATAAACATACGGGTCTTTGACGGCGTAGGGATCGTCGCTGTCGGCATCTGACCGCGTAAAAGAAAGTGCAATTTTGATGTCGCGAAAATTCATGGTATTGAGGATTGTCAGAATTTCCTCCACCACCCAGCGAATATCTGCATATTCCTTGCGCTGCAACACCTTGAGAAATTCGACGAGTTCGCGGATCAATTCGAAATTGGCAGAGATGAAGAGTTCTGCGTTCTGGAGCGTGATCGCGGTCGTGTCGGCGTTGAGTTTCGCGAGAAACAGGCCGTAAATCAGGTTTTGCGAAAAGGTGTCGGCAAACTCCGTCAACGTCAATTCGTTGAAAATATATTTCTGAAAGGTCTGATACAGGCCGAACAGCTTGCCTTTGATGTCGTCGGCATTCTGGCGATGCAGTTCTTCATCCAAAAATTCTTTGAGAACTTTGCCCCGAATCGCTAATGCTTGCGCCAGCGCTTTCGGTTTGCCGATCCCTTCCGGCGCAAACGACAAAAACCCGCGCAGCAGGGCTTCGACCGCTGCGATTTTTGACGGATCAAGCGTGGTTTTTTTGTGTTCGATCTCCGAAAGATCGCAGAGCGTTTCCCGTTGAAGATTGCCTTTATTCAGCCAGACCCATTCAAGATAATTCGTGATCAGGATATTCTCGGAAAGCTGTTGATATTTTTTGATCTGGTCGGATTTGAGGATTTTATCGAGCGATTCGCCGATTTTTTTATTTTCGACATAGCCGATGATATTCTCCACCCTGGTAATTTTGAAATCCGGCGCGCCGAATTTCCCTTCGCGCTTGCCTTCGTGCAGAATGGCGATTTTCCCGTCAACCGTTGCGGCAACCGCCGACAGCAGATTTTTCAAATCGGGACGCAGCGAATGTTCGGTAATTTCCGAGAGATCCGCGGCTTGCAGGGCTTTAAAGTATGCGGAAAAATGTTCCATTTAAGATTGAACAAACACCTCACAGGTCTTGAAGACCTGTGAGGTGTTTCTATGAATCGTATCTTGAAAAATGGTGAATTTATGGATTATTTGAAAGTATGAATATACTCTATGAGAGAAACAACATCGTGTCAATAGAAAAGTAGGGGCGAGGAAGGCAATAAAAGCTGTCAGACACCTTAAAGGTGTCTGACAGCTATGGCGATAGCGACTATTTTTCTGCGTATTCGAACCAATCGAAATCGGCGTATTTGCGCTGGCCGCTTAGGTCCTGGGCGCAGAGGCCGACAAACGCGCCAGTGAAGCCCAATTGACGGTAATCGTCGGAGAGTTTCGTGGCGTCAAGCGCGGGGCCGATGTTGATCCACTCGTTTTCCTTTAACGCATAGGCAAATTGCAGACACTCCTGTTTAATGGTCGCCTTCAAAAAGATGCGCGTCGCTCCATGTAACGGAATGTCTTGCGCTAACGGGAAGATGGGCTGATACAGATCGCAGCCCAACAGGCTCAAATACGTCCCCTTGCCCTCATCCGCCGTCATGTAAAGGTAATAATGCGTCGAGGTGTCGTAATAGGCGACCAATCCCGCCATTTGCTGGAACTTGTCCGGCGCAAATTCGAGGCAGGTCGAGGCTTCGCAGTGGAACGCCTGGACACGCCGCGCCACAAGGCTCTGATAGTGTTTGGAATTCAGCGACTCTCTCCCGTACAGGCGCAAAAAGCCTGGACGCTCGGTCAATGATAGGCACGAAGGATCTGCCGGAATCCGCAAGGTCTGAAAATGAAGATTCAACTCCGGCGTATCAAAATCGTCGCGAACCGGTTCAGCGGCAAACGGATGCGCAGGCAGATTCGGCGCAGGCACGCTGACTTTCGGATCATTGCCGCCGCCCTCTAAGCGCAGCCAGCCGTCTTCTGTCCAGACGCATTTTTGCAGCGCGGTTTCGCGTCCTAAGATGCAGCGGCGTGTTGCGCCGAGCGGACGTCCGCAGAGATGCGCGAGATACCATTCGCCGTGCTGGGTTTCGACAAGCGAGGCGTGTCCCGCTTTTTGCAAGGCTAATGACGGTTTCTGATACGACGTGACAATCGGATTTTGCGGATCGACTTCGTACGGGCCTTCGATGTTTTTCGACCGCGCCATCGTCGCCGCGTGTTCGTATTCCGTGCCGCCTTCGGCTGTCAGAAGGTAATAATACCCATTATGTTTATACAGGTGCGGTCCTTCGGTCAATCCAATCGGCGTGCCGGTGAAAATCTTGCGAATCGGTCCGACCAGCTTTTTTGCGGCAGGATCGTATTCTTGCAGCAGAATTCCGGCGAACAGCGCGTTTTTGTCGCGCCCGCGAAAATCCCAGAGCATATTGACGAACCATTTGCGGCCATCGTCATCATGAAACAACGACGCATCGAATCCGCTGGAATTCAGATAGATCGGCTCTGACCAGGGGCCGCGAATATCCGGCGCAGTCACAAGATAGTTATACACGTCTTTAGCGTTAAACGGGTCATTCCAAAGTTTGACATCCGTATAAATCAGATAAAACAGGCCGTCATGCCACGAAAGGCACGGCGCCCAAATACCGCCGGAATCCGGATTCCCCAGCATATTCAGTTGCGATAGCCGGTTCAACGGGCGCGTGATGAGCTTCCAGTTGACCAAATCTTTCGAATGATGAATCTGGACGCCCGGAAACCATTCGAACGTTGAATTTGCGATGAAATAGTCGTCGCCGACGCGCAGAATCGAGGGATCGGGGTTGAAGCCCCGTAAAATTGGATTGGTAATGTGTTGCATGATTGAATTGGCTCCTTGAAGTAAGCCCACTCGCCTCTTTCCTTAAGAGAACTAAGAGTCGGTATCTTGTGATGCGAAGCTGCGCATTCCCCTCCTGGAAGGGGCAGGGGTGGGTTGTTGGCTAACAACTCGTTGCCAATTTCGGCAACCCACCCCCAACCCCTCCCTGGAGGGGAGTTCACGGCTTCGCCATGTCAAATACCTACTCCTGTCGGCTTTCGGAGAGGGGGTGAGGTATTGTGTGGTTTATTCTGTAAATGTGATTTCGCCGAGGTTTTTCCCCTGCCAGCTATCATTGATGCCGTACATCGGATAGAGTTGATGTTCGCGAGTGCCGCTTGTGCCGGTGTCATTATCCGCTAACGCGATATTCCAGCCGATGGTCTGTCCGCCCAAATTGCCAGTAGGAATTTCGATGACAAATTCGATCACGTTGCCATCCGCGCTCCAGACAATCTTGCGAAATCCCGGCATCTCATGCGCGTCCCAGTCGCGTCCGGCGACTGCGCGGAACTGCGCGAATGTGCCATTGAGGTCGAAAAAAAGCTCTATCGTATCATTTTCCCAGACATCGGCATGATCGGTGACGGTCGTGTCATCCTGCCGATTGATCAGCCCGAAAATCATGTTTTGCTGATAGACGATTTTCCAATCGCCAGACAAATCGTTCTGGTCGAGCGGCGGACGCTGATCCTGCGAATTCAATTGATTATAGGCAAACGGATAGGTCACGCCGCTGTCCCATTCTCCCGGCTGCGCCACGCCGTCAATCGTCGGAATGGTCGTCACGCCGGCAGCCTGAAATGCCGGGGCAAAATGGCGCTGATCGGCGGCGCGGGGGCTGTCGCCGACGCAGGTCAATTCGCCGAGACCTTTGCCCTGCCAGCCTTCGTTCACGCCTGGAATCGGATAGACCTGCGAACTCCGCTCCGTGCCGTTATCGTTATCGGAGAGCGCGATATTCCAGCCGAATGTCATTCCGGCGAGATCATTTTCCGGGAGTTCCAGCACGAATTCTAATACCGTGCCGTCCGCGTTCCAGACTGCTTTGCGTTCGCCAGGAAATTCGCTTGCGCCCCAATCCTGTCCCACGACTGATCGCAACTGCGCGAACTGGCCGTTTACGTCCACAAAAACTTCGACGTTGTCATTCTGCCAAACATCCTGATGATTCGTGATCGTCGTATCGTCAACCCGCGTGAGCAGCCCGTACAATTTATTCCCCTGATAACGCGCCATCCATTCGCCGGTCAGATTGCGCAAATCCAGCGGAGCGCGTTGATCGGTCTGGTTCAGTTGGTTGTACGCAAAACGATGCAGCACGCCGCCATCCCATTCGCCGTCCGAAATCACGCCGTCAATGACCGGCGGCTTCGCGATGGCGAGCGCCTGAAACGGCAGGCTGATATGCCGATTCGCTAAAGACGTGTCAATTTGCGCGGAATAGCCAAGTTCTACCGGCCCTCTTTCCAGCGTCTCCTGCAAACTATAGAAGGCGGGTTTGGCGTGATATTGTTCGTCAAACACGAGCGCCGCGCCAGTATTGGCGAAGAAATCGGGAACCCAGGAATGCGCGTCGGTGAAGCCCCACATAACATAGGTACGACATTTCGGAATCGCGAGGAGAATCTGCATCAGCTTGGCATAAACTTCAGCTTGCTGAAACAGTTTGTCGTCCGTGACCTCGCCGCGAATGCGCACGTCGAGTTCGGTAATATCCACATCCAGCCCTAATTGGGCGAACCGGGATATATTGGCAAACACGCTGGCGTAATCGAGCGCCTGGCCGAGTTCGAGATGAAATTGCAAGCCGACGCCATGAATCGGCACGCCTTTTTCCAGCAACGCTTTGACAAGGTTATACATGGCAGTGGATTTGAGGTTGACATCTTCGACGCCGTAATCGTTCAGATAGAGTTTCGCATCCGGGTCAACCTCATGCGCAAGACGGAACGCCTGTTCGATATATTCTTCGCCAAGCGTCTGCTGCCAGATCGTGCTGCGCAGGTTCGAGCCGTCCAGCGCCTCGTTGACCACGTCCCAGGCATAGATGCGGCCTTTGTACTGGCCGACCACTTGCTGAATGTGATCTTTCAGAATGGCGGACAGTTCCTCTTTGCTCCAGGTTTGCGCTGTCAGCCATTCTGGATTCTGACTATGCCAGACAAGCGTATGTCCGCGCACTTTCATGCCGTGTTGTTCGGCAAAAGCGACTAAGGCGTCGCCACCGCTGAAATCGTATTGATCGCGAGATGGATGAACCAACGACCATTTCAGATGATTTTCCGGCGTGAGATAATTGTAGTGCGCTTTTAGCGTTTCGGCGTATTGCGCATCGTTGAGGAACGCGGGATCAACGGCTGCGCCGATAAAGACGCCGTGTTTTTCCGCAAGTGTTCGCAGCGGCGTTCCGAAGACCTGTTTTGGAGTTTGCTGGCTTTCGGCAGCGCTTCCCATGCACAACATTACGGCAAAGATTCCATACATCAGATAACGTAATTGTTTCATCAATTTTCAGGAGTGCACGCTTCAGCTTGCGCCCGCAAACTACAGTATGTACCCCTTTTCCAGTCTAACAGACAGTGTTTTTCACGCATTGAACAGACCTCACAGGTTTTCAAAACCTGTGAGGTCTCTGGCAGAGCGCTAACATAGGGTGGTTAGAATCGTTTCAAGATATATTGTTCGAGTTTAACAATATCGGCGCTGAAGCCGCGAATCCCTTCCGCCAATTTTTCAGTCGCCATCGCGTCTTCATTCAACATCCAGCGAAACATTTTTTCATCAACTTGCAGGTGTTCGTCGCGGCAATTCTGCGAGGCATATTTCGGCGAGAGAATTTGCGGCAGTTCTGCGGTATCCTGTTGTAACTCTTTCAGGAATTTCGGGCTGATCGTCAGCGCGTCGCAACCGGCCAGCGCTCTCACTTCATCTGCACTGCGGAAACTCGCGCCCATCACAACGGTGTTATAGCCATACGTTTTGTAGAAACTGTAAATCCGCCGCACCGATTGTACGCCCGGATCGTCGTCCGGCGCATATCCGGTTACGCCTTCTTTGGTTTTATGCCAGTCGAAAATTCTGCCGACAAACGGCGAAATCAGATAGACCCCGGCCTGAGCGCAGGCGACCGCCTGCCCGAAACCGAACAGCAGGGTCAGATTGCAGCGGATGCCTTCCTGTTCCAGCACTTTTGCAGCCTGAATCCCTTCCCACGTTGACGCGATTTTGATCAGAACCCGCTCGCGTCCATATCCGGCTTCTCCGTACAAGCGGATGAGTCTGCGCGCTTTTTCGACCGTGCCTTCCGCATCGAACGACAGGCGGGCATCGGTTTCGGTAGAGACGTAACGCGGCACAATCTTCAAAATTTCCGCGCCGAACGCGACGAAGAGTCTATCCAGCGTATTCGTCACTTGCTCGGCTTGATCGCGGCTGCTTTCTTTGCCGTAAGCAATGGCCTTATCAATCAGATGTTGGTACTCCGGCATTTGCGCGGCAGCGTAAATCAACGACGGATTCGTGGTCGCGTCAGTCGGGGCATACGCTTTGATCGAATTGATGTCGCCGGTATCTGCGACGACGGTCGTCATCATTTTCAGTTGTTCAAGCGCATTTACAGGCATGATGTCCTCCTCTGGGTGGGTATGATTCGCCAGACGTACCGGCAAACAGCGTTATTCGCCGGTACGCATCCGTCCTTTTATCCCTTCACCGCTCCAGCGGTTAAACCTTCAATCAGCTTTTCTTTGAAAATGCCATACAATACCAGTACTGGCAACGCGGATAACAGCAGCGCGGTCATCATTGCCGGGACATCCGTCTGATATTGCCCTTGAAAGTTCCATAATGCGAGCGTGAGCGGTCTGGACTGTTCAGAACTGATCAACGTCAGGGCGAAAATGAATTCATTCCATAATTCCACTAAATTAAAAATTCCGACAGCGACTAATGCCGGGCGAGAAATCGGCAGCACGACATGCCAATAGACATGCCAGCGCGAGCCGCCGTCAATATAGGCGGCTTCCTCAAGGCTGCCAGGAATATCTTTCATAAATGCCGTCAGGATAACAATCGTCTTCGGCATGGCCGTTGCGACATACGGGCCAAGCAATCCAAGCAGCGAGTCATACATTCCTAACGTTTTGGTGATTAAATAAACCGGGATGAGCGTGACATGCACAGGAATCGTCAATCCTATGATAAACAGAATATAGAGCGCCATGCGCCCTTTGAAATGCAATCGGGATAATGCAAATGACGCGGCGCTGCCGAATAATAAGATCAGCGTCAGCGAAGAGCCTGAAAGCATAACGGAATTCAACACATACCGCCAAAAATTATTCTGCCAGATGCGCGCGTAATTGTTGAGCGAAAAATGTTCCGGAAACGCCCATACGCTGATTCGATAGAATTCCGTACCTGCTTTAAACGAATTTTGAACCAAAAACAGAAACGGATACAACGTAATCACGAGCCAGGTGAGCGCTAATCCATAAACAATCGTTTTAGAAATCAATTGAGGTAACTTCGATTCTCGATGCATGATCTTCTTCTTCCTTATATGTGTGAAATGACGGGGAAGCGGCGTTTACGCATAGACGCCGTCGTCTTTCTTGCCACGCGACATCGTCAGCACGGCTAACCCGGATGACAACAGGAACATAAACACTGCGATTGTGCTGCCATACCCCATATTAAATGACGTGAACGCTTCTTTGAACATATATGTCGCCAATAACTCGCTCATGCGATTCGGCCCGCCGCCAGTCATGACATATAACAGGTCGAAAAACCGCAGCGATCCGGTGAGTGAGAGAACACAAGCAATGCGAATCGTGCCTTTTAACAGCGGGAGCGTAATGCGGAAAAACGATTGCACGCCGGTCGCGCCATCAATTGCCGACGCTTCGTACAGGTCTTTCGGAATCCCCGCCAGCGCTGCCGCGAACAGGATCATATAGAACGGAATGAATTGCCAGCATGTTGCGACAATGACAGAAAGAAGGGCTAATTTAGGCTCGCCAAGCCACCCGCGCGTAAATTGGTCTAATCCGATCAGCCGTAAAAAACTGTTTAATAAGCCAAAGTTCGGCTGATATATGTACATCCACGTAAAACCAATCGCGACAGAAGAGATCACCAGCGGAATAAAATAGACCAGTTTAAAAAAGCGCGTGCCTTTTAAGGAGGATGAAATGAAGACTCCCAAAAGAATTCCCATGGGAATCTGCAACAGGATTGACAAGATCACCAACGTCACGTTGTTAAATAATGCGCGCCAGAAAATCGGCTCATGCAGCAATGTCCACCAGTTATTCAATCCGATGAATTTTCGACCAGCATACGAGGCTTCGGTCAGAAGGGTTTGATAGTTCCGCAAATCGTCTCCTTCAAGATGAGCGGCAAGCGCGGCGACAAATTCCTTTTCGTTGGTGAAACGCTTATTTCTTAGGGGAGAGAGTTGTTTCGAAATTTCTTTTGGAAAGCCATGCTCGTTTTCCAATTTCACCAGAATCGGAGCAGTCAATTTATATTGCGAGGGGAGTCCGTTCCATTGAAAAAAGCTATAATAGATTGACGCAGGGATCGGGATAATAAAATAAAACAAGTAGATAAGCAACGCTGGCAAGATAAACGCCAATGCGACGCGGAAATTATGTGCATGCTTCATGGCGAAAGACTTTATGAGTGCATCTTACGGATACGACAGATTGCCGCATGCGCCAATGCTGTGAAATTCGCAAGAACTCATGGTTCCTTACAACGTCTGAATGGTCATGGTGGCGTTCCCTTGCGCTCTATCGAGCGCAAGGGAACGAGAGCTGATGGGTCATGTAGATTATTTCTTCAATTCTGCTTGAAGGGCTGCTTCCTGAGCTTTTGCGGCATCTGCCGGCGTCATCGTTAAGCCAAAAAGCCCCTGAACGGCGTCTAAGTGCGCTTGCGCCACAGACGGCGGCAAGAACTGATCATAATACACCTGCACGCGTTTTGCCGCTTCGAAATACTCGGCGCTCTTCTTCAGCATCGGGTCGGTCAACATCGCAGCAGCGCCTTTGATCGGCGGGATATACCCATTTTCGATCATCGAAGCCACCCAGGATTCGCTCATCAATTGTTCTGTGAAATACTTGAAGGCGGCATCCATATTTTCGCTCGTGCTCGTTACAGACAGATAATCCTGTCCCGGGCTGCCAACCAAATTGCTCGCATCGCCTTTACCGTCTTCAACGGCTGGGAACACGAAGAAATCAAGCTGATCCATCATGTCAGGAAACTGATCTTTTACTACGCCAATAAACCAGCTTCCCATCAGATACATGCCAGCTTTCTGGTTATAGAGTAATGACGACGCTTCTGACAAGTCTTCATCCAGTGAATTCACGCCTTCCGGGAAATACCCTTTTTTCACTAAATCCTGAAGCATTTCGCCAGCTTTGATATACCCTGGATCTTCGAAGGAACCGCCATCTTTCCGATACAGCGCATTCGAAAACATATCAGCGCCGCCAACGCGGTCAGCCATATACATATAATAGAATGACCCCGTCCATTTGTTCTTATTAGCTAACGCAAACGGAATCACGCCATTCTTTTTCAGCGTTTCGCACACCTGCAGCAACTCTGTCCAGGTTTTCGGCGGCGTTACGCCATTTTTTTCGAACACGTCTTTGCGATACCAAAAATATACGCCCGTTAAGCTCGCATACGGAACAGCATACGTCACGCCATCAAACGTCGCAGGATCAAACGCGGATGGGATATATTTTTCCGCCAATGCCGCTTTCACAGCATCAGGAAGCGGTTCGACCAGACCGGCGTTCACATACTCTTTCAACGGGCCGCCACCCCAGTTATGGAAAATGTCAGGCGCATCGCCCGCTCCCATCACGACTTTCAATTTGGTCTTGTACTGATCATTTAAGATATGAACAGCTTCGAGTTTGACTTCAGCAGTCTTATTGTATCCTTCAACAGCGCTATCCACGACATTTTTCAAAAATCCCTGGGTTTGCACATCCCACAACAAAATTTTGTCGGCAGCCATTGCCATGCTCGCCGATCCAATCAACGCAACTGCGCACAACAGACTTAATCCAAGGCGTTTCATACGTTTTTTCTCCTTTAAGTACCTTACAAGTTTCATTCAGAGACTTACGGCTGTGATCGTATCATTCAACATTTTCGGGACAAACCTCTCGCACGACATCCCTCCTTTATTTTGATGTGATGTAATGATGTCATGATGATTATTCTATCCGGTTCCTATCTGCAATGCATATTACAATTGTACGCATAAGTAGCGTATCATAATATGTCAAGTAAAAAAATATTTTTTTACCATTTCAGGACGTACCTACCCCTTTTAATAAGATGTTTTCAACGTAAAAAAACTTGACGCTAATGACATGCTATTTTAGCATGTCTGATATGAAACGCTGCTTGTTCGGACAAGATTGTTCATGAAATGACCATCCTTTTCGTAATGCGAAGGCGGAAGAAACCGGGAGAAATATGAAAATTGATGCGGAAAATTCGCGCCCGAAATATGCGCAGCTCAAAGATATTTTGACGCGCTATTTTCGAGACGGACATTATCAACAGGGGCAGCAACTGCCCTCTGAAAATGAGTTGATGATCCAGTTCGATGTCAGTCGGAGCACTGTCCGGCAGACGCTCGCCGAATTAGCGAATGAGGGCGTCATCTATAAAAAGCAGGGTTTAGGAAGTTTTTTCTCCGGAACGAAGGATGAGCAAGAATCGCGCAGTTCTTTGATTGGCGTCATCTCTCCAATCTTGTTCGATTATATCTATCCGCAAATCATTCAGGGAATCAACGATATTGTCCATCAGCAGCACTGCAATATCGTGCTTGCCAGTTCCGAGGGAAATGCTGAGAACGAAGCGTCGCATATCGAGCAACTGATGTCTCGGAAGATTGATGGATTATTATTCGAGCCATCCGGCAGCCCTGAAGATTTCGAAGAAACAAAGGTTTTTCACTTGCTAAAAAGCCTGCCGATCCCAGTCGTGTTTATGGATTGGGCGCTTGATGACCGTAATGTCTTGTATGTCTCTTTAGACGATTTCGAAGGTGGATTTCGCGCAACTCAATACCTGATCGAATCGGGACATCGCCGAATTGCGATTGTGTATCCTGAGCATCATACGCCAAGTCAAAAACGATTGACCGGTTATCGGAATGCCTTAACGCAATTCGACATTCCGTTAGATTCGCGTTTGGAAAAGCATCGAACCATTGTCAATTGGAGCGAAGCGAACTATGCCTACTGGCTGACGAAAGAATTGCTCGGCTTAGGAGACGAGCGCCCGACCGCCATTTTTTATTTTAACGATGATGCGGCGCTGCGAGGATATACTGCAATTCGGGAAGCTGGGCTAAAAATTCCTGACGATATTTCGGTCATCGGGTTCGATGACGCCCAAATCGCCTCGCTTGCCGATGTGCCGCTGACATCTGTCGTGCATCCGAAATATCAGGTCGGCAAGTGGGCGGCAGAAATATTATTCGATCAACTTGATCATGACGGCCGTAATATGCCACATCAGATGGTGCTGCATCCCAATTTGGCAATTCGAAAGTCGGTAAAATTTTTACGATAACCCATGAATAATCACCACGAAACACGCGAAATACACGAAAAAAAATAAATATTTTCGTGTATTTCGCGTGTTTCGTGGTAAAAATATGATTCCAGTCAGAGACGCTCGCGAGATGATTTTGGAACGCTTCCTGGCGCTTCCGACAGAGCGAATTGACATCTTTTCCGCATTGGGGCGCGTGCTTGCCGAAGACGTGATCGCGCCATTCGATATTCCGCCGCACGATAACTCCGCGATGGATGGGTATGCCGCGCGTTCAGCCGATTTACAAGGCGCATCGCCTGCCACCCCTGTCACGCTGCGCGTCATCGAAGAACTTCCTGCCGGATACGTCAGCCAACAGACATTACACGCAGGCGAGGCGATTCGAATTATGACCGGCGCTCCGATTCCTGAGGGCGCGGATACGATTATTCGCGTCGAAGATACGCAGCGTAAAGATGGAGATATGGTCTTGATTTTCGTCGAGCGTCCGGCGCAGTTCGATACGCGCCGCGCCGGGGAAGATGTTTGTCGCGGCGAAACGATCTTATCGAAAGGCCGCCTGTTACGGCCTGCTGAACTTGGCCTGATGGCCTCGCTTGGCCGCTCGTTTGTTTCAGTGCATCAACGCCCCCGCGTGGCGATCCTCTCCACTGGCGATGAATTGGTTGAAGTTGACGAACCGCTGCTGCCGGGTAAAATTATCAACGCCAACAGCTATTCGCTTGTTGCGCTGACGCTGGAATGCGGCGCGATCCCGGTGCAATTCAACATCGCTCGTGACATAAAAACCGATTTAGAACGCAAACTCGCGCAGGCCGCTCGCGCCGACGTTATCCTCACGTCCGGCGGCGTTTCGATGGGGGATTTCGATTTCGTCAAAGAGATGTTGCAGCAAACCGGCTCGGAAATGCATTTCTGGCAGGTCTGCATGAAACCGGGCAAACCGCTGGCCTTCGGCAGCATTGCCGGAACGCCGCTCGTCGGATTGCCTGGAAATCCGGTGTCGTCAATGGTCTCGTTCGAAGTCTTTGTCCGCCCGGCGCTGCTGAAAATGATGGGACATACGCAGATATTCAGGGCGGTTGTTCCGGCGCAACTGACCAGCGAGTATCGCAAACGCGACGAGCGCAAACATTTCATCCGCGTGTTTCTCCGCCAGCAAGATGGCGTGAATATCGCCACGTTGACCGGAGAACAAGGCTCTGGCATTTTGAGTTCCATGACAAAAGCGAACGGTTTAGCGGTGATTGACGAAGCGCGCGCTCTTGTTCGTACAGGTGAAATTGTCCCCGTTATGCTGTTAGATACGAGTCTGTCAATGAGCGCAGAGCGGGAATTCTGATAACAGTTCGTTCTTTTATAGCAGAACGAAATGATAAGAAAATCTTCCTTCTTTAAGATCGCGTGACGATTTTCCTCAAAACTCTCCTCTTCCTCTATACGTTGACGATAGAGAGCCCTCACTGGTTCGAAAAACCTGTGAGGGCTGTTTCGAATGACCGTTTCATTGAGGAGGTTCTTATGGATTTCCCCGTACATGTCGCTGCCGGAGCGTTCGCCGGAAATGTTCTTTTATATCTCCATGCCAGAGAGCATAACGCGTCAGGCGATTTGACATTGACGCGGTCAGATACCTTCAAGTTAGGCGCAACAGGTTGGTTTCTCGGTGTTTTGAGCCACCTGCTGCTCGATGCGTTTCCCTATTATGATTACCTCTTTCGGATCAAAATGTTTAAACCCCTGCCCTATGGCTGGACGATCCCGACCGCTCTTATCACCGTGCCGGTGATCATCGCGGCAATTTATCTCAATAAAGATGCTCGGATAATTGTCGAGCTTTCGATATTCGGCGGCATGTACCCAGATATGGAAAAATTAGCCTATTTCGACGCTGGCCTGCCGCGATCTTTCGTGTTGTTTCCATATCATAGCTGCCAGCTTTCCGGCTCAGATTGGGAATTTTCTCATAAGCATGTATTGATTGCGATGGAGACCTTTCTATTTGCGCTGATGATTTACGCGATGGTCTGGCTGGCGAGAGAACGCAAGCGAGGACAACGATCTCTCTGGCAAATGGGATAACGAACGAATATCGAAGCGGCGTTTCGAAGCAACGAAACGCCGTTTCGTCATACGAGGATTCACGCTTTGATGAACAGCATCCGTCGAACTTTTTTCGGATTGGTCGCGGACGTCCAGGATTGATCAAAAAGCACGTCCAATTCGGCGAAGATGTCGGGATGCTCCTTTCGCAACGCTTCATACGGAGCGCGTTCCATGAGAATAAAGACCGGTTCCGACGGGGCAATAAGCTGGCGCAATTTTTCGGCATCCGTCACCACGGTAATCGTCCGCTGCATGTAAAACTGCGCGGCATATCCTTCGTATTTATAATCAATGACCGGGTAGTTGCCTGCAATCACCGCCGCTTGCTGGAAAAAGTCTTTGCGCGAACGATAGCGATTGATTTCCGGCACAATCATGAAGATGACCATCAGATAGACCAGGACGGTTGCCAGACTGAAGGCGCTGAACTGGCGCATCCGATCTTTTCCTTTGGCGAGAGCAAGCAGCCAGATGCCGCTGCCGAGCAGCAACGCGCCAAACAAAAGAGCGGCGCGCATATTCAGCGGTAAAACGGCGGCGGCAGTGATTGGTAAGCCGATTCCGGCGATGCAAACGATTCCGGCAAACAGCAGCAGCGGAACCTCGCGCCAGTGGCGCGAGACGCCTGACTGCCGTTCGATCTCATCGCCCCAGAACTTTGCCACGAGAATGGCTAAGCAGGGATACATCGGCAACAGATAGTAGGCGCGTTTGCTGCCGACCGAGGAAAACAGCAAGAATGTTGCTGCCACTGAAATGATGAGCAGCAGGTGCAGCGGCGCAATCGCTTGCGTTTTCCGTTTCTTCAGCAATGAGGCAATCGTGCCGGGCAGAAAGAGAATCCAGGGGGCAAATGCGCTTAATGTCGGGAGATAAAAATAGAAAGCCTCTTTATGCGGCGTTTCGTCAGGGGAGGCATATCGCCCGAGCGTCTCCTGAAACAGAATATCGAAAAAATTCGGTACGCGCCGCATCACGACGAGAAACCAGGGGAGCATGACCAATATGACGATCAGCGCCTGCCACCAGGGTTTCATCTTGAGGAGGAGTTTCCATTCCTGCCTGATCAGAATAAACCCACCGACCGCCAACAGCGGCACGATCAGTCCAATCGGATTTTTGCAGAGATTCGCTACTGCGAGCCAGAACGCCGCCAGAAGAAACATCCAGGCGCTGCGATTCCAGCGTCGTTCCGTCTGCCCGTCCCTGGCTTGCAAGGTGTACGCGGCGGAAAAACAACAGAGCGTCGCGCTGATAAATAACGTCAGCATAACATCCACTTCCGCGCTGCGCGCCATGCTGCCGTATAAGACGCTTGTCGCCAGAATGATCCCGGCAAGCAGGCCGATACGGGGAGAAAAGATGAGCGTTGCCCAGAGATACGCGACCAGAACGCCAAGCGTTCCGGCAAGAATCGAAGGCAGCCGGGCGCTCGATTCGTCAAACCGTCCGGTCAAGGTAAACGTGGCCGCGACCGCCCAATAAAACAGCGGCGGTTTCGTGACGAACGGCTCGCCATTCAGGTGCGGCACCGCCCAATCGCCGGACACGACCATTTCCCGGCTGACTTCGGCGCGCCGCGCTTCGCCGTGCCGTCCCCAGAACGCGTACCCTCCGGCATTGACGCCGAACAACAGCAGGCACAGCGCGCCTACGATCATCATATTGCCGATGTGCGTTTTCATAAGAGACTCCTTGTTCCGTATCGTGAACGTCTGAATAGCTGCTGAGTTATGAACTCCCCTTCGTATAAAGACCGCGCCATTCATGTCAATAAAAAAAGGATGGACGAACAGCGACTGATTTTTCGCCAGAAAAGTCATCGTCTTGCAAAAAAAAGTATGGACAAAATTCTTGAATGGATACATACGGGTTTATGAGCGTGTCAATGATGAAATCATGAATGAAAATCGTGTCTCGATGGCGAACCCTTGTCTGAAAAGGAGAAACAGTCCTATGGCCACACCTCGAACAGATATCAACCTCATTGTGCAAGAGTGCGTGAAAGAAAAAGAAAACGAACCGTTTATCAATGCCTTTATCAAACGGTTGATTTATACTGTCGCCAAAGATCGATATTCCGCCACGGATCGCGATTATTACCTCAGCGCGGCGTATGCGGTGAAAGACCTGGTCGTTGCGCGGTGGACCAAAACCCAGCAAGAGTATTATCATAAGGATTCCAAACGGATTTACTATCTTTCGATGGAGTTCTTGACTGGCCGGGCGATGGGAAATAATTTGATCAATTTAGGATTATACGACGAGTGTAAAAAATCTCTGGAAGAGGCCGGTTTCGATTTGGAAGCGCTGATGGAATACGAACCGGACGCCGGGTTGGGCAACGGCGGTTTAGGGCGCTTGGCCGCCTGTTTCATGGATTCGCTCGCCACGTTGGAATTGCCGGGGTACGGCTATGGGATGCGCTACGAATACGGCATTTTCGAGCAGAAAATTCGCGACGGATTTCAAATCGAACTGCCGGATCACTGGCTGCGGTATGAAAACCCATGGGAAATCGCTCGTCCGGAATTTATTTATCCAGTGCATTTTTATGGCGAAGTGCAGCAGTATCCTTTAGGACGCGGCGAGTCCGGCTATCGCTGGGTGAATACCGATCCGGTCATCGCGATGGCGTATGACATGCCGATTCCGGGCTACGGCAATAACACGGTCAATACCTTCCGTCTCTGGTCAGCCAAATCGAGCCGCGACTTCGATCTGGAAGATTTCAATCGCGGCGATTACATGCAAGCCGTCGAACATAAAAGCGAGTCGGAAACCATTACCAAAGTGTTGTACCCTGAAGACAGCACCATGCAAGGCAAAGAACTGCGCTTGAAACAGGAATATTTCTTTTCCTCCGCCTCATTGCAGGACATTTTGCGCCGGTATGATAAAATTCACGATTCCCTCGATCAATTGCCGGACAAAGTGGCGATTCAACTCAACGATACGCATCCGGCCTTATCTGTCGTGGAATTGATGCGCATTCTGGTTGACGAGCGGCATGTGCCTTGGGAAAAAGCTTGGGATATGACGACTCGCGTGTTCGCCTACACCAACCACACGATCCTGCCGGAAGCGCTGGAACGTTGGCGCGTCAGCCTGTTACAACGCCTTTTGCCGCGTCATCTGCAATTGGTGTACGAAATCAATCGCCGCTTTTTAGATAAGGTATGGATTCATTCGCCCGGCGATTATGAGCGTTTAGGCCGTATGTCGCTGATTGAAGAAGGCGCGGAAAAAATGGTGCGCATGGGAAATCTCTGCATCGTCGGCAGCCACTCGGTCAACGGCGTGTCCGAACTGCATACCGACATTATCAGAAAACGCATTTTCAAAGATTTTTACGAACATACGCCGGAAAAATTCAACGCCAAAACCAACGGCATCACGCACCGGCGCTGGCTGCTGTTAGCGAATCGCCGCCTGACGGCGCTGATCACCGAAACCATCGGCGACAAATTTACCACGGATCTGTACGAACTGAAAAAACTGATTCCGCTGGCAAACGACGCGAAATTCCAGAAAAAATGGCAGGAGGTGAAACACGCCAATAAGGTGGATTTTGCAGGTTTCGTGGAAAAACAGTTCGGTCATGTGGTCTCGCCGGATTTCATCTTCGATGTGCAGGTCAAGCGTATGCACGAATACAAACGCCAATTGCTCAATGTGCTGCATGTCGTGCATTCCTACAATTACATCCGCCGAAATCCGAAAGACGTGTTCGTGCCGCGCGCCGTCTTTTTCGGAGGCAAAGCCGCGCCGGGGTACGCCATGGCGAAATTGATTATCAAATTGATTACCTCGGTCGCGCATTTGGTGAATAACGATCCGTTGACTCGCGAAAAATTGCACGTCGTTTTTCTGCCGAATTACAGCGTGTCATTGGCGCAGCGCATCTTTCCGGCCTCCGATCTCTCCGAACAGATTTCGACTGCCGGAACCGAAGCCTCTGGCACTGGCAACATGAAATTTGCCCTGAACGGCGCGTTGACGATTGGCACGCTGGACGGCGCGAACGTTGAAATTTGCGAAGAAGTCGGCGAGGAAAATATCTTCATCTTTGGTATGAGAACCCATGAAGTCGAGGAACTCAAGGCGAAAGGGTATAATCCGATGGAATATTATCATAAAAACCAGGAATTGAAACAGGCCATTGATATGATCGCCAACGGATTTTTCAGCCCGGAGCAGCCCGATATGTTCCGCCCCATCACAGACTCGCTGCTGTATCAGGGGGATGCGTACTGCCTGCTGGCGGATTTCGAGAGTTATCTCGCCTGCCAGCGGCGAGTCGCCGACACGTATGCCGACCAGAAAACCTGGACGCGCATGTCCATTATGAATGTCGCGAATATGGGCAAATTCTCGACTGACCGGACGATTCAAGAATATGTCAGAGACATCTGGCACGTCGAGCCGGTCAAAATCACGATGGAATGAGTTGGTCATTCGTTCGAGTATGAGCGCAGCGGAGCACGTCGCGCATGACGCGATGTGTTCCGCTCTTTTTCTTCTCCGCCTCCGCGTAATTCCTGACAGAACCATTCAACAATTTCTTGACAAGCCGACGCAATGGCGGTATACGTTATCTGACTGTACATGATTTACAAATCGCGAATTCTGCGTAGATAGGAATGCAATGTCGGAAATCGAAACCATTACGCAATTATTAGCGCAGCAAACCCTGAGAAACAAGGCGATTCGCGGCGTAGATCTGTCGCGCCTTTCGATTGATTGGAGCGCGCTCGATCTTCAGGATACGCTCTTTTTGGGCTGCCGGTTTGCCTCGCATGAGGACGAATGTGTCGTTCGCAGCCGGGGGGCGAATATTTTTCCGTCGTTTACCGGATTGCCCTACGATCCGTATCGTTCCGCGCTCTATACGTGGCGGGAATTGATGGAGGGCTATGCTCCTGAAAACGATGAGAGCCTGGATTATCGGATTTATCAGCATTTTGTCGAGCATGGCCGCTATAATCCGGACATTCGCGAAGCCTTAGCGCAACGTCTTCATGATCACGCCATTGATAACGCGCTGCATGATCTGTTAGAGTATAATCGCGAGGGCATGACCCGCAAGAAAGGGGTTGGCTTCATGGGGGGACATAGCGTCTTGCGCACGGATCCCTCGTATCGCAATGTGGCGCAAGCGGCGCAATTATTGGCGCAAGCAGGGTATTTGATCACCTCGGGCGGCGGGCCGGGAATTATGGAAGCGGCGAATCTTGGGGCGTATATGGCAAAATATTCGCATGGCGATTTGGATCGGGCGATTCATGTGCTTTGTCAAGCTCCGGCGTGCGACCACCCCAAGCATTTCGCGCAGTCCGAACTCGTGCTTGAGATGTATCCTGACGGCACCGAAAATCTTGCCGTGCCGACCTGGTTTTACGGTCATGAGCCGAGTAATTTGTTTGCCAGTCATATCGCTAAATATTTTTCCAACAGCATTCGCGAAGATGGCTTATTGGCGATCAGCTTGTATGGCGTGGTCTATGCGACTGGCAGCGCGGGCACGACGCAAGAGATTTTCATGGATGCCACGCAGAATCATTATGGCAGTTTCGGTTATTACAGTCCGATGATTTTTTTCGGCAAACGACGGTATATGAAAGAGACCTTTCTCTTTCCGCTGCTCCAGCAATTAGCCTGGGGACGTCCGTATGCCGATTTGTTGTTCATCACCGATTCGCCGGAGGAAGTGGCCGCGTTGATTGCGCAGCATCCCCCGCGTCGGGTGTCGTAATTACTGTACGGTTTCGTTGACTGGTCAATTATTCATCATTAAGAAGAACGATGCAGGGGGCGTCAGGAGGTATGAAACGTCAGGTTGGTCGAATCATCGTCAGTATCACGATTGTCATGATCGTTGGAGTTGGTCGGGCATGGTCTCAGATGGATATTCTTCAGCAGCAAGCGTTTTTGAATATTCCGTCTTATACCTTGAATTTATATACGCAGTATGCGGATCAGCGCTGGGAACGGCTGTCAATCCCGGTCGGCGTCGGCAAAGGCGCGGATCGCAAACATGAAACGCCAACCGGACGCGGCGAATTATATGCCAAGGCGATTGGCGTGACGTTCGAATACGGCCCGCAAAATTCGCAAGAATTAGTGGGCAAAACGATTACGCATTCGAATACGTTCGATAAAGCGACGCTGAAGCCGGTCAGAATCAAAATGCCGGGCGATATGAAATCGGTGTTCATGAAACTGACGAGCGATCTCGATGCGCAGTTTTACACGCAATACGTCTTGCATGAGACGACGGATTGGTACACCGTCGGCACGCCATCCTCCAGCGGATGCGTTCGGATCGATCGCGACGACATGCAGCGTTTTTATAACGCCATCGTGCCAACGACGTATGAGGGACCATTGGCTTCCAGCGTGCCGATTACGATTTATTACGACATTTCCGAATACGATCCGGATCAGAAAATGGTGACGCTCCATGCCAATATTTACCATCGTCAGGTAGATTATGCGCAGGAAATTCTCAAAGATTTGAACGAGGCCGGAATTGACACGAATGTCATGAATATGGAGGCATTGACGGGAATCATCCAGCAAGCCGAAGCGCAATTCGAGAGCGCAATGAAGACCATCAACAGCCGATTGAAAAAAGCGCCGTTTGATCGTCTCATTTACGACGAAGAAAAGAAAATGCTGCATTTTACCTTTTTTCTCAAGTTTCAGTATTGACGCGTGATGTTTTCTGGCGCATTCGATCCACGCGCGAAATTTTTTGCTGTCATCCTTGCGGTCGCTGCGACATTTCTGGCGGATACGCTTTGGGGATTGGGTCTCTTAGCGGTCGCCATGCTGCTGATCGCGTCGGCGGCAAAGACATCGTTTCGCCGCATCGTTCGACATCTTGCGATGGTATCGTGGCTGCTGCTGCTGACGGGCGGCTTGCGTTTTTGGGGCATGATTTCGGCAGCGCATGCGCCTGTTGGAAACGCGGTGATCGTCGCGGGCGTCATGCAAGGTATCGTCGCCGTCGCGCAACTCGCGCTTGTGGTGGGGTGGGTGTCCGTCTTCAATGCGTCATCGTCGCCCTTAGAAATCGTGACAGGTTTCGAACAATTGCTGACGCCATGTCAACGCCTCGGTCTGCCGGTATTGCATATCTCAACTGTCGCCATGATCACCCTGCGATTTCTGCCGATTTTAATTGACGAAGCGCAGCAATTGATGCGGACATTGATCGCGCGCGGGATTGATTGGCATACAGAGACCTGGCTTGGGCGAGCGAAGCATCTTGTGTTCCTCTGCGTACCATTATTTAACAGCTTACTCAGACGAGTCGAATCGTTAACATTGGCAATGGAGAACCGGGATTTTGCTGTTGGCGCGGCGCGGACATCATTATATACGCGCCAGTTGGGCATCCAAGATTATATGCTGTTGAGCGGCGGCCTTGTCGGATTTGTCTGTTGCGCTCTGATCTGATTGGATAGAAGCGATATACGAAAAATGTCTGATTTTCAGAAATTCTCGTGAAAACACAATATTTTTCTTGATCTTATTCTTTACCCATGAGTCTGTTATCAAAACACGCGTGACGAAGAGCGCACCCTCACAAGATCATATCAGTCTTAAGGCGTTAGGCTTGCAGGAGGAACGATTATGACCGGAATTGATAGAGTTCTGAGCGATTTTATCATCGAATCCCAGGAAAATTTAGAACGCTTGGATCATGAATTTGTCGCTTTAGAGCACGATCCTCATAACGAAGAACTATTAGCCAGCATCTTCCGTACAATTCACACCATCAAAGGCAGCGCGGGGTTTCTCAACCTCACCAATCTTGAACAAGTGTCTCACTATGCTGAGGATGTCCTGGCGAAATTGCGAGAACATTCCTTAGAACTCAGTGATGATATTGTGACGACGTTGCTCAGCGGAGTGGATTGTATCAAATCCATGCTTGTCGCATTAGAGAAAACTGGTGAAGAGGGGGATGTAGATATTCTTGATGTGGTCGTGGAACTCAAGAAAATTTCCGACAATAAAGCCATCGCTGTAAACAAACCGTCTCCTGCCCCTCAAACGCCTGCGGCAGCGCCTGTCGAGATCGAGGAAGAAGAAGAGCCTTTCGTTGGAGAATCTACCTCAGAAACAAAGCAAAAAATCGTGAAAGACACAAAAACGCAAGAGACTGGCGAACATGCCGCGCCTTCGCTCGAAGATACGCGCATTCATGTGGATGTGCACTTGTTAGACCAGTTGATGAATTTGACGGGCGAGTTAGTGTTAGCGCGAAATCAGGTCGTACAATTTGCGAGCACGATTGACGCGCGGGATTTTCGGGCGGTGACGCAACGCATGAATGTTGTGGTGTCTGAGTTGCAGGAAATCGTGATGAAAACGCGGATGCAGCCGGTCAAAAAAGTGTTTGGTCTGTTCCCCCGGTTAGTCCGCGATATTTCGAAGCAGCATGGCAAAGAGGTGCAACTGGTCATGGAAGGCCAAAACACCGAATTAGACCGCACGCTGCTGGAAGCCGTCAAAGACCCATTGACGCATTTGGTACGCAACGCGCTGGATCATGGCGTTGAAAAGCCGGCTGATCGTCAGAAACTCGGGAAACCAGCCACTGCGACGATTATGATTAAGGCCTATCACGAAAGCGGTCAGGTCGTGATCGAGATCAGCGACGACGGCGCGGGCATTCATCTGGATAAAGTGAAAGCCAAAGCGGTCAGAGAGCAGATCGTGACGGCGCAGCAAGCGGAAGAAATGAGCGAACGAAATGTGATTAATCTGATCTTCCGTCCCGGCTTTTCTACGGCAGAGACCGTCACCAGCATTTCAGGCCGAGGCGTCGGCATGGATGTCGTGAAGAAAAATCTGGATAGAATCGGCGGCATTATTGACATCCATACTCAGCGTCATAAAGGCACGCGGATAAAGATCCGCATCCCGATCACGTTAGCGATTATTCCCGTCTTGATCGTCAAAGCTGGCGAACACCGTCTGGCGATTCCGCAGGTCAATCTTGAAGAATTGCTCATGCTGCAAGCCGAAGACAAAACCCAAAATATCGAAGAAATTTATGGCGCCGAAGTGTACCGATTACGAGGGGAATTGCTTCCATTACTCCGCCTGAATACCATTTTAAATCTTCCGACCGCCAAAACCTCTGCCGACAATGTGCATATCGTCGTGCTGTCTGCCGGAGAATTACGATTTGGCTTAATTGTGGACGAAGTCGGGGATACCGAAGAGATCGTCGTTAAACCGCTGAGTTCGCATATCAAGCAACTGTATTGTTACGATGGCGCGACCATTATGGGGGACGGCAAGCTGGCGCTGATCGTCAATGTCAACGGATTGTTCAAAGTCACGCAACTCACGTTGGATGACATGAAGAAAGTCGAAGAGATGAATCTGGAAGCGCATGATGCCACTGCCGCTGTCAACGGAGAACACCATCAAACCATTGTGTTGTTCAGAAGCGGAAAAAACGAATTTTACGGCGTCCCGTTGGCGTTTGTCGTCCGGTTAGAAAAATTTTCAGCATCCCAGATCGAATATTCCGGCGGACGGCAGGTCATGCAATATCGCAACGAAATTCTCCCGCTGCTGCGTCTGGAAGATTATTTCGACATTCCGGCGACGCCAGACCCGGAGATGCTCTCGTTAATCGTCTTTGCGGTGGAAAAACAAATCGGCCTCGTGGTGCAGGAAATTATTGATACCATCGAAATCAGTACGCATATTGATACGGAAACCTTCAAACAGCAGGGCATTCTCGGTTCGACAATCGTGCAAGGGCATTCTGTGCTGATTCTTGATATTCATGGTCTGATTGAAATGGCGTATCCCACCTGGTATAAGAAATTTTTTACGAGTAAACTTTCCGAAGAAGAGCGCCAGAATCTTCGTGTACTGTTAGTTGAAGATTCGCCGTTCTTTTTGAATATCGAACGTTCGTATTTAGAGGCGGCGGGCTATCAGGTGGCTGCGGCGCAGAATGGAAAAGAGGCGCTGGAGAAGTTGGATATTCAATCATTTGATGTCGTTGTGACCGATATTGACATGCCGTTGATTAACGGATATGAATTGACGCGTCGGATTCGAGCGAATGATAAGTGGAAACATCTTCCTGTCATGGCCGTCACCGCCTTAACTGGCGAGAAGGATCGCCAACGTGGGGTCGAGGTTGGCATTGACGAATACCAAGTGAAACTGGATCGAGACGAAGTGCTTCGCGCACTTGAACTCTTGATATTACGACGTCGAGGATAACAACCTATGCAAACAGCACAACAACAGCACGCAGGGGCTGAAACGCTCCAATTAGCCACGTTTTTTTTAGGGGATGAGCTTTTTGGCGTGAATACATTACACGTGCAGGAGATTCTGACCTATCAGGAAATTACGTCCGTTCCATTAGCTCCCGATTATGTTCGCGGCTTGATCAATCTGCGAGGGCAGATTGTCACGGTCATTGATTTGCGCTGCCGACTTGGGTTCGAAAAACTTCCTGATGAAAAAACGAGTATGAATTTGATCGTCAATTCCGATGAAGGATTGATGAGTTTATTAGTTGACAACATCGGAAATGTGCTGGATATTCCGGCGGGTCGTCTTGTTCCCCCTCCTGGAACGATTCGAGGAGTCGCCGTCCATTACATTCAAGATGTCTGCCAGTTAGAAGACGAATTACTGATCGTTCTGGATTTACAGAGTATTCTGCAACTCACATAATATCTTGTTTCATCAGAGAAACAGAAGACTGATCGCGCAGCAATGACATGGTCAACGCATGCGCTTTGGTGAGATGCCCCCCTTCTTCTCGTTTCTCTCATCGGCATAATACTCCTGATGCACGAGGAGAACGTGGATGTATAAAGGAATCATTCACAAGCCAACGCGGATGGTTTGTGATATGAGTGGCTATGAAAGAAAAAATCAAAGTCTTAATCGTTGATGATGCTATTGTGGTGCGGATTTTAGTGGGCAACACCTTATCAAAAGAGCCAGATATTGATTTTGTCGGCAAAGCCGAAAATGGCAAAATTGCGTTAGAAAAAATTGCGGAGTTAAAACCGGATGTCGTGTTATTAGATATAGAAATGCCGGAAATGAATGGGTTGGAGGTGTTAAAAGCGCTGAAGGCTCAAGGTATGCCGACTAAAGTGATCATGTTCAGCACCTACACGACTGTTGGAGCAAAACATACCTTCGAAGCATTGGAATTAGGCGCGGTGGACTTTGTCCCCAAGCCCTCAAGCGCAGGATTCTCCAAAGGATTCGAACGCGTTCGCGAAGAATTATTGGCCAAAATCAAATTTATCGGCAGCGGCGACGCTCGACCAACATCCTCAGTCATGCCATCCCCTCGTAAATCATCCTCGCTGATCAAGGGCGGCGAGTATGACATTATCTTCATCGAGGGAGGGATGGGAGCACCAAAAACGTTTATGAACATTATCCCGCAAATTCCAGCCGGTTTTCCAGCCAGCCTGCTCATCTTTCAGGCTATGTTTGCCAGCTTTGCCGAGCAATTTGTCCGGCGGTTGGAGCAGAATGCCAATATCCCGATCAAAACGGCGGAGCAGGATGATGTGCTCCGTTCAGGACACGCGTATGTGTTGATTGGCGATCAATATGTTGCAACGAAGCGTATTGCGACCGAAGTGCAATTGGCGTTTCGAGAAAAAGAGGGTACCGAAAAATATGGGTCAGTCCCTCGCTTACTGTGTGAATCTCTCGCCAAACTCTATGGGAAAAAAGCCATCGGGGTGCTGTTAGCCGGTTCAGGAGAAGGAAATCTCGATGGGATTCAGGCCATCAAAGAACAAGGCGGTCTGGTGCTGGCGGAAGAACCCATGACGCTTGTCGGACGGCAAGTGTTGAATCCATTCATCGAAAAACAGATGATTGACGACGTTGTCCCGGCACAAGAATTGATTGCAGCCCTGACGAAAGCGGTAGGGTTTTCCGGATAAGTCACTGAAGGCATAAGCAGGAATTCGGTCTTATGCAGAGGCGGTGAGAGAAAGACATGGTGGAAACTCTGACAAAATCGTTGCGCGTTTTAATTGTGGATGACGCGATCGTCTTCCGGAGAGGATTGTCTGAAATGCTCTCGGATGTCCCTTATATCGAAGTCGTCGGAACGGCGTCGAATGGCAAAATCGCCCTGATGAAGATTCCGTCTCTGAAACCGGATGCCCTGGTGCTTGACGTGGAAATGCCGGAATTAGACGGGATTGAGACACTAAAAGCGTTGCGGGAACGGCATCCTGCACTCAAGGTGATCATGCTCAGCATCCATACGACACGCGGAGCGGAAAAAACTCTTGAAGCGTTATCATTAGGGGCGATTGATTTTGTCGAAAAACCGTCCGGCTCGAATGATTATCGCACGAACTTTCAAAAAATTCGTGGAGAATTGCTGCCGAAATTACGGCTGCTGAAACTTCAAAAATCGTTTTTAGCGCCACAACCCGGCCTGGTATCCTCTCCCTCTGCCAGCGTCTCAAAACGCGTCCCTTCAATTCTGCGCAAAGAATGCGAAGTAATTGCGATTGCCAGTTCGACGGGCGGGCCGAACGCCTTGAATATTGTTCTGCCGGAAATTTCCAGAGAGGCGAATATCAGCATTTTAATCGTTCAGCACATGCCGCCATTGTTCACGAAACAGTTTGCGCTTTCCCTTGACCAAAAAACCGAGTACACGGTTCGAGAAGCAACCACTGGAGATATTGTTGCTCCGGGAACGGTGTTTATCGCTCCGGGAAATTATCACATGGCCTTACGTGAAATGGGCGGAGAACGGCGCATCACGCTGCATCAGGGGCCGCTTGAAAATGGATGTCGGCCATCGGCCAATGTCTTGTTTCGGTCAGTCGCAGAAATTTATGGCAAACGCGCCTTAGGCGTGGTGTTGACGGGCATGGGCAAAGATGGCATGGAAGGCGCGAAAGCGATGAAAGACCAGGGCGCAACGATTATTGCTCAGGATAAAGACACCAGCGTGGCCTGGGGCATGCCGCGCAGCGTGATTGAAGCGGAATTGGCTGATATTGTGCTCCCGCTTCAGGAAGTCGCCCGCACGATTAACCGCATTATTTCTTAATCTCGTGACGCGCGAAAGCTGCCAGACACGTTAAACACGTGTCTGGCAGCTACGTTTGTTTCATGAATGCCAACCGCTGTAACGCGATGATCGTTTTCGCGTCGCAAATCTCGCCGCGTCGAATCATGCTAAGCGCTTCGATAAACGGCACGGTCAACAGTTGAATATCTTCATGTTCCGACGCTAACCCTCCGCCAGCGTTTACGCGTTCGGCCTGCCGCAGGTAGCCAAGATATACATGCACCTGTTCGGTCGTCCCGCCAGGGCTGAGATAGCACGAGCAGAGCGGCGTCAATTCCGAGACCTCATAGCCGATTTCTTCGACAAGTTCGCTATGCGCGACGGTCAGCCCATCGCGGCCTTTATCAATCACGCCCGCCACGATTTCGATCAGCCAGCCGGATTGGTCGCGCAGATACGCCGGATAGCGAAATTGTTTGATCAGCAAGACGTTGTCGTTTTCCGCATCGTACAGCAGCACCCCGACCGCATTGCCGCGCTCGAAGACGATCCGCTCGACCTCTTCGCTCATTGAACCGTCGAAACGTTCATGCTGAAAACGTACCCGCAGAATTTTAAAAACATTATGAAAATTATAATCTTCATGAATCACGCTCGTATCAACGCGCATAATATGTATTTATCGTGCTAATCAAGGAAAATCAAAAGACTTTCCTTGATTAGCACGGCAACATTGCAGATTTATCACCGTAAACCTGAACAAGAGCGTCACGATTATGTCGTAAATCAGCGGCAAATTGGAAACTTTCTATTCCACTTGCTCCATGTCCGATGGTAAAATAATCAATCCATTGCGAATATATTTCGATGGCTTTATTTCGCGCTTTTTCTATGGTATGATTAGGCTCATCTAACATTATGAGAATTGCTTTATTGACGCATTCTTCCAAACAATCAACATAAGGAGAATCGAAATAGACAATGACGGGTTGATCGTATCCAATGTAGCAACGAGCCACACTCGCCGATGCAACGCCTAATATTTTCGCTGTATAGCAGGCGACAACATAAACAATCTGCTGAGACAGCAAATTCAGATTGCTCAGATCGATGGCGGAGTTTCCGTTCTGTCCAACCATCTTGTCCGGCATACCATGTCCATAGAAGATGAACACCGTGTTTTCAGAATTTTTCAGGATATCTTCGATTTTTTGTCGAATTGCATCATTGATGGCTAAATCCGTTACGTGCCACCCATGTGCGATAAAACGTGTTTTGACGGATTCCGCCCATTTATAAGAAATTTTGGATGCATCAGGATGTCGTGTGCGAACAAGGACAAGATGTTTTGCGTTTGCCATATTATTGAATCTTCCCCCTTGTCAGCAAATCTATTGTTAATTGGATAAGTTTTTGATATTCTTTTCTGCCGAATTCGGTATTGCCTCGGATTTCGTCTAACACGTCTTTTGCCGACCATGCCACACCTGAAAGCGTTGCTTTCATCGGGTGCGAGGATTCTTCCGGATGAGCCGAGACCCAATCTTCCAGCGCATTGATAATGCCGTCTTTGCGCTGAACGGCTTCCGCGACTTTTTTGACTAACTCATCCATATCCACAGGCTTTTTCAGATAATCGAACGCATGGTAATGATGCGATTCGATTGCCGTTTGTTCATCGCCGAACGCAGTAATCATGATGACCTTTGCAAAAGGGTTCATGCCGTCTATTCGTTTCAGCACTTCCATGCCGTTCATTTTTTGCATTTTCCAATCGAGCAGCACGACCTCATAATAACTGCGCTGATATTTTTCCCAGCCTTCTTCGCCACTGAAGGCCGTATCAACGAGATACCGTTCTCTTTTTAATGCTCTAGCGTATTCTTCGACAATTTCCGGTTCATCATCAATCAAAAGAATCTTTTTCTCCATGACGTTCCTCCTCTGAGGCGATAGGGATTCGAATCAAGAAGCGTGTGCCTTTTCCAATATCGCTTTCGACTGAAATACTCCCCTGATATGTTTTGATAATATCCTGAACGATAAAGAGCCCTAACCCGGTTCCTTTCTCTTTTTTAGTAAAAAACGCTTCGAAGATTTTAGGACGATCAGCCTGTGAAATGCCGATGCCAGTATCTTCGAAGGTCACTCCGATTTTATTCGTATGCTCCATGATGTTCGTAGAAATGATGATGCGTTTTTCTTCGCATCCTTCCAGCGCATCGCGGGCATTGGTCAGCAGATTGATAAATACCTGCTCCATTTGCACCATATCGGCCTTAACATGAGGAAGCTCGGTGTGGAATTTTTTTTCGACAATAATTCCCCGTATTTTTAATTGCTCGTTCAATAAAATCAGCGAGTTTTCGATGACGACGTTCATATCGAGCAACTGCAATCTCGGCTGGCGTTGGCGCGAAAGCACATGGAGATGATTGATAATCCGGTCTATGCGTTTCGTCGTTTTGACAATATGCTGCAAATCCGCGATGATTTCGGTCTGGCTGATTCGTTGCAATTCAATGTCTTTCAGGCAATTCTGCGCTCGTCCTAAAATGATTTGAAGCGGTTGATTGATTTCATGCGCTAACCCTGACGCCATCATGCCTAAAGAGGCCATCTGGCGGGATTGCTGCAATTCCGCGTTTTTTCGTTGAATCTCCCGTTCCAATTCTTTGAACATCGGCTCTTCGACTACTTGATCCAGACGCTCGATATTTTTCCATGAAGAAAGGTAGATATCCAAGAGTTCGAAGTTTCGCCGCACATGGTCAATAATCTGCGTTTCATTTCCGACGAGAAATGGCTGTTTATACATGCGCTCATAATAGACTTTATATTTTCGAATAATTCCGGAAATTTTATCAATCGCATATTTATCGAAATTCGGCAGAAGTTCGAAACTTTTTTCTTGTAATGCTGTAAAAAAACTTAATTGCGCAAGCGGCATGTCATACGAGATATGCGAAGTCACCGAACGAGAAATAAATAAACAGCAGCAATTCTGAACGTCTTGTAAGGATTGATAAATTTTGACAGCCACCGAAAGCGACACATGGCAATTATCAATCACCATGAACGTTTTTTGGCGTTGAGCAGATTCAAGAATCGCTGTCCAGAGTTCATCGAATCGGCAATATGAATTCAATTGATAATAAAAAGGAAGCCATCCTTTTTTTTTGAACCGATTGATCAACGTTCGCGCCATCACGGTTTTTCCGATTCCCGGATCGCCGGTCAGCAAGGCAACAGGCGATGAAGTCTTTTCCGAAAGCAACAGACGTTCGATGTTGCGAAGCATCTCCGCTTCCTGTTCGCAGAAATATGTCAGACGGCGAGAAAAGAGCCGCGTTTCCGGCAACGCGTCTGGAAATCGTGAAGAGGTCGCGCACGAGGTTGTTTTGGCGTTTCGAAGAAGGCGTTGCTGAAGTTCTTCGATGCGTTTGCGAATGCGCTGCGTTTCAAGCGAGTCGAGAAAATTCGATTGAAGTTGCTGTTTGAGGCGGGCAATTTCATTCTCAATACTTTTGTTCGCTTCCATCTTACGCACTCTTTATAGTAAAGGCAGTAGCCTATGCTAATGTCGGATATTTTAATAATAAGTCCATCAAGCGAATTCGACCAATTGATGAAGATGTTTCTAATAAATAGTGAGATACAAAAGCTGTCTGGGATGGAGATAACACCGAGTCATTTTGAATAATCTCCACTAATTCGACAAGGGAAGCGAGTCTATTTTTCATTGCGTTGAAAATAAGACTTTTATATAAAGACGGCCACGCTTCTTTGATAACAAGCAAAGGAAGAACAGGGTCTAACTCAGGATTTATCGTGTATTCTGGATTGAATTGTAAAAAAATAGCGACGTTGTGAAGGATGTTGAAATATGAACGAACGCTTTCTATTTCTGCTTGTATTCCGCGAGTATAAATCATCGTCACGATTTGCTTAACTTCATTATCATTAGCAATCTCCGAAAAAATATGTTTGGCATACTCAAGTAATAATGTATATATATTTTTCTGATAAGGAATAGAAATCGTCAGATCAAAAATTTTACGAAAATAGTTCGAGATAAACGACTCTTCGACCTCTCTGAAATGCTGAGAAATAAATTTATGCGCGACCTGTGAGTCAATTCCGCAGATAAATACGACAGGAGTACCGGAGTTGAGAAATAAATTTTTGATCGATTCGAAAACAGTTATAACCTCTTCAGGCAAACAGCGTTCAAGATCATCAAAGAAAATGAATGTCGTTTTGCGTTCGTATTTATAGGCGATAGCTTCCAATAATTTTCGCCATTCATTTCTTATTAAATCAAATGAATCTATATACTGTTCATATATTTTCTTAGGTTGAATTTCTTTATCAATTTCTGAAGCTAATAAGGTTCTGTCCCCAACACGCAACGCTTTTAATGCAGTAGAAATACCTTCTGATAACAAGACTTTAAACAATTTTTCGCCACTCCGAACGAGTTTAGACGTATCATCGTAATGCGTAATTGCGAAATTTTGCAAAAACGATAGTGCGATACTTTCAGAGGTACGGTGTCGCCAGGGACTGAACCAGAATGTGCAATATTCTTCGCTCAATCTTTTTTGAAGCAATCTCATGACCGTCGTTTTTCCAGTTCCCCCTGCTCCATCAATCGAAATCGCCATCGGAGGTTCGATAGAGTTGGTAAGTAATTCATAAAAACGCTCGATAAACTGATTCTCTTGATAAAAATTGTCCTCAGGAGCTTCGATGGGATATAATGTCGGATCTAATGAATGAATTTTGCCTGTTGCCATGAGTTCCTCTAAATGTTAAGATTGCGACTGAACGGTTTTCGCTTCAAAAATCGTCCTGCGCCAGGCTTGCCGAGAAAACGGCCATTCTCCACAATCAATTCGCCGCGAGCGAAGACCTTTTCTGGCGTGCCTTTGACGCGCATCCCTTCGTAGAGCGAATAATCCACGATGCTGTGCTGCGTGATGGCGGAAATAAACGTTTCATGTTCAGGGTTGATGACGACAAGATCGGCGTCGCTGCCGGGCGCAATGTCCCCTTTTTGCGGATACAGGCCGAAGAGCTTGGCGGGCTGCGTCGAAACAATATCAACAAAATGGTTCAAGCTGATGCGCTGCTCGCAGACGCCGCCGGTAAACATCAGGTTGAAGCGCGTTTCGATGCCCGGCCCGCCGTTCGGAATTTTCGTGAAATCGTCGCGCCCGCGCATTTTTTGACTCTGAAAATGAAACGGACAGTGATCCGTGCCGATTACGTCAATCATCCGATTGCGAATCGCCTGCCAGAGCGCCGCCTGATCCGACTTCTCGCGCAATGGCGGCGACATCACGTATTTTGCGCCTTCGAATTCGATGCCGTCGTATAATTCGGCGGAAAGAAACAGATATTGAGGGCACGTCTCGGCATACACCGGCAGGCCGCGCAGACGCGCCTGCGCAATCTGTTCGATGGCTGCGCCGGACGAGACATGCACGATATACACAGGAGCCTCGGCTGATTCCGCGAGCGAAATGACGCGATGCACCGCCTCGCGTTCGACAATCGCGGGGCGCGTTCGGGCGTGATATTTCGGCGCAGTCTGTCCGGCGGCGAGCGCGTCGTGAATCAATACATCAATGATCTGTCCGTTTTCGGCATGAACGCACACCAATGCGCCGATGGCTTTCGCCTGTCGAAGCACGCGAAAAATCGCGGCATCATCCATCATCATCCGGCTTGGATACGCGGTAAACACCTTGAAACTGGTGACGCCCGCTTCGACGATGCCTTCCATGTCGCGCAGCGTCCGGTCGGTAAATTCGGAGAGCGTGAGATGAAAACCGTAATCAATGACCGCTTTGCCCTCGGCTTTGCGATGCCAGGAGTCAAGCCCCTGCGCCATCGTTTCGCCGTGCGCGTGGGCGGCGTAATCAATAATCGTCGTCGTGCCGCCGCAGGCTGCGGCCATCGTGCCGGTCGCAAAATCGTCGCAGGAGCGGATGTCGCCGAGCGGCATGTCGAGATGCGTATGCGCATCAACGCCGCCGGGCAGCAGATACCGACCAGTCAAATCGAACGTGTGCGACGCTGCGCAGTCAAGATGACGGCCAATCTGCTCAATGATTCCGTCTCGCGCAAACACATCGGCTGTCAGCGTTTGCGAGGCGGTGACAACGGTCGCATTTTTGAAAAGGACGCTGTTCATAGTCACGCTCACTGTGGATTCTTTTCAGTCAGGCGATGATGAATATTATCCAAAATGCCGTTAATAAATGCGCTGGATTTGGGAGTGCCGTATTTTTTGGAAATGTCTAAGGCTTCGTTGATGGTGACTTTCGGCGGGATGACCTCTTCATACAACAGTTCATACACCGCATACCGGAGAATATTCCGATCAATCACGGCCATACGCTCGATTGACCAGTTAATGGCATGTTCGATGATAAATGCGTCAATTTCCGCTCGATGCGACAGGGTGCCGCGAACTAATTGCTCGGCAAACATCCTGACATCTTCAGGATAATGGGTCAGTCCCCAAAAGAGTTTCAGCGCGGCATCAATATCTCTCGGCAGAACGTCTAAGCCGTACAGTAATTTTAAGGCAAGTTCTCGCCCTTTTCTCCTGCTTCGCATACCCATATTGTACATGCCATTCGTCAGCACACCCCGCCTGCTGCTGCCGTTTTACGCTCAACGTATGGCACGTTTCGAACGTCAATCGTGTTGATAAAGAACGAAGTCATACATGATAAATATGCTGCGAAGGAAGATTCTGTCAAGCATTTTTTGGCGCATCCGTATTGATGCCGATTCCAGGAGTACCGAAGCGTGTTTTGCGCTCAAAAAAGCGGGGCGCGTTACGGCTCGTATTCCTCCTGCTCATTTTGATACGGCGGGTCGTGCTCGAGACGTTTTCCAAAACTGATGACACGGTCGTTCCTGAAGCCGAGACTCTGATAAAAGGCGATGACTTGCGCATTGGTTTCCCGCACCTGCAAGTTGATCTTGGGACAACCCAACGCTTTGAGCAGTTGTTCCGCCGCCGCCATCATCTGCGTCGCAATGCCTTGACGCTGATAATCCGGGTCAACGGCCAAATAATTAATCCAGCCGCGATGCCCTTCGTACCCGGCCATGCAAGTCGCCGCAATCGTTCCTTCGATCAGACCGACCAGGAATAGCTCGGGATTCACCTGACGTTTCCGTTCGATATCGCAATGGGGGTTGTTCGCTGCCGTGACTAATTGACAGCGGAACCAGAGTTGGATGACCTGTGATTCATCCATAGATTCATAGGGGCGAATAAGAAGGTCTGGACGCATACGTATCGGTTCTCTTGAAAAGACGAAGTAAAGTTTCGTATCATGATTCGTGTCAGCCGCTCAACAAGTAGCAATGTCATTTATAGACACAATGTTTTGTCAATAAGAATCACTGCCGTTCCGCAATTTTTCTCATTTCCACGGCACGCTGCGACAGCAGCATCCGTTATGCCGGGAACGCGCGAAACGAGAATAGAAGCAGAATTTTCTTGCATATCCTTTCTTTGATTTCTTATACTGTCTCCTCTGACAACACGACCTCAAATCATACGAGATTGCGCGGAGGAAATATGACGACTCGGCTGCTGCTTGTTGAAGATAATCAGATCGACCAAATGGCATTCAAGCGGTTCGTGCAACATGAAGGATTGGACTATGTCTATCAAATCGCCGGTTCTGTTGCAGAAGCCAGACGATGCATTCACACTGAATCATTCGATATCATCGTGCTTGATTATTTGTTGGGCGATGGCACGGCCTTCGATTTGTTCAACGATGTGAAAGGGACGCCGACCGTCGTCGTGACCGGGTCTGAAGATGCTGAAATCGCCGTGCAATCCATTCAAAAAGGCGCATACGATTACATTACCAAAGATGCCGAAGGCGATTACCTGACTACGCTGCCGATTACCGTCGTGAAGGCGCTGAGTCGAAAGCATGCCGAGGAACAAATCGGCCTCTATCGCGAGCATTTGGAAGAATTAGTCAAGGAGCGCACGGTCGAACTCGAAGCGGAAATCGCGGAACGGAATCGCGCAGAATTCGCGTTGCGTCAGAGCGAAGAACGGTATCGCCGCTTAGTCGAAAACGCCCCATTAGGCATCATTTCCATTGACGCGCAGGGGCAGATTATGGATGTCAACGGCATGGTCGTGGCGATGTTGGGCGCGCCGTCGGTCGAAGCGCTGAAAACGATCAATGTCTTGACGACCCCCTCCTTCCTCAATGCCGGAATTGCCGACGATTTCGGCGAATGTCTGGAGACCGGCCTCCCGTCCATTTCAGAGCGGATTTGCTTCAGTGAATGGGATAAACAAGTCTTTTTGCGCTACCACTTAACGCCTTTGCGTGATGAGGATTTCGGAATCAGCGGCGTCCAGGCGATTGTCGAAGACATCACCGAGCGGAAACTTGCCGAAGAAGCCCTGCAAGAGAGCGAAGCCGAATATCGTTCGTTGTTTAAAAACATGTTGAGCGGGTTCGGCTATCATAAGATTATCAAAAACGAACACGGCATGCCGATAGATTTTGTCTTTTTGGAAGTGAATGACGCCTTCGAAGCCCTGACCGGCTTAGATCGAACGGTGATCGGAAAACGAGCGACTGAGGTGTGGCCTGTCATCAAGGCGTTGACGCCTGATCTGATCAACGTCTATGGCGAGGTCGCGTTGACAGGCAAAGAGGTCACATTCGATCTGCATTTCCAGCAATTCGGCACATGGTATTCCGTCTCGGCCTATAGCCCGGAACAAGGCTATTTTGTTGCATTATACGAAGATATTACCGAACGCAAGCGCGCCGAAGATTCGCTGCGCGAATTGAATGAAGAGCTTGAACAGCGCGTGATCGTCCGCACTGCCGAACTTCAAGAAACCAACCGGGCGCTGCAAGAATCGCTGGAGGTCGTGCGCAAAACACAAGAACAACTTGTGCAGGCCGAGAAGATGGCGTCGCTCGGCGGATTAGTCGCCGGAGTCGCGCATGAGATCAATACGCCCGTCGGGGTCGGGGTTACGGCGGCTTCGTATCTGCATCAGCGCACATTAGAGCTGAAAGAGATTTACGAACAGGGGGAAATGAAACGTTCCGAACTGATGAGCTATCTCAAAACCGCGCAAGAATCCTCGGAAATGATTCTCGGAAATTTACAGCGAGCCGCAGATCAGGTGAAAAGTTTCAAACAGGTCGCGGTTGACCAGACGAGCGATGAAAAACGCATATTCCGGTTGAAAAATTATCTGCATGGCGTCCTGCTGAATCTGCATCCGAAATTGAAACGCACGCGCCACCACATTGCTATCAATTGCCCCGATGACCTCGAATTAGAAAGCTATCCTGGCGCATTTTCTCAGATTTTCACCAATTTCATCATGAATTCGTTGATTCATGCCTTTGATGACATGGAAAATGGGGAGATGAACATTGATGTCACCATCGCGTCGGAAGACAAACTCTGTGTGCGCTATCATGACAACGGCAGGGGGATGAACGAGGACGAACGCGCCAAAGTCTTCGAGCCGTTTTTCACGACCAAACGTTCGCAAGGCGGCACTGGCTTAGGATTGCATATCGTCTTCAATTTAGTGACGCAACGCCTGAATGGCACGATTCGCTGCGAAAGCGAGCCAAACGTCGGCACAAGTTTTTTGATTGAAATTCCATTCGCCAAAAAATCACGAAGATAACATTTTTATATACAGCATTATTCACGAACATTGACACAGAATCGAGGAGTGCAAAAGCGTCGCTTTTGCGGTCAAAGCTACGCTTTGAGACTCCTTAACGTTTTATTGTCCGGGCATAGCTGTCGGACACGTTCGACATGCCTGTCAGCTATGCCCATCCGCGTTATTCAGTGCGTAAAAATGATTTGCGGTACGCGCACGGCTCGCGTTCCCCCTTTTGACAGAGGAATAGATTCATACGACTCATCGTTAATCAGATGGCTCGGCGATTGCGAGGCAATGGAAAAATAGGTCATCAACTCCGCCAATCCGTCTTCCAGCGGATGCTCGTCAAGGATTTCTCGCAGCGACACCTGTGGCTTGCGGCTCAGGCTGTCGGAAATGCGATGCAGCAGCGCTTCTTTATTGATCTCGAATTGACTGAGCAGGCGATGAAAATCCACATCATCAAGGTCGTCGTTGCCGATTTCGCTGGGATGGAACAAGAATTCGGCTTCTTGCGGCTCGTCTTCGTTCAATGGGCGTTCCATCAATAATTGAATGCACGGGCTGCCGTCAATATCGAGAAACTCATCCGCTTGCGGCGGCGCGTTCAGCGTTTTCAATGCGTATTTTTTGATGTCGCCGATCAGCTCAATCGCGCGTTTGCGGTTCTGATTGCTCTGTCCGGCGAGAATCCGGTTCAGCTTTTCGACGAGCAGATGATTGGAATCAATGACCTTTTTCCCCGCGTCGAGCAGGTAGATTTTGATGTTGCTCAGAAAATTATCCGACGCTTCCAATTGGCGTTCTTCAAGCAGTTGATACAGATGGTCAATCGCCCGGTCAAGCTCTTCGCGCCGCGCATGATCCATCAAGACCTGCCAGAAGGTGTAAAAACTGCGTCCCTGATCCGACTTTTGCAAGGCGTCGGTTTCGTCCAGCACATAGCCGAGAATCGCCCCTTTTTTGCTCTCTTTTTCGGCATGTTTTTCGTAAATCGCGCGCACGAGATCGCGGAAATTCTGCTCGACCTGCCGGAAATCGGCCAAGAGTTGTTTGGCGGAACGATTGATTTCATAAAAACGCTCTTTCACCTGCGTATCGTTAAACGCATTGACCACGCCGGACGCTTCGATCTCCCGAATCTGCGCGTCAATGTCGGCGCGTTGTTTTTGCAGCGCCGCCAATTTGTACGCCGGGTCGTCCATGCTGTTTTCCACCAAATCGCGCACCTTGCGGAAGATGTCGAGGAACATGGATTCCGTGCCGACGAACTCTTTCTCTTCAAGCTCCTGCGCCCATTGGATGGCTTTTTCGGTATGCGGCGTCAATTCATGCACATCCACGCCTTTGTCGTCGGTGTATTTGCGCAGATAATTCTGATCGTCCGCGCACCACGCATCGAGATATTGCCGCGCCCGCGTCACGACATCTTCGCTCGCTTCGCCGCTGTCTTCAGGCTGACGCAGCAATTCGAGATAGTCGGCTAACGCGTCCGTCAATTCATAATGCGAAATCGTCAGGCGGTTGCTCTCCTTGAATTCTTGAAACAGGAAGCTCAAAATCAGCGGCGCATTTTTCGCCCGGAGCAGCCGTAAACTCGGCGAATCCGCCAGCAATGTTTGCAGATGTTTGTAGGTCATAACGATTCGGGAAATTTGTTCTATCTTGATACCGTGTAAAATCTAAGGAGCGCGTTCAATCCTGCAAACGCTGTTTGATTTCGAGCATCTGGTCCATATTGGCTAACGTCAAATCAATGAGCGTCGGATCGAAATGCGTGCCGCGATCCTGCTGTAACGTGGCGATAATCTGCTCGATTTCCCATGCCTCTTTGTACACGCGCTTGCAACTGAGCGCGTCGAAGACATCGGCCACCTTGACAATGCGCGCCAGCACATTGATGCGTTCGCCTGACAGCCCACGCGGGTAGCCGCAGCCATCCCAGCGCTCATGATGTTCTAAGGCGATTTTGGCGGCCATTTGCAGAATTTTCTGCTTTGACCCTTTGAGGATGTCATGTCCGATCAGCGTATGCGTTTTGATGGTCTCGAATTCTTCGCTGGTGAGCTTGCCCGGTTTATTCAAAATCGCGTCAGGGATGCCGATCTTGCCGACATCGTGCATCGGTGACGCAAATCGCAGCAATTCAGCCGTCTCCTCGTCAAAGCCATATTTTTTGGCTAAGAGATAGCTATATTCGCCCACGCGCTTGACATGATTGCCGGTCTCTTCCGAACGGGTTTCCACCACTTCGCCGAGGGTAAAGATGACTTCGCGCTGCGTATCTTCGATTTCTTCGGTTAAGGCTAAATTATCGAAGGCGACCGCCAAATTCGTGGAAAAAATTTTGATAAATCCGATTTCCAATTCGCTGAACGTGTAATCGCTTTGAAGGCACAACAGATATTCTGTCTGCCGTTTGGTCTGAAAATACCCGACGTATGTCCTGTGCGCGAAGACCGTCTGCCGCTGGTCGAGCGCGAGCGTGAGCGCGGATTGAATCGGCGGCGGGAGCAGCGGCGTCGCCTGAAAATCATACGTGGCAAACTCGCCGATGCCCGCCAGCCAATGAAATGTCGCGTTGACGCGTTTCAGCGCAAAGCCCGACGTTTGGAGCGAGACATCATCTTCGTTCAAGTCCAGCAGCGCGGCAATATGGAACAACGCGCTGGCGACGAATTGTTTGAGATTGCGTAATTCGAATAAGCGGGCGGAGATGGAAATAATCTGTTCTAACCCTTTGCGATGGCGCTCGATGGTGCGGAGGTCGCGATAGGCGCGCAGAGACGCCACAACGGTGGTATAGAGTTTTTGCGCGGTGAGTTCGGTTTTTTCTTTGTAATCGTTAATATCATACTGCATCGTGACCTGACGTTCCGGCGCCTGCCCTGGCTGACCGGTGCGCATGATAAGGCGAATAAAGCGGTTTTTGAGATCGTCCCGGATATATTTGACCACTTCCAAACCAGTGGTTTCCTCTTCCATCACCACATCCAACAGCAGCAGCGCCGCGTCAGCATGTTCGCGCAGTAATCGTATCGTTTCTTTGCCGGAATACGCGCTTAATACCTCGAGTTCGCGGCCTTCGAAGTAGAATCCTTCCAAGACCATCCGCGTGACGGCATGCACTTCTTCTTCGTCGTCCGCGACAATAATCTTCCATGGCTTTTTGTGGAATGGGGCTGATGAAGAGGATTCTTCCACAAAGATCAGTTCGTCATCTTGATTCATCTCGTTCTCCCGATTTACTTGTGTAGCGATGCGACGCGATTTGCCATCCACTGTTGTGCAAACTCGTCGAAATGCGTCAAGAACATGTCTGCCAGCGTCGGATCGAACTGCGTGCCGACATGCGTTCGAATCGCGGTTTTTACCTGCGCCCAATCGGTGTTCATCTCATGCATCAGACCGTCGAACGTATCGGCAATGTGGAGAATTCGCGCAAACAGGTGAATCTCTGTTCCGCGCAACCCGTTCGGATAGCCGCGCCCATCCCAGTGCTCATGATGTTCCATCGCTAATTGAGCGGCGAGTTTCAGAATCGGCTGCTGGACGCCTTGCAGGACTTTATAACCTAAGAGCGGATGCCGCTTGAAAATCACCCATTCTTCCGGGCTGAGATCGGGATGTTTCTGTAAAATGGCGTCAGGGACGCCGAGCATCCCGACATCATGTAGCGGCACGGCTAAGCGCAGCATGTCCGCAGCCTCATCGTCCAGATGCGCTTTGAGCGCTAACAGATGCGAGATCGAACAGACCTGCTTGATATGCGCTGTGGCCTTTTTAAAGCGCCGTTCCACCATTTCCCCTAAGGTAAAAATCACTTCGCGCTGCGTCTCGATGATTTCCTGATGAAGATCGATATTTTCGAACGCGACCGCGACATTCACTTCTAAAATTTTGCACAATTCGATATCGAGACTATTCGGCGGAACTGGCGTATGCAGATAAATGACATATTCAATCCCATTTTTGGTGGCAACGTAGCCGATATATCGATCCGCGAGAAATGCGCCATGCTTGCGCTCGACGGCCTCCATGAGCGATGGCAAGACATTCGGCGGCAACGCGTCTTGTGCGTTCCGCCCTTCGGAATGCTGGAATGTTCCGATTCCGGCAAGCACGGTGAATTCGCCATTCTGGCCGCAGATCACCACGCCTGAACCCTGAGACGCAACCGGCTGTTCGTCGATCTGCAAGACCGCAGCCAGATGCACTAATAAACCGACGCTGAAGTGCGCCAGCGTTTGCTGCGCGAATAAATCCGCTGACAGCGTCACAATCCGTTCCAGCCCGCGGCGGCTGCGTTCGATCATCCGTAAATCGCGATAGGCTCGCAGCAGGCCGATAATGGTCGTGAAGAGTTTTTGCGCAGTCAGTTCGGATTTGCCTTTATAGTCGTTAATATCATATTCCATCGTCACCTGACGCTCCGGCGCCTGCCCCGGCTGCCCTGTCCGCAGGATAATCCGCACGAAACGGTTATGCAGCGTTTCGCGAATATACTTCACCACGTCGAGGCCGGTGGTGTCCTCTTCCATGACCACATCCAAAATCAAGACGGCGATGTTCGCGTGCGTTTGCATCATCTGAAGCGTCTCTTTCCCGGAATAGGCGCTCAACAGCCGCACACCTTTGCCTTCGAATGTAAATCGCTCCAACACCATGCGCGTCACCGCATGAACTTCCTCTTCATCGTCGGCAATCAAGATGTCCCAGGTGTCTTCGGAAGACTGTATGGCATCGCTTGTTTCTTCGGCAAAGAGTAACTCATCGTCCTTATTCACAGCCACCTCCGTCTCAAACGGTTGATACTCAGGTTTCCATGCGTGCGCGGCGCATGACGAGAATGACACATATCCATATCGGGAACTTGATGGATTTGTCAATATAATTTCGCACGTTAACGGCAATACGCCTCCGTTCTGGATATTTTCCGACAATTCTTCTTGACGCTCTGCTCGCGTTATGGGTAGCGTCCAATGCTGGAGTGACGGAGATTACGAGAAAACATGAACCGATGACGCAAGAACAAAGGAGAACAGCATGGCAGGAAAATCATTGAACAAAGTGCAATTGATCGGGCATTTGGGTAAAGACCCGGAACTGCGCTATACGTCGAACGGACAGGCCGTCGCCTCGTTCAGTATTGCGACCAACGAATCGTATAAACCTGCCGGAAGCGAGGAATGGCAGGAACGCACCGAATGGCATAATGTCGTGGCCTGGGGACGACTGGCGGAAATTGCGTCTGAATACCTCGGCAAAGGGAAACAGGCGTATATCGAAGGCCGCCTGCAAACGCGGTCGTGGGATGATCAAAACGGCGTGAAACGCTATACGACCGAAGTGGTGGCCAGCGAACTGATTCTGCTCGGCGGGCGTGGTGAGTCCGGCGGCGGAGCGCGTCCGCCGCACCCGGCGGATACGTATGCGGCAGCGCCACAGTCTGCGCCAGCGTCAACCGGCGCGGCAGCCGCGCCGACCTATACCGGCAAAGTCGCCGAACGCCAAGCGCCGCCCGTACAGGATGCGCCGCCGGATGACATTCCGTTTTAACGATCAGCTCTGCCTGGATTGGAAATCCTGGCAGGGCTGCTTGTCTCTTAACAATACTACGTTGTTAGATTTCATCATTGCCCTGAAAGGGCAGCGAGATACAGCCTGGGGTGACAACCCCAGGAAACATGAGCCGTGTCGCCTTCGCGCCCTGACAGGGCGCAGGATGCTCGGTTGCCCCTTCAGGGCAGAACAATCCTCGATCTTGCTCCTGGGGTTGACAACCCCAGGCTGTATGCCTCTGCCCTTTCAGGGCAAGTCACAACGAAATGTAACAACGTAGAAATAATCAGAAGGAAAAATTTATGAATATGCGCATGAAAACTCTAATGTCTTTTGGAATGGCTTGTCTTCTCATCACCGTGCTGCTTGCCCCGGCATTCGCCGAAGAACCGAAATTTACCGTGATCGCGCTCGGCGTATCGGGCGGCTTGCAGGAAGGCGATTTGCCGTCGTATTTGTTGGCGCAGGCGGGCAGTCATGAGTTTATCGCCCTCGATGCCGGAACGTTGCTGACAGGCTTGCAACAAGCTAAAATCGCCGGAAATCTGGACGATATTCCGAAGGACGCCTATGCCGCGCTCCAAAAAGCGGACGCCGACAAGAATGTCAAAGATGTCAGCGTCGCGGCTGTCTCGCCGCTCCAAAAAGAACCCTATATCATGCAGCAGCATGTGAAAGCGTATCTGATTTCCCATCCGCATCTCGATCATATTGCCGGATTGGTCATCAATTCGCCGGACGACAGCGCCAAGCCGATTATCGGCACGGCGGCGACGATTGATGTCTTGCGAGATGATGTCTTCAACTGGAAAGTCTGGCCGAATTTCGGCAACGAAGGCGAGGGCTTTCAATTGAAAAAATATGAATACGTCCGCGTCACCCCCGACCAGGAAATCGCGATTGCCGGAACGCCGCTCTACGTCACGCCGTTCGAGCTGTGCCATTCCGGCGTCATTTCAACGGCCTTTCTTGTTCGAGCAGAAGAGGATTACGCGCTCTATTTCGGCGACACCGGGCCGGACGAAGCCGAAAAGTGCGACAAACTTCAGCATGTCTGGCAGACGATTGCGCCGCTGGTGCGGGAGAAAAAACTGCGCGGCATCTTTTTAGAATCGTCGTATCCCGATCCCCGCGATGCCAAGCAGCTTTTCGGCCATTTGACGCCCGCCTGGATGATGAAAGAATTGCATCGTTTCGCTGAAATCGTTGACCCGCAGCAGCCTGCCACCGCGCTGAACGGCCTGCTCGTCATGGTCACGCACATCAAACCGTCGCTGCAAACCGACATGCCGCGCCGCGACCAGATCAAAAAGCAATTGGAAGAAGCCAACGATCTCGGCGTCACGTTCGCGTTTCCCGAACAGGGCGACCGTATCGAATTTTAGATTTCCCGCCACGTCAGGGCGGGGGAAACCCCGCCCCTACGGATAGCATCGCGCCGTCTTGCGTACAGATGAAGCGCAAACGCGACCAGAAACGAAAAAAGAGTTCGGCCTGAAACCGGCGAATCGGCTCGAATCGCTCTCCAACCGCCGCATACAACACCTGCTCATCGAATAGCCGCCGCAGCAATTTTGCCCCGATTGCCGTCCGTCCGCCCTGCCGTTCCGCCACGTCAAGCGCATCTTCGAATGAAATTGATGTAGCCGGAAACGATAACCCCTTGAGAAAATCGAGGATTCGCGCCGTCACGAACAGCGTGAAGAGATCGTCGCGGCTGACGTGTGCCGTTTCGACCGCCATCGCCGTCAATCGCGCTTTGAACACGTCTGCTTCGGTCATGTCGGGAAACGCCGCAGCAAGCGGCATGTTCGGCGTCATATAAAAAATGGACGCACCGATCAATACCGGCAGTTCGGCGTTGACGACCAGCGAAGCGAGCATGGATTCCAGCGACTCCTGCGGCAAGCCGAAGATATGATACGACACGATTTTAAATCCTAACAATACGCCAGAGCGGACAACTTCAAGATATTGTTCCAACGAATGCGGACGATTTGCCTGCCGCCGAATGCCGCTTTCCGCCGTAACGAGTGACAGATTGAGATGCGTGAATCCGGCGCGTTTCATCAAGGCAAGCAACTCCTGATCCAGACTGTGATACGACAGGCCGTTCATGGCGAGGAATTGCGCGTCGCCTTCGGGAAAACGGGCGATCAATTCCTCGCAGAGCGCCTTCATATCGGCGGTTCGAAAGGTCAAATTATCATCCTCGAAATCGAATACGCGATAGCCTTCTTCGTAGCGCAACGCGATTTCCGCAAGAATCGCCTCATTCGAGCGGCGGCGATAGGTCGCGCCGAAGGTCAGATGCACGGAGCAGAAAGCGCAGCGATGCGGACAGCCGCGCGAAGTCACGATCATGCAAAGCGGGCGGCGTTCGAAGGTGTAACGTTCCGGCGGGAAATCTGAGAAATCCGGCAGCGGCAGTTCGTCAACCGGATAATTCGCCGCCAGCGGCGTCAACACAAGTTCGCCGTTTCGCTTGAAGCCGAGATTCGGCACGGCGGCGTAATCGCCGCCGTTTTTCCAGGCTCGAAGGAATTCTACCAACGGACGTTCCCCTTCGCCGCGAATTACGAAATCCACGCATTCATGCCGCAAGACGCTTTCCGGCGCAGCCGAGACATGCGAGCCACCGATCAGAATCGGCGCATTGCATACGCGCTTGATCGCTTCGGCGCAGCGGATGACTTCGCGGGAATACGCGGAAAAGAGCGACGAAATGCCGACGATATCAGGCCGCTCGGCGGCAACGTCGGCAGCGATCTCATCGAACGCCGCACCGAAATGGTAGTAATGATAAAACGAGCAGAACGGGCTTTTGTCGGGATGCGCGTAGTACGCTTTCAGGTAGGCAAGCTCTTTCGGCAGCGGAATCGGTCGGCGTCCCCTGCCATGATGATAGTCTTTTACTACCACCTCGAATTCCGGCAGTTCGCGCCGCACAATCGCTTTCAGATATGCCAATCCGATGGGCTGCAAACGGATCTGCGTATCGTAGAAATCCTGTACCGGCGGCTGAATAAGCAGAAGTTTATGCGCCATGCCTCTCGGCTTCGCTCCATGAACGAAAGCAGCCCTGCCAGGGTTTCAAACCCTGGCAGGGTTCAGCCTTATCACGCCGCGTTGATGCGCTTGACCTGCTGCGCGTGTTTGTCCATGTGCCCGAAATAGTCGCGAATCAGGTCTTGCAGCGCCATCATGGGACGATCCCCGACTTGCAACATGGATGTGGCGAGATCGTCCGCCGGAATATGGTCAATGATATGCAGCAGCATCCGATTGTAGTGATACCAGAGTGCCAGCAAACTCTGAAATTCCATGCTGTCGTAATGCGCCCGATTGACGCAGACGATCTGGTCATAGCCCGGAAACGTGAAATTCCCTTGCGGCTGATAGCGCAAAAAGCGCTGGTGATTGTTGCTCGCCGAATCCACCAAATGCCCGACAATCTGCTTGATCGTCCAGCCCCCTTCGCGCTCCCGCTTATTCGGATCAGGACAGGTGGCAAACAGTTGATACATCCGTTCGATCTGGTCAAGATATTGTTCGTTCATATCAATATTTCAGAGGGCATATATGGGCACGACGACTTCGCGCTGGGCTTGACGCCGTCCATGTATGCTCGCTTCGATGGTTTTTAAGACATTCGCCGCATAATATCGCGTTCCGCATTCCGTGCAGACGCCCGCGGGAACATCTTCAATAACAATATAGCGCTCGTTGACTTTTCGATGAAGCGTCACCCGCTTTTCGATAATCGTTCCATGACAATATTCACAAGTTTCGCCCTTCCAAAATCCGGTTTCATTCGATTTTTTCATGATGTTATGGCCGATCTTCATATACTGTGATAACCCGAACCTTTCCCGCCTCGGTTATCCGGCATACGATACCGATTGGCCGTCCGTCTAATGCATCACCAACAATTTCGTATTTCCCTTGTTGAGGCCACTTTTTCCTGACTTTTCCCGTCAAAATGCCGCGTTCGACGTCATAAATGTCAAAAAAATCTTCCATCGCCTCATCATCGGCATGTTCGGTCAAATAATAGAGGCCGTTCCGCACAAGCGCTTGTATCTGTTTGAGAATGCTTACCATATTCCCCTTTCATTCACATTCATTGTTCGACATCCCATGCGATATCTATTTATCGAATGAAAAAATGTCAACCTTTTTCTCCGTCGTGTTACATCCACCGCGCCGCGCGGAAATTTCTCTTGACAAAACGCCGCGCCATGACAATTCTTTGAGGAAAGGGGGCTGGTATATGAGAACAGAGAAACACATCGAACGCTTGCATGAGCAGACCGCGCGGGGAAATACGCATCCGTCCCTTCCCCATCTTCAATATATTACTAACTGATGTTACGCCGCAGGTTCGAATCGCTGACGGTGAACTCCCCTCTTGGGAGGGGTTGGGGGTGGGTTGCGGACGAGAAGACGCCGCGCATGACGACACCCACCCCTTACCCCTCCCAGGAGGGGAATTGTCGGCGACGCTGCGTAACATCAGTTACTAATACGCTTGGAGAAAAAATTTCCGTCATTCTTCCAATAGATGAATTCGAGGAATTATTAGAAGACCTTCATGATTTGGCGATAATCGCGGAGCGCCGGAATGAGCCGACAACTTTGCATGACGAATTTCTCAAGGAACTCCAACGCGATGGCCTTATATCAGATTGAATGGAAACGATCCGCGCAAAAAGAGCTTCGTAAACTTCCGGCGACAACAATTCGTAAGATTCTCGATGCTGTTCAGCAGTTGGCAGAACAGCCTTTTCCGCCCGGCGTGAAAAAATTAGTCGGCACAGAACAGACATACCGTTGTTCGCGTTGGCGATTATCGGATTGTGTATGACGTGCTATCGTCCATGTTAATCATTGAAATCATTCGCGTCAGACATCGAAAAGACGTTTATAACGGGTAATAAAACCGTATAATCGTTTACCAGAAATAACCGCAAACGCGCCGCATCGCAGGCAGAAAAACAAGCTGTCAGACACCTTGAAGGTGTCTGACAGCTACGAGCCAAACGCGCCGCCCGCGCATAGCCCGCCGATTCATTGGCGGAGAAAGGAGTGATAATGATGACGAAAGAAGCCTTGATCGCAGAAATCGAACGTGTTCAGCCTAAAGACATGGAAACCGTATTTAAATTGATTCAGGTTTTCACGCTTTCGACGCAGGATATATCATTGAAAGCCGATGCTCAACGGACGCGGCCTGATAATGCTCGTCAGGCGATGACTCGGCAATTAGGCAGTTTGCGCGATTCGATCACGATTCTCGGCGATATTGTCGCGCCAGTGATTGATGAAACGCAGTGGGAGGTTTTGGCCTCATGAAATACCTGCTTGATACGCATATTATCCTCTGGAGCGTGACGCAGCCTGAGCGGTTGACGCGAGAGGTTGCCGACATCTTGCGAGATGCCCGTCATGAATTATGGTGTTCGCCGATCAGCGCATGGGAAATCCTGATATTAGCCGAAAAACAACGGATTCGATTGCTTGGCGAGCCGCGTCAATCGCTTCGAAAAATCATGGGCGATCTGGGTTTGATTGAAGCGCCGCTGACAGTCGAAGTCGCCATACGAAGCCGATTGCTCGATCTTTCCCATCAAGACCCGGCAGATCGTTTTATCGCCGCGACCGCAATCGTGTATGGTTTGACGCTGATTACCGCCGATGAACGCCTGCTCGCGTCAACGGAGATTCCACTCTTACCCAATACATAATTGTAATGACACAGAACGTTGTGGCATAGCTGTCAGACACCTTGAAGGTGTCTGACAGCGACCATAAAAAACACACATGAGCGACCTTGACCAGATCAAAGCAATCGAACAGATACTCAAGATCGAATTACGCCGATTAGATAACATGGAGTTGGGTTCTCGAGGCTATACCGTCAATCTGAATGGAGCGGTGACAGGCGTTGGACTTTTTATTTGCAGAGTCGTCGATCTGACGAGAATCATCAAGCAACTCGCGGGCTTGGCACAGTTGACGGATTTGTATTTGTCGAACAATCAACTGACAGACGTGACGCCGCTCGCAGGCTTGACACAGGTGACGACGTTGCATTTGGGCAGCAATCAACTGACGGATGTGACGCCGCTCGCGAGCTTGACGCAATTGACATCGTTGTATCTGCCGAACACTCAACTGACGGACGTGACGCCGCTCGCAGGCTTGACGCGGGTGACGACGTTGGATGTGTCGCGCAACCAACTGACGGACGTGACGCCGCTCGCAGGCTTGACACAGGTGACGACGTTGGATTTGCGTGACAACCGACTGACGGACGTGACGCCGCTCGCGGGCTTGACGCAGGTGACGATGTTGTGGTTGGCTTACAATCAACTGACGGACGTGACGCCGCTCGCGGGCTTGACGCAGGTGAGGGTGTTGTGGTTGGAAAGCAATCAACTGACAGACGTGACTCCGCTTGCGGGCTTGACGCAGTTGACGATGTTGAATTTGTGGGACAATAACATTGCGACGTTACCGGAAGCGTGGCTTGAGCGAGACCTTGAGATTGTCTGGAAACTTGGGTATGTTAAGGGAGCAATCAATCTGTATAACAACCCGCTGACCACGCCGCCGCCGGAAATCGTCAAGCGCGGCAAGAAGGCGATCCGCAAGTATTTCCAGCAACTCAAAGCGGCGCAGGCATATTTGTATGAAGCGAAACTCCTGATTGTCGGCGAACCAGGCGCAGGCAAAACCACATTCGCGCAGAAAATACGCAATCAGGCGTACAAATTACAGCCGAACGAAATCTCAACCAAAGGGATTGACCTGCAGGCGTGGGATTTTCCGCTCACGCAAGAACCGAATGAACCGACGCAGCCGGTCGGCGTGTTGGAGAAAATGAAAGGATGGTTCGGCCTCTCTCGCCCGACGTTTCGCGTCAATATCTGGGATTTTGGTGGGCAGGAGATTTACAAGGCGACGCATCAGTTTTTCCTGACGAAACGCTCGCTCTATGTCCTTGTCGCCGACAGCCGCAAGGAAGATACCGATTTTTATTACTGGCTCAATATCGTCTCGATGTTGAGCGACAACAGCCCGATCATTATTCTCAAAAACGAAAAGCAAGATCGCGTCCGCGAATTGCCGGAGCGCCAGCTTCGAGCCGAATTCACGAACCTGAAAGACGTGTTGCCCGCGAACCTCGCCACGAATCGCGGCCTTGACGCCGTGCTGGACACGGTTCGGCATTATCTGACGCATCTGCCGCATGTCGGCTCGGTCCTGCCGAAAACGTGGGTCAACGTGCGGAATGCGCTGGAGCAAGATGATCGCAATTACATCGCCGTCGAAGAATATTACCGCATCTGCGAACAGCAGCAGTTCACGCGGCGCGACGACCAACTGCAATTAAGCGGCTATCTGCACGATCTCGGCGTCTGCCTCCATTTTCAAGACGACGATCTCTTGAAGAAAACTGTGATTCTGAAGCCGGAATGGGGGACGGCGGCGGTCTATAAAGTCCTCGATAATCCGGTGGTCATCAGAAATCTCGGCTGTTTCACGAAAGAGGAACTGAAAACGATCTGGCATGAAAACGAATACGCCGACATGCGCGGCGAACTGCTGCAACTGATGATGAAATTTCAGTTGTGTTACGAGATTCCGGGTCGCGCCGGACGTTATATCGCCCCGCAGTTGCTTTCCGAAGATCCGCCGGAGTATCAATGGGAAACCCACCCCAGTGTTTTTGATGCAAAACCTTCCGTTCGTGGTGAGCTTGTCGAACCACGTCATCCTTCGACAAGCTCAGGACGAGTGGAGGCTGCCCTTCGACAAGCTCAGGGCGAACGGATGTCTTCTTCGAATCGTGAAGGAGAAATCCTTGACTTGCAAGTGCGGTATGCCTACGAATTTATGCCGAAAGGGATGCTGACACGCTTTATTGTCGCCACGCATCCATTGATCGAAGATCAGACATTGGTCTGGAAAAGCGGCGTCGTTTTGAAAAAAGAGGGCGCTCGTGCTGAAATTATCGAATATTACGGCAAACGCGAAATTCATATTCGCGTCAGCGGCGCACATAAAAAAGAGCTACTGACGGTCGTGATGTACAAATTCGAGAAAATTCATGGCGTCTATTCGCGCCTGAAATACGATACGCTGATTCCGTGTAACTGCTTGGCTTGCAAAGGAAACGCCGAGCCGCATTTCTACACATATCAGGTCTTGCGGAAATTCCAGGCTGACCGCCAGCCGATTCAATGTCAGAAAAGTTATGAAATGGTGAACGTACAAGGCTTGCTTGACGAGGTAATTGATAACAAGCTGTCAGACACCTTCAAGGTGTCTGACAGCGATGACGAGGACATGACTATGGGAAACATTGTAAAAGAACTCTCCGAATTTTTGACGCCGCTCCCTTGTTTCGCGAACGAAGCCTCGCGCCGCGCCGTGCTGATCAACGCCGGATTGAGCGATCTGCTCTCATCTGTAAAGCATCTGAACGGCAGCGCTTTTGAGTTTGTTGCGTCGCTCCTGGATAATTTCGAACAGGAAGATCGAAAAGAAGAACTTATCAAGCTATTACAAGAAGTGCATACGATGGTCGGCGGAGAAAAAAAGAACGCGATTACGCGCTTTATCGCAATTCTGAACACGCCGAATACTCAGAACAATACACAAGACGATGTCCGGCCTGCTACGCCAACGCATGTTCCTCAAATGAACGTGTATGGCGGTAATGTTCACATTCATCATGGAGACGAACACATGGAAACGAAACAGCAATTCAACAACCAGATTCAGAATTTGAACGGCGACCTGATTCAAGGCTCGCAGAATTTCACGACCGGCGCGAAAACGTACAATCTTCAGACGCCGCAAGATTTGACGGCGCTTCTCGCCGAATTGCAGAAGATGATCGCGCAATCGCCGTTGCCGGACGACGCGAAAGAAGAACTTGCTGCTGACCTGAATACCGCGCAAATTCAGGCGAAAAAATCGCAGCCGGAAAAAATGAAATTGACGACTGCGCTCGATAATGCGAAATCAGTCTTGACCAAAATCGGCGAAACCGCGCCGCAAGCGGTCGCTATCGGTCATCTGCTCGGCAAGGCGATTGATTTTGTTTCGAAATTGATGTAAGCAATCGTACGATGAAACTGTGTTTCGCCGTCGAAACGCAGTTTCGATATACAAACAAATCGAACATGAAGAAAGGAACACACTATGAAAAAAACGCTATTATCGCTGTCGTTATTGCTGTTGTTGCCAGTTGTGAGTGTTGCCCAAACCGCCGAACAAACTCGCCCATTTTCGCTCTGGGCGGACGCGCTCTGGCATTTCGCCGCGCTTGACGGCAATGTGGAAGTTTCCGACGATGATGTGTTAGGCTCGACGGTAGATTTGGACGGAACGTTCGGCTTGAAAGACACGAACGGCCTCTGGTTCAAGGCCGGGCTGCTGGCAAATCAGCGTCATGAGGTCGTGCTGGATTATCGGACATACAGCCTTGAAAACGATAAGGCGACGGTGTCGAGCGACATCAATTTCGGCGGCATTTCGCTGCCGCTCAGCGTGCCGGTGGATACGTCGCTGGATTACCGCATGTTCGGCGCGTTTTACGGCTATCGCGTATTAGACCTGCCGGTCGGCTATCTCTCCGTGCGCCCCGGTTTCGAAGTGATCAGCTACGAAGTCGGCGCAAGAATCAAAGGGTTTGGCTACGAGTATGACGCTGAAAAAATGGAAGGCGACCTCACGCTGCCGTTCGTGTGGCTCTTCGGCGAGGGCTACCTCGCGCCGATGCTTTCGGCGGTCGGCGAATTCAGCGGCGGCTGGCTCGACCAGAGAGCGGGCTACTGGGCGTTCGCGGGACTGAAACTCTCGCCGCATCCGAATCTGTCCGCGCAGGCCGGATATTCGTACCTCTGGTTTCAGGACGAAAGTCAGGACGACTGGAATTTCGATTTGGCGTTGTCCGGCTTTGTCATCGGCGGCGAAGTGCGGTGGTAAACGTTTCGTTACAAAGATTCGCGCTCTTCGATTCCGCTCCTCCGCGATTGGAGTGCCAAAGCAGAGCTTTGGCACTCCGGCTCGTTACGAACTTCACAGCCTTGCCCTGTCACCGCAGACTTCATGTCTGATTGCAGTCATCCGTTTCGGAACTTCCCTATAAATCTCACTATCCTGAGCTTGTGAATTTTAATATTCGCCTTTATTTCGTCTTTAATTGTAAAATATAGATTTTTTATTTGACAAATCTAAGCGTTAATCCTCTATTATATACAACACGTAAAAAATTTCCATCCAACATAAATGCGCGTTCTCTTTGATGAATGCGCGTTCTTCGCTGAAAATGAGGGCGAAAGATGTCAAAATATCTGTATTGGCTTGCGTTTCTTACTTCCATGTTGGGAGGACAATTCGGCGTCACTCTTTTCGCCTTTTGCGAATCCTCCGTATCGTATCAGGTTGACCCTGAGTTGCTGAATCAGGCGAAAACGATGGCGGAAACCTCCATGCGAACGGCCTGGAAAAACGGCACGGAAGGGGAAGAACAGCCGATACACAAACTTGTGGGAACGGACGGCGCGATTGTGCTGGCGCAAAATACGCCGAGACGCTTAGTCCCGCTGCCAGACGGCACGCTTGGGATGAGCGAGGTCAAAACCACGATCACAATCATTCCGCCGTCCGTCTCCCGCCCCTCTGCGGCAGCAGATGTGCATGAACCTGCCGAATTCCGCATGGGGATTGTCGGAATGGATCAAATTCAGACCATGACGATTCTGCCGCAGCAGCTTTCGTCCGATCAGGCCGATGTGATTCGCAATATGTCAGAAACCGGTGTAGCGCTTGCCCAACAGCGTTTTGCCATCGAACAATTCCGCATTCAAGCCGACACCGAATTAGCGTGGCTGCGCATTACGCGGAACTTCATTTTATGGGGCTTGCTCGTTTCGATTCCGTTTATTCTCACGATGTATTGGATCGCGAAAAATATGGCGGTTGGCCTGCGTGGCTGGCAGAAGGAAAAGATGGAACACCGCTTGCGACAGCAGCAAGCGGAACACGAATTCGAATTGCAGGAATTACACAGCGCAGAACGGCTGATTGCCGCCTCAGACGAGACAGAACAATCCGCGCACGACGAACACGCGTGTCAGAGACCTTAACGGGGTCTGACACGTTTCCTTCCGCATGATAAGGAGGAAACTGCCATGATGTACGACACACTGCTCAAACTCAAATATGCCGGGAAATTCGGGGGAATCGTTTTCGTCGGTATTTTCGCCCTGCTGCTGCTTTTCAGCGCGGCCTGGCAAACTATCGTGCGCAGCCACGTCGCGCAATTCGACGAAACGATTTCGCCGCGCATGGCCGCCGCGACGCAGGAAGCGTTTGCCGAAAAAACGGCCTACGAAGCGACGGAGTTTCGCATCAAGCGCCTGAAAAAAGAAGCCTGGACAGCGTATGAAATCGAGAAACTGCGCCTGCGCGCGGAGATGCTGCCGCGTTACGCTGCGTTAAAATATTACAGCATACTCAGCCTTTGCGCGGTCATCGGCCTGTCGGCGTTGATTATGATTGGCGGGCTGGCCGGGGCGAAAATCCGGCAGGCGTCGGTCTGCGTGGCGCGCATCGGCAAACATAGCGAAATTCCGGTGCATCTCAAAGATTTGTCGTCGTTTTATCCGATTGCCGTCAATCTCTCGTTAGCCGAAATTCAGGCATCCGCCAGCAACGCGCATGAAACCGCGTACCAGATTTCGCGGCAGATGATGGACGATATTACGACTTATACGCGCGCGTTGGCGGGCAAACGCGGCCTGCTGCCGTCGTCGGCGCTCTTCGCCGATTCGCAGAACGCGCTGAATTCAGCAGCAGTGACGAACTGCCCGACCTTTGCCGAATTATTGCAGCAGAAGAAAATCGCGCCGGATAAACCGCTGATTTGCGGCTTCGATCAGCAGGGGCAGCCGCTATTGAAAGAATTAAAAGAGATCAAAACGCTGGCCGTCACCGGTTTGCAGGGCAGCGGAAAAACCCTGTCAATGGCCTATCTCGTCGCGTCGGCGGTGGTGGCGTATCGGGTGCAGGTTTATGTGATCGATCCGCACAAAGAGCATCCCGAAAGCCTCGCCGCGATTCTTGCGCCGCTGGAAAAAACCGGCTACGTCACGCTCGTCAATCCGATTGACACGCCGCGCGTGATCAAAGACCTGCATCGCGCTTTAGACCGGCGTCTGAACGGCGAAGAACCCTGTGCGCCCGGCATTTTGCTAGTGATTGACGAATTAGCGCGACTGTCGAAAATGGACTGCTTCAACGTGTTGTTAGCGTTTTTGGAACGCTGCACCGAAGAGACGCGCAAAGCGAATATGACCTTTATCGGCAGTTCGCCGAAATGGACGGCGCGGCATTTCAATAACCGCGCCGACATCCGACGCTGCATGAACGCGGTTTTAGTGCATAAAAGCAAACCGTCGCAGGCGGATTTGCTGCTGGAAGATTCCGAATACAAACAGCTTGTCAAGGGGTTGGAACATCCGGGCGAGGCCGTGTTTGCGACCGATTACGGCACACCGACGCATGTTTCCATGCCGCTTTGCGTCCGCGAAGATATGCAGACTGTCGCCAACATCGTCGGAATTTCCGGCGAAAAATGGCTGATTCCGCCGTTGGAAGAGATGCCGCTGATCGCCGCCGCCGAAGAGCAGACCGTCTCATTCGCGAAAGCCAAGCGGCAAAAGGCCGCGATTGGGAGGAAGTGAACATTCTTCGAATGCGGCCGGAATCGGCGCTGGCTATGATCGTTTTGGGGTAATTGGCATAATTTCTTGACTTTTCAGGCGGGATTCGCTATCTCAAACGTGTCTTTTCGAATACGTGATGAGATCACCATGAAGGAGGAACCTATGATTGGCGGATACCTGTATCAGTATGCCGAACCAGAGGTGTCGGAACGGTTGAACTTAGTGTTGAACGATACCTATCAGCGGATTGCGCTTGGCGCATCGGGGTTGTTGTTTCACGACAATCCGTTTGCGGACGCCCCCACTGCGGTCTATACCTCGGAACGCTTGACCATGTTGAGTCAGGACTTGCTGGTAAGCAGCAATGCGGCTGGCGAGCACGCGGCGCTTAGCGTGCAGCAGGATTTGCCGGAACTGTTTTTGCGCAAACAGACCGGCGTGTTTGATGAGATTGTTTCCGATTATCGCCTCATTGTTGTGGAACGCGCGTCGGCAGACAGTACGCTTTATCTCGTCTCCAATCGCGCCGGCAATGGCCGCCTCTATTATGCCCTGCTGAACTCCGGCATCCTCTTTGCCTCTGACTTGCGGTTCTTGCTGAAGGTGTTGCCGTTCGAAGCCAACGATCTGGCAATGTATGCGATTTTGAAATATGGCGCGACCCCGGAACCGATGACGATCAGCAAGAACATTGCGGTGGTTCCGCCAGCCCACTATCTTCAGTATAATACCCAAACCGGGCGGAGTCAGACCCGTACCTATTTTCAATTCGATTTCCCTTGCGACCGGCAGCCGCCGGGTCAGGATTTCGACGCCATGTTGCAGCCTGCCAAACAGGCATTGCGCCAGTCTGCCGGCTTCCTGCGCCGTTACGATCCGGCGATCCTGATCAGCGGCGGCATTGATTCCAGCCTCTACGCCGCCTATTTGCATGAATTCGACGACGGTCAGAGTTTTCACGGGATCAATTGCACCTTTGGCGCGCAGGACCCCGAACGCCCGTTTGCGCAACAATTAGCTGACCGGATGAACATCAATCTGCATGTTGGCGCGATGGATACCGATCAGGCGTTGACGCTGCTACAGGATACGGTGGCGTTGACCGGCCAGCCGTTTTCGGATTTTTCCAGTCTGCCGATTGTCTTCATTCTGAAATATCTGAACACCGAGACGCCAGAGGCGCGTATGCTGATTGAAGGGAATGGCGCGGATGACTGTTTTGGGTTTCCTGATCTACGAACACAGTCGAAGTTGATGGTCAAAGCCCTCTTTCCCGGCGTGTTGAAAGGACTGCTGGTCGCTGCGTTTCAAAATTCGAAAACCTGGAAATGGAAGTCGCATGAAGGCGTGTTAGCGCGGGCGCTGGCGATGTGCGACGTGCATGAGCGCAATCGCCTCAATTATTTTTTAGTCTCTGCGCCGGTCAATTTTCTGCGGCTGCGGCGTTCGCCTGACTGGGACGCGGCCTTGACCGCTAACATGGATGACCTGTATGCCCGCTGCGGAAAAAACTACGAGTCTTTAAGTTATGAAGCCAAAATCACCATCCGGCAATTGCTCCACATCAACAGCCGCCAATGGACGGCGAAAGCCTATTCTGTCGGCGAAAACCTCGGAATCAGAGTGGTCTATCCCTATCTCTGGCGCGAGATTCTCACCCTGCAAGGCGCGCTGCCCTGGACGGCGAAAATCCACGACGGCGTCGTAAAATGGCCGCTCAAGCGCTTGTTGGAGGAATTCATGCCGCCTGAGTTCATCTATCGGCAGAAGAGCGGCTTTGTGCCCCCCTTTGTGCAGTGGTTGACCACCGACGCCTTTAACCGGACAGTGCGCGATCTGCTGTTGGCCTCGGATGCCGCTATCAGCCGCATCGTGCCCGCCGACCTCATCGAAGAGTTGCTCGACGATGCCCGGCAGGGCGCGAACCTGCGCTTTCCGGTGTTGAATTTCCTCTGGGGCGCGTTGTTCACCGAAATGTGGATTCGACAGCATACCCGCAAAGAATGACTCCTGTTGGCATGCCTGTTTTCTGGCCTGACGACCACCCCGCATAATTAGGTAAAACATCCCGGAGCAGAAGAAAAAGATTGACATTGGACGGGGCGAATGGCAGATTGAGTTATTGACTGATCTTACGCAGCAGATTCGATCTGCTGATGGTGAACTCCCCTCCTGGGAGGGGTTGGGGGTGGGTTGCGGAGCAGAAGAACGCCGCGCAGGACGACACCCACCCCTTGCCCCTCCCTGGAGGGGAATTGTCGACAACGCCTTGAGAGGAGATGCGCATGACCGCTGAAAGCCAGATCGAGCAAGACCTGATCGCGAAACTCGTTGACCTCAAATATACCTACCGCCCGGATATTCGCAATTGGGACGCCTTGAAGCAGAACTTCCGCGAGAAATTCGAGGCGCTCAACCAGGTGCACCTGACTGACGCGGAATTTGCCCGGCTGTTGGACGAGATCATTACGCCGGATGTGTTCGCGGCGGCGAAACTGTTGCGGGAGCGCAATACCTTCGAGCGGGAAGACGGGACGCCGCTGCATTATACCCTGGTCAATATCAAGGAATGGTGCAAGAACACCTTCGAAGTGGTCAATCAACTCCGCATCAACACGGACAACAGCCATCACCGCTACGACGTGATCCTGCTCCTCAACGGCGTGCCTGTCGTCCAAATCGAACTGAAAAACTTAGGCATCAGTCCCCGCGCCGCCATGCAGCAAATCGTGGACTACAAACACGATCCCGGCAACGGCTACGCCCGCACCCTGCTCTGCTTCATGCAAATCTTTATTGTCAGCAACCGCAGCGAAACGTGGTATTTCGCCAATAACAACGCCCGGCATTTCAGCTTTGACGCCGATGAGCGCTTCTTGCCGTTTTACCGCTTTGCCAACGCCGACAACAAGAAAATCAACCATCTCGCGGACTTTGCGGACAAGTTTCTGGCAAAATGCACGCTGGGCGAGATGATCAGCCGCTACATGGTCTTAGTGGCGAACGAGCAAAAGCTGTTGATGATGCGCCCGTATCAGATTTACGCCGTGCGCGCCATCGTGGAGTGCA
>CAZRSF010000036.1:0-45905 GCA_964602655.1 uncultured Candidatus Moduliflexus sp.
TATGTTCGATTTCTGGATCGGGACGCCGAAGATGACTCTTCCACAGCATACCGCAGTCATTGCCGCGCTCACCTGCTTGAAAGAGCGGGGAATCCGTTTGACATATATTGAGGGGAATCACGATTATTTTTTGACACGGATGTTTTTACATGCGCCGTTTCATGCCATCGCGCCTGAAGGAATGCAGATTGAGATTGCAGGAAAGCAATGGCATTTTTCGCATGGCGATCTTGTGAACGTTCACGACTGGCAATATCGAAGTTGGCGCCGATTTTCAAGGAACTCCTGTCTTTTTGCGGTATTCAATGCCATGCCTCAACGTATGATGGCGCGGCTGGCGGAAACAATCGAGCGGCGTTTTCGCGCAACCAATACGCGCCATAAATCCGTCTTTCCCATCGCCGAATGTTCTGAATATGCCGAAACCCTTTGGCATCAAGGCATTGATGTGATCGCGTTAGGGCATTTCCATCAAGAGCGACGCCTTGAAAGGCGCATTGGTGAACGCATGAAAGAACTCTATATTCTTCCGGCCTGGAAAGATTCATACATGTTTCTTCGAATCTCTGTTCAGGGAAATGTTTCAATCGAAAACGAGAGGAGAAATTCGTTTTCAGGCGTAATACTCTCTTGACATCATCAACCTTTTGCGGTAAGGAGATTCTTGTTTTGCGAGGACGCGATGCGCGAATCAATGATAAAAATGTTCCAGAATTCTTCGGGGGGAAGAACCTTCTGCTTTGATACGCAGAAGGTTGCCATGACAGAGCATTATGAAAAATGATGATATTATTGATTCTGTCTTGTCTGTATTGGCGTTAGACGGAAGTTTGAATAAATGGGAAATCCAGTTCTTCAATGAATTGTGCCAACGCTTAGCGATCTCGCAGGAGGTTCAACAAAAGGCCATCTTACGGATCAAACAAGGAAAAGGGCGTATTCATTTGCCCGAAGAGGAGGCTGATAAGAAACGTTTGCTGTACTTTCTTATTCAGGCTGCTGTGGCAGACGGAAAAATTGGCGACAAAGAGCGAAATGTTTTGAATACGGTCGTCGAAAAATTAGGCATGTCGCTCTCGTATGTCGAAGGGATACTGGATCAACGGCTGAAAGAAGTGAAAACAGAACGATACACGATGCGGCAGGAAAAAATGCTTGTCTGCCCGAAATGCAAGTACGAGCAGACATCTTCCTATCGCTGTGAACGCTGCGGAGTGATCTTCGAGAAATTTAAGCAGGCGCAAGAGCCGACGGATGAAGACATTCTGATGGATATTTTATCATCAAGCAATCGTATTAAGAAAAAAGATTAACCCTCTTCATTCACCATTTTTTTTAACTGTTTGCCTGGCTTAAAGAAGGGAACGCTTTTCGTCGGGACGCTGACTTTATCGCCTGTTTTAGGATTTCGCCCGGTTCGAGAATTTCGCTGCCGCGTTCGAAAGCTTCCAAATCCGCGTAATTCAACTTTGCCGCCCTTGGTTAATGCCTCAATAATACTTTGAAACACCGTATTGACAACCATTTCACTCTCTTTTTTCGACAAAGACACCTGTTCGGCGATTTTTTCTACCAGATCCGCTTTTGTCATAATAACTCTCCAGACAATGAATGAGAATATTGTTTTCCAATAATAGGTTGACAAAAGTCAACAAACACAACAAATAGTCTATAATATTGTTTTGAGGTTGTCAACTTTATATGTCAAGACTTCTATATTTGTTTACATAAGGGAAATCATCTATGCAGGATTGCATCTTTTGTCAGATTGCCAATCATGAAATCGCGTCAACGGTTGTCTTTGAGGATGATGAGGTCATTGCATTCGAAGATATCGACCCTCAAGCTCCGGTACATATTTTATTAGTACCCAAGCGACATATCAATACGTTGATGGAATTAAAAGAGAATGAGATGGAAATCCTCCAACATCTGTTTCTCGTCACTCAACAAATTGCCACGTTAAAACAAGTTGAATATAGCGGATTTCGTGTCGTGCTGAATTGTAATTCTCATGGAGGACAAACAGTTTACCATCTTCATGCGCATCTTTTAGGGGGGAGAAAAATGAATTGGCCGCCAGGATGATAAATTCGTCCAAACAGGAAACAACTCGTAATAAATCTTCTGTAAGATGGAGGTTATGACAGCTTGAAAGGGAACACCGTCCCTTTCTTGTCTATAATTTCTTTTTCACATTCGCCACAACCAGATTGATCACGGCTTTTAAGGTTTCGAACACTCCTGTGCCTTGAGTCGAGACTGATTCGAAATAGGGGACATTATATTTATTCAATTTTAATTGAAGATATTGAATCGGCGCAACATTCGGAAGGTCTCGCTTGTTATATTGAATGACCCAGGGGAATTCATCCATCTTATGACCATCTTGACGAAGGTTGTTTTCTAAATCATTGAGGGTTTCAAGATTGGCTTCCAAACGATCAAACTGAGAATCCGCCACAAAGACAACGCCATCCACTCCATTCAAAATAACTTTGCGGCTATACGCATAATACACCTGGCCTGGCACAGTGTACAGATTGAATTTCGGTTTTTTTCCTTTAATTTTGCCGACTTCGAGTTGGAGAAAATCAAAAAAGATGGTTCGATCTTCTTGGGTTTGAAGAGAAACTAATTCCCCTTTCAAATCAGCCGCAACCTTCGAATGAATATAAAGCAAATTGGTGGTTTTTCCGCTGACACCAGGGCCATAATAGACGATTTTCAAATTGATCTGCTGTAATGCCCAGTTTATATACATAAATACTCACTCACTTTTTCGTTCTGGCGACGGTATGATTAATCCCGAAACGCTCCATCCAATTCATCTGCTAATAAGCGGCCAAAATCATCATCAATCATATCTTCCGGAGCCGTTCCCACATTCGATTCCGCTTCTGCAATCACCGACAGTAACGATTCGACAGCTTTTTTGGTGTACACCCGCACCATGCCTAACGCGACGCTCGCATCAAAAATGATAATAAGGAAAAATTGATTTCCAACATTGGTCAGATAGACATTTTTAGTTTCGCCTTCATGAAAGTGGAGTTTGAACCGATCGCCTTCTCCAACAAGTTTTGCAATCTCAGCCGTCGCGGCAAAATCACCTGCTGCTAACGCTGATAACACCGTCGTATTCATCTCGCCGGTGTCTCCGCGTTCACCAATAATTTGCCCGGACATATCAGCATACAGGACAGCTTTTGCGCGTGTCTTCGAATAGAGCTCCCCTAAATATTTTTTTACGCCTTCATATTGGGCAGCATTAAAAGTGATTGCTTTGCTCCCATCTATTTTTGTTTGTGCCATAACATCGAATCTCCACAAAACAACTTCCAGGACTTACATCCTCTTGACGTCTGAATACGCCAGAAATTCACACTTATTTTCGCCGTTTAATCCGGTCAAATGCATCTTTTAAGTTCGCGCCCATCCGGTCTAATGTTTCTTCCAACGTTCCTAATTCATCCTGACTCTGAATTTGCACGGCACCAACCAATTCACCAAGACTCATTCGTTCCACCGCCTGCGTAATCGTGGTGACCCGCCGCAGAATTAAATACCAGAAGGCTAAAGTCAAGAGGACTGTCAACAAAATACTGAGTAAAAGAGCTAAAATCACCAATGGGGTTAAGACTCCCCCGGCATGTTGATCAGCAATGTTCTTCCAGACAGGAGATTCTGCATAATGCTCCAAAACAATAACACGCATGTGCCCCTGCGCGTTATTCGGCAATTTGACTGGAACAGCGCAATCATGCCACGTATATTTTTGCCCCGTTTGTTTATTGGTCGAAGGATACGTGATACATGGTTTTTTATCATCATCCATTGGGTTCGCATCAATCAACGACTGCGCAATGAGCTTTTCCTCACTATCTACAATCACCTGTTTATTTTCGTCAAGAAGAAAAATATAACGGATGCCATAGATACCATACAGAGCTTTATAGCCTTTAACAGAGACTTCCAATTCCTGAGAGTCAATGTTTTTGTCTATAATCGGCTTCAAATCACTGAGCAGCAGTTCCGCAATAAATAACCCTTTGGTACCTGGGTCTCCATATAAGGCGGCAAATTCGCGCTTCAAAAATAATTGCAGCGTAAAATACAGGACAAAGACCATGACTAACAATGCGGCCAATACAACAATGCCGAATTTCCAACGTAGGCTTAAGCTCTTAATCTTCTCTAACATCCAAGCACCTTCACTTTCGACGATGAGTTCGATCAGGTTAGTAATCGGTTCTGTTTAGTGCTCTATAAGACAGACAACGGATAATATCAAGCGTCTTCAGAAGATTTTTTGCCTCCGAAAGGCCAGAAACGACGTTTTCCTTTAGGTTCTTTCGATTCATCTTCTTTATGTTCCGTCTCTGAGATCGCACGGTCTCCGAATACTGAGGGCATCTTCATATCTAATTTCAATCGATCAATCACTTGCGTATGATGTTCTTTCACTAACTGAATTTTGAGAAAAATCGCATCCAACACACCACTGTCTTTCTGTCCGAACAACTCCACGGTTTGGGTCATCACGTCAGCTAAACCACTGATAAAATCCTCAAGCGTGGTTTCGCCTTCGAACGTGATTGTTTTATCTTTGTAGCTGAATTCTCCTGAGAACGGGTCAAGGAAGAGGTATTTATTCGCATTTGTCGCGATCATGCGCTTAAAATCATCCATAAACTTTCCAGCGCCGAATTTGGTGTCCACAGCCTCTTCAACCGTCGTAAGCGTATCCTGAAACAGACGAAGCACTTCATCAGTCACGGAATTATCTACGACAATGGACGACATATCGGACTCATAGACATTAAAAACCGCCCCGACTTCCGTACTGAGTCCAAGAATTTTTTTAAATCCACTGGGGCCGGAAATCATCTCTCCGTCGCCAGCGCGAAAAACGCTCTCCATCGCGCGGCCATCCTGAAAGTAAATGCATCCATCACCGCTATCGCTATTCAATAACACTTCTACGTATCCTGAATGCTCTTCTTTTTTCAGCTTCGAAATTAATTTTTCCAGACTGGTCAATTCAGTCGTTAAGTCTTTATATTTGACTTTGCTGTTCAGCACACTGGCCAGAGTTGCCACCATTTCATCCTGCAATTGAAACACGCTGACCGTTCCATCTTTTTGAGATGCTTTGTTCAAAATGCTTTTAATCGCTCGGTCGCCGATATTCTGGTCATTGCCAATCTCTTCGCAGGCATTGATAATCCGTCCGCGGTCAAGAAATAAGGTGCCCCGGTATTCCCAAAAATTCACCTGACAATATCCGGTAAAACTATTTTGACGCAGGTCGCTCAGTAATTCGTGAATATTTGTATATGAGGTGCTCAAATCCTCATGAACAACCTTCCCTTTTGGAATGACCATGAAAAACCTCCTTAATACGCTCCACTAACGCCGTTTGATACACGATATTTCCGCATGCGCTGGCAAGATGTTTCACAGAATACGTAAATATTCATAATAATTAACCAATCTTTCAACAGTTGTCAAGATAAAAATACGTTCTCCTGCTGCTTACCTCAAAATTTTTACAAAGGGATACGTTTCGCGCTGCTCAAAACGAAGAATGACACATCAGGAGACGCAGTAGCTATAACACTTGTAAATTGCGCGTTTTATTCCGCGCATGAAGAATCTTTCGGTAGTCTAAACTGGAGGGGTGAATTTGGATCGTTTCGCACATCTCGTATAGCCGAGAACGCAAGCGTTCGCCGATACGCACGTCTAACGTCTCTTCTTTGCCTTGATTCGGCAAACGCGACGTATCGAGCAATTCTTCATCCATCCAATTCGTGGTGATCAGCGTACTTAATTTTTCATTATACCGACAATTTAAAATATAGGAAAGAATATCCTCTAACCAGGGCGTCATTTTTTTTGCGCCCAATTCATCAAGCAAAAGCACCTCTGTTTTCAGTACCGGATGCAAGACACTCATTTCCGAAAATTCAGCATCCTTCGAATAGGAACTTTGCAGCGTCTTGAGGAGTTCGCGAAAATCGTAAAACAGGCATCCGACCTTTTTTTCTTGCATTAAAAATTTAATCGCGGCAATAGCCAGGTGCGTTTTTCCGCTTCCGGGCGGCCCCATCAGCAGGAAGCCAGTTGTCGTCACAGCCGGATATGAGCGAACAAAACAATCTACCGTCTGTTTCGCGGCGCGCTGTGAATCTGTGCACATCGGCAATAAAAAATTCTCGAACGAACACTCTTCATAGCGTTTGGGAATGCGCGCCTGCTGAATTACGGTCACTTTCTCACGGTCTTTGACGCACGAACAGCGTTCTGCGACAACAATGCCGTCCAGCTCTTTTAACATCCATCCCGTGCCTCGACAAATCCCGCAGACATCTGCCATCAGGTCGTTTCACACCTCATCAAGTCTATCATTCGCCGATTGGAGCAGCATCAAAAACGTAACTCTCCCCAACAGCGAAGAAAAAGGAGGGACTGTCAAGGAAAAATATACGTAAAACCAAGAAATCTCTCCAACCTCCGTGAAGACAAGGTTTCGCTGCGAGCATAAAAAAACGCCAACAGCCTGAAAGACTGTTGGCGTTCACTGCTCGACATACGCTATTTGACCACCTCTGCTGCCAAGCCATACGACTTGCTCTGATAAGAGGCGTTTTTCTCGGTGACGCCGCGAATCATCGTCGTCATCTTGAATGTCCCCGGCAATTCTCCGACAACATCAATCAGCAGCGTTTTTTTGACGCCCGGCGGCAGTTCGCCGATCTTCCAGGTCAGCGTATTGCCCGCGCGTTCCGGCTCGCCAATCGCCACGCCGTTCAAGCGGCTGGTCTTCGGCGCGGCGCGCAGCCCGTCCGGCAGCGTCAGTACGACCGACGCATCAAGGATACTGTCCGTGCCGACGTTTTCAATGCTGGTCATCAACGGAATCGCCTCTCCCGTTCGAAGCGCGGCGACAGGCTCTTCATCTCCGAACTGCTGCGACACCTGAAGCACGACATCGCGCTGGACATCTATCGTGAATTCGAATTCATTCGACTCGAACGGGAAACCTGCGCGATCCAACGCATACACCTTCACCAGGCTCAGATACGCTCCGGCCTCCAAACGGCTGTCTAAGGCGACGCGATACGTGAAGCGGACGCTCTTGCCCGGCGCAAGGTCTTCCAACACCCAGACCAGCGGTTCGACATCGTCGGTCTTCACATCAGGGACATCCGAGCTTCTGACAGAACTCGGCACATAAATAAATCCCGCCGGATTCGCATCTTCCACGACTAATGTGTATGCCGTCACTTCGCTCAGATTCGTAATCACAACCTCGAATTCCGCCTCTTTGCCTGGTTCTGCCGTGACCGACCGCAGCGATTTTTCAATCCCAAGCTGAGGTTTACGCATCCGATCCTCGACGCAGGCCGAATCAAGCGGAACATCTCCCGTTCGAATGCTGCTGCACTGGAACGACGCACAATTTTTGATCCGCTCCCCGCGAATTCCTGCGGCCATATCGCCTTGATCTAAGCCTAATGCGGTCATCATCGAGTCCGCATTGACCCGCGCGTCTACCGTAATCCGGTAGAGACCGTCACGGTCGGGCGACAGGTCGCCCACGCGCCACCTGATGACGCGGTCATTGACGGACATCGGCACAGGCACGCTCTGGGCAAACGTGACATTCGGCGGCAGCATATCCTCGATATACGCCTCATTGCCGTCGCACGGGAGTTCGTCCTCCGCCAGCGTAATCACATAGCGCAGCGTGGCGCCCGGCTGAGGCACATTCATATCCGCCGCGCTTCCGACCGGCTGAATCAGTAAATCTGACGCAAACACCGGCGCGAGCGTTTTCGGCTCGACCGCCAATTCAAGGAAATACTGCTGCTCCGAGAGTTGCAGTCCGACGCGTTCCACCACGCTGTCGAAGAATTTCGCGAAATGCTCGTTCAACCGTTCGATAAACGCCGTCTGGTCAACTGCCAGCAATTCGCGGAACGCGCCGACCGTCATCGCCACGTTCAGCGGCGTGTACTGATACTGCCCGATGGCGCTTTTATAGACTTCGAGCCGCGCATCCCAGAATGTCCGGTCAAGAAATTCGAACGAACGTTTTGCCGCCGCGAGATAATCTTCGTTCTTCGTCAGGCGATACGCAATTAAGAAACTCCGCACCGCCGCCGAATGCGCCGCCAGCGTTTTCAGCCCATCGAACGGTTCGATCTTGTCCTTTGTCAAGCTCGCGCCATTGAATACCGCGCCGTCTTCCGCCCGATACAGATGGCGGTATAAGAACTCGGTCTGCGCCGACAGCAGCATCATCGCCTGTTTCGAGACTTTCGCGCTTGCGCCGAAATTACGGATAACGCTTTCCAACGCCATCGCGCTCATCGCGATCTGCTGCGTCGAGATCACCTGTTCTTGCGGCGCGTCCTTTGCGCTTTCCATCGAATACGTTTCATAGAACGCGCCGTACTGCTCGTTCCAATGGAAACGGGTCATGTTCTTCAACAGCAGCCCGACCAACTCCCGCGTCATTTCCTCATACTTGCCGGAAATCAGTTTGCCCGTTCCGAAAAGTTCGGTGTATGGAGCGCCGTTTTTCGACCGCACCAACCCATAAAATTCGCTGATGCCCCACAGCAGCGACACCTGATCGAACAAGACGCTGTCGCGGTCTGCGACGCGATACGCTTTCGGCGCGTCGCCGTCGAACTCGATTTCAAGACGATGCGGAAAATAAGTTCCCTGTTCGCCTGCAAGCGGCTTCCGCAGAGTTTCATGCAGGAAGACGATCTTGTTTGCCGCTTCCTGCGCAATCAGCAGGCCGAGGAAGCCTTCTTCCGCGTTGCGTCCGATGAACGTGCCGTCTGCGGCGATCCGGTTCGCGTCGTCATGCCGCGCCGAGAGCGCCGTTTTCAGCCACATCGTCTGCCGCCGCAGCGTTTGTCCCAACGCCGACGGCACGATTGACCGATCCATGCCGGATTCGAACCACCGTTCGGTCTCTTTGCCATACTCGATTTCTGGAACGCCGCCTTCGAATTCGATAAAAATCGGCTGCAAGCGTTCAGGAATCGCGTCGAGTCCGGTCAATTCGGCATACTGCTTCAATAACGAATCCACGACGGCTTCCGGCGCGATGCCCTGCGCTTTGGCCTGTTTCCGAATCAGCGGCGCATGTTTCAACGCCACGCCGAGCGCGGATTTCGTCTGAATATGCACAAGGTTTTCGTCCGAGAAATCGGCGGCTTTTTGCGCCGTCCGCTCCAATGCGCCGAGATTGAGCAGTTCGGGATTCCGGTTGCGCTCGCCGAGTTCCGCCTGGTCGTTTTGTTCGTCCGCCGTCGCCAGCGTCTCCGCATTCAGGCCGAATTCTGTCGCCGCGTACATGCCGAGGTCGGTCAGATAATAGACGCTGCGCATCGAACTTTGCGCCTGTTCACAGGAATCAGTCGGGCGTTTCGTATGCAGCGCGGTAATCGCGTCGCGATTCAGCCGGATTTCCGAACCGAATACCGGCGCAAGCCCGAACGGGCTGTCCAGCGATTGCGCCGTCCGAATCGAACTGACATGATCTATCGGCATCAAATACTGTTCGCCGCCGGTCATCACTTCGCTCAATTGCAGCCCGGCGTGTTTCGCAATCTGTTTCACGAAATTTTTCATCCGCGCCGTCATTTCCAGCGTTTGCTCCGTTGTTTCCGCATGATAAATCAATTCTCGCAACGCGCCGGTCGTCGCGCCGAGATCAAGCGGCGTGTAGGCGTACAAACCGCGCTCTTCGCGATCTTTGTACAGCGCCAAATCCTCATTCCAGAGCGATTTCTCCGCAAAATCGTACACGGCAAATGCGGCGGCGCGATCACGCGGTTCCTGCGTGATGTCATACGCGGCTAATAATCCGCGAATGCCCGCCATTTGAGCTTGCAGCGTCTTAGTCGGATTATCGGTATTGTCGCTGAACAGGCCGCCGTGTTCGTTGTCGTACGCCTCTTTCATCAGCGCATCCGCCGCCGACCGAATCAGCGCGGCAATCTGCGCCTGCGCCGCCGCGTCGTGGCGCAGGGCGGCATGATACCGCGCCAACGCCGTTAGGGTCAATGCGGATGAGGTCGTCGAAATCCGCTCGCGTTCGCCCGTCTGTTCGCCCTTGACAAAGGCCGAATCGCGCAAGCGTCCGCTCTCCTGATCATAATGGAAGCGTTCGATGGTCGCAAATGCGATCCCGGCAAGCCGTTCCGCCATCGCATGAAGCGTGGCAGACGACACGTCGGTCATCGTGACCTCGAACGTTTGCGGCAGCGCCGCCCAATCCACATCCGGCGCTAACAGATTGTTGCTGAACGCCTGCTGCGCCGCGCCTTCATGCTCCATCAACAGCATCAAATCGCTGAGCGCCCACAGCAGCGACGCCTGATCAAACAGGCGGCTGGTCGCATCCACGACCGTCACGTTCGGTTGCGCGTCCGCCAATGTCGTCGCGTCAACATGCGTCCGATACGGGAAGTACCTGACGGTTTCGCCGGACGTTGTTTCGGTCGTCTGCAACAGCGCGTTCGCCATGACAAACAGCTTGTTCGCCACGCTATCGGCGGCTAACAGGCCGATAAACCCGCGCGCGTCATCTACTCCGCTGAATTGCCCGTCATCGCGCCGCGCTCCGTCCTGATCGTGGTTGGTCGCCAGCGCGTCGCCCAACAGCAAGACCTGCCGCCGCAGCGACTGTCCGATGGCGGACGGAATGATATTCGTGTCGAAACTCTGCGCATCCCACAGCAGCGTCGCCCAGTTATTGATGTCCACCGCGTTGGCGTAACGCGGGTCGCCTTCCGCGTATTCCAGAAAAATCGGGAACATGCTGCGCGGCACGACTTTCAAGTTCGACTGCTGCGCATAGCGTTGCAGCCGATCTTCGAGATAGGTTTCCGGCGAGACGCCCTGCGCCTTTGCGCCCGCAACAATCAGCGGCGCGTATTTCAGATGCAGTCCGATCCCGGAATTCATCATCACCGTCGAAACGTTATCCTGCGAGAACTTCGAAATTTCCGCCCCGAATTCCCGCACGCCGGTCGGCGACAGGAATTGCTGATCCACCGTCAACCCGTTCGCCTCAGACCAATGGATGAACGGCGAACCGGTATCGTACAGTTCGGACGCCGCATACATCGCAATGTCCGTGATAAACCAGGGTTTGTCGAATTCCGCCGGAATGACCGTACACGGCTTGGCGTCGGTAATGTCTGCGCGGCGTTTGCCGATAATGTCGCCGCGACGACTGCCGTCGCCGCCGATCTGTATGACCGCGTCGTCTTGCGCTCCGCCGACGATTTCCGCGACGTTGATATAGCGCCCCGCGCCGCTGCCCGCCTGCACGGTGACGGCGTAGGTGATGACGGCGCTGCCGTTCGCCGGAATTTCAAAAATGTCGAAGTACAACTGCCCGTTTTCGCTGCGAACGCCGCTCAACCGAACGCCGCCCACAGTCGCGCTATCAGCGAGATAGGTCAATCCTTTCGGCAGCGTGTCATGCACAACCACATTCGTCGCTGCCGAATCGGTCGGATTCGTCACGATAATCGTATATTCCAGGATATCGCCCGGCTGCGCAGATGCCGTATTGACCGATTTTTCGATTTGCAACGGCGCGACATCCGGCGCGCCCGGCGTCGGCGTCATATCAGACTCCGGCGATGGAGTCGGTGTCGGCGTCGGACAGACGACCGCCATGCACGGCGCAGGCGAAACCGCCTGCGCATCGAGCGTCGAGCCGCAACTGGTTTTCGCGGTCAGCGACGCTTCGTTGCAGAACGCCGCGCTGCCGCAGACGGATGCGTCCGCGACGACTTCCAGCGTAATCAGCAGATGTTCGCCGCCACGCAGCGCCTGACCTGAGAATGTCCAGGTCAACGTCCCGGTCGAGCCGGGAGCCGGCGCGCTGCCCGACGCGCCGGTCGCATTCGAGGAGACCAATTTCCAGCCAGCCGGAAGCGTATCGGTCACTTCGACATCATACAGATACGAGCTTGCCGGACCGTTATTCACCGCGTTTATCGTATATTTCACCAACTGTCCCGGCATTACCGGCGATGGCGTGTTCAGCGTTTTCGTCAGGCTGACCGTCGGACAGACGATGTTCGTCGTCGGCAATGCCAACACGCTATCGCTCGTCGGCTCTTTCGGCAAGCCGCACAAATCCGCGCCCGCCGACGCGATAATCGTCGGCGTGTAACTCGTGCCGCAGGCACCTTCGGTAAACTGTCCGGTGATGGTAATCACGATTTTTTCATTCGGCGGCAGCGACACCGGCCTCGGCACGGTCGCGCCATTCGGCGCATTCGCCCCGAAGAACCATTCCAATGTCGCCGGTCCATCAAACGGAACGCCAGTAAATGGTGGCGTCGTCGGGCTCGTAAAATATGCGGCATAATCCACGTCTCTCGTTAAGATCGCGCCATTGCGCGTCACATTCATCGCCGTCACGCGGAAATTCGCCGGCAGCGCGTCGTTCACCCGAATGTCTTCCAATGTGGACGCAGGTCCGCCGGTGTTGTTATCAATCGTAATCGTATAAGTAATGTCCCGGCACGGCTCAAGATCGCCCGTCGGCGTCGCCTCCGTCACCACATGCAGCGCCGGACAATCCACAGAAACGGCATCTGCTATCGGTTCACTATCGTCGTCGAATACTAAGGAACGATCTCTCTGGTCATATGCTTCGACTTCTACAGCATTCTCAAATTGATAGCGCGCATCGCACAAATCGAGCAAAGGATCAGGTCTCTCAACCGTAGAATTCGCCGCAATCCGCAAAGTAATCATAATCGGGCTGCTGCCAATTGGTGGGATTGGGATTAAAATCGCCCCTGGCGTAGAGTCTGCGTCGGAAAATGTCCATTCCAACGTCCCGGTTGCGCCTGCCATCGGTCCACTTACCGATATTCCGTCAGGAAGTCCAGCGGTGGTGCTGCTGACGACGTACCACCCCAAATCGAGTTCATCCGTGATGCTGACTAAACGCATCGCCGCATTCGGTTCCCCAGTATTTTCAATCGTAATCGTATATGTTAACGGTTCTTCATTTTGGGGCGTATTCGGATTGTCGCCGATAACACAAGGTTGGATGCTCGAAAAAGTCGTCCCTTTCATCACATGCAGAATCGGCACTGGAATAAAGCCGAAATCCACCGTCAAATTCGAGTTCGCGTCGGCGTCACCGTCGCTGCCATTTGCGCCGCCGTCCGGCTCATCACCCAAACTCAGTGTAATGACGCCGCTGCTCACGCCAGCCTGGTCCGGCGTATCTGGCGTTGTATCAATATTATCTTCATCAATGCCATTCTCATCAGCATCGTCATTGACATTATTGTCGGGATCGACTGCGCCTGTGCTGGAAATATAGCCGTTCAACGCGCCGCTTGCGCTGAACTGACTGCTCGGAATATGCACGAAATAATTTCCCGGCGGCAGGCCGGTAAACAGATAATGCCCGTCATTGCTCGTCGTGGTTGTGGCAAATGGCGGCATCGAACCCACTATTTCTCCTTCGCGATAGAGCCAGACTTCCACGCCGTCCGGCACACCCTCTTCGCCACTGTCAAAGTGTCCGTTATTGCTATTCGCCAAAACAAAATTGCCAGAGCCATCGTTGCCGTTGTCAAACCATAGCTGATTTCCTAAACTCATCAGCGCGTAATCTTCCACTTCGCCGCTTCGCGCCAAACCGGTCGGAGTGACTCCGCCGTCTGTCTCCTCAGCGGTGAACCGGAAACGCGAATACAACGTCGTCGCAAACAGCGTCGCCGATTCCGGCGCAGTGAATGTCAGAAGGTTTTCGCCCGCATGAAGCGGAATATTATCCGCCGAACCAACGCCGTCAGGCGTGATTTTATCCCCCGCGCCGAAACCAAGCCCGTCGAAATCAATCCACGCATTCAAATAGCCCGCTTGCGAAGCCGTCACCTTGATTTGGTATTGATACGGTTCTCCCGGCTGACTCGGCAGAATCGGGTCAAGGAACACCACACCGTCTTCATCGCTGCCGTCGCCCGTTGCGGTAAGATTGGGCTGTCCGTCCGTTTCGGCGTCCACGCCATTCCCTAAATAGGTGACTTCGTCAATCAGATGATACGCGCCGGTGCTGGCGTTATACGTCGGATAATCCGGGTAATTGGGGACGTTATCCGGCAGATCGCCGTAATCGTAGCGGACAAAACCGAAATCAACGGTCAGGTTGCTATTCGAATCGTTATTGACATTCGTATCGCCGTCATTCAACGGTTCTTCACGCGACGTCAGCGTCACGGGACGGCTGACAATCACGCCAGCGGAAAGAATGCCGTTCGAATCAGTGTTGCTGGGGTTCGTATCCGCGTCTGAATCAGCGCCAGTCACTGTCAGGAAGTATGTCGCATCCGGCGGCGTGACTCTGACTACGTAATCGCCAATCGTCGTGTTGCTCGGCGGCAGATTCGTGAAGTTATAGAAGCCATTCGCCAGCGTCGTCTGCGGCGGCACGTCTGCGCCGGTCACGTCCCGCGCCAGAATTAGCGTCGTTCCGCCGTCCGTTGTCGTAAACAGTTCGACGCGCATCCCGGCAATCCCATGTTCGGTCGCGTCTTGCTGACCGTCGCCGTCGGCGTCGTACCAGATATAGTTGCCGAGATTGACCGGTTGATAGAACCCGAAATCAATGGTGTAATCGCTGCTGCTGTTGTTGCCAGTATGCGTGTCGCCGTCATTCAGCGGCTCTTGCCCGGATTGCAGATTAATACTGCCGCTATACACGCCTGCCGAGGCTGCCGTGCCATCGTTATTACCGTTATCGTCAGTGTTGATTCGATTATCCAGACCATCGCTGCCTCCCGGGCTGCCGAGCGCGCCCGCATACGGCTGACCGGGGCTGAACACGCCGCTGGTCCAGTTCGTCGCCGGAATCACCACGTGGTAATCGCCCGGCGGCAGATTCAAGAATTCATACAAACCATCGCTATCTGTCGTATCAGGTGGCACAGGCGTATTGGTGATGTCGCGGGCCTGCACCCAACTGATGCCATTCCACCATTCCAATTGGACAGTCACGCCGGGAATGCCGAGTTCGGTGGCATCCTGATCGCCCATGGCGTCGCTATCGAGCCAGACGTAATTGCCGATGCTGACCGGATGGAAGAAGCCGAAATCTACGGTCAGATCGCCGCTGGTTCCATCCGTATCAACGTCGTCATCAACTTCCCCGCCGGAAATCAAGGTGATGACCGGGCTTTGCGTGGCTCCGCTGCTGACAGTCTGGCTGCCCATGTCGTCGCTGTCGTCATTGGATAGCCCCTGATCCGCCGTTTCCGTTGGAAAGCTGCTGGTGGGGTATGCGGCCGGCGGCGTGGGAACGACAACCACGTAATCGCCGGGCGGTAAGTTGATGAAATTGTAATTTCCATTGCCATCTGTGTCTATAAACCAGTTCGGATTGCCGTCAACATCAATAGCCGGAATCAGAGTTACGCCGTTGTCATAGGTGCGGTAGAGTTCCACGCGCACGCCAGGAATACCGAGTTCATCATCAGTATTGCCAACGGTATTATCAATCCCATCGGCATCATACACGCCATCATTATTCAGATCATGCCACACCAGATTCCCGATATTCACCCGCGTGTACAGCCCCGCGTCCCAGGTCATGTCGTGTTCGTTCGGCGCGAGGGTGGTGACAGCGGTGCTGCCATAGATCGGGCTGGCGGTATCAGGATTGGCGTCGCTGTCACGTTCATCAGGATTCGGATTCGTATCATCTTGATCGCGTGGGCTGACAAAATAGCCGGCCGGCGGCACGAAGCGAATAGCATAGTCGCCGGGCGTCAGCCTGGCAAAGCTATAATTGCCGGAGAGATCCGTCGCGGTTGTGGCGAGCACATTGCCCGCGTTATCCAATAATCGAACCGTCACGCCGGAAATGACCGCTTCACCGGCATCTTGCACGCCGTCGCCATCCAGATCATGCCAGACCAGATCACCGATGGAACTGCAATAATTCGTCAGGGTGTTTTGAACCGGCGTGATCAGCCGCAACGGACAGGCCGCCGGAGCCTCCTCCGTGCAGGCCAGATTATCAAAGGTCCAGCCCACAACATCAATCGGGCAATCATAGCCAGCCGTCGCCTCGAGCAAAAGATTCGTCGGGAGGCATTCTTCGCCCAACGGCGGATTGAACGTGGTTGTCACCGTTGTTTGCCAGACGCCGCCCGGTTTCAACTCGCGCACATCCCACCATAACGTTCCATTAGTTTGCCCGACCGCCGAGGTATTTGCATTGTCATGACACGGATTTCCGCCGTCGTCATCCCAGCCGGCCGGCGACGAACTGCCGCCCCCGCCGGTTTGCGTGATGGTTGGAGCAACTGCGGATTGGAATTGCAGCCAGGAATTCAGATGTGAACTGATCCGGGCGTAGGTCGCGGTCGCGAGGCCGGCGTTCGTCACGGTGATGGTATAATTGACCGTATCGCCGCGTAAAGGAGGTTCTGTCCCAGGCAATACAACAGCGGGCGTCACCGACATCGCCAAATTCGGATATTCCGGCGTAATCGGATCGGACGGTACCGCCGCCGGGGTGTAATGATTCAGGCAGCAATCATCATAGGCCAATTGGGTCGTAATTTGACCGCTATTGAAACAGGACGAGGAGACGTTAAACGTGATGGTAATCGTGGTGCCGGGCGGCACGCTGTCCGCCACGCGGAACGTATGCGTCGTCGCGCCGTGCGGAACCGGGGCATTGGTCTTCAAATTGCCTGCTGGCAGCAAGGCCGGAACGGCGGTCACGTTAAAGGCGTCGCTTGCTGGCGCATAAAACGCGGCATCACCATCGTATGTTGGTCTGGTCGGCAACGTTAAGGTGACATCCAGATTATACAAGGTGTTCGACGTTGGATCCGTCTGGATCGTGACGGTGACGGGTTTACTCAATGCGCAATAGCTCAGCGTGGAGAGATCAATTGTCGCATCCGCCGTAACATTCGGCTCGACATTTACATTGCCGATCCTCGTGTTCGTATCGCCATCGCAATTCGCCGTTTCCGGCGTCGCCGGATTGCCGTCCGGCGGATTGCTGGCCGTGCAGTACCAGGTGGCTTCAACGTGATTTTCTCGATTGCTGCCGGTGCATGCCGCGCCGCTGCCTAACTGCGTGATCAAACGATATTCGCGGCTACATGGTTGCCCTGCCAGACAGGGCGGCGTGGTTGTGCCGGGCAAATTTTCGATGGTCCAATCAATCGTCCGGTTTGTTGCATCCCAGACCGCATACGGCATGTCATTGGGCGTCCCCTGATAAAAATCATCGCCCAGTCCATCGCCTTCGGCATCGGGCGTCAGTCCGACGCCGTAAGTATCGCGGACTCGCACCAATTCCGCCTGCGTCGGGCCGTCGTTAAACACGCGAATCGTCCAGGCCACGTCTTGCCCGCAGCCATAGGTTATGGGGTCCGTGGTTTTTTCCACCCGCACGAGCGGCTCCGGCCAGGTAATGCCCAACGGAATCGGAGGCCGCGCGCGGTTATCGTTACAGCAATCTTCGTATCGCGGGACAACCGTAAAATCGCCGGAAGCGTTACACGCCACATTGACGTAAAACTGGATGACGATTTCACTATCGGGATTCGTGGCATGTGGCAATAATGGGGGCAAATTAGTCGGGGCGGTGGTGCCGTCATAAAACTGCAAGCCCACGACATCGCCGCCAGCATTGGTCAGTTGTACTGGCACGACCGTCGCGCCATCTACCGTGACCGGATATGTCGGATTGTTCACAAAGGTCACTCCCGTTGGCGGGAACATAATATCGAGATCGAGATCGTACAACACCGCAACGGCGGCCGCGTTGGTCAGCGTAACCGTAATCGGCACGAAATCCGTACAGGCGTTCGCGGTGGTGGCGGCGGGGACCGCGCGCAAGTCCGGCTGCTCATGCGTGGCGTTCGCCGGCGTGGGCAGCGGACAGGAGCCGTCGGGGTCGAGGTCGGGATCTAAACTGCGGCAAATCAAGCACCCGCCCTCGACCGTAGCGGGGTCATTATCCGGGGTCACGCCCGGCAACAAACAGCGCAGTTCCGCGGTCACAATGTTTTCGAAGGTTCCGTCGCAGTCATCGAAGGTTGCGCGCAGGCGGAAACGTTCCGCGTTGGCGGGGCCGGGCTGCAAATCGAACATCTCCCAGGTGATGGAATCCGTCGCGCCGGGCAGCGTCGTCGGATACGGCACCCAGTCGTTCGTTATCTTGTCCCAGTGATCAAAACTGACCAGAGTATACGCGCCGCCCCAGGTATCGGTAATCCGTAGATACCGGGCGGGAACCGGCAAGCCCGCCGTGCCTTTCGCGCTATTGGTCACATCAATAATCCATTCTGCCTGCGAACCGCAGCTAATCGTTTGATCTTGAGGATTTTTCGCAATAGAAATAATTGGCTTGTTCGGCGTCACGCGGAAGAGGCTCTCCGCGGAAGAGGCCAGCGTGGTTGCGCCGCACTTATCAAACGCCGCATAAAAGCGCAAATCGCCCTGCGGAAACACGCAGTCCACATACACTTGAAACGCGATATAAATCGTTTCGCCCGGATTCAATGTGCTCAAGGCGTTGCGTAAGTCCGCCCCATATCCCGCAAAGTTCGGGCTATCCGCGCCCCAATAATAGGAACTGCTGCCAGCCAGAGGCGGGTCTTTAGGCGGATTCAGCGTGTCGCCATAACCGGCTGGAATCGGCGTGCCCGGTTCGGTGACGCCGACGCCCTTCCAGGTTGACGCAAGCGGCGGTTCAGAAAGCGCCGGCGGCGCTCCGTATGTTGACGATTCGACCCAGTAAGTCGTTTTATTTGCCTGATATGTCAAACCAGCAGGGAGAATTTGATTCAGACGCACGTCATGAATAGGCGTCAAGCCCGCATTGCGCGCGGTGATCACGACATTCGCCACATCGCAGGTATCAATCGGGTTTGAAAATTTCGTCGTGACCAGCAAATCGGTGGGCGGAAATTTCACGACGGAACTTCCGGTCTGAAAATCGCACCATTCGTCTTCGGGATTGAGGATATTCGGATCCATCGCCATATCAAGACAGCGCACCCGAACAAGCACATTGTTCGCTGTATCCTGACAACCGTTCACAGTGGCCCGGAAAATAAGTTTGCGCGATTCGCCCGGCTTCAATTCCTTAATGACATACGAGGCGCCATTGATCGGCACCAGAGGATTGGGCAGATTCGGGGGCAAGCTATTGGGATAGGGTTGAATATCCGTATAGGCTTTATCCCATGCTGAGCTATGATAAGCGATATCCGTTCCTAAAGTTTCCACCACTTCCACGTTAAACGCGGAGCCGGTGCCCGTATTCACGATTGTAATCGTCCACTGCGCGGGTTTGTAGCTGTTTGTCGCTGAATCCCATTGCGCGAAGACCTGTTCCGGGAATTTCGTCGCCACCACGTTCGATTCCAGGCTTTTGCCCACCACGCGATCTTGGGCGGTATCGCAGCGCCGCGCCGCATAATCAAGATTCGCCGGATTCGGAGTTTCATCGGTGCAGCCGTCGTTATAGCCAAGATGCACGGCTAAATCAGGATCGCCAGTGAAACAGCGTCCTTGCACATGAACGTTAATGGTGGCTCGCTGGCCTGCGTCGCCGGTCAAATCGCCAAAACTGAAGGCATAGCCGCCAGCGAAGCGGGTGGCGGCATCAGGCGCGACGCCATTGCAAGCTGTCTGATTGGTCGGCGTGAAATCGCCGGAACAGCCTGTTAGTCTCAATGTCTCATAATTCGCGTTTTCTAAAAACAACACGGCGTCATACGCCGGAGCCGCCGAGGTTTTCGTGACCGTAATCACGGCGTCGTATTCGCCGCAGGGACCGACAATGCCGTTCGGCGGGACAGGGACAGCCCACTCGATGTCCACCGTCATGGCCGAACCGTTAATCTGTACGAGCGTGGCGTCATCCACACGGAGACTATCCGCGCCGCCGCAATAATTCGAACCGGCTGGAATCGTAAGACCGCTGACCTCCAGGCTGGCGTAATCGTAAAATGACTCTTGCGCCGCGCATTGGGGGGCGGAATTCGTCGAAGCCCGCAAATCATATTGCACATCCAACGTCGTTCCATTGCCGATGTTTCCGGTTCCCGTGCATGTCGTGACATCGTTGATGACCAACGTTCCGCCAGTTGGCGTGTTATCCGTATAATCCCCAACCGGAAGCAGACACCACGTTCCGCCATTATCCATGCTGATTTGCGGGACGCCTTCCAGTCGCATGTGATTGTCGTTGCGTTCGGTAAATCTCGCGTTACTCGCCGTCCATGTTACGCTGTCCCAGCCTGCGCCGGTAAAGGTGTAGCGAGTGGTCAACGTGACAGCCTCTTTACAGATTTCCGTCACTGCCGGGGGAATGCGTTCCGATAGCAGGCCGAGCCCCTCGGGATTTTCGCACTCGACGTTCGTGATTACAACGGCGTCCGGCACATCTAAGGGGCAGCCGCAGCAATCGGCGCCGCTGACACTGACCGTATTCTGCCATACCTGACCGCAACTCTGACAGATGTCATCGGGATCGATCCCGGAGGGCGGATCATCCTGCCCCATCGGCGGAATGGTAAATTCCTGCAAATAGCTGAAGTTGGCGCCATCGTGAAGGTCGCCGCCGGGGATCATCCACCACACGCTGGTTCCGGTATCCGTCTCGCCATAATCAATATAAACTGGCGGCGGCGTGGCATTCACAAACCCTTCGAACGTCCAGCTATTGGGATAATCATCATCCACTCTGAGGTCAGACGCTGCGCCCGCGCCGCAGGTGGCCGGGCCGGTATAGGTGACATCAATCCGGCAACGCACGGTTTGGTCGGTATATCTCACGGAAATGAGCGGGGCGATGTTTGCGCCGCTGGGGTGCAGCCAGCAGGATTTCGTCACGGTGACGCTCGGTTTCGGCTGCGCGGCGACCGTCACGGAGTATGCGCTGCTTTCGACCGGCGGTGTAAACGTGTTGCCGCACTGGTCTTCGTAGGTCGGAGACCAATAGAGCGTTCCTGATTGATTGTTGCCGGTATTGCCGCACCAGTTAATCGAACCGGCGCGTGGATAGGAAATTGTATAATTGATTGTCACGGTATCGCCCGGCGTTCCGTCCGCTTCGATGCGCGTCGGGATCGTAAATTGTGCGCCGTCATACGTGACGCCTGCCGACTGTGCCGGAACAGTGTTCAGACTGGATGATACAATCGTCACGTCAAATGGAATAGCAACGGCAATTTGCGCTCCGGCTTCCGCATATCCCGTGCCGCTGTTGTGAATCGTCAATGTATAATTCGCGGTTTGCGTTCCTGCCACGCAATACGGAACAGTCACATCCATATTCGGCGGCGTGTATTCCAGATAGGGATAGCGCGTCAGAAAATCCACGCTGGACTGGGCAGTCACGGGCGGCAGGCAATCAGCAGCGCCGCAGCCCCATGACGCCGATGCATTATTCCGCAAATCTTCGCACGAATTGACGGTTGTTTTGACGAGAATATCCTCACACCAATTCTCGCTAAGGCACGAGGCTGGAGGCTGCGTGGTTGATCCTGGGCGCGGCGCAAGATCGGTTTTGCTTAACGCAAATGTTCGGGTTGAGCCTAACATGCCGTCCGTAAAGAATAAACCAGGGTCAAGCGTTTCGGTGACGACCGCATTGGTCACATGCCCGTACCCTGTGCTGGCGACGCGAATACGCCAGGTGATAACATCGCCGATTCCGGCAGGCGGTTCGGATGTCTCAAGAATAACGGCATTGCTGATCGGATCGCGAATGGGAACATCATTCACTAACGTTGCCATCTTAGTCAGAGTAATTGCGCCCGGCACAACAGTGAACGATTGATTCGGAATCGGCGGCGAATACGACTGACCGTCAAATGTGTCCGTATAGGTAATTGTCGTGGCATTATCGCCGGACACCACAGAACAATCGGCGGTATAGGTGAACGCATGGCTAATAAAAGCGTTAGGGGCAAGTTGCCCAGGAACCGTCCATGTTTGCGGCGACGGTGTAAAACCCGGAGGCATGCTGTTGGTTACAATCATGCCGGTTGCCGCATCCGCTCCTGTATTGGTGATCGTGACGGTAAACGTGACGCTACCGCACAAGCTGATGGGCAAAGGCTCACCAGCCGCAGTACATACCGGCAACGGATCATTCGCCCCCACGCATTTTCCGGGGTTCGTCTGCTCTACTACGACATCCAAAATGACCGGATCAATAACCGTGACGCCGACGATGCCGGGTTCGGTTTGTTCGCATGTGCCGTTTTGATTGAGATCGAGGCAGACGACGCCTTCGACGACGCCTTCTTCGTAGATCGACGCTTTCAGGACAATAAAATCTGCGACGGCGGTCGCGGCTGTGCCGCCGGGCTGCACGACGATTTTAATGATCGGTTGGTTGTCAAGTGGTTTGTATGGTTCCGGCAGGGTTTGCGGGTCGATCCAGACGATGTGCGCGCCGGGTTCCATGTTGTCGAAACGATAGTAGCCGTTTTCATCGGTGACTGTGGTTTTCGGATCGCTCTGGATCGTGACAGTGACGCCAGGAATCGGGATGTCCGAGCCTTGATCATACTGTCCGTTCGCGTTCCGGTCGTAATAGACGCGGCCTTCGGCAGCGCCGACCGGTTCGAACTGGCATTCCTGATACTCCGGCAGCAGCAGCGTTTTGGGAATGCGCAATTCCGCGCCGACGCGCAGCGTTTCGGAGGTCAACTCATTAAACATCATGATCTGCTTGTAATTCGACGATTTCCCGGTCAATTTCGCGGCGATTTTCGAGAAGAGGTCGCCTGCTTTGACGGTATAGACGCACACGTCGCTTTCCGGCGTTGGCGTGGGTTCCGGCGTCATCGTCGGGGTTGGCGTCGGCGTTTCTTGCGGGGAGGGTGTCGGGGTGGGTTCAGGCGTCACAGTCGGTTCCGGCGTCGGCGCGACAATCGCTTCAGCGACGCGCACGAGCGGCCATGCCACTGTTTTCGTTTCGCCGGGGGCGAGCATCAAGGCTTGACGCAATTCAGTCGTCGGGCGGTAGCCGGACGGCAGCGTGTCGGGCAGCAGATGAACCGAATAGGCGGCTGGGGCGATTGACGCAAACACCGCCTCACCTTTCGCGTCGGTCACGGTTTCGAGGGTTTTGCCGTTCGTCAAACGAACGGTGACATTCGCGATGCCCGGTTCATCGGCGTCTTGCGTTCCGTTGGCGTTCAGATCGTCGAACGCGACGGCGCGAATCTGCCCCGGTGTCAATTTTACGCCGACATATCGGGTTTCATGGGCGTTCGATCTGAGTTGAACCAAGAAAAAGGCGTTTGTCGTCAGGACAAATTGCTGCGGCAGGGCGGATTCGTTGACCATGATCGAATGCGAGCCGGGCGTCAGGCGGTCGGCGGTCGCCGTTCCGGTTTGATCCGCGACCAATTCCAGCGTATTGTCAATGACGAACGGAATGCCTTGCAGTCGCGGTTCATCGGGGTCGAATTTTCCGTTCGCATTCGCATCGTAAAACGCGATGGCGGTCAATTCCGCCCAGTCGGGTTGCAGGCCGAATTCGGCGTAACCAAGGTCGCGTTGGGTCAATGTCAATAAGACCGACGCCTCGGTGGTCAGACGGAATCCCTGCGGCAGGAGGCGTTCGTCAAGCGCGACCGATTGTTCGCCCGGTTTCACATCCGCAAAAAAGACGCGGCCTTCCTGGTTGGTCTTCTGTTTCAGCAGATCGCGCACCAACAGCAATTCGATGTCGGGCAGACCCGGTTCAGCGGGATCAAGCGTTCCGTTGCCGTTCTTATCCCAGAACACGAGCGCTTCGATGTCCGCCATGCCTTTGACGCCGCCCTGTCGGACGGTCAGCAGCAGTTTTACCGGTTGCGAGACGAATTCGCGCCCGCCGGTATCGTTGGCGGAAACGACGGCGGCGTTATAATAGCGCCCGGATTTCGCGCCGCTGACGACGGTGGCCTGATAGCGCAGCGTCACGTCTTCGCCAGCCTTCAACTCGCCGACGTCCCATGTCAGACGGCCATTGCCGGACGATTGCGGATCGAAGGTCGTCGCGTTATCGTTCAACACGGACGAGCCTGGCGTATAGCCCAATACAGGCGGCAGATCGTCGAGAATGCGGACGTTTTTCGCCGTGCCAGAGCCGTTATTGGACACTGTAATCGTGTATAGCACAATATCGCCGACTTCAACGGAATCTTGATTGGCGCGTTTCGTAATCGTCAGGTTCGGGACTTCGATGGATGCGCGGGTGTCGGCGTTGACCGGTTCGGGCAGTCCTGTGGCGGACAGTTCGGCGCGGTTGACGATTTCGCCGCGCGGTTCGATGTCGTCGCGGACGCGGGCGGTGATGGTGAATTCGCCGCGTTCGCCCTGCAATAAGACCGGATGCAGTTCGAAGCGCAAGGTCTGACCGTCCTGAGAGATCAGGGGAACGGAACTGGATTGAAACTGCAATTGTTCCGGCAGTCGATCTTCTACGGCGACTTCCAACAGCGGAATATTGCCGATATTGCGGTATTTCAGGGTATATTCGACCACCTCGCCGGGGACGAGAATGCGTTTGTCGGCGGTTTTGGAGAACTCGACGGCAGGCTCGGATTTTGCCAGCGCGGTGACGACGGCGTCGCTATCTTCGATGGCGCGGTCGGCGATTGACTGCGCGGTCAGCGTCAGGGTCAACGACGCGAACTCGCCTTGCAGCGGCAGTTCGAGGTAGGTGGCAATCGTGGTTTTTTGGCCGGGATTCAGCGCGATGTCCGCTGGAATCCGTCCGATGTTCACGGCGTTTTTGCCTTGCGTCGCATCTTTGGGCGTCAGTTCCAGCGTCAGGCGGTACGTGTCCTTGATATCTCCGAGGTTGATCACGTCGAATTCGTAATACAGCGTGTCGCCGAGGGTCGCGGGCTGCGGCTGCGGCGCGATGACATCTACTCGAAGATTCGGCAACGGTGTCGGCGTAGGCGTTTCGCCAGGCTTCGGAGTCTGCGTCGGCGTCGTGCCGGGTTCAGGGGTTGGCGTGGGGACAGGTTTGCACGCTCCGATGTAATCGCCATGCGCACGGTGCGCGTCAAGGGCGCTTTCGGCAATTTCGATGGTTTGCGGATTCTCTGGATTTCCAGGGGGAAAATGGCAGATCGTGATCTTTTTCTCTTCCGGTTCAGGCGAAGCTTCTACCAAGGCCAAGCGGAGTTCTGGCGGCGTCTGGTCGGAGGACTCGGCATGAATGGCCTGATTGGCCGTAAACGAACTCACCGCAAATCCGGTAAGCAGCATTGCGATGCTGAGAACGATAACAATCTGAAGCATTTTCTTTTGCGTTTTCATAGATAGTTCCCCCTGCTTATGCGTAACAATACGCTTTCACCCGTCAATATGCTGCCTTGAGATATAAAATCGTATATTTTCTTCTGCGTTATAATTTTCCAATCAGCCTGAGATAGACGGAATGCGCGATGTAATCGGTCTCCGGCGCATACCGATCCGTAAAAATCGAATATTGATAGCCTAAAGCGGCCTTGATAAACCGCGACGTTTGCCAGCCGACTTCGCCCAACATGTCTTCGCGGTAATTATCGGCGTCAATGTCCACCTGTTCGCGTTTATATTGCGCGAGCGCATCGAAGGAATCGTTCATTTGCTGGGTTGCGCTGAAAAAATAGGTCAACGTGCGCGTATTGGCTTCCGGCGTCGGCGGCGCATCCAGCAGGTCGCGTTCCATCAACAACGAACCGGTGAACCGGGTTTTGCGCTGATTCACGGCGTAATTCACGCGGAATTCGGTTTCGTCTTCCAGCGTCCGCATGGCGTCTGAGTCTGTCTCTTTTTCTTGATCCAACTCGTATGTCAGACGCATCGTCAAATCTTTGAATGGATTATACGCAAGGCGGCCTGTCATAGTCAAGCCTTCGGACGAATAATCTTCGGCATCATCTGTCTGGTCGGGATAGGAGGTTTCCTGACGGAACTCGACTTTTCCGTAGGCGTCTAACGCCTCGAAGGGCTGATATTCCGCGCCGAACATGGCCGTATGCCGCTCGGACTTCAGGGTGTCGGCCAGCAAATCGCGGTGTGCGCGATATTCATAGGACGATGAGATCGAGAGGCGTTCCCATGACGCAAGTTTCGCGCCGATTTCGGAAATATCCTGGCGTTCCGTATAGTCATTCGTCGCTTTGTCTTGAATCCAGCGTTCGCGCTGCTGAGCGTAGAGCGTCGTCTGTTCGAATGGCTCGGTTTCGGCGCGGGCAGAGGCTTGATGCGTGATCGTATCGGCTTCCTGATCCGTGCAATCCTCGAAATCGTTGCGTTCGTATTCAGTCCGCAGCGTCAGTTTCTTCAAGGCCGGGACATTCTGAAAGTCATGCGCCCCGCCGATCAGGAAAATATTGGCATAATCGTCAACGTCCTTGAGCGTCAAATCATCGCGGTTCTGGAGGAATTCGTAGCGCGAAAAGAGCTTGGTATGTTCGCGAATCGTCGCGTCATACGCAATATACGGGTTGTGGGTCGTGAGCGTCGGTTCGCTGGCGCTGCGAGGGATGTTGTCTTGAAACATGTAGTAGCCGATTTCGACCGAATGCGCGGCTAAAAACGTATATTTTCCCATCACGTCGAGTTCCTGCTCGTTCGGGCTGACATCGGGATTGGCGAATGTCAAGAAGTCCTGTTCCGTTCGATGAAACGTCCCTCGCACTTCGACATGGTCGCCGAGTTGTCCGTTTGCGGTCGCTCGCCATGCCTGATGCGAGGTATTGGCCGGGTTCTGGCGATCCTGACTGACCGCGTATTCGACAGACGTTTTGAGCGCATCGGACATGTTCAGCGTCGTGTTCACGCCATAGATTTGCTGCCGGGCGTCCGCGCCATCGGCGAATGATGGTTCTTTGTCGAATTCGGTGACATACGTCGCGCCTACGCTGACCCATTCGACAGGCGACACCGTCACGCTGCCGCCGCCGGTCGCCGCGCTGAATGACGATGACCGCTCTTCGCTGCGGTAGATGACGACAATCAGGATCGAATCGCCGCGAAACGTTTCGCGTTCGACAGGATCGCGAAAACGAATGTCACCGGAGTCGTAGTCAATCGTATAATCTTCGTTGCGCGTTTGGGCGATGCGTTCGACGGTTTGTTTGGGGTCGTTGTGATTGCGGACTTCCAAGATGATCAATTCGCTTCCCGGCACGACCGGGAGGTGTTCGAGTTGATACGGGCCGGACGTGCCGTCGGCGGGAATTTCGTCTTTTTCCACGCTGCCGCGCGCTAACGCGCCGTAGGTCGTGGCGCTGACATGGTCGGTTTCGGCATGAAGCGTCACGCCGCGAAACGGGCTGACGTAGCGGCTGAAATAATTTTCGACGAACATGTCGGATTGATCGCCGAATGAGAGATAATGTTCATCGCGGGAGAGCGTGAAGAGAAAATTCAGGTCAGGGTTTTCTGCTTTGTCATATTTTAAAAATCCTTCCAATCCGTAGTGATGAAACAGCGTGCCATTCGCGGTGAATGAGGCAAACTCGTCGGTGTCAACGCCTTCGGCAAAACCGGCGTCGCTGCTGTCGAATGCGCCGTCGTCTCCGCCAACAGACGCATAATTCAGCCTGACCATGCCGAGGCCGAAAATAGAGACGTTAGAACCGCCCTTTTCGTCTTGCCAGACGTAGGCGTCAACCGGCGACGGGACAGCAAGGCTCGCGCAGGCAATGATGATAAGTAATCGGATAATGATACGTTGTGGGCGCATTCGTCTGGTTTGTTGAAGGGTGTGTGCTGAATAATACGCCTTATATACCATGCGTATGGATGCAATATGCCGCGTTTGCCGCACACAGACAACCAGCGCGCGTTTAAAATAAGGCGAAAGGAAACGCTCGTCAATCTCTCTGATGATACCTGTTAACAAGCAAAAGACATGCCACTCATCCGTCTATGCTCTATAATGGGCGATTCCATCTTCTTCACGGCGAGCTGCAATTTGCGAATAATGAGACATCTTGTCTCATAAAATCTTAAAACCTCACGCCAAAAGGGATGACGTTTTTTGTCATCACGGGACAAAACGTATCAATATCCGACATATTGCCGTCAACGGTTGCGCCGAATCGGTTGTTTGTCGCGCACAGTATTTTTTTACAATAAAAAAAGAGGATTGACTTTTTCTTCAACATCTTCTATACTTCCTTCGTCAAGCTTATGAACGCATCCGAATAATCCATTCCCTGGAGAGTCTCTATGAATTTTATGAAATGGGATGAACAATACGCTATGCATATCAGGCTGATGGACGACCAGCACAAGCGCTTATTCGACATGATCGACCAGTTTTACCTCGCCCTTCAGCAAAAAGAGACGCAACGCGCGATGTCCGAATTGCTAAAAGGGCTGACCGACTATTCGCTCTACCACTTTCATGCGGAAGAACGGATGATGTCATTGAATAACTTTTCCCAGTATGCCGCCCACAAAAGCGCGCATGAAAAATTCATCATCACGATTCAGGAATTCCGAGACCGTTTTGATCGCGGCAAGTTGCTCATTCCGATTGAAGTCGCGCAATTTGTCAAACAATGGCTCTCCAATCACATTTTGATGACAGATACGCATTTAGCCAAATTTCTTCAGCGGCAAACGCCCCAATAATTGTCAAGATCGCCGCAAACGCGCACAGTGCGCCTACGCGATGAATGTTTTAGCGATATGATGCTACTATCACACGTTTGTTTTTCTTTCCGTGCCGAATAATGTCAATACCCGCCCATAAAAAAAATGTACACACCGATAAAAATTCGATACGGACCGACGCAGATGCTCCGCAGGTCGTGTCAGTCAGTCGGCGGACGGATATTCCGGCGTGGTATGCGGAATGGTTCATGAATCGCGTCCGCGCCGGATACGCGCAGTATCGCAATCCGTTCGGCGGGCAGATGCATGAGGTGTCGCTGCGGCCTGAAGACGTGATGGCGTTCGTCTTCTGGTCACGGAATTACGCGCCGTTGCTGCCGTATTTGTCCGAACTTGACGAACGCGGATTCGGCGGGTATTTTCATTTCACGCTGACCGATTACGGCGCGCCGCTTGAGCCGTATGCGCCCCCGACCGAGAAGATGATTGACGTCTTTCACGAACTGGCACGGCGGTATTCGCCGAAGCATCTGCTGTGGCGCTTCGATCCGATGATTTTTTCAGCGCAGATGCCGCCCGACCGGATGCTCGAACGCTTCGAACGGCTTGCGGAGCGGTTGAAGGGGGCGACGGAACGGTGTTACATCAGTGTCGTAGATGACTACCGAAAAGTGCGGAAAAATGTTGGAACGCTTGTTGAACAGGGGTTTTTCGGCGAGCAACCGGAGCAGGAAACGATGCAGGCATTCGCGGCGCAGCTTGTCGAGATTGCGCGAGTGCGCGGGATCGGCCTTCATGCTTGCTGCGAGACGATTTTTTCAGGGATTGACGGCATTCGACAGGCGCACTGCATCGATCCGCTGCTGTTGGCGCAACTGTTCCCCGCTAAATTTCACGCGCTCCGCCCTGCGCCGACCCGCGAGGGCTGCGGCTGTTTTGCCAGCCGCGACATCGGCGCGTATGACACCTGCATTCATGGCTGCGTCTATTGTTACGCCAATGCCAGCCACACCAACGCGCTCGCCCGATTCAAGGCGCATGATCCGCAGCGCCCATACTTGTAAGGGCGCTGCCGCATATTGAAATTTTATCGTCTCCGTTGCTTGAAACATAAATAGAGGTTGACATGCGGACGTTCTTGCCCTATCTCCACAAACGATGTCAAAGAAGAAATATCAACACAACGCCCTGTCAGGGTTCGAAACCCTGACAGGGCTGAATTCGAAGGAGAAGAGCGATGAAATACCGACGATTGGGGCAGACAGAACTTCAGGTGTCTGTTATTGGTTTAGGAACGTGGCAATTGGGCGGAGAATGGGGCAAAGATTTTACGCAGGCCGAAGCGGACGCGATTGTCGAGGCGGCGCGGGAAACCGGGATCAATTTGATTGATACCGCCGAATGTTACGGCGATCATGTGTCGGAACGGTTGATTGGCGAGGCGATCAAACGGGATCGCGAGCGATGGATCGTGGCGACGAAATTCGGCCATCGTTTCACCGGGTTTGTCGAGCGCGACATGTTGTTCGGCGCGGCGGAGGTGCAACAACAGCTTGAGGATTCGCTGCGCGCCTTACAGACTGATGTGATTGACCTGTATCAATTTCATTCCGGCACAAATGAGTGGTTCGACAATCAGGAATTGTGGACGATGTTAGACAAGCAGAAACAGGCCGGGAAAATCCGCTTTCTCGGCATTTCGGTGACGGCGACGCGGGAGGATTTTCAAACGCATCAGACCGAACGCGCCAACGCGGTCGGCGCAAGCGTGATTCAAGCGGTCTATAATCGGTTGCAGCGCAGACCCGAATATCTGATTTTCCCGATTTGCGAACGCGACGATCTCGGCGTATTGGCGCGCGTGCCGCTTGCCAGCGGCTTGTTGAGCGGCAAGTATGCGGCAGGCGCGACGTTCCCGGAAAATGACGTGCGTTCGAAGCAAGACGCCGAAAAGATGCGGGAACAGCTTGCGGAAGTCGAACAGATTCGACGTGAAGACGTGCCTGCGGGCGTAAATATGGCGGAGTGGGCGTTAGCGTGGTGTCTGAATCTGCCGGTGGTCAGCAGCGTGATTCCGGGCTGCAAAACGCCGGAACAGGTGCGCCAGAATGCCGCCGCTGCCGAACTTATGTAAATGTAAGCTGTCAGACACTTTGGAAGTGTCTGACAGCTTTTTCGTTTTAAAGGGTTATATCAATGCACCATTTCCTTTATCATTCTGGAAGGCGTATGGTTCGTCCTGCTTGAATAGCATTTTCGTCTAATAGGGGATTGACCGATAAAATTTCTTGGATTTTCTTTCTGTCTCCAAATAATTCAAGTGCAATAGATGATAAGGTTTCTCCTTCCTTGATTCGATAAGTCGGAAGCGTTGATAAGTAGATGACTCGATCAAATATTGGATAGGCAGGATGATTGACGTCAAGGAGAAGTGGAACCTGTGGCCTGACCTTCGGAGTTTTCCAAATCGTTAGATACCACCTCAGCAGGGGGATCGCTGATTTTCTTGTTATTTTAAAGAGATTACGATTGAGGATTTCGATCTGTTCTGCTGTTAAAAGGGAATTATACTGCTTCTGTTGAAAAAGTTTATGAATATGACAGGAAATATACTGGTCTTTTCCGTAAAATGAAATTTTCCACATTTCCTCTTTCCTTCCATGTGGCTCTAAAAGAAAAAATGTAATTTCACTTCCTTGCCCAACATTATAGATATTCAGCCTATAATGGGCAATCAATTCGCCTATCGCAAAAATAATACCCAACAGGACGACAACACATATCAAACATAACCTTATACATGTGTTCTTTACATTCATTCATTATTCCCCAGCAAATGTAGCAAGTTTCTGTTCAATGTACACCTGCATTTCCTGCTGGAATCGAGCTTTCGCAAAACGGACGGCGTTGGCACGAATGGCGGCGGGGGAAAACGTCAGTTGCTCGAAGGTGTTGATGGCGGCGATCATCGCTTCGGGAGTTTGTTCGTGGAAATAGATGGCAGTGTCGCGTTCGATGGTCGTTTCCAGTAGTCCGCCTTTCGCAAAGCCGATGACCGGACGTCCGCAGGCTTGTACTTCCACCGGCACGATGCCGAAATCTTCTTCGCCGGGAAAGAGCAGCGCGCGGCAGCGGCGGTAGTAATTCCGCACCTGTTCGTCGGATAATGCGCCGAGAAATTCGATGTTCGGCGCGGTTTGCGATGTCAGCAGCCCGCCTTCCTGCCCTTGTCCGATAATTTTGAGCGGGCGCTGTAAGCGAGTAAACGTTTCGATGGCGAGATCGAGCTTTTTATACGGCGCGAATGCCGAGACAATCAGATAAAAATCCTCTGGCGGCGCGTCGGAGGGCGTGTAAAAGTCGGCGTTCACTGGTGGATAAATCACGTCGGCGGGACGACGATAATGCTTTTCGATCCGTTTGCGAATATGCTCGGAAATCGCGACGAAATGGTCAACGCGCCTGCTGGCGGCGACGTCCCACATTCGCAGGTAATTCATAAAATACGGAATAATCCACTTTGACACGCGCCCGGCGCGTTTGCCGCCGAAATAGTCGAAATACAAATCCCAGGCGTAGCGCATCGGCGTGAAGGTGTAGCCGATGTGACAGGTCTGGGGGCGCGTGATGACGCCGTTGGCGACGCAATGGCTCAGACTGACGACGAGATCGTATTCGCGCAGATCGAACTGCTCGATTGCCACCGGAAACAGCGGCAGATAGTGGCGGTATTTTTTGAAGACGAACGGCAGCTTTTGGACAAAACTGGTCTGAATACGGCGCGATTCGATAAGAGACGAGAGTTTGCCTTTGTCGTAAAAAAGGCTATACAGATCGGCGGCAGGGTAGAGTTCGCACAGCGCTTCAAGGCAGCGTTCGCCGCCGCGCATCCCGTTGAGCCAGTCGTGAATGAATGCGACTTTCATAAATTTGAACGCCCTCAAAAAATAGCAGAGATGTTAAGTTCTCACGAAACGCTGTCATGGCGAGGAGTGACAACGACGAAGCCATCCCGTCGTTCTCACGAGATGGCTTCGCTGAAAAGCGCTCGCAATGACAGAACTTAACAGCCCTGCCAAAACATAGGGGCGTTCAATTGAACGCCCCTACATTCGTGTTCATTATGTCAATCCTGACTAAACAACATGCTAATATTTGCCGGTATAGACGTTGACTTTATCCAATGCGGCTTTGGCGGCGGACTGTTCGGCTTCTTTTTTGCTTTTGCCGGAACCGACGCTGAACACTTCTTTTTTCAGCACCAATTCGATTTCGAAGGTTTTATCGTGATCCGGTCCGACAATCTGATGAAGCTTGTAGCGCGGCGTGGAACCGAAATGTTGTTGCGCGTATTCCTGAAACAATGATTTATGATCCAGAATGTGCTGCTGCTCGACCAGGGTTTCGATCTTCGTCTGAAAACAGCGCATGAGAAAGCCTCTTGCGCCTTCCATGCCGCCGTCGAGATAAATCGCGGCGATCACGGCTTCGAAACAATCGGCGATGAGCGAACTTTTCTCGTGACCGCCGCTCGCCGCTTCGCCTTTACCAAGAAACAAAAATGTGCCTAATTCGATTTCTCTCGCCAATAACGCGAGAAACGGTTCGCTGACGACGTGGGATTTGACTCGGGAGAGGTCGCCTTCGGTAAAACGGGGGTAGCGCTGGTACAGAAATTCGCTGATCACGAGGCCGAGCACGGAATCACCGAGAAATTCCAATTTTTCGTTATCTTCCATCACGATTCCGGCAAATTCGTTCATAAATGACCGATGTGTCAGAGAGTCATATAAAAGCTGCTTATTTTGAAACTGATAGCCCAAATGCTGCGTCAAGGCGTCATACTCCTCAGCGCGCATGCGGGAAGCCAATAAGTCTTCATATTGCCGCCTGCGGTCTTCTTCGGCTGAGAGCGGCGCAACGCCTCTTCGAAACAATGAAAAAAAGCGTGTCCAAAATGATGGGGTCGTCTGTTCCATAATGTATATTGTTGGGCTATCGTGCTTCGCGGCAGGATGTCGAATGCCGCGACGACATTCGAAATCCTGCGCGGTGGTCAACTATTCCTGATGCTGCTGAATGTAGTCGAGCGCTTCTTTGACTGTCGTAATTTTTTCGGCGTCTTCGTCGGGAATTTCCACGCCGAATTCTTCTTCCAACGCCATGACCAATTCGACCGTATCCAAAGAATCCGCGCCGAGATCGTCAATAAACGATGCGTCTATGGTAACTTCCGAAATATCTACGCCTAACTGTTCTGCCACAATTTCTGCGACTCGTTTTTCCAAATCTGCCATGTTGTTACCCTCCGGTTTCATGAATAATGTGGAACGCGTACCGCGCTCCTCTGATATTGCGATCTATTAAATTCTCGTTCCACGCTCCGCGTGGAACGTCATCATCCCGCCGCTCTGCGGCAACAAGGACGCGGTGCGTCCGAATCCTGGCATTCCACGCAGAGCGTGGAACGAGACGCAAAGACTTCCTCGGTCTCCAACGCTTCGGAAGTCTGCACGTTATTACATATATAATCCGCCGTTGACGTGAATGACCTGACCGGTGATGTAATCGGCCTTTTCCGACGCCAAAAATTTCACGGCCTCGGCGACATCTTCTACACGGCCAAAACGTTTCAACGGAATTTGCTCCAAATAGGTCGTTTTCACATCTTCCGACAGCTTTTTAGTCATATCGGTATCAATAAAACCCGGCGCAACCGCGTTCACCTGAATTCCCCGACTGGAAAATTCTTTGGCCGCCGATTTCATAAACCCGATCACTCCGGCTTTGGCCGCCGCGTAGTTGGCCTGACCGGCATTTCCAATCGTTCCGATGATGGACGTGATAAAGACGATTTTCCCGGAACGTTGTTTGAACATCGGTTTGGTCACGGCTTTGGTGGCGTAAAACATGCCGGAAAGATTGACGTTCAGCACGTGATGCCAATCCTCGCTTTTCATGCGCATAATCAAGCCGTCTTTGGTGATACCGGCGTTATTGATCAGAATGTCCACCCGACCGAACCGACTCATCGTTTGCTCGACGAGCGCATTGACATCATCTTCGACGGCGACATCCGCTTTCACGGCCAGACACTCGCGGCCTAACGGTTCAAGTTCCTGCGCCAACTCGTCCACCATCGTCTTATTTTGTTGATAGACGGCGACGATATTCGCTCCGGCAGCCGCAAGATTCAGGGCGATTCCCCGGCCAATGCCTCGGCTCGCGCCGGTGACGATTGCGACTTTTCCTTCCAATTCTAATACCATGCGTTTATCCTTTCAGCGTTCGAACGGCGCTTTCCAAACTTTTAGCATCCGAGATGTTCAGGCCGGTCGCGGTTTTTTCGATACGTTTCAGCAAACCGGTCAACACTTTGCCCGGCCCGATTTCGATACACGTCGCCACGCCCTGCTCGATCAATTTGCGCATGGACGTTTCCCACTGTACGGATTTGTACATCTGCCGCACTAAGGATTCCCGCGCCGTTGCGCCGCTATTCAACAGTTCGGCGTCCGCATTATTGATCAGCGGGATAGTCATATCATCGAACGTAATGGCGCGTAAGACTTCCGCCAGGCGTTCTGCCGCAGGTTTCATCAGCGACGAATGGAACGGGGCGCTGACCGGCAGCAGCATGGCGCGTTTGGCTCCAGCGGCTTTCGCGAGTTCCACGACCTGATTGACGGCGTCAACATGCCCGGAAATCACGTATTGATCGGGAGAATTCAAATTCGCTAACATCACAACATTGTCTGGCTGGCTGACTTGTTTGCAAAGTTCCTCGATTTTGGCTTGTTCGAGGTTCATAATCGCCGCCATTGTACCCACGCCCACCGGCACGGCTTCTTGCATGAATTGGCCGCGCTTACGGACGGTGCGCACGGCATCGGCAAAACTGATCGCTCCGGCGCAGACGAGCGCAGAATATTCGCCCAGGCTGTGTCCGGCCACAAACGACACGTCAAGCCCGATCTGTTCCTGAAACACGCGTAACGCGGCGATGCTGGCGGTTAATATTGCGGGTTGCGTATTGGTCGTGAGTTTTAATTCGTCTTCCGGCCCTTCGAAACATAACTTCGACAGTTCGAAGCCCAGAGCATCATCCGCCTCCTGAAAAATGGCTTTGGCTGTCGGAAAGGTATCAACCAGGTCTTTTCCCATGCCAACGGCCTGAGAACCCTGACCAGGAAAGAGCAATGCTATTTTACTCATAATCCCCTCGCACTATTTTCTTGCGTATTGATGATCTCTTGTATATGGTGACGATAGTTGCCCTGACAAGCCTCGCTGTTCAGGCTAACGCACTTATCAAGAGAAGGGGAAAATCTGTCAAGTCAAAAGTCGGTTGTTTATCACAGGCCAGAGAAATTCCTGAAACGTTTATTACGGATATGTTATCTCCATTACGAATTGGCGTGCTGCTTGATTCCCTTGATGTGCCAGCGTGGGAATACAGATTGATAGAAATGATCCTTCAGGGCAATTATGCCAGCATCGAAACCATAATTGTCAATATGGGGATTCCGCCCCGTCCCCCCTGGCATGTCAGGTTAAGGCGGCATCGAAAACACTTGATTTATTTTCTTTATACAAAACTCGATGAAATTATCTTCAGGCCGACACCGAATGCGTTTGCCTTAAAAAACCTGCGCGAGCTGCTGCCAGATACGCCAACGCTGTTCGTCCAACCGGTTCAAAAACGCTATGATGACTATTTCTCACAGGATGATATTGACCGCGTCGAGGCACTCCAGCTTGATGTGTTGATTCGGTTCGGTTTTCGTATTTTTAAAGGAAAAATCTTGACAACCGCCAAATACGGAATTTGGTCATACCATCACGGCGATAATCGTGTCAATCGGGGCGGCCCTGCTGGAGTCTGGGAAGTGTTTCGCGAGATGCCAGAGACTGGTGTGACCTTGCAACGCCTGACTGAGCGATTAGACGGCGGGATCGTACTGTATCGTTCCTGGACAAGAACCTACCCGTTTTCGCCTATCGTGAATAAAAACGGGTTTTATTGGACGGCGACTTCGTTTCTTGCGCGAATGCTGGCGTTGCTGCATCGCGTGGGAGAACAGGAATTCTCCAGACAGGTCGCGCCGCTTCAACCGGCATGGGATGCGTATCAATATCGGCTGTATCGCACGCCGTCGAATTGGGAAGCGTGGCGTTTTGCCTGGAAACAGTGTGGCAAAATCTGCTGGTCTTATTGCAAACGCGCATGGCAGCGGGAACAATGGTTTCTGCTGTTTGCTATCGCGGATGACGTCGTTATGATCTTTTGGAGATTCAAAAAGATTCTCCCTCCCAAGGACCGATTTTGGGCTGATCCTCACGTCATTTGCCGCGATGACCGATATTATGTCTTTCTCGAAGAGTATCTCTATGCGTCAGGCAAAGGGCATCTCTCGGTGATGACAATTGAACGGAACGGACAATGGACTACGCCGGTGAAGGTGCTGGAAAAGGCGACGCACCTCTCATATCCGTTTGTCTTCGAATGGGACGGCCATACGTATATGATGCCGGAAAGCTATGAAGATCGAACGATCTCGCTTTATGAATGCCGCCGGTTTCCTGATGAATGGGAGCATCGCCTGAATTTCATGGAGCATGTCTCTGCGGTGGATTCCACGCTCTTCTATTATCACGACACCTGGTGGCTGTTTACTACGATTATCGAGCATGATGGCGGCGGACTCGACAACGAACTCTTTTTGTTTTATTCGAAGCAGCTTTTTTCCACAAACTGGCAGCCGCATCCGCTGAATCCGATTGTTTCGGACGTTAAAAACGCCCGGTCAGCGGGAAAAATCTTCGTGAAAGATGGGAAAATTTACCGCCCGTCGCAAGATGGCTCGCGGTGTTATGGCAATGGATTCAACCTGAATGAGATCATCACGCTAACAACAACCGACTATCGCGAACAGACGGTTGTCTCTGTTCATCCAGAGTGGGATGAGCAGATTAAAGGCGTACACACATTTACATATCAGAACGGCCTGACCATCATTGATGGCATGATGAATAGGCTGAAGATCTCATCATTCACATAACAACTAAGGTAAGTGATATGTTACCAGAACGATTAGTCAAAACATTTGAGCAGAGTATAAAAAATCACTGGGATCGTCCCGCATTTTCTGACTATCAAGGGGACACATTCACCTACGCGCAGGTCGGATGGCGCATCGCCTATCTGCATGACGTATTTCGCCGCAGCCACGTCAAGCAAGGGGATAAAATCGCGCTGTTAGGCAAAAATTCCGTCAATTGGACGATCTCGTACCTCGCCGCCGTCACTTACGGAGCAGTCATCGTGCCGATTCTGCCGGATTTTATGCCGGAGAACGTGCAGCATATCGTCAGCCATTCGGATGCTGTCTTGCTCTTTGTCGCGGAGACGTTGTATGAAAACCTCGAAGGCAACGAGATGCCCCACCTGCGCGGCGTCTTCTCGTTGAGTGATTTTTCCCTGCTCTATCACCCCAAAAAACATCATCTGGAACAGATATTACAACAGGCCGAAGCGGCCTATCCGCCGCTGAATAATCCGGCGATAACGCCGGAGAATTTCGCCTTTCCCGACATCAGTAATGACGCGCTGGCTTCGATTGTCTATACATCCGGAACTTCCGGATTTTCCAAAGGCGTAATGCTGCCGCACAACAGCCTGATCGCAAATATCATTTTTGCTCGGGAGAATATGCCGCTGGTCGCCGGAGACACCATTTTATCGTTTTTGCCGTTAGCCCATTGCTACGGCTGCGCGTTCGAATTTCTGTTCCCCTTCAGTGTCGGCTGCCACATTACACTATTGAGCAAAACGCCGTCGCCAAAAGTTCTGCTTCAGGCGTTTCGGGAAATTCGTCCGCGTCTGATTCTGTCCGTGCCGCTGATTCTGGAAAAAATTTACAATCGCCAGGTCAAACCGGTCTTAAACAAACCGATCATGCGGTTGGCGCTGAAATTACCGATCCTTCGAAATGTGTTATTGAAAAAAATCTGCCGCAAATTGACCGATTCGTTCGGCGGCAATTTTATGGAAATCGTGATCGGTGGAGCGGGGCTGAATCAGGAAGTCGAAAAATTTTTCAAACGGATCAAATTCCGCGTGACCATCGGATACGGCATGACGGAATGCGGTCCATTAATCAGCTATGCGCCGTGGAATCAGCACCGTTCGCAATCCTCCGGGAAAACCATCAACTTCCTCGAAGCCACGATTGATTCGGAAGACCCTCGCCAGATCGCCGGAGACATTCTCCTGCGAGGCGAAAACATCATGCGTGGATATTATAAAGACCCAGAAGCGACGCGCAAGACATTCGTTCGTGAAAATTGGCTGAATACCGGCGACATCGGCACGATTGACGAGGACGGCTTCATTTATATCAAAGGCCGCAGCAAAAACATGATTCTCGGCGCGTCGGGACAGAATATTTATCCCGAAGAGATTGAAGCGCTGTTGAATAATCTGCCGTTCGTTCAGGAATCGCTCGTGTTAGAAAAGCAAGGGAAACTGTTTGCGCTCGTCTTCCCGGATTTCGAAGCGGCGGACGCGAAAGGTTCAAAGGGCGCGGATGAAGCGCAATTACGCGACAAGATGGAAGCGAATCGGCGCGAACTCAACAAACGGCTGCCGAGTTACTGCGCGATTTCGAAAATCGAACTCTATCCTAAAGAATTCGAAAAAACGCCGACACGTAAGATTAAACGGTTTTTGTATACAATTCCTGAAAATATGGAGTCAACGGAACGCGAATCATAACGTCCTGCAAGATATTCGATAAACCCGTTTGGAATATTATCAACACAGGAGATGACGACAGACTTCTGAGGTCTCAACAACTGTAAACGCCGTTACAAAAGCATGATATATGACATCTTGATCGAAATCGGCATTGCGCTGTTATTAGTCTATCTGCCACTCGCGTTCGGCGGCATGACCGAAGGGACGCTGCCGCTGATGGAATTGGCAATTGCCCTGCTGGTGCTGATTTGGTTGGCGAAAACGTTTGCCCGCCGCCATGAAGATCGGCATCATCCGCAGTTACCGCCGAATGTGACGGTCTTTCGCGCCGTATCATCGCCATTGTGGCTGCCATGCGGCTTGCTGTTCGGTCTGATCGCGTTTCAATGCCTCCCACTGCCGCAAGTCATCATTCGATGGATTTCTCCGGCGACGTATCGCCTGTACGCCGATTCAACGGCGGCCATTCACGTCCCGCTGCCCGCCTTCCTACCGATATCCGTCTGTTCATATGCGACCGCAACCGAATTGCGGGAATTGTTGGCATACGGGATGCTGTTTGCGCTGATGGTGCATAATATCCGTTCCCCTCACCAGATTCGACGGTTAGCGTATCTGATTATTGCGATCGGGCTGTTCGAATCGCTGTACGGCATGGTGGAGTATTTTTCCGGACGGAATCAGATTTTTTTCATGAAAAAAACATCGAGCTTCGCGGTATCCGGCACGTTTGTGAACAAAAACCATTTCGCCGGGTATCTTGAGCTTGTGATTCCGTTAGCATTCAGCCAGCTCTTTGCGCGGTTGAACGAGCGCACGCAAGCCTCGTCGAAATGGTTTCTCCGCATTTTAGACGAAAAATATATGAAAGTCTTGCTGACGAGCTTTATTTTATTGATTCTGATCGCCGGCGTCCTGTTAAGCGGCTCGCGCGGCGGCATCATCAGCTTCGCAGGCGGCATGATCTGCCTGCTGCTGCTCTCGTTTCAACGGCGGCTGCTGCGAAAAAAAGCAGCCGCAGCCCTGCTCGTCCTCCTGATCGGAGGTATCGGCGCGCTCGCGTTCGGGCATGAGATTCTTTTCGAACGCCTGCAAACCTTCCGCGACATCAGCGAAGATACATCCTTTCAACTCAGACGGAATTACTGGAAAGACGCATTGAACATTACACGCGATTTTCCGGTCTTCGGGTCCGGTGTAGGAACGTTTCCGCGCATTCAACCGGTCTATCAAGGCGTTCCTTCAGAATTGACCGTCGAATATGCTGAAAACGATTATCTGCAAATGCTGTCGGAAACTGGCGTGTTGGGCATGCTGCTCGTAGGAAGCATCGTTTTTTTATACGCTCGTTCGACCTGGCGCGCTTGGAGGCAGCAGCAGTCGCGCTGGGCGATTATGCTGACGACCGGCGGGTTGAGTGCGTTATGCAGCCTGTTGATTCATAGCGCAATGGATTTCAATTTGCAGATTCCCTCGAATGCGTTCTTGTTCACAGCGATTGCGGCCATGACCATCGTGACGGCGCATTCCCGCAGGCGGTTACACGCATGACATCGCGTTACCTTCGCATTTCATCGCTGAAATTTTATGTGCTGCTGATCGGCGCTGCCGGACTGGTACTCGCGTACGCGCTTCCAGCGCTCAAGGAACTGGCTGCGCGGTCGGCGTACCAACGTTTTATCGGTATGACCGCAGGCAAAACCGGCGAGACGATGACCGAGACACAACTCGACAACGCCGCCGCGATGCTCGAACGCGCCGCGCGATATGAACGCGGCAATCCGCGTTGGCGGGCGGAACGCGGCAATTTTCTGCACAGAGCCGCCGCCGCATCGCAAGACCCGACCGTCATCGCGCAACGCAGCGAACGCTTTCAGCAGGCCGAATCCGTCCTCAAAGATGCTGTATTACGCGACCCGGCGAATGGATGGAATTATTATGAATTGGGGCGACTGGCTATCAGTCAAGGAAACTGTTCGATCACAGAAGGGAAACTCAATACTGAATGTCAAAAGGGGAACGCCTTCGATGCTGCCGTGCGATTCGCCCCTAACAGCGTCTTTCTCCGAACGATGATCGGGGCATGGTATTATGAACACAATCAGAACATGGCGTTACGATTGATTACTGACATGTTGAACGAAAGTCCGCAACATGCCCGAAGCGTTCTGGATATGCTGTGGCCGATTTTTCAGGATGCCAACGTCTTACGCGCCTTTCTGCCGCAAACGACGGACATCGGCATGACGTTCGCGCGTTTTCTGTACGATCAGCGTTTGGATTATGCCAGCGATGTCGAACGCCGCCGCGCACTTCCCGATGAACATGCGATTGATTGCGCGTCGCAGGAACAATTCCGAGAGAAGAACGGCGAGACCGAACTCGAAATCGGCAACGATGACGGAACTGCCGAATGGCGCAGCTATCTCGCGCTTGACGAGGAACGGATCAAAAAAGAATTGTGCGTGCCTGACGACATTGCCGCTTATCGCGAAGCCTCGTTGAAAATATTCATGTCCAGCGCCTATCCGGGAGATTGCACGGTCTTGATTTCGATTGACGAGACGCTGATCCGCCAGTTCGTCCCACGAGAACTCCCCTACGAAAACAGTTGGATCGACATCCCGTTTCCGCCGATTGTGTTGTATGGCAAACAACGAATTTCCGTGTATGTCAGAACGTTACAGGCCTCAGTCGCCGATGGAAACTATGTCAATGTCTGGGGCGACAACAGCGTACCTACGACGAATAGCGTGTTCGCATTCGATCATGTTGACGATCTTTCGCATGGTCAAAACGTCCAGGGTGAGTATATGATTCGTCTCATCCTGAAAAAATCCGCGAAAAGACCGCTGGTCGAAGGCGCGATAAAATAGGAGGATTATGCCGGACGCAGCCGTCTCGTTTTCGTTTGGGAAAAATTGGCAGACATTTGTCGAACATCAATTGACGCCGGAGCGCGTGACGATTGCCAAAGAGCATCTCACGCAATTTCTTGAGACAGACGATTTGAAAGGACGGTCGTTTCTCGATATTGGCTGCGGCAGCGGTCTGTCGTCGTTGGCGGCGTATGAATCGGGCGCGGAACGGATTGTCAGTTTCGATCTCGATCCGTTTTCCGTGACAACGACGCGGCGCCTCTGGGAATCGGTCGGCAAGCCGTCGCATTGGACGGTGACGGAAGGATCGATCTTGAACGCCGCGTTTCTCGCGCAGATCGAGAAGGCGGATGTGGTCTATTCATGGGGCGTGTTGCATCATACCGGGCAGATGTGGCAAGCAATCGCGAATGCCGCCGGTCTGATGAACGAGCGCGGGCAGTTGTATCTCTCGCTGTATGTCACCACTCCGCAAAGCGCGTACTGGACGACCGTGAAACGACGCTATAATGAGGCATCTCCATTAGGAAAGCGCATGATGGAATACTGGTTTCTGGTCTCGTACAAATGGATTCGGCGCGTGTTGCGCGGTTACAACCCCTGGCGAGAAATGCTCGCGTATCAACAAAAACGCGGAATGGCCTATATGACCGATATTCGAGATTGGTTGGGCGGCTATCCTTATGAACACGCGACCATCGAAGAGGTGTTGAAGTTTGCCAGAAAAGAACTGTCGTTAGAATTAGTGAATCTTGCGACTGGCGAAGCGGCAATCGAATATCTGTTCGCATCGCGTAGCGGCGCTTCTTCTTGCGAATGATTCCGAATACGCGTTCTTCCCCGATGACACAGATTCAATGGGCAGCCCTGACGCTTATGGCGGGGATGGCGCTGGAATACGGCCTCAGTTTTCTGAAGTCTCTTGTGATCGCCAGATATTACGGCACGTCGAGCGAATTCGATGCGTATGTCCTGGCATTGACTCCGTATCTCTTCATATTCGGGATGCTCAGCAGCGTGATTCGCGCGACGATGATTCCGCGCTATCTCCAATGGCGCGAGACGCGAGGGGTCGAGGCCGCTGCCGATACGCTCGCGTCATTTACGATGTGGCTTCTTGGCATCTTGCTCTGTATTGGCGCGGCGCTGTGGTCAGGCAGTTCCGTGATTGCCGCCTTGTTAGGAAAAGGGTTTACCGCGCCGCAGCTTGCGTTGACGGCATCGCTGCTGAAAATCTCGACAGGCTTACTCTTTCTGACCGTATTGAATGATTTGGGATTGTCCCTTTTGCAAGCGCATCGCTGCTTCTTTTTCTCTGCGATGGTCCCGTTGATCGGCGGCGTCATTTCATTGGGGTATATCCTGCTTTTCAGACAACAAGGCATTTTTTCGCTGTTGTGGGGTATTCTTGCCGGAGTCATCTTTGAGATTGGCGCAACCATCGTCGGACTGAAAAATCTTTTTCCGAAAAGAAGGCCGATATTAAACGTATTCGATGCAGAAATGTCGGCAACAGGACGCGCGATGGCGCCGTTACTGCTTGGCGCATCATTCGGGCATCTCAACATGACCGTAGATCAAATGATGGCGTCCACGCTTCCGACGGGAAGTATTTCCTCGCTGCACTACGCGATTCGACTCCACAATCTTTCCACGCAAATGTTTGTGATGGTCACATCAAAGGCGGTGTTTCCATTTTTGGCGCAACAGGTCGCGGCGCGCGAGTTTGTCGTTCTGAAAAAGACATTTTTACTGACAATCTTCCGACTGTTGCTGGTGTTATCGCCAGTCATCCTCCTCATCATATTCGGGGGCGAATGGCTGGTGCGACTGGCATTCGAGCGCGGCGCATTTTCGCCGGAATCCACCGCGGCAACGTCGCGCGCGTGGATGGCCTACACCATCGGCTTGCCCATGCAAGCGGTCGGCATCTTAACCGCCAGAATGTATAATGCGTTCCAGCGAAATACGATCTTAACCTGGGTATCTGGCATCAGCATCGGATTGAACATTCTCTTCAATCGGATTTTTATGTCGTATTGGGGGCATGTCGGCATTGCCTTCAGCACGTCCGCCGTGTACACGCTCACTACGATTGCGCTGGTCTATCTGCTGTATCGCCATGTCTGGCATACTGCGACAGCCGCGCCGCACAACGCATGATGAAACACACATCCGCATGGCTTCTTCTCCTGCTCGCCGCAATCGGCCTCTTTTATGCCGCCACGTTTCGCGACGGACATGATTGGGGCGGCGATTTCAGCTTGTACATCCATCACGCCCAAAATCTCGTCGAAGGCATTCCATACAAAGACACCGGCTATCTCTACAATCCGAAGAATGCGACGGTCGGGCCGGAAACGTTTCCGCCGGTGTTTCCGCTGCTGTTAGCGCCGGTCTATGCGCTGTTCGGGCTGAATTTGACGGCGATGAAAGTCGAATTACTGTTCGTCTTTTTGATCGCGCTCTGGGTGCTGTTCAAGGCATTCGAAGCAGAACTCTCTCCAGCGTATGCGCTGCTTCTGGTCGCCATCATCGGTTTCAACCCATGTTTTTGGGAATTCAAAGATCATATTCTTTCCGACACTCCATTCCTCTTATTCGTCTATCTGAGCCTGCTGACGATTCATCGCGCCTTTCGCGCCGAGCGTTCTCGCCGGGAGAACATTCTGGCCGGGCTGCTGGCGGGCGTGTTGATGTATCTTGCGTATGGCGCGAGAAGTCCGGGGCTTGTCCTCATTCCCAGCCTGTGGGCGTACGAACTGTTACGGCGGCGGCGAATTTCGCGCTTGACGCTAAGCGCCACGATTGTGTTTGTCTGCTTGATGATGGCTCAGGGCGTTTTAGCGCATAACGATAGCAGCTATGGCGACCAATTTGCCAGTATGACGGTCGAGACGGTCATCAGGAATCTGCGCGAATACGCGCAGCGCATGGCAGTGTTTTGGGATAACGGTTCGTCTCGATTGGGGCGGCACGTCGTCCTGACCGTCACCGTGCTGTTGTCGCTGACGGGGCTTGCCGCGAGCATTCGACGGCGCATCACGATTTTCGACGTATTCGGCCTGTCGTACGGACTGCTGATTATTATCTTTCCGTTCAGTCAACTACGGTATCTCTTTCCGCTGTTTCCGCTGTCTATCTTCTATATGCTGCGTGCGCTTCAGCAACTTCCTGTTTTTTTCCCACGCATTGCTCGAAACATCGTTTCGATGTCGGTCATGCTCATGATTGCAACGACGTATATGCTTCGATATTCGCATCTTGAATATGGCACATTGACAGAGGGCATCGCGACGCCGGCATCGCAAGAATTGTTGACATTCATCACCCGGCACACCGCTCGCGATGCGGTGTATATCTTCAGGAAACCGCGCGTATTGGCCTTGTTGACAGATCGAACGGCGGGTGTCTATCATACGCCGAGTTCCGATCAGGAACTCCTCGATTATTTCGCGTCGCTCGGCGTTGATTATATTGTGACAAGCCCGTTAGACGAATCGTTTTTCACCGAATTCGTCGAACGGCATCGTCCTGCCTGGACAGTGCGGTTTGCGAATGCGGATTTTACCGTATATCAGGTGAAA
>CAZRSF010000036.1:45915-59387 GCA_964602655.1 uncultured Candidatus Moduliflexus sp.
AGTATATGCTAATGAAGAAAAAAATCAAAATCGTCTATCTACTTGGAACATTTGTCGTCGGTGGAACGCAAACACAGACGCTCGAAACGCTTCGGCGGCTTGATCGAGAACGCTTCGAACTTCGGGTCGTCGGCTTCGGAGAGGATGGCATATTGCGGGAGCGCATCGAGGCGTTGGGCATTCCGGTAAAGATGTGTGATTTTGACGGATTTCCGGCAGAACTCACCTTTCGTCATACGTTCGATTATTTCGATTTTTGAGCGGTCTCATCGCCTATTTACGCCAGGAGCAGCCGGATATCGTGCAAACCTATCTGTTTTGGGCGAATATTTACGGCTGCATCGCGGCGAAATTCGCAGGAACGCCGGTCATTATCACCGGGCGGCGCGGGTTGAGCGAACAGGATATTCTGCGCCCGTATTACCGCTGGCTGCTTGCATTATCGAATCGTTGGGCTACGATTGTTCTGACGAATTCGGAAGCGGTCAAACAACATTCGCTGACGCACGAATCCGGCATTTCAGCGGAAAAAATCCGCGTCGTGCATAACGGCGTTGATTGTCAGCGTTATCGGGCGGCGGTTGACGTTCAGGAAAAAAAACGCGCGCTCGGTATATCCCCGGATGCGCCGATTATCGGCATCGTCTCGAATTTACGCGACTGCAAAGGTCTGGAAGACGCGGTGGAGGCCGCCGCGCTTGTATCTCGAACATTTCCGTCCGCAGTCTGGCTCTTTATCGGGCGAGACGACGGATTGCTTCCCGAACTGACCGAACAGGCGAGGCGTTTAGGAGTTTTGCAGGCGGTGCGGTTTCTCGGTCAACGCGATGATGTGCCGGAGTTATTGGCCATGATGGATATGCTGCTCTCGTCGTCGCATTCCGAAGGACTCTCGAACTCGATTTTAGAAGGTATGGCCGCTGGAAAGGCGATTATCGCCACGCATGTCGGCGGCGCAGCCGAACTGATTGAGGATGGGCAAACCGGAGTCTTGATTCCCGACCGCAACTCTGCGGCAATGGCGCATGAAATCGAACGATTGCTGCGCGACCCCGCGCTGCGCGAGCAATTCGGCGACCGCGCAAGAAAAAAGGCGCAAGGCCAGTTCAGCTTCGAACAAATGGTTCGGCGCGTCGAATCGCTGTATGACGAACTGTGCGGAAAATACGAATGACGCCGGCAAAAATCATCTATGTGCTTGGTACGTTTGCTATCGGAGGCACTGAGACGCAATTGCTCGAATTACTGCGCCGGATAAACCGAGAGCAGTTCGTCCCTATTGTGTATGCTTTCGGGTTGGATGGGCCGTTGCGGGCTCGGCTCGAATCGCTCGCGATTCCCCTGTTCATTCGCGATTACGCCCCGCCATCCGAATCACGAATCGCGTGGCTGCGCGGGGCGCTTGCGCTTGTGCGCGAGATGACACGTTTTTTTCGACAGCAGCGGCCAATGATCGTGCAAAGTTTTTTGCCCTCTGCGAACCTGTTTGCGGCGATCAGCGCAAAATCGGCAGCCGTGCCGGTCATCATTACCGGGCGTCGGGCGACGCTGAATGCGAACGATCCGGCATTTCCGGCATTTCCCCATCAATGGCTGTTGCATGCGTCGAATCTTTGGGTGACGGCTATCGTCGCGAATTCGATGCAATTGCGTGACGAATGCCTCATGAAAGAACGCTGGCTTTCGCCGCGCAAAATCAGAGTGATTCATAATGGCGTCGATGTCGAGCGCTTTCACGCTGTTCCGTCATCATTCGCGCTCGAACGCGCGTATGGAATTCCTGAACACGCCCTGGTTGTCGGCACAATCGCGAATCTGGAGTCGCGCAAAGGCCATTCCGTCTTATTGAGGGCGGCAGGGACGGTCTTGCAGCAGATGCCGGACACGCGTTTCGTCCTGATCGGACGCGATGACGGAATGCGAGAAACGCTGGAAACGTTTGCCGATCACGCAGGCATTCGCCAGGCAATCGTATTTGCCGGGCAGCAGCGCAATATTCCGGAATGGCTTTCAATCATGGATATTCTGGTCTCTTCGTCCCATCTGGAAGGACTGTCGAATGTCTTGCTCGAAGGGATGGCGGCAGGTCTGCCGATTGTCGCCACACGCGTGGCCGGCACGCCGGAAGTCGTCGTTGATGGAGACACCGGCCTCCTGGTTCCGCCGGGCGAACCTGACGTTCTGGCAGATGCGATCCTGCGCTTGCTGCGCGACCGCAAAACTCGCGAAAACATGGGCAGCGCAGGCCGACAGCGCGTACATACGGCCTTTCGAATCGAGCGGATGGTTGCGCAAACCGAAACGTTGTATCGCGAGTTGCTTGATCAGAAATCAATGCGCAGAGTCGTCGGATAAAAATAACCGTAATTATTTACGTACCGACGAACAGCCTTGTTCGTCGAACACGCCTTATGGATAAGCCTTCAGCCGGTTTCGGCGGACACGGCTGTCCGCCGGTACGTAAACAGTTACAAATAAACTTGACAACACGGAAAAAAATTGTCTATCTTATTGGCACATTAGCCGTCGGCGGCGCGGAACGGCAGCTTGTCGAAACAGCGATTCGCCTTGATCGCACACGATTCGACGCCCGCATTTATGCGATTTCCAGCGGTGGCCCTCTCAAAGCATACGCTGAGCAGGCGGGCATTCCGGTGACGGCGCATGAGGCGAAGCGTTGCGGCGTCCTGGCGTATGCGAGGAAGTTTTTGGCGTTGTGCAGCTATCTGCGGCGAGAACGACCTGATATTGTCCATTGTTTTATGTTTACGCCGTCGTTGTATGGCGGATGTGCCGCGAAATTGACAGGACGTCCGATTGTGATTACAAGCAGACGGAATTTAGGACTCTTCAAGGATGGCGCAGTTCACTATCAATGGTTCGAAAATTTCGTCAATCGTTTTACCGATCTCGTCATCGTCAATTCTCGCGCCGTGCTGTCGGATACGCTGCAACGCGAACGTATCGCCGCCGATAAGGTCGAAGTGATTTATAACGGGATCGATACGTGCCGCTATGCTCCAGGAGATCGGCACGATCCGCAGGTGGCGCGGCTCAAAGCGCAGCTTGGAATTTCCGAGGCTGATGTCGTCATCGGGATGATTGCGAATCTGTACCGTTATAAAGGACACCACGAACTGTTGACCGCGGCGGCGGAGGTCATTCGGGAGTGTCCGAATACGTTCGTTCTCTGTGTCGGAGAAGAACGAGAAGGACTTCTTCCCGAGCTTCGAAACCTCTGCACGAGGCATGGCATTCAGGATTACGTCCGATTTGCGGGATTCGTCTCGGACATCCCGAACATCTTGAAGATGATGGACATTATCGTGTCGGCGTCGTATGAAGAAGGATTTTCGAATGTGATCTTAGAGGCGATGGCTGCCGGAAAACCGGTCATCGCCACGTCGGTCGGCGGCAACCCGGAAGCGGTTCTCGACGGGGAGACCGGACGATTAGTTCCCGCGCATGATGCTCAGGCGCTTGCCGCAGCGATCCTCGACCTGGCGCAACATCCCGAACAGATCGCGCGATATGGTCGAAATGCAAGAATGCGAGTCGAAGCACATTTTTCAATGGAGACGATGATCCATCGAATCGAACAGACGTATGACCACCTGTTGAGAGGAAAAGCATGACGAATATAGAAAAAACGATACCACGACCGATGCTGGAATTCCTGATCACGGCGCTCGCAGCGTATATGGTGTTTATTGCGTACTCTTCTTCGCCGCTTGCGTTCACATTGCTGCTGATCATCGGAACGATGACGATTCCGCTCTTATTGAAAACGCCGGAATACGCGCCACTGTTCGTCGCGCCGCTGCTTCCGTTTCGAGATGTGCATATCGTCTCTATTTTCCATGTCAAACGGATATTGATCTGGAGTTTGTTGCTCTATGTCATTTTTCGTTGCTCGGATTCCTTTCGGAAAAAACACAATCCCGCTCTCCGGCAATTCAAAATAGCAACCGCGCTGTTTCTTCTGTCACTTGTTATTGCATTGTTTACGGCATCAGAAGCCATCAATACCACCTTCGAAATAACCTCGGATATGTTTCGGCGTCGTGTCATTGCGTATGCGATTATTCCGCTGGACTTGCTTGCGATGACGTATTTAGCGTACTTCTCCGTGCGAACGCCTCGCGCAATACGTCGTCTCCTGGATATCACTCTTGCCGTATCTGCGCTGATCGCGCTCTTAGGAATCGCGCAATATTATTTCAAAAAGCCCCTTCCAGCCCTCGCATTTTTGTATGATCCGGAATTCGTCTTCTGGGGACGAGCCACCTCCATATTCACCAATCCGAATGAATTCGGCGCATACCTGAGCGTCATGATTATTCTCGCGATATTTGCCTGTGCCTTCGAAACTGGTTCCTCCTGGAAACGTTTCGGATTCTATCTCCCAATTGCATGTATGACTCTGCTGGCTCAATTCCTTTCCTTTTCGCGCGGCGCGCTTATTCAAACGATCATCGGCGGACTGATCGGATTTTTCGTCTATCATTTCAAGTTCGTTCGCAAAAAAATCTCCTGGAAATTGATGCTGTTTGTCGCTTCACTGGTGGTGTTGATCGCCTTCTCTCCGACAATCTATGACGGTTTTATGCGATTCCGCATAGGACTTTTGCGAGAAACAGAGTATCAAAAGGCGCTGTATTGGATGAGAACAGCGAGCGATTCGTTACGGAAATATACAATCATCCAGGCGTTAAATGCTTTCAAGGAACATCCTATTTTTGGCGTCGGTTTTAACATGTTTTCTGCGAAAAATATTGCCTCCGGCCTTTCTCCGCACAATCAATATCTCAAAATCCTTGCAGAAATGGGACTGGCGGGATTTATTCCGTTTCTCTTCATGTTGAGCAGTATCATCATGACCGCCTGGCGATGCCTTCCGTCGTTCTTTGACCGACAGCGTCATGTTGAGGAACAGCATCTTGCGCTGTTATTGTTTGTGGGAATTTGCGCGGCCATTCCCGGCTCTTTCTTTACCGATTCGCTCTTTTCCTTTTATGTCAACGGGAATTGGTGGCTATTTATCGGCGTCGTGTTCGCCGTTGCGCGCGAACATTCGAGCGATGCGTCTTCCGCCGTGTCCGTCAATTCGGGATCGCCCTCCTATGCCGGTTCTCATCATGTCCGTTGAACGATTCGAACGCCGCAATTCCATGACACGCCGATGGTTCGACGTGGGGCGTCGGCTAACTCACCGCAACGCGCTGTTGTTGATGATTTCTATCGGGGCGCTCTGCCGCATCGCGTTTGTGTTCGGCACGCCGATTTTTTACGCGCCTGACGAACAATCGCATTTCAAATACATCGAATATCTTTGCGATCATCATTCGTTTCCGATTCAGACCAGTCAAACCGGCGCGTTAAGCAATGACTGGGAATATTATCAGCCACCCTTGTATTATCTTGCGATGCAGCCGATTTATAGCGCGGCGGCGGCGGCGTTTTCGACAGAAGCGGCGATTGTCCGAACGATACGCTGCGCGTCGGTCGCGCTCTGGTTATTGACCGTCTGGTTGGCAGCGCGCTTTCTTCGCTCCGCCGCCATCACCGATGAGGCCGTCAACCGTTCGACAATGGCCGTGATGTGTTTACTGCCGACCTATACCTTTCTCTCGTCGGTCATCAATAATGACAATCTGCTGATTGCAATCGGGGGCGGGGTGTTCTGCCTGCTCGCGCAAAGAACATATTCATTAACGTATGTGTTCAGCCTGGGGATACTTCTTGGCTTGGCGATGCTCACGAAATTGAATGCCATCGTCTATCTCCTTGCCTGTGTGCTATCGGTCTGTTTCGACGCATTGGCCATGCGAACGCGCTGGCGCTCGATCGTGCTGCGCGGCGGATTGATCCTCGGCATCGCCACGGCGATATGGTTTCCCTGGGGACTGCGCAACTGGCAGACGTACGGAAGCATGACCGCCGAACATATTGCCAATATTCGAAAAATATGGGATTCCTGGGGCGAGGCCATCGCGTATATCGTCAGATCGCTGCTGCGGACGTTTTGGTCGGTGTCCGGGATATTCAACGATGTGTACGGCAATTTCCCGTTGATCGGGCTGCTTTTATCAGGCATCTCTCTGATTGGCCTGATCAAAATACGCCGCCAGCCAGAACTCGCGCGTCAATGGCTTCCTGACACCTCCCTGCGATTGTGGCGCATATTCGCGTTGACCCTGTTGGCGCATCTGGCGCTTGTCTTCCGTTTCGGCATCTTATATCGGCAGGCGCAAGGCCGGTTTCTCTTTCCGATGCTGTTACCGCTGGCGATGTTCTTTTCATGCGGAATCAGAGCGATCATGTCGAAAGACGCCGGGAATCATCTCATGCTGCTTTTTATCGGCTATGCGACAACATTTACGATGTTCAGCCTGTTGATATTCTTTCGAATAGCATAAATTTCGAAGTGAGTAAAAAAAACGATATGTGTGGAATTTGCGGAAAAGTGGCGGCAGACCGCCAGACGAGGATCGCAGAAGACGACATCCGCCGAATGAATGCGGTTTTACAGCATCGCGGACCGGATGATGAGGGCTATTATGTCAACAATCAGGTCGGACTCGGTCATCGCCGCCTGAGCATTATCGATCTCTCCACCGGCCAGCAGCCGATGTCTAACGCCCGTGACGACCTCTGGATCGTGTTTAACGGGGAAATCTATAATTTTCTGGAATTACGAAGCACGTTAGGACGGCAAGGGATTCGATTTCAGACCACATCCGACACCGAAGTCATCCTCCATCTCTACGATCTGTACGGCGCGGCCTGCGTCGAACATCTGCGCGGCATGTTCGCATTCGCCATCTGGGACGAGCGCCGACAACGCCTGTTTGCCGCGCGCGACCGCGTCGGGAAAAAACCGTTTTTTTATCATGTCAACGAACGCGGCTTCTGGTTCGCATCGGAAATCAAAGCGATCCTGCAAGACGAGACGGTCGAACGCACCATGAATATCGAGGCGATGTGGCACTACCTGACCTATCAATACGCGCCGCCGCCCGCCACGATGTTTCGAAATATTTGCCAATTGCCCCCAGCGCACACGCTGATCTATGAGCATGGCGCGGCGCAAGTCGAACGATATTGGACGCTTCGGTATCTTCCGAAAACGCAACAATCGTCGCAGGAACGCCAGGAAGAACTGCTGTCCTTGCTGCGCGAATCAGTGAAACTTCGCATGATCAGCGATGTGCCGCTCGGCGCGTTCCTCAGCGGCGGCATTGATTCCAGTCTCGTCGTCGCCCTGATGGCCGAGTGTTCCGACAGGCCGGTGCAAACCTTTTCCATCGGATTCGAAGAAAAAGAATTCAATGAATTGCCGTATGCGCGGATGGTGGCCGAACGATACGGGACAGACCATCACGAATTTCTGGTCAAACCCGACGCGGTCGAGGTTCTGCCGAAACTCGTCTGGCACTTCGACGAACCGTTCGGCGATCCGTCGGCCATCCCGACGTATTATCTGGCCGAGATGACCGGTCATCATGTGAAAGTGGCCTTGAACGGGGATGGCGGCGACGAATCGTTTGCGGGGTATATGCGCTATTTCGGACTGCGGATTGTGAAATTTTATCGTTGGCTGCCGTTGACGATCCGCCGCCATCTGATCGAAACCGCGCTCCGCGCCGCGCATCCGCACATCTCCGCGCTGCCCGCGCCGCTCGCCAAATTCTATCGAAATGTGCGCTATGTGCATGACCTCTCGCTGGCTTCAGCCGCCGAATTGTATGCGTATGCCATGATGATTTGCGACAATTCGCTGAAAACAACATTGGTGACGCCCGGCGTGCTTCAGCAGGTGCAGCATCTCCAATCGTTCGATTTTTTAGCCGACTATTTCTATAGCGACCGCACGAATCATCTGACCGATGCCATGCTCTACACGGATGTCATGACCTACCTGCCCGGCGATCTGCTGGTCAAGATGGATCGCATGACGATGGCGCATCATGTCGAAGGACGCTCGCCGTTTTTAGACCATAAATTGATGGAATTCATGACGACCGTTCCGGCGGAAGACAAACTCCGCGGGTCATGTTCGAAATATCTGCTGAAACAGGTCGCGCGTCCATATTTATCGGAAGAACTGCTGACGCGCAGAAAACAAGGGTTTGGCGTGCCATTGCGTCTCTGGTTTCGCAACGAATTGCGCGAGATGCTCCACGATCATCTGAGCGCATCGCATTTGGTGCGCGACGGCATTTTGAACGGACAGGCGATCCAACGAATTCTTCATGAACATCAGCAGAGCACACGGGACCATCAGCACCGACTCTGGCTGTTATTGAACCTTGAAATGTGGTATCGGCTGTATTTCTCACATGGATAAATTTCGAATTTTAGAATTTTCGACCTACGCCAAAATCGGCGGCACGCAAAAGACGTTGTTAGACTTTTTCCGACACGCATCGCATGATCGCGTTACGTATTATCACTGTGTTTTGTTAGCGCATGATGTGCTGGTGGATGAAATCGCCAAACTCCAACCTCATATTCCACAGACGAGTTTTAATATGCGGGGCTACTGGGATATTCGCGCCTGGTGGAAATTATACCATTTTGCGAAAGATAAGCGCCTTGATCTCATGCATACTAACGGCTTGAAAGCGGATATTATCGGGAGGAGCGTGGGGCGACTCTTAGGGATTCCGGTGAATGTTGCCAGCGTCCATAGCACTGATCCCTGGCGGAAATGGTATCATGTCTGGTTAGATCGGTACACGTCATGGATGACAGATATGTATCTTGCCAATTCCGAGGCAGGGCGTTTGGCGATGCACCGTCGGGAGCGCATCTCATTGTCGAAGATAAGGACAATCCCGAACGGAATTGACCTTGAATGTTTCGATCCTGATCGCGTAAATGGTCAACGAATTCAGGCGTTGCGAGAGGAATTCGGCATCTCATCCACGACAACGGTTCTTGGCATGGTTGCCAATTTGTGCTGCATGAAAGAGCATAAAACACTGATTGATGCGCTGCCTCGCATTCATGCACGTTTTCCGAACGCGATATGCGTGTTTGTCGGCATAGACCGAATGCAGGGGGAAATTCAGCGTTATGTCAACGAACGACGCTGCGAGCAGAGCGTGATTTTTGCCGGATTTCAAAAAGACATTCCTGAATGGCTGGCGTTGATGGATATTTTCCTGCTGCCGTCGCTCTGGGAAGGCTTGCCGAATGCAATGTTAGAGGCAATGGCAATGAGACGGCCTGTCATTGCCACGCCGGTCGGCGATGTTCCTGAAATTCTTACGCATGGCGAGTCCGGGCTGCTGATTCCGACGCGCAATCCTGACGCGTTGGCCGAGGCCGTCATCTCGCTATTGGAATCTCCTGAAAAGGCTTTCAAAATAGCCGACGCCGGGTATCGCCGTATTCGAGAAAAATATTCGATTCAGACGATGGTGGCGCAAACAGAGCAATTATATGAACACCTTATTCTGTCAAAACGGGCGAAGAAGCGCCGCGAACCTCTTGCTGCTCCTTGCGGCGTTGTCGCTGGCAATGCCGAGCCATGCGAACGGGAACAACGCCGCTGAAAAATTGCGGGCAGCCTTCAGCGGCATTGGCGTGGCAGAAGACGACGAACGCCGACTCGCCCTGCTGAAACAGCATGGGTTCAATGCGGCGCTTGTCTGCGATTCCGGCCTTGCAGTGAATATTCCGCGCTGGAAAGAGTTGGGGCGCTTGGCGGATCAATACGATCTTCGCCTGTTTCCGATTTACACGTTTGCCGGAACGGCGGAGATTACGGCATGGCTCGGCAGTTTCGCGCCCTACACAATGCCGGACGGGACGCCGACGGAACGGACGCCCTGCCCGTTGAACGCCGAATATTGGGACCAATCGGTCGCCGCGCGATGGGAGCAGCTTGCGCTGCTTTCGACCCAGGTTCCATTGGCTGGTCTGCTGATTGACACCGAAATGTATGGCGGCAATATTGCGGTGTATGAACAGCCCTGTTTGTGCGATCAATGCTGGCAGGAATTCGTGTTCGCGTTTGCCGCAGCCAATCCCGAACACGCGGCGGTGATCGAACAGGCGCAGCTTCCGGCAGCGCAACGCAACCGATTTCTGACACAGCAGCGCCTCTGGCCGCAATATACCGCGATTCAAGAACAGCGGCTTCAACGGTTGGCAGCGCAGATTGAGCGGCGGATTCATCGTATCAATCCCGCGTTGGAGCTTGGCATCATGGCTTACGTTGATAGCTGGTTTTATCACAGTCTTATCAGAGGGCTTGGCACGTCCACGCAGCCGGTCAATGTCTTTTCAGAAACGTTTTATATTCGCGGCTGGTCGCCAGATGTGTTGACGGAACAAACGACCATCAAGCAAGATGGCGTTGCGCAGTATCTTCCCGGTCTCTGGCAGGGACGATTTTTCCCGGAAGATCTTTCAGCGCAGGCGTCGGAGTTAGCGAAACAAACAGATGGGTACTGGCTGTTTTCCGCCGACAGTTTATGGACAGACAAACCGAAATCCGGGCATTACACGCTGCATGGAATGCCTGCGGAGTACTGGACGGCGTGGAACAAGGCGAATGTGATGATTCGACAGGGGCAGCAGGACGCCGCGCCATTTCTGTCGTCGGTGTACGAGCCTGAGGCGCAGCGATTACAGACGCCGCCGCTGCTCGAAACGCTGTTGTTCGACATCAAGGACCACCACGTAATCGCTCAGGATACCGCTCACATCGTCTATGAAAAAGACGTGTTGTTCCATTTTCTCAGCCGACCTGAGAGCGCCATTCGCATGACACCAGTGATATTGTCCGAACAACAGACGGAACCGATCACCTATCGCCTGTTCGACGAGTCGGGAACGCTGGCGCAGACAGGAACATGCGCGAATACGTTTGAGTTGACGCTGCCTCCGAATGTTTCGGGGATGATGTCATTACTGATCGTCGCGCAGAATCAAGGGGTTCGCGTCGCCTTCGACTCAATGCCCTGGGTCGTGGAGGCGTCGGTCTCATTTCCATTCGTTACGCGCTCCTCGCCGCTGACGATGAGCTATGCCATCGCGCCGACACAAGACGCTATCCGTTTCAAAGTCTCGTCCGGAACATCCGAGCCGGCTTCGCTTGTGATTGGCTCGCCGGAAAAGGCCGATCTGTATCGCTTGCAATTCGAAGATTTTGGCGAGCTTCGTTTCGCCATAAACGAAACGGCGAAAGAACGACGGCAAGCATTCTGGAATATGACCATCAATGCGTCTGATTCGGCGGCGACTCGCTGGCATTATTTCTATCAGACACCGCTGCCGTATTTCATGCCCAAAAGAATATGAGGAATCTTGTCTGTCGAAATCGTATTTCGAAACACGCGCCGTATGAACAGGCGGACAAATGGACGAAAAAAAATTTCGTCCTACATGTACATGAGGAGAACGACTAAGATGTGGCGACGATTGTTTCGATGGTGCATTCGGACGCAGATATGGTTATCGAACCGGTTCGATAGGCTTTTCCCGGAATTTTTCAGCGTTGACGGCAGCGCGGATTTTACTCACGCGCTTGTTCCGGCGTTCCTGACAGCGCATCAACGCGTGTATGATGTCGGGGGGGGAAAACAGCCTGCCATCTCAAGTCGCCTGAAAGAGCAACATGCGTTGCATGTGATCGGTCTGGATATTTCTCAAGAAGAATTACACCACGCGCCGCCAGGAAATTATGATGAGACGATTGTTGCAGATATTATGACATATCATGGAAAAGGCGATGGCGATCTTGTCATCTGCAACGCCGTGTTAGAGCATGTTCCCGATGTCGAATCCGCCTTGCAAGGCATCGCGAGTCTGCTTCAGCCAGGAGGCATGGCGCTCGTTTTCGTTCCATCGCGATCTGCGATATATGCTCGATTGAACCTGCTTCTGCCGGAGTCCCTGAAAAAATGGCTGCTATATACGTTGTTTCCGCACACACGGAATTATCAAGGATTCAAGAGTTTTTATCATCGCTGCACTCCGAATGAATTCCGTCAATCCGCTCTTCGCTGCGGTTTCCAGGTGATCGAACAGCGCGCCTATTTTCTCAGCGGGTATTTTTCCTGGTGCTTTCCGCTCTATGGCATCTGGCGGCTGTGGGTCGTATGTTTTTACATGATTGCCAGAGAGCAGGCTGCGGAATCATTCAGCATGATCTTGACAAAGCGAGAGGCTCCGTAATGCTGAAAGTACTCCACATTTTAACGCGATTGATTCGCGGCGGCGCAGATGAAAGCGCGGTCGCAACCGTTGCCGGGCTTCCGGCGTATGGTTTCGACGCCGCGCTGTTGGTCGGCGGCGATTCCGATCCGGCGTATGTGTCGGAAGCGTCGCAGAGCATTCCGATCTTGCGCGAAGCGTCATTACGGCGAGATATTCATCCTGTCAGCGATATGACGGCGTTGTGGCGTTTATATCGCCACATCGAACGCGAACGCTATGCCATCGTGCATACGAATACAGCCAAAGCCGGTATTTTGGGGCGATTGGCGGCCAAAATGGCCGGGACGCCGATCATTGTGCATACGGTGCATGGCATCACGTTTCACGAATTCCGTCATCCGCTTGCGCGGTCGTCTTTTCGTTTGCTCGAACAAGCCACTGCCAAAATCACTGACGCGTTTATTGCCGTCGGTCATGATTTGCAAGCGTATTATCTCCGGCACGGTATCGGGCAAGCCAGCCAATACGAAGTGATTCATACCGGCATGCACCTTGAAAAATTCATCAACGCCCGCAGCCTGAGCCAGGAATGCCGCCTGCGCATACGCCAGGAATTGGGGATTCTTCCGACGGATCGCGTCATCGGTCATGTCTCGCGTTTCGATCCGGGAAAAGGCCAGGAATATCTGCTGTCCGCGACCTCCGAGATTCTGCGGCGCGTCCCGAATACGAAGGTTGTCTTTGCCGGAGATGGCCTGTATCGTCAACGTTTCGAAGCGCTCGCCGCAGAACTCGGCATTGCGCCGCACGTCATCTTTACCGGATTTCGCACCGACATCGAAGACATCATCGCCATCTTCGACATTGCCGTGTTTACCTCGCTGTGGGAAGGATTGCCGCGTGTCATCGTCCAGTATCTCGCGGAAGAGAAGCCGATTGTCGCCTTCGATATTCCCGGCGTCTCCGAGTTGGTCGCGCATGGCGAAAATGGCCTGAAAGTTCCGCTGAAAGATGTCGCGGCGTTGACCGCCAGCATCCTGCAACTGCTTGAGCAGCCAGATCTGGCAAGAACGATGGGAGCCGCCGGAGGGCTGATGCTTGATGATTCCTGGACATCTCAACACATGGTGGCGCATATTGCGGCCTTGTATCAAGACCTCTTGCAGAAAAATCACGCGGAGGACTGACGAGATCATGCGGTACGGCTTACAGCATAATTCATTGCCATCGAACATCACGCAGGAGTCTCAAAGCGAAGCGTTGACCGCAAAAGCTGACGCTTTTGCACTCCTGGATTC
>CAZRSF010000037.1:0-59172 GCA_964602655.1 uncultured Candidatus Moduliflexus sp.
AGAATCATTTATGAATCTTTTGTCTATTAAAAACTAATGATTTAATGTAGTAGGTACCGGGAACGCAACATCAACACATCTCCTCCCTCGCCTTTGAGGGAGGGGACATTCTGATTGAGGGACACTCTATGAGCGCATCACAGGCATACCCCTCCGCTGACGGGCGCGTCGCCAATCAGGCCGGCCGCACAGTCAGCGCCGCCGCGCGGCGACGGCATGAAAATTTGGTTGGCTACTTATACCTCTCCCCCTGGCTGATCGGCTTTATCGTCTTCACCCTGGTTCCGATCGTCGCCTCGTTTGTGCTGGCGTTTACCAAGTATGACATTCTCAGCGCCCCCAAATGGGTCGGATTCGATAATTTCGAACGCATGTTGTTTCGCGATTCGCGCTACTGGCAATCCGTGCGAGTGACATTTCATTATGTCTTTACCGCCATTCCGCTGCGACTCACATTTGCGCTGATCGTCGCCATGCTGTTGAACACGAAACGTCGGATGATTCCCACCTATCGCGCCATGTATTACGCCCCGTCCATCGTCGGCGGAAGCATCGCCGTCGCCGTGATGTGGGGGCAGATTTTCGGGAAAACCGGATTGGTCAATTTTATCCTGGCGGGGTTCGGCGTCAAAGGGTTGATCTGGCTCAGCGACGTGCGCACCGCGATCTGGCCGCTGATTATTTTGGCGGCGTGGCAATTCGGCTCGCCGATGTTGATTTTTTTAGCCGGTTTGAAACAGATTCCCACCGAGTTGTACGAATCCGCCGGGATCGACGGCGCGGGAAGCTGGTCATGCTTTTTGAAAATTACGCTGCCGATGCTGACGCCGGTGATTCTCTTTAATTTAGTGATGCAGATGATCAGCGGCTTTCTCGTCTTTTCGCAGGCGTTTATTTTGAGTAACGGCCTCGGCGATCCGATGGATGGATTATTGGTGTATGCGCTCTACCTCTATCAGCAGGCGTTTGTGAACTTTAAAATGGGCTACAGCGCGGCGATGGCATGGGCGTTATTGCTCGTGGTGGCGTTTTTTACCGCCATTGTCTTCAAATCGTCCCAATACTGGGTCTTCTACGAATCCGAAGGAGGCGAATAACATGACCGAGCAAGAACATGCCGCGACAATAGCGCTTGAACTGCAAAAACAACAACGGCGGAAGGTGTTTATCAGAAGCTGCGTATATCATGGCAGCGTCGGACTGTTAGGCTTTCTCATGATCTACCCGATCCTCTGGATGTTCGCCAGTTCATTGAAAGGTCCGGAGGAGATTTGGATGCATATCACCTCGTTGATTCCGCAACGCCTTGTGTTTCAAAATTATGTGTCCGGCTGGAAAGGGTTCGGCGGGATTACATTTGCGACGTTTTTCAAAAACTCGTTCTTGTATGCCGGCGTCGCAACGTTTGGGTCGGTCATCTCGTCGGCGGTGGTGGCGTATGCCTTTGCGCGGCTGCATTTTATCGGTCGCAAAGGCTGGTTTATGCTTATGCTGCTGACGCTCATGCTGCCGCAGCAAGTGCTCCTGATTCCGCAATACATCATGTTCGGGAAATTGGGGTGGTTGAATACGTTCAAACCGCTGCTCGTGCCGCGCTTTTTCGGCCATCCGTTTTTTATCTTTTTGATGGTGCAATTCATTCGCGGCATCCCGAAAGAATTGGACGAAGCGGCTTCGATTGACGGATGCAGTAAAACCACGATTTTCTGGCGCATTCTGCTGCCGCTGATTCAACCGGCCTTGATTACGTCTGCGATCTTTTCATTTTATTGGACATGGGAAGATTTCATGACGCCGGTGATTTATCTGAATAACCCGAAATTGTACACGATTTCATTAGCCTTGCGTACCTTTGCCGATCCGCAGTCCAGCACGGATTGGGGCGCAATTTTCGCCATGTCCAGCCTCTCGCTCGTGCCGGTCTTTCTGATTTTTATCGTCTGTCAACGGTATATCGTCGAAGGCATCAGCACGACCGGCTTAAAAGGATAATTCCCGTAGAGACGCACGGCCGTGCGTCTCTACGCAGGTTTCTTTCCTCAAATCATCATGATTAAAATTGCATTTATTGGCGGCGGCAGCGTTCAATGGACAACCGGCTTAGTGGCCGATATGGCGCTGACCAAACACCTCGCAGGCGCAACGGTCGTGCTGCATGACATTGACGCCGATGCGCTCGATTTGTTGGTTCGCGCCAGCAAACGGGTTGTCAGCGATGTGGCAGGCAACCTCACAATTACCTCAACGCCAAACCGCGCCGAGGCGCTGCGTGACGCTGACTTCGTGATCCTCTGCATTTCCGTCGGCGGGTTAGCGGCGATGCGCAACGACATCGAAATTCCAGAACGCTACGGCATTTACCAATCGGTCGGCGATACCGTCGGGCCGGGCGGATTGGCGCGTGGACTGCGGCATATTCCGTTTGCGGTGCAAGTCGCCCGCGAAATGGAACAATTGTGCCCGAACGCCTACATGTTGAACCTGACCAATCCGATGACCACGATCTGCCGGGGCGTGACTCGCGCTACGAACATCCGAACCATCGGCCTCTGTCATGAAGTGGACATCGTTCGGATGCGCCATTTGACGCGCCTCTTCAATCTGCCGGAACAAGAAATTTCGATGGACGTGGCGGGCATCAACCATTTGCCCGTGCTTCTGCGCTGCGACGCTGCCGGACGCGATGGATTGGCGCTGCTGCGGGAATGGCTGGCGTCTCATAGCGTATTTGAGTTTCTTGGCGAACATGACAGCGACGTAAAGACGGATGTGTTTCGCGATAGATTGGCGGTGAAATTATCGCTCTTCAAACGGCTCGGCGTCCTCTTCGGCGCAGGCGACCGGCATGTTGCCGAATTTTTGCCTGGATTTTTAACCGACGCGAATCAGCGCGGCAATCGCTTCGGCGTGCTGCTGACGACGATTGAAAATCGCCGCAATTTAGCAAACGCTCGCCGCCAGCGAATTGAACAGTATGCCGCAGGCACAATCAGCGAAAATTGGAAGATGTCCTTCGAACAAATGGCGGCGGTGATGGCGGCGATCTCCGGCGGTCCGGCAGGGCAGTTTGTGGTGAACGTGCCGAATCAAGGGCAGATTGATAACCTGCCGCGTCAGGCGGTTGTGGAATGCATGGCGCAGGTGGATGCGCTTGGTGTGCGCCCGCTTGCGGTCGGCAGCCTGCCGCTTCCGGCGTATGGCATCATTGCCGCGCATGTCGCTCGTCAGGAATTGATTGTCGAGGCAGCGCTCACCGGCAATCGCGCTCCCGCGTTAGCTGCGCTGATGACCGATCCGCTTGTGACGAATCCCGAAACCGCTGAACCGATGCTGGACGAATTGCTCGCTGCAAACGCGCGATTTATTTCATAGAGAAAAACGAAGCCCCTGTCAAGGAATGAAGAAAATAATTCGGTAACGACGGTTTTTAGCCCCAGCGGGGCGTGATATGTGTAGCAAAAATGATTCTCAACGATTGTTCAGCCCCGTAGGGGCGATATGCCGCCCCTACGGGGCTGAAATAATACATGAAGAACCAATTACTACAAACATATTGCCCCGCTGGGGCTAAAAAACGTTATTACTGAATAAAATCTTTTATTTTCTCAAAAACCCTGGCAGGGGTGGAACTACTGATATGTACTACACAGGTTTTGCCGATGAAGCGGGCGCGTCCATTGATACGCAAATTCGCGCCACGCAAGAATTAGGATGGACGCATATCGAATCCCGCAATATTGACGGGGTGAATATCACCGATATTTCAGACGAACAATTCGACGAAGTCGCCGGAAAATTGGCCGACGCAGGCGTGAAAATCAACTGTTTCGGCAGCGCGGTGGCGAATTGGAGCAAAGATCCGCGCAAAGAAGCGGATTTTCAACGGAGCGTCGCCGAATTGCAACGGGCGATTCCCCGTATGCAAAGGTTAGGCGTTCCGATGCTGCGCGGAATGAGTTTCGCCGTCGTGAAGGATGAAGAGCCTGACAGCCCGGCATTAGAACCGCAAATTTTCAAGAAAGTCGCGCATCTCGTCAAAATGTGCGAAGACGCGGGTGTGCTGTATCTTCATGAAAACTGCATGAACTACGGCGGCATGTCGCCCGATCACACGCGGAAATTGATTGAACAGATCAATTCTCCGGCGTTCAAATTGGTCTTCGATACGGGCAATCCGGTCTTTACTGATTTGCGGCGCGGCGCAAAACCGTATAAAAAACAACGCGCCTGGGATTTTTATCGGGAAGTGAAGGAATTTATTCATTACGTGCATATCAAAGATGCCCGATATGTCAACGAGACAGACGGTATTTTCCCGGCGGTGGATTTCACTTTTCCTGGCGAAGGAGACGGCGATGTCGAAACGATTGTCGCCGACCTGCTGAAAAGCGGCTATGATGGCGGCTTTTCGATGGAGCCGCATCTTGCGGTCGTCTTTCACGATCCGCAAGCGCAAGCCTCAGAAGCGGATATCCGCTACGCCAATTATGTCGAATACGGGCGGCGCTTCATGCAGCTTGTCGAACGTGTCCGCGCAAGTATTAAAAAATAATATCAATCGCCACAGACCTCACAGGTGTTGAACACCTGTGAGGTCTTTTCTTTGCGGAGAGCCTTATGAAACAAACACCAATGCGTTTTGCCGCAATCGGCTTAAATCACGGCCATATTTACGGACAGGTCAACCTGCTGATCCGCGCCGGAGCGGAATTGACGGCGTTTTATGCTAAAGAGGCTGACCTCGCTGCGCAATTCGCCGAAAAATATCCGCAAGCGAGACAGGCGGGCAGCGAAGAAGAATTACTGGAAGATGGGACGCTTCAGATGATTGTCACGGCGGGCATTCCCTGCGAACGCGCCCCGTTAGCCGTCAGAGCGATGCGACATGGCAAAGATGTCATGAGCGACAAGCCGGGCTGTGTGTCGTTCGAGCAATTGGCGGAACTCCGCCGCGTTCAGGCTGAAACCGGACAAATTTATTCGATCTGTTTCAGCGAGCGCTTCGAAAACCGGGCGACCGTGCAGGCCGGGGAATTGGTCGCCGCCGGAGCGATTGGCCGCGTCGTGCAGACTATCGGACTTGGGCCGCACCAGATTCGCCCCGAAACCCGCCCGGACTGGTTTTTTCGCAAGGCGCAGTATGGCGGTATTCTGACCGACATCGCCTCGCATCAGGTGGATCAATTTCTTTTTTTCACAAAATCAACACAGGCGGAAGTCGTCAGTTCGCAAGTCGCAAATTACAAATTTCCGCAATATCCTGAATTAGAGGATTTCGGCGATATGATGCTGCGCGGGAATGGCGGCACAGGCTATATTCGCGTGGATTGGTACACGCCTGACGGCCTCGGCACATGGGGCGACGGACGCTTGACGATTCTTGGCACGGAAGGCTACATCGAACTGCGGAAATATGCCGATATTGCCGGACGCAGTGGTGGCGATCATCTCTTTTTAGTTGACCAAAAAGGAACGCGCTACTTTGATTGTCAAAACGTGCATTTGCCCTACGGGGAAAGCTTGATTAACGATATGCTCAACCGGACGGACACCGCGATGCCGCAGGCGCATTGTTTTCTCGCGACAGAGTTGGCCTTACACGCCGAAGCCCGCGCTCATCGTTTAGGAAATCTTTCATAAATTGGAAAGCCCACCCCTTGCCCCTCCCAGGAGGGGATTTTGCGAACAATTCCCCTCCTGGGAGGGGCAAGGGGTGGGGAATATCATGGAAAAAATACGTTTAGGACGCACAAATTTGATGGTCAGCCGCAGCGGATTCGGGGCAATTCCGATTCAGCGCATCAGCCTTGACGCCTCAACGCGCCTGTTGCGCAAAGCATTCGAACAGGGCATCAATTTTTTCGACACCGCCAAAGGTTACACCGACAGCGAAGAGAAAATCGGCTATGCGCTGCACGACGCGCGCTCGCAGGTTATTATCGCCACCAAAAGCCCGGCGTCAGACAAAAAAGGCGTGTTGGCAGACATTGACAATAGCTTGCGCAGGCTGCAAACCGATTACATAGACATTCTGCAATTGCATAATCCGCTCTACGTTCCTCGCCCCGGCGACGAGCACGGCATGTATGACGGCTTATCAGAAGCCAAAGCGAGCGGCAAAATCCGCTTTCTCGGCCTGACGAATCACCGCCTGAATGTCGCCAAAGAAGCGGTAGAATCAGACCTGTACGATACGATTCAATTTCCGTTCAGCCTGCTGTCAGCGGCCCAAGATTTGGAATTGATTCAGATCGCAAAACAGCATGATGTCGGCGCGATTGCCATGAAAGCGCTGTCCGGCGGTCTGATTACGAACGCGGCGTCGGCGTTTGCGTTTCTCCGGCAATATGACAATGTCGTGCCGATCTGGGGGATTGAACTCGAAGCGCAGTTAGATGAATTTCTCGCCTTCGAACAACATCCGCCGGTCTTAGATGATGCCATGCGGCAGAGCATCGAGCGTGACCGCAAAGAGCTTTCCGGCGCATTCTGCCGGGGCTGCGGCTATTGCCTGCCCTGCCCGGTGGAGATTCCGATCCCGATGGCGGCTCGTATGGCTTTGCTGATGGGGCGGATGCCATATCAGCAATTTTTGAGCGCCGACTGGAAAGAAAAAATGGAACGGATTCCGAAATGTATTGACTGCCGCCAATGCGCCTTGCGCTGCCCATACGAATTGGATACGCCCGCTCTGCTGAAAAGGGAATATGCAGCATATCAGGAATTTGCAAAACAGCACGCCGCATAAACAATTGTTAGGATGGCAACACGAGGCACAGCAGGAGATGTCTTGACAGGAACGTACGGTGGCGTGAAGGTCTTCGACAGGCAGAGTCCCCAGCGCGACACGCCCTGTCTCAGGTTCAAGAGGCACTGCACACGGCGTCCTCGATGCGCAGGGAGTCGCCGCTATCATACGGATTTCAGGGCGTGTCGCGCTGACACACGAGCGAGGCCGTCCGACACAGGCCATCTCTAACGATGCGCTTGCAGGCGACTTCGCAGAGGGCGCGGGTGAAAAATCGGTGGCGTTTCTTCAAGTGTAAGTGGCCGCGCCCTCTGCTCGCAGCCTGAAGCGCGGCGTTAGAACGCGACCAATATAATCAAGGAGTCTATGGAAATCTATTACTGTCCTATCTGTGGGTATGGCCCATTTGAAGAACCGTATGAATCAATAGAAGAGTTGAGATATTCGTATGATATTTGTCCCTGCTGTGGCTGTGAATATGGCTACGATGATCATGATCACTATTTCGAGAACTGGGTGACACAAGGGGCGAAATGGTTCAATCAGACGTGTACGCCTGAAGGCTGGACACTCGAAGAGCAGTTAACACGACGTATTCGTCCGTGGCCTCCTCAACACGAAATATGAGAAAGGTATGACGACCTATTATCCTTTCCTTAGTTGCACATCGCATGAGAATAAAACAGCCTTAATGCTATGGTGATATGATTCTAACAATCTGTTTGCACCGGAGCGCAAAGGGTAGGCGGGAAAATTGATTTGGCGGAAACCGCGCTCGAAGGCGTCGAGTTTGCTCCGGTCAGTGAGGGACTGACAGATTCCGAGATGGCGAATAGCGCGAATTGGTTGACATGTTATGTCAAAGATCGGATATTCTTTGGGTTCGGAGGAACGCATCAATTAGAAACAATGTTGAATATCTTTCTTGCCTGGGTGAAAAGTTAGAATATTATCTCTCATTTGACTGGACAGAACGAGGCGACTTCTTTATCATGGAAATCTACATCGCACAAGAGCGATTGCGCTGAATGCCCTGCTTGCAGAGGCGTTCAATCACCTCACTGCCATGAGGACACGCGATGAACAACATTGCCCCTGTGACGTTATCCACTCCTCGCCTTGAACTCATCGCGGCGACGCTCGAGCATATTTGCGCTGAGATTGGCGCCCCGGGATGTCTCTCATCGCTGTTACATGCTCGCGTAGAACCGGGATGGCCTCCGGGCGAATATGATGGCGATGCAATGAAATTCTTCAGAGATCGTTTGCAGGAAGGCGGCGAGGCTGTTGTCGGATGGTATAGCTGGTATGCCGTTCAACGAGCCACTCCCGATCAACCGTCAATTCTGATCGGCGCGGGGGGATATTTCGGCCCGCCGAATGACGCTGGCGAAGTCGAGATCGGATTTTCGATCATGCCAGTCTGACAAGGTTTCGGGTATGCGACAGACATCGCGAACGCCCTTGTCGAACATGCCTTTACCGATAAACGGGTAAACAATGTGATTGCCCATGCGGCGCATGAAAATGTGGCGTCACGCAGAGTGCTTGAAAAATGCGGATTTCGTTATATCGGGATCGACGCGCAATCCGGCAACGATCATTTCGAAATTCGACGCACTGTGAGGTGATTGAAGAGGCAGGATTTGCAAGAAAAGATGTGGAGGTATTCCAACGTTACACTGTTGTTGTGCGTGTCTTTGAGATTCAGAGTGCAGAAGATGTTCGATGGCTTTGGGTTTTCGTCTGCCATATTGTTAGAAGTCTCACGGAACAGAGAAACTTTTTAAGGAGGAGAAGAATATGATAAAACGAATATTATTATTAGGCGTGTTGTGTTTGAATCTTTGTGGGTTGAATCAATCGGCTGCCGCAGAGGAGCGATTAACAATCGTGACACCGGGAATCGTTCCGATCTCGTATGAGAAGGACGGGAAGATTGTGGGAATTGGAACAGAACTGGTGAATGAAGTATTCACCCGTCTTGGTAAAGAGTTTGAGATTCAGATACTTCCAGGGGCGCGAGCGCTCGACATGCTTGAAAAGGGGGAAGCTGACGCCCTGTTCGCCCTGGCCAAAACGCCTGAACGGGAAAATTTTGCCGAGTATCCGAGCACGCCCATCATCGATCAAGCTGCCGTATTGTTTGTCCGGAAGGATTCGACGATTGTGTTTGATGGGGATGTGAAAAAGTTAAGCCCGTATGCGATTGGGATTATTCGAGGAGGGCGTTTCTCTCCAGCATTCGAAGCGGCGGTAAAAGACCAGTTATTTACTAAACTGGAAGAAGTGACTGAATATGGTCAAAATATCCTCAAACTGGAAGCTCAGCGCATAGATATTCTTATCGGCTCGCGCGTCTCGGTGCTTTTTGCGGCAAAAGAACTTGGGAAACAGGACGCAATCAAAGAATTGTCGCCGCCATTAGCGGCATCATCGCCAGCCTACATAGCCTTTTCCAAGAAAGGAAAAGCCGCTGGCCTTGTGACGCAATTTGATGAGGTGCTGAAAGCGATGGTACAGGATGGCACGTATGACAGAATTATGCAGTCATACCTGAAATAAGGTCCGTGAAAAAACTGAAGTAATGAAATAACAGAATAACCGATATGGAGTCACATCATGAAACGCGCGTTACTGATTGTTGATGTTCAGAATGATTATTTTCCCGGCGGAAAAATGGAATTGCATAACAGCCTTGCGGCAAGCCGCAATATCAAAGATGTCCTGGCCTATTGTCGGGGCAATTCATTGCCAGTCATCCATGTTCAGCATATTGCGGACAGACCCGGCGCAACGTTTTTTCTGCCGGAAACGCCGGGTGTCGAATTTCATAAAGATGTCACGCCGAACGCTGGCGAAAAAATCTTTGTGAAGCATGTTCCCAACAGTTTCCGCGAGACCGGCCTGCATGAGTATCTTGCGGCGCAGCAGATTACGTCGTTAATTATCGTCGGCATGATGACGCACATGTGCATTGATACCACTGTTCGCGCCGCCGCTGATTTGGGCTATGAATGCGTTGTCGTCGGGGATTGCTGCGCGACGAGAGCCTTAAAATTCGGAGACAAAGACATTCCGGCAGAGGACGTTCATGCCGCCTTTTTAGCCGCGTTACACGGCGTGTTTGCGAAGGTCGTCACAACGCAGGAATTAGACGCGCAATAGAGAGGAGAATAATGATGTCAATTTTACGAGTCGGCATGGCGGGGCTCGGCATTGGTCGGGCGCATATTCGCGCCTATCAAAGTTTGCCGCAGGAATTCGACGTGGTCGCGCTGTGCGATATTGATCGGACGAAAGCGCAAGCTGTCGCCGCCGAACTTCGCGTTCCGCATATATGTACCGATTTTGCCGAGTTCTGCCGCATGGAGGAACTGGATGTCATTGCGTTATGCACGCCGTCCTATCTTCATGCCGCGCAGACGCGCCAGGCGGTGATGGCGGGCAAGCATGTGATTTGCGAAAAACCGGTGGCCGGCTCGCTCAAAGAAGTGGATGAACTGATCCGATTGGAGCGGGAAGCTGGCAAGCGCATCATGCCGATTTTTCAATACCGTTTCGGGCACGGCATTCAACGATTGAAACATCTCATTCAGGAAGGGGTGGCTGGCCGCGCCTATCTCAGCACCGTCGAAACCGCGTGGCGACGCCGCGCCGAGTATTACGCCGCCCCCTGGCGCGGAAAATGGGATACTGAATTAGGCGGCGCATTGGTCACGTTAGCCGTTCACGCCCATGATCTGCTGTGCTACGCCGTCGGGCCGGTGAAAAGCGTCTTTGCCCGCACAGCCACAATGGTCAATCCGATTCAGGTCGAGGATTGCGTCTCGGCTTCGCTGGAAATGGCGGACGGATCGTTTGCGTCGTTATCCGTGACTACCGGCTCGTCGCAGCAAATCAGCCGTCATCATTTCTGCTTCAGCAATCTTTCGGCGGAAAGCAATACGGATGCGTATGGCAATAGCGCCGATCCCTGGACGTTTACAGGCGATTCTCCGGAAATCGAGGCGCAGATTCAGGCCGCGTGGCAGCGTTTTCAGCCGCAGCCAGAAAATTTTGCCGGTCAGTTTACGCGCTTCTACGCGGCATTGCGCGATCAGACCGAACTTCCGGTGACGCTGAACGATGCCCGCGCATCGCTGGAATTGATTACCGCGATGTATCATTCCGCGCAAACCGGGCAGACCGTCAATTTGCCGATAGGAAACGATCATCCGAAATATGCCGATTGGCGGCCATAGAGAAATGGAAACAAAAAACCCTGTCAGGGTTCGAACCCTGACAGGGTTGTGAGTCATGCGATCCGCCAACGGTTGTTGCTACGCGCTTTTACGAACGCCCTTTCTGGTGCCGAGCCGCTGTGATCTTCCTGCCGATCTCGGCGCGAACGATCCGCTCGTTGCCTGCCCTTTCGACGAGGAACGTCTGCCCTGAGTTCTTCGTCCCGTGTCAATCGGAACGGCCAGAATGGACGCATCCGGTTCATAGCCCTCGATGATTTCTTTCGGGATCGGACGCTTCAGGAGGCGTTCGATGTCTTTCAGCAGGTGATGCTCGTCAACGCAGACCAGCGAGATCGCTGTTCCGTCGCTGCCGGCGCGACCGGTACGACCGATGCGATGAATGTAATCTTCCGAAACGTTCGGGAGTTCGAAGTTGACGACATGCGGCAACTGTTCGATATCAAGCCCACGCGCCGCAATATCGGTGGCAACCAAGACCCTGACATCGCCGCGTTTGAAGTCCGACAACGCCTTTGTTCGCGCGCCCTGGCTTTTATTGCCATGAATAGCGGCGGAGCGAATGCCGTCGTGCGCAAGCTGTTCGCTTAACCGATTCGCGCCATGTTTGGTGCGCGTGAAGACAAGGACTTGCTGCCAGTTTTGCGAGCCGATCAAATATGACAGGAGTTCGCGTTTCCGCGTGCGATCAACAGGATAAATCACCTGTTCGACGCTTTCCTGCGCGGTATTGCGACGAGCGACTTCAATCAGGACGGGCGATTTCAAGAGGCTTTCCGCCAACGTTCTGACATCATCGGAAAATGTGGCAAAAAACAACAGATTCTGCCGTTTTTGCGGAAGCAGCGCCAATATTTTGCGAATATCCCGAATAAATCCCATATCCAGCATCCGATCCGCTTCGTCCATGACAAGAATTTCGACGCCGGACAAATCCAGCGTGCCTTGCTGCACATGGTCTAACAGGCGTCCTGGCGTGGCGACTAAAATATCAACGCCGCTGCGGAGTTTTTTGATCTGGGGCTGAATTTTCACGCCGCCGAAAATGACGGTCGAGGCGATTGGGAGGTGTTTGCCGTACGCCGTCACGCTCTCTTCGACTTGCGCGGCAAGTTCGCGGGTCGGGGTGACGATTAAGGCGCGGATGCGGCGAGCGCCCTTTACAGGGGTGCGTTCGCTTAAACGCTGTAAGAGCGGCAATGCAAAACCGGCTGTTTTGCCTGTGCCGGTTTGCGCGCCGGCCATAATGTCTTTTCCATCAAGAATGACTGGGATCGCCTGGCGTTGAATCGGGGTGGGTTCGTTGTAGCCTTGTTCGGCAACTGCGCGGAGCAATTCGGCTGAAAGGCCGAGTGTAGTGAATGACATACTGCGTAATCCTTCTGAAGTGGCAGTTCAAACATACACTCGCGGTACATCGTTCATACTAAAAATAACCGTACAACTAAATACTGAGTTATGACGTCTGCCTATTCTATTATCATGTAACGATGACCATCATCGTTCTCTATTAACCATTTAAACGGCAGGCGCATATCTGTCAAGCAGAAAATGCGTTCCGCGCGTTTTCTCTTCACCGATACGTTCCCTTTTCGGTAACATAAAATTTCGTTCCGGCGCGTCCGATTCGCAAGAATATATTCGAACCGCAAAGGCTCAGAAACGCGAGGAAGACAGGCGATTTTTCTTTGCGTCTTCGCGGTGGAAGAATGCAAGTTGACAGCGTCGAAATGAGGCGCTATTTTTTTTATCGGCGTCCCCTTGACTTTTTGGCAGATGTCCGAATTTTTTTATAGAAGATCAATCTGTCGTTTTTGTTGCAAATGCGTCAAAAAAAGACGTAGAAGAGAATGTGCGAACAAGAGTATCTGTTGATAACCATCGAATAAAGGAGCGGATGCGTATGTTCTATCATAAATTTCTCGTCGTCTCTGCGTTAGTGGCGATGTTCGCCGGTTTCGCCTCGGCAGAAGACGCGCAGGTCAAAATGGTGCAGGTCAAAGAAGCCCAGGTGCGGCAATCTCCCAATTTTTTAGGGAAAATTCTGAAAACGCTGCCGTATGGCGATACGGTGACTGTGCTTGAACAGAAAGAAAGTTGGCTGCGGGTATCGTTCGGCGAACCGGCCGTTGAGGGCTGGATGCATGATTCCGCGTTGAATAAAAAGGTCGTCGCCTTGAAAACGAAAGACGGTCAGGTGTCTTTAACACCTTCAGCCGATGGCGTGCCGGTGGATGACGTGGTCTTGGCTGGAAAGGGATTCAGCGATATGGAGAAAGAATTCAAGGCAGGCCATACTGCGGCGAATTTCGCAGTCGTTGACCGCATGGAGCAGGTCGTGATTTCTCAGGGGAAGATGCAAAAGTTCCTTGAAGAAGGCGCGTTACTGCCTGAAGGAGGGACGCAACCATGAAATCATTCGAAAAGATGTTGAACATGTTTTTTGTGAGCGTCATGATTGCGCTGATTGCGGTCGGATGCAGTTCGATCAGCATAACAGATGTCATGGATGCTGCGTCAACCGCGCAGGACTTACAAAAAGGCTTCGAAGATATTTCGCCGGAAGAAGAATATTATATCGGGCGCTCCGTCGCGGCGATGATTGCCGGACAATATTCTGTGTATGACGATCCCGCCGCCAACACCTATGTCAATACATTAGGCCAAACGCTGGCGCAGGCGTCGGATCGTCCGCAAACTTACGGCGGGTATCATTTCCAGATTTTGGATTCCGAAGAAATCAATGCGTTTGCTGCGCCCGGCGGGTTTATTTTTATCACGCGCGGCATGTTGAAATGCGCGAAGCACGAAGGCGCGCTGGCCGCCGTGTTAGCGCATGAAATCGGGCATGTTCAGCAAAAACATGGGTTGCAGTCGATCCAAAAATCCCGCATCACATCGGCGTTGACCGAACTTGCGCTGAAAGGCGCTCAATATAAGGCAGGCGAAGCGTCGTTTATTCTTTCGTCAAGTTTAGCGTTGTTCGAAGGTTCCATCAACGACATCGTGACGACAATGGTCACGAACGGCTATTCCAGAGCATTCGAAAAAGAGGCGGATCAGGCGGCAGTGACGATTTTACAGCGCGTCGGTTATGACCCGAATAGCCTGGTGGAAATGCTGCAAGCGATGGAAACACTGCTGAAACCGGATGGTAAGGATTTCGCGAAAACGCACCCGTCGCCTGAAAGCCGGATTGCTGAAGTGGAAGATACTGTTGGCACATATCAGCCGGTGCAAGCCTCTACTGTCACGCAGAAACGGTTCGATGCGGCCATGAAGAAGATTTAAAAACCTCATTCGAGGACGTAGGGGCGCGGTCTCCGCGCCCTGATGCGGGGAGGGATATTGCGCAGAAACCTCACAGGTCTCGAAGACCTGTGAGGTTTTTCCCTCTGGTCAATACCACTGAATAATGCGATAACACATGACTGATATACTGAAAAAGCTGCGGCGCGGGGTCTCGTGCGGCGTATTCGGCGGATTGTTGGCGCTGATTTTTTGGCAATACGGCTGGCTGGAAACCTGGGAACGAGTGACATGGGACTGGCGTGTCAAATTATTAGCCAAGCCTGGCGCGACAACGGATGATATTCGCCTGATTCTGCTCGACCAGCAAAGTCTTGATTGGGCTGAAAGCGATGACAATCAACTGGCCTGGCCCTGGCCGCGCCAGCTCTATGCTTTTATCATTGATTTTTGTCAACACAGCGGCGTGAAAGCGCTTGGGTTCGACGTATTATTCACCGAATTTTCTCCACACGGCGTTGATGATGATGCTGCGTTAGGAGAAGCCATTGGGCGATTCGGCTCGTTTGCGGGCGCATTGATTCTTGGCGAAGGAAGCGGCAATACGACTGTTTGGCCTGATGACTGGCCTGCGCCGAGGTTCGCGTTAGACGGTTTGGACGAGTGGCTTGCGAATATGAAAACTTCGCCGAACTGGATCATCGGGAAGGCGTTGCTGCCAATTCCTGATGTTGCCCAAAATGCGAACACGCTCAGCAATGTACAGCAATTGCCCGACAGCGACGGTATTTATCGCCACATGCCGCTGTTAGCGATGTTTGACAATAAGATTTTCCCCTCGCTCGGTGTTGGGACGTATCTGGCGGCCTCGTCTGAAACCGCGATGCGCATCGAATCGGGAATGCTGACCATCGGGGCAAAACGGATCGCCATTGACCATCTCAATGGCGATGTGATTCTGCGGTATCGCGGCCCGGCTGGAACGCATAAATGGTATAGCGTTCAGGATATTCTCAAGGCCGAAACGCGACGAGTTATTGAAGAGGTCGAACCGACCGAACGCGATCTGGAAATCGCGCGTGATTTGAAAGGAAAATACGTACTATTCGGTTTTTCTGCGCCAGGGTTAAAAGATTTGCGATCAACGCCAATCAGCGCCACTGCTGCCGGAGTGGAAATCAATGCGACGGTGTTGGACAACCTGCTTGCGAACGATTTTCTCGCTGATTTACCGATATGGATGACCGTCGTGTTATTGTGTCTCATGGTGATGACATGCGGTTTGTTAGCGTTTTTTTTGAGCGATCCGATAGAAAATGTGATAATCGGCGCGGTCTCTCTTACGATCCCTGTCTTGTTGGCGTTCTGGGCATATCAGCGTGGATTCTGGCTGCCGCTCGCCGTACAGGAAATGGGAACGACCGCGACGATTCTGGCCGCATTAGTTGTGAATTACACGACTGAAGGCCGTCAGCGGCGTTTTTTGAAAGCGGCGTTCCGCCAATATCTCAGCCCCACCTTTATCGATCAGTTGATTCAACACCCCGAACGTTTGAAACTTGGCGGCGAGCGCCGTGAAATTTCGATTTTTTTCTCCGATATTCAAGGATTTACCTCGATTTCAGAACGATTGCAGCCGGAAGAACTGACCGCGTTTTTGAATGAATATCTCTCCGCCATGACCGATATTATCCACGAAGAAGGCGGCACGATTGACAAATACGAAGGGGACGCCATTATCGCCTTCTGGAACGCGCCGGTCGAATTGCCGGATCATGCGGCGCATGTCGTGCGGGCGGCGCTGCGCTGCCAGCAGAAATTGGCCGAGATGCGCCCGGCGATGAAAAATAAAGTCGGATGCGACGTGTTCATGCGTGTCGGCGTCAACACCGGCTTTGCCGTCGTCGGCAACATGGGGTCGCGCACTCGTTTCGATTACACGATGCTTGGGGATTCGGTGAATCTTGCGTCGCGGCTGGAAGGCGTGAATAAAGAATTCGGCACGTATTGCATGATTTCGCAGTTTACGAAAGATAAACTGCCGCCAACGGCCTTCGCATTGCGTGAATTGGCGCGAGTCGCGGTGGTCGGGCGTCATGAACCGGTCACAGTGTATGAACCGATGTTTCTGGAAGAACACGCCGCCTGGAACGATGTGTTCGAGACGTTTCATGAAGGGTTGTCCGCTTTTTATGACGGGCGTTTGCAAGAGGCTATCGAGATATTCGGCAGGATCAAAGAGCTTGATCCTGCCGCAGCCGCGTATCTGAAAAAATGCGAGGAATTCCTGCCGTCGCCGCTGCCTGCTGATTGGCGCGGCGTCTGGGTCATGACCAGCAAATAAACGCCTTTTGCGCTGAACGTAATCGTCCTGCCTTTTACACGGTTCTCGTGAGAAAAAGATCATCTCCCGCATCAAAAATCTTGCAAAGATCACGCAAATGCGATTATGCGGCTTATATCGCAATTCGACATGACACAGGGGGAGACGAAGGATGAAATTAGGCGAAATCAAAGAACCGTATCGAGTCAGTCCACGATTGATTGCGGATTTACAGCGCAATATTACCGGTTTTCCTGCGAATTGGCATGAATACCCGGATATGTTATCCACGCTGCTGGAACTGTATCACGATAATCCCGAATTTTTGACGCTGTATGCATATCTTCAGGAACGCGCCAATCGGGATTTTGATGTTGCGCAAGAGTATTATCTGAAAGCGATCGCCATAGACCCAACCTATCCGGAAAGTTTGGCCGGGTACGCCAGATTTCTCGATTTCGTCCGACACGATTACGCGCAAGCGGAAGAATTCTATCTGAAGGCGATTGAAGCCGCCCCCGACGATGCCGAATACTTAGCCAAATATGCCGTGTTCCTCTACTATATCCGTGAAGATTACGAGCAAGCGGAAGTCTATTATCTGAGCGCCATTCAATCCGATCCGAATCATGTTGCCACATTAGGGAGCTACGCCTCGTTTCTCTCGTTGGTTAAGGGAGATTATAAGCAGGCGGAAGAATGTTATCGCAAAGCGTTGGAACTGAACCCGAATCATATCGCGAGCTTAGGGAGTTACGCCTATTATCTCCATCACATCAAAGAGAATTTTCGGGACGCAGAAATGTATTACCGCCGCGTCCTGGAACTCGATCCGGATGATGTGGATAATTTAGGGAATTACGCGATCTTTTTGGAAAATGTCAGAAAAGAGTATGCCCAGGCCGACGTGTTTTATCAAAAAGCGATTGCGCTCAAGCCGAATGACACGTTCATTTTAAGCAATTATGCGATGTTTTTGGATTACGCGCTCAAAGAACCGGAGAAAGCGGATATTTACTATGAACGTGTGCGCATCATCGAACAAAAACGCGCGTAACAGTATTGACGCGAGCGTTGATTTTTGATAAGCGCAGTTAGGGTTCGAACCCTGACTGGGCTGAAACGGAGTCTATGAAATTACAAATGATCTATAGAAGAAACATCATCTTCATTCTGCTGTCGTGCAGCCTTATCTTCGCCATCGCGGGGTGTAAGCGCCAGGCGCCGACGCCGGAACAGGAAGCCAGCCGCTTCGCCCTCGAACAAGGATTGCTGCCGGTCTTTACGCTTCAGGGGCAGCCATTGCCTGCCATGTCGCTGACTCAGCGGATGCAGGATTATCGCATTCCAGGCGTCAGTATTGCGGTCGTGCAGAATAACTCGCTGGCATGGGCGCAGGCGTATGGCGTGACGGATGCCATCAGCAAGCAGCCAGTCACTACGGAAACGCAATTTCAGGCGGCATCTGTCAGTAAATTGCTGACGGCAGTGGCGGCCATGACGCTTGTGCAAGATGGCAAAATCGGATTGGATGAAGACGTTGATCTGCGCCTGAAATCGTGGCATTTTCCGACGAACGAGTTCACGGCGTCTCAGCCCGTTACCTTGCGCCGATTGCTCAGCCACAGCGCGGGCGTGAATGTGCCGAATTTTCCAGGCTATGCTGTCGAAGAACCGCTGCCGACGCTGCGTCAGATTTTAAACGGAGAACCGCCAGCCAAAACGCCGCCGATTGAAGTGCAAGCGCTGCCGGGAAGCGCCTGGCAATATTCCGATGGCGGCTATGCTATCGCGCAGCAATTACTCGAAGACTTGAACAGTCAGCCATTTGCGCAGTTTGCGCAGCAACGCATCTTTGCGCTGATAGGCATGACGCGTAGCACCTTTGCGCAGCCGTTGCCGGATGACCTTGCCGCGTCCGCCGCCAGTGGGCATCGTCTGGACGGCCTGCCAGTGGAAAAACGCTGGTATGTTTACCCCGAAACTGCCGCTGAAGGACTCTGGACAACGCCGTCGGATTTGGCGCGGTTGATGATCGAATTGCGTCAGGCGGCGCAAGGCGCATCGAACAAATTGCTGACGGCAGATATGGCGAAAAGCCTGTTTGTCAAGCAGATCGGCAATTCCGCGTTCGTCGGCCCCATCAAAGGGGAAGGGAATGCGGCCTGGTTCAGCGCGGGCGGCTCGACCGCCGGATTTCGCTGTTTGATGGTGATGTTCCCGGAAACCGGGCAGGGCGCGGTGGTAGTGACCAATTCGGAAAACGGCCATTTTCTCGCGATGGAAATCATGCGCGGCATTGCGCAAGTCTATAACTGGCCGGATTTCCGCGCTCAGGAAAAAGCGGTGCTTGCGCTGACGCCGGAAACGTTGCAAAAGTATGTCGGAAATTACGTGTTCGAAACGCCCGCCGGAATGAGCGTGACCGTCGCTGTCGGAGAAAAAGGCATATCGGTTGATGTGACGGGGCAGCGGTTCGAGATGTTCCCGGAAACCGAGGTGGATTTTTTCGAGCCGATTTCCGGCATGACGATCACGTTTGTCAGACCCGCCGACGACAAGCCCATAGAAGGATTATTTTTGACGCCGCCGCTCTCGTCGCAACGCTGGGCGGCCAAAAAGCAGTAGCTCCTAACTTTTTGGGGCGTTCAATCGAACGCCCCTCTATCAGATTACGCGATAGAGGCAACCTTTTCCGGCGTCAGACCGGTCAATTCGGAAATGTCTGCAACTGCATAACCTTTCGCCAACATCTTGCGGGCAGTGTCTAACGCTTTGCGTTGCTCGCCATCCTGAAGCCCCGCTTCATATTTCTCTTGCTTCAATTCTTCCTGCCCATGCTCATCGAACATCCGGGCGCGTTCTTCCGGCGAAATATGGTCTTTTTCGATATAGTCGAAAATTTTAAGGATTTCTGACCGCGTGTATTGCGTTTCATCCACTTCCTCATCCAGGCTATCCGCAATCGCTCGCATCCAGTCGCGATACGGCGCGGGCGTCTCATCGGTCACATATTTCGGGCAGAGATAGATCACTTTATGCGGGATTTCCCGCAGTCCGCATCCGCGCAAATCTTTCGGATCGAAATCGATAATTGCGACATCCCGCTGATGCCGGTCACCTGATGTCAATACGACAATCGTATAGACGTTCAGCGGTGGGCGGTAATCCTCGGAATTGGCGACCTGCTCCAAAAGCGCGACGCATTGATAATGCAGAAAACGATGGTAATGGTCGGAATAGCGTTCATGCTGAATATCCACGACCGTGCGGTGTTTGCGATCTTCGGCATACAAATCGAATCGCGCCGCGACGCGCCCGATGCTCGGCGAAAACGACTTTTCGGTTTCGACGTGATCAATATCCAGCGTAATCCCTAACACATCTTGCGCAAAGGCGGTAAAAATCTCCGGATCACAAAACGCTTTTTTGAAGATCACCCCATAGCGTAACGAAGCGACATGTTTCATAGCTTTCCCCCCTTTCTTTTCTACAACTTCATCATGTCATGACAGCGCCCGTTGCAGCACTTCGGTATCAAGTTCCGCCATGCTGTCCATTTCATCATCGGTATAATCGAAAATCGGCTCATGATTGAAGCGTAGAAAATCAATGAATTCACAGCGCGTCATGCCCGCTAATTCCGCCGCTTTGCCTAACGAAAGAATGCGTTGCGTATAATACCGAATTGCGGCCTGACGCTTGACATCTTCAACGGCGTCGGTGATAGATTTATGTAAGTGCAGCAGCACTTCGAACGGAATACGAATAGTTCCTGTTTGGGCTTGCATACCGTGCTCGCCTCCCTTTTTTCATGCGATAAAAGCAGAGAAATAATCGTCAGAGAATGTGATATGATATGTTCGAAACTTGCTATTGTGTCAATAAAAATGTTGTGATGATATGATTCTTGGTAAGGGAGGCGGAACAATCAAATCAGGCCGCGAGAAATTCCTTGACAATGACCGCTTTTCAATTCAGAACACTGAATATCAATAATATTTAGTTGTCAGACACCTTCAAGGTGTCTGACAACTTTCCCAATATGAACGAAAAATTTACACATGGATACGCGCTGCTGATAGGCGTCGGCGGGAATCTGCCGAATACAAAAACGGACGCGGTCGGTCTGGCCGAATTACTCACGGATGAAGGCCGCTGCGCGTATCCGGCGGCGCAGGTCAACGTCTTGACCGAAGCGCAGGCCGCTCGCGCCAATATCCTGACCGCGCTGGATCAGCTTGCCATCTCGACGCATCCGTCCGCGACAGCCATCGTCTATTTCTCCGGGCATGGCTGTCAGGTCGCTTCGCCGGGCGGCGAACGTTATTATCTGCTGCCGCATGGCTATGATGTCAACGCGCTCGAACAAACGGCCATCAGTGGCGCGGAATTCGTGCAGAAACTCCGGGCGATTCCGGCGCAAAAGCTCTTGCTGCTGTTGGATTGCTGTCATGCGGGCGGCTTGAGCGACAGCAAAGCGCCGGGCTTTAACGCAGCCAGCGCGCCGCTGCCGCCGGAAGCGCTCGGCTTTCTGCAACAGGGACGCGGGCGCGTGGTCATCGTCTCGTCCACCGCGAATGAATTATCATTTGCCGGGCGACCGTACAGCGCGTTCACGCTCGCCCTGATTGAAGCGTTATGCGGCGCAGGCGTCGCGAAACAGGACGGCTATGCGCGTGTCGCCGATCTCGCGCTCCATGCTCGCGAAAAAGTGCCGCAGCGCACCAACAACCGGCAGCATCCGATCTTGCATTACGAGCAGGCCGATAATTTTGTCGTGGCATTTTACGCCGCCGGTGACGTTCAGCCCAAAGGCTTGCCGTTTGCGACGCCGCCGGAAATCGAGCCGACGCCGGGCGCGTGGCGACAGACCATGTTCGATCAGCGCGGGCAGACCGTCGGGACGCAGACCAATATCGGAAACGCCTCCGGCGCAGTCTTTTCCGGGAATTTTTCAGGGACGCTCAATATCCATGCCGAGCCGACGCCGCCATTGCAAGCGTTACGCTCGATTCCTGCGCCGCCGCGTGATTTCACCGGGCGCGAGACCGACTTGAACGCGATGCTTGCGGCATTCGAGCGCGGCGCGACGATCAGCGGCGTGCGCGGGCTTGGCGGCATGGGGAAGACCGCGCTTGCCTGCAAATTGGCGGAGATGCTGGCGTCGCGTTACCCGGATGGCAGCCTGTTTGTCGAATTGTACGGCGCAAGACCGCAGCCCGTAACGACCGCCGACGCGATGAAAACGCTGCTCCGGGCGTTACTCGGCGCGGATGCGCGGCTACCGGAAAATGAGCCGGAATTGCGCAACCTCTATCGTTCCGCGCTGCATGGCAAACGCTTCTTGCTGCTGTTGGACGACGCGAAAGACCGGGCGCACGTCGAGCCGCTGCTGCCGTCCGCAACGTGCGGCGTGTTGATTACCTCGCGCCAGAAATTCGCGCTGCCGGGCTTGCAGGCGCATGATCTCGATGCGCTGCCGCCGGAGGAGGCGCGGGCGCTGCTGTTGGCGATTTGCCCGCGCATCGGCGAGCTTGCGGAGGAATTGGCGCGATTGTGCGGTTGCCTGCCGCTCGCCTTACGCGCCGCCGGGAGCGCGTTGGCGGAACGGAGCGACCTCAGCCCCGCCGCCTATCGCCGCCGCTTGGAACAGGCGCAGACGCGCCGCGATTTGATTGACGCCTCGTTGAGCTTGAGTTACGACTTGCTCTCGCCGGAACAGCAGACACGCTGGGCTATGCTCGCCGTGTTTCCATCGGATTTTGACGTGGCGGCAGCAACGGCGGTTTGGAACATGGAGGCGGACGCCGCGCAGGACGCCCTGAGCGAGTTGGTCAAATGGAGCATGGTGGAGTTTGACAACTCCCCTCCTGGGAGGGGCAGGGGTGGGTTGTTGAATGAAACAGCCTCCACTCCGTCGAGCACCCACCCCCAACCCCTCCCAAGAGGGGAGTTCACGGCTTCGCCGGGTAAAAACCTCTCTCAGGAGGGGAATTGGCCGCATGGTCGCTACCGCCTGCATGATTTGGCGCGGCTCTGCGCGGCGGCGCGATTGCAGGCCGACGCCCGCGACGCGGCGGAATTGCGCCATGCTACACATTACGCAGCCTTACTCCGAACCGCAAACGATCTGTATAAACAAGGCGGTGACAATATTCTGACCGCGTTAAGAATATTCGATCAAGAATGGCCAAATATTCAGTCAGGACAAAGATGGGCAGCAGAACATCATAACAATGATGATGCGGCTTCATTATGCACTATCTATGTTAACTGGCCATATCTGTTAGAGTTGCGCCTGCCGCCACGCCAAAGGATTCCCTGGTTGGAGTCTGCGCTGGTTGCTGCTCAACGATTGCAAAATCGTACTTACGAAGGCGTTCATCTCGGCAACCTCGGTATCGCTTACAAAGATTTAGGCGAGCCGCGCCGCGCTATCGAATATGATGAACAGGCGTTGACGATTGCTCGCGAGATCGGCGACCGACGCGGGGAAGGGAACGTCCTCGGCAACCTCGGCATTGCCTACAAAGATTTAGGCGAGCCGCGCCGCGCCATCGCATATTATGAACAGCGGTTGGTGATTGCCCGCGAGACCGGCGACCGGCGCGGGGAAGGGAACGCTCTCGGCAACCTCGGTAGCGCCTATTGCTCTTTAGGCGAATCGCGTCGCGCCATCGAATATTATGAACAGTGTTTGATACTTCATCGCGAGATCGGCGACCGGCGCGGGGAAGGGACTGACCTCGGCAACCTCGGTGTCGCTTACAAAGATTTAGGCGAGCCGCGCCGCGCTATCGAATATGATGAACAGGCGTTGACGATTGCTCGCGAGATCGGCGACCGGCGCGGGGAAGGGAACGCCCTCTGGAATATGAGCCTTGCGTTCGATGAACTCGGCGAACGGGCGCGAGCCATCGAACTCGCTGCTGCCGCGCTTGTCATTCGCGAGCAAATCGAAGACCCCAACGCGGAAATGGTGCGCCGTCAATTGGCGGCATGGCGGGGGGAACGGCAGGAACAATGATACGCGGAAACGGTGGTGGCAATTTTGGAAATAACGCGCAACCCTGCCAGGGTTTAAAACCCTGGCAGGGTTCATGCCCTCATAAATGATGAACGACAATAGCCAGACTCTTCTGACGCTGTTCGAGCGTTATGCGACGCTGACGACGTACTGCGATCAGGCGTTTGCCGCCGCCGCTGATCGCTACGCGGCGCAGATGCGCTGCGCGAGCGGCTGCGCCTCCTGCTGTCGGCTCGAAACCGTCGTTCCGCTGGAAGCCGCGCTGATTGCGGCGTATCTCGCGGTTGTTCCGCTGGATTTCGATTGCGCTGCCGACGATGCCGCCGCGCCGGAATGCGTCTTCCTGACGGCGGATGCGGCCTGCGCGATTTATCCGGTGCGCCCGCTGATTTGCCGGACGCATGGCATGGTCATTCAGTATCCGGATCAGGAGGAATGGGACGCCTGCCCGCTGAATTTTACGGACGTTCCGCTCAACCAGATTGAGCCGCACTATGTCTTACATGCAGAAGCCGTGACGACGAATCTGCTGCGGCTGAATCTCGCGTTCTGCATGATTGCCGGAGAGACTGATTCAGCGGGCGAGCGCATTCGCTTACATGATATTCTTCACTCATCATATCCGCTGCCGCCGTTTTTCTCAACGTTGATGGAGCCGAATGACGGGCTGACCCGACAGATCGTCGAGGCCGTCACGCAGCGCGTCGCATTCCCCCAAAGGAGATGAACATGACGCCACGATCCGAACAGGTGCGTATTCTTGTCGTTGACGATGAACAGGCGATCTTAAGCCTGTATCAGGAAATTTTTTCGTTGATGGCGCGTCCCTCCCCAACTCCTAACGGCGGCGCAATCCCCATCGTGTTGCCAGGGTTCCAGGAAGACCCGTCGTTCGCGGCGCAGACGTTTTCGTTGGCGCTCTATCAGCGCGGAGAAAAGGCGCTGCAGGCCGTCCGGGACGGATTGCTGACCAATGCGCCGTTTGCGGTCGCGTTTATTGACGCCCATCTGCTGCCGGGCGATGACTCGGAAGGGCAGGGCATCGCGCTGGCCGCGCAGATTCGCGCGTTAGACCCGCATATCGAACTTGTGCTGATGACCGGCTACACCAATGTGGAACCCCAGGACATCATCGCAAAAGTGCCGCCGCTGCACAAAATTCTCTACCTGGAAAAGCCGATCTGCTCGAAAGAAATCTACCAATTTGCGGCGTCGCTTGGCGCGAAATGGCAGACGGAATGGGAATTGGAGCGTGTGCATGACAATCTGGAACGCTGGCTCGACGAACGCACGGCTGAACTGATCAGCGCCAATCAATCATTGGAAAAAAGCGAAGCGCGTTACCGCATTGTCCTGGAGTCCGTTCCCGATCCTATTTTGGTCTATGACATGGAGAATCGCGTCGAATACCTGAATCCGGCGTTTTCACGGGTGTTTGGCTGGACGCTGGCAGAATGTCAGGGGCAGCCGTTGGATTTCGTCCCGGATGAACATCGCTCCGAATGCCGTTTTGTTATTGAAAAAATCAATGCGGGCGAGACGGTGTCCGGGATGGAAAGCCAGCGTTTCAAAAAAGATGGGGCGCGGATTGACGTCAGTCTCAGCGGCGCAGGATTTTTCGATCAGACTGGAAAGCTCTGGGGCAGAGTCATCACGCTTCAGGATATTACGGAGCGCAAAAAAACAGAAGAGGAGATCAGGTTTTTGGCCTATCATGACGCGCTGACCGGCCTGCCGAATCGAAAAGCCTTTTATTCCCGTCTGGAAGATAATATTCTGCAATCGCAGGGACATGCCGGACATAAACGCCGCCACAATCTGTCCAGATGGGCGTTGATTTTTATGGATGTGGATCGGTTCAAATACATCAACGACACGTTGGGGCACGAGATCGGCGATGCGTTGCTGCGGATCATTGCCGAACGTCTGCGGGAAAGCATACGAAAAAGCGATCACGTCTTTCGTTTGGGCGGGGATGAATTTACGATCATCCTGAATGCGCTGCATAATATGACCGATATTGTCAAAATCGCGCAAAAAATCCGCGACGCCGTCGCCCAGCCTTGCCTCATTCAAGAACACTCCCTGTATGTCACCATCAGTCTGGGCATCAGCCTCTATCCTGACGATGGCGGCGACGTGGAGAATCTGGTCAAAAAAGCCGATATGGCAATGTATGCGGCCAAAGAGGAAAAAGAGGGCTATCGCTTTTTTACCGAAGAGATGAACCAAAAAGCGCTGGAGCGGATGAATTTGGAAAGCAGTTTGCGTCATGCGCTTCAGGAAAATCAATTCATGCTGTATTACCAGCCGTTAGTGGACGAACACCATCGCATTGTCGGCACTGAGGCGTTGCTGCGCTGGGAACATCCGCAATTCGGTTTGATCGGGCCTGTGAAATTCATTCCGATTGCCGAGGAAACCGGCGCGATTGTTTCGATTGGCAAATGGGTGATGTACACCGCCTGTCAGCAAACCGCGCGATGGCATCAGATGGGATTCCCGGATTTTTACGTGGCGATCAATCTGTCCGCGCGGCAATTCCGCGAGCCGGATTTAGTGGATGTGGTTATGCACGTCCTGGAAATCACGGGGCTGCCGCCGCGTTGCTTGAAACTGGAAGTCACGGAAAGCGGCATCATGGACGATCCGGCTGAGGCGGCGCTGAAGATGCAAGAACTTCGGCAGAGAGGCGTGCATTTTTCGATTGACGATTTCGGCACCGGCTATTCGTCGCTCAGCTATTTGAAACGTTTTCCGATTGACACGCTCAAAATTGACCGGTCGTTTGTGACCGATGCCACGACCAACACGGATGATCAGGAGATTATCAAAACCATCATCGCTATGGCGCACAGTCTGCACATGAACATCGTCGCCGAAGGCGTGGAAACGCGCGAACAGGAAGAGTTTTTAGCCTATCATGGCTGTCAGATGATGCAAGGGTTCTTTTTTGGCCGACCGATGACGGCTGAGAATCTTGAAGAACTGCTCCAACATGATGATCAAAAAGCGTGGTTGCTCGATAGCGGTCTCTCGTCATAGCCGCCACATTTCGCGTTCTTCGTCGAAATCGGCGTTATCGAACGCAATCGCGTGAAATTCGCGCTCTAACGCGATAAACGCGTCAATCAGATCGGGATCGAAATGACGGCTTCGCTGCTCGATGATCATCGAGACCGCCTTTTCATGGGGGAATGGCGGTTTGTACACCCGTTTGCTGATCAGCGCGTCATACACATCCACAATCGCCATCAGCCGCCCGGCAATCGGAATCTCATCCCCTTTCAGCGCTTCAGGATAGCCGGAGCCGTCCCATTTTTCGTGATGCGAGTAAGCAATATCTGCTGCAATCCGCAGAAACGACGAACTCCCCATCTTTCGCTCTGCCGTCAGAATCGCGTCGCGGCCATAGAGCGTGTGTCTCTTCATCTCTTCGAATTCTTCGGCTGTGAGCTTGCCATTTTTCAACAAAATTCGGTCAGGAACGCCGACCTTGCCAATATCATGAAGCGGGGCGGATTTATACAGGAGATCAACTGTCTCTTCGGTCAAAAACGCCTGGAACCGATGTTTTTTGCGTAATTCCCCGGCTAATACGCGAATATAGCGTTGTGTCCGGTGGATATGGCCGCCGGTCTCCGGATCGCGATACTCCGCTAATGTGGCTAAACTTTCGAAGACGACTTCCTGAGTCAACGCCAATTCTTGCGTCCGTTCCCGTACCAATTCTTCCAAATGATCGCGGTGGCGCTTCAATTCTAAGTGCGTGCGAATCCGATTCCTGACAATGGCCGATTTGAAGGGTTTCGTGATATAGTCCACCGCCCCAAGCTCGAATCCTTGCGTTTCGTTCATTTCGCTGCTCAGCGCCGTGATGAAAATCACCGGAATCATGTTTGTGTCCGGATGGGTTTTAAGCTGCTGACAGACCTCATAGCCGCTCATGCCGGGCATCATGACATCCAACAAAATCACGTCCGGGCGCATGGTTTGCGCTAACGCCAACCCCCGCTCGCCGTCAGACGCTGTCAACACGCGATGTTCGTCATTCAAAATGGCCGTAATCAGTTCAAGGTTCACGTCCGTATCATCAATTGCCAGAATCGTCGCCCGCGTATCCTTCATGTTCTCTCCGTTGCGACCCCTGTCAGGGTTTAAAACCCTGACAGGGGTGGTTTACGGTAAATGTCTCCGCATTATTCCTGTCTCAGGGCTTCCCACACCTTCACGTTATCCACCGTCACATACCCGTAGGATTCGATCATGAATCCGATCCGTCCTTTTTCCAGCGTTTCCTCTTCGAATCCGGCGACAAATTCGTCATTCAGATAAAAATCGAATTGCGCGCCATACGCGGCAATGCGGAACGTATTACGCGAATTTCCGCGCTTGACGATGGGCGAGGATTGCAGCGGCACAATCTCGAACGGATTGGCTAATCGCCATTGATAGACCGCGATGCCGCCTTCGTCGTTCCAGTAAAAATTGTAGCTGTCGCTGTTGAGATATTCATTGCGGTTGCGAATGACCACGCTGAAACGGTTGTACTGCTCCGTAATCGGCTGGAATTCCACCTCGCCTTCGATGATGATATTTTCCAAGGCTTCGAACGGAGACGGATAATAGCAATACGCCTGCCCAGCCGTCAAGAGCGTCCCGTTCAAATGAAGCGTTCCGTTGCGATAACTCTCCCCCTCATTAAATGTTGGCGAAAGATATTTCCGCGTTTCCATATTGTCGTCTAACAGGAGTTTTCCCTTTGCGAGGGTTGGCAGGAGCGGCTGCGATGCCACGACCACGCCGCGTTTCGGCACGGGTTCGGGCGACACGAGATCGCCTTTCAAGGGAAGACTCTCCGGTTGTTCAAGCGCGAGAACTTTCGTCATAGCGCGGGACGCATCAACCTTTGTGACGCGCAGCGTGCCGATCCGATTGGTTTCCTGAAACAAGATGTCGCCGGTTTCGTCATCTTTTATGGTCTCCCGGCGCGCGACAAAGAGGCGGTCGCCCTCTCGAATGCCATGATTTTTCCCAAGCCCGACCACGAAGACCTCTCCAGCCTTCCCAACCAATTCGCCTAACAGTGGGTATTCGACGATCAGATACGCTGCGCAGGTGCGGGCAATGTCTTCGACGCGGTAGTTCGTATAGGAAAATTCGCGCGAGAACTCGACTTGCGCGGTAGCGACATCAATCACGCTGACGCTGATTGCAAATTGCTTTTCCCCTTTCAGGTATAATGTGCTGGTCAACAACTTTTCTACGCCGAGGATTTTTCCGATTTCCACCACTTTGCTTTCATCGGTTGCTCCAGTAGATTGGAACGCTTGTTCTTTCAAAATTTCTTCGATCCGGCTGCGCTCTAAAATCTTGTATTTTTTTGCGCCGATGAGATTTTGATACAGGGCGCTTTCCGCTGTTTCTTTCGTGACCTCAGTCACGTCGCCTTTGGTCTCCATCGGCAGAATCGCAAAGGAAATCTGCGCAAACGCCGGCATTTCCAGGAGAAATATCAAGGCAATACCCAATATGATGCTGCTGATAAATTTTCTCATAGATGATCAGCCTCCTTTCATAAGCCGTGCCAGGGTTTGAGAGTCTGGCGCGATTGAAGAATTCATCATAACATGCGATCTTTTTCAAAAAATTACTTGCATTTTTCGTTAGTTTAATTATGTTTAAATAAAACAAGAATCTTCAACGCGTTTAGAAAATAACGAACGAAATTTGGTAAAGAATTCCTCGACTTGCAAGGATAAGATAATTGACATTGCGCCGCTCTGTCAACTATTGAATGTCAGAATTATGGAGAAAATTCGCGTGGATTGCTTTTTTACGATTGCCCGGCAGCATCTTATCTGTCAGGATTATTCCATCGCTACGGCTGAGCCGTTGCCGCTGCTGATTCTCTCCGACGGCTGTTCGAGTTCGCGGGATACCGACATCGGCTCGCGGCTGCTGGTCAAAAGCGCTCAGAACGTCATCGGTTCAGCGTTCAAGGCCGAAGATCGCCCGTTTCCATCGTATCAGGAACTTGGCGCGGCAATCCTCGCGAATGCCGTTCAGGCCGCAGACTGCCTTGCGCTGCATCGCGCCGCGTTGGATGCTACGCTGCTGATTGCGATATTTCAAGAAGACGCGGTGACGGCGCTGATGTATGGCGACGGCTATCTTGCGGCAATGCGGCGCGATGGCGGCCTTGAATACGTCAGCGTGTCTCATGCCGACAACATGCCGTATTATCTGAATTACTGGTCGGATGAATCCAGACAAATGCGCTATCTGGCTGAAAATCACGACGGAAAGGACGTTGTCACGATCACGACCCGATGCGGGCAGTCGCAAGAAACGCGATTTGCCGACTATGACGCGCCGCTCGTCTGGACGTTTCCCGCGAGCGACTACCGCCTTGTCGCGCTCTGTTCCGATGGCGTGGCGGCGTTTTCCGCGTTAGAAACCGGACAACTGACGCCGGTCGAACAGATTCTCGAAGGCTTGCTACAGTACAAAACCACCGTCGGAGAGTTCGTCACGCGCCGCGCCAAACGACTGCTGAAAGAGCTTGATAAACAGAGCATTTTCCCGGCAGATGATCTGTCGGTCGCCGTGATGCTGTGGTAAGATTCAAAAACCCTGCCAGGGTTCTAAACCCTGGCAGGATTGAACAATGGAGGAAATATGGGCACATTGATGGTGTGGGTGCGAGGCAAAGGAAAGGTGCAGCTTTCCGAAGAGCATGATTATCTTGCGGACGGCGGCGAAGGGCGCATTTTCGCGCAGGGCGGCGTGATTTACAAGATTTATCTCGATCCGACGCGCATGATCCCCGAAGCGAAACTCGCGGAATTGGCGCGGTTGGATCATCCGCAAATCGTGCGCCCGAAAGATGTTTTATTGGATAATAACAATACTATTATCGGTTTCACGATGGATCGCGTCGAAGGGATCGAACTTTGCCGCCTTTTCAATACGGTCTTTTTGCAGGCCAACAACGTCGCGCCGGATGCGCTGATGAAATTGGTCGAGCGGATGCAGGAAGTCACGAACTTCATCCATCAAAAAGGCTTTCTGATTGTGGATGGCAACGAATTGAATTATCTCGTCGGGCAGCAGGATTACGCGCTGCCGTTCTTTATTGACGTGAACTCGTATCAGACGCCGCATTTCCCGGCGTCAGCCATCAATGTGCTGTTTCAAGACCCGCACGCGAAAACCTTTTCTCCGCTGACCGACTGGTACACGTTCGCCATCGTGGCCTGCAAAATTTTTATTGGTGTGCATCCCTTCAAAGGCACGCACCCGGATTTCGGCAAAGGCGACGTGTTAGAGCGGATGAAAGCGAACGTCTCGATTTTCAACGCCGACACGCGCCTCCCCGCCGCTGCGCGGGATTTCAGCTACATTCCGTCGGCGTATCGCGACTGGTTTGTTCGGTTGTTCGAAAAGGGCGAGCGCGTGCCGCCGCCATACATCGCCGGTCTGCTGAAGGTGATTCAGGTGAAAATTGATTTGGTGCAAAGCACGGGGAATTTCCTGATCAACCTCGTTCGCGCCTATGACAGCGAAATCGTGTCGCATCACGCCGCGTTCGGCAAGCATTTGGTCGCCACAAAACAGGCGGCGCATGTCGAAAAAGTGGCGTACAAACTGTCGAATTTTCGCGGCAGCATCCTGCTTGCGCCGAAAAGCCTGACGCCGCTCTTCGCGTCGGTGCGAGAAAACGATCAGATGCTTGAGATCGCCGATGCGTCGGGCAAGACGCTCGATCTGCATCTCAAAGCGAATCGCGGCTGTCTCGTCGCTGATAACACGTTGTACGCGATTCATAACGGCGACTTGACGGAAATCGCGCTGCACGAATTGAACAACCGCCCGGTGGCGTCGGTGGCGAATACGTGGAAAATCATGCCGCAAGCGTCGAAAGTCTTCGACGGCCTGATTTTTCAAACCGTGCTGGGCAAATCGTTTGTCGTGATTCCGTATCGCCTGAATAATCGCGGCTATTGCGCGATCCGCCAGATTCCCGAACTCGACGAGTATCGCATCGTTGACGGCAAACATGATGCGCGGGTCTGCATGTTTATCGGTGTCAAGAATCACGCCTATCATCGCCTGATTCTGCGCTTTTCCGAGAATTACGAACAATACGACCTGCGGGCTGTGGAAGATATTGATTATTCGGACATCAATTTCGTAACATTAGCAAGCGGCGTGGTCGTCAGCCTCGACGAACATGGCGAAATCGAGATGTTCGGCAACCGCCTCCATTCCAGCGGCGTCAAGCGGATTCAAGACCCCGCCATCCGCCCGGATATGCGCCTGACCAAAGACGGCGCGTCCGCGCTCTTCGCTCGCGGCGACCGCCTCTATTCGCTGAAAATGGTCTGAACAGAAAAAAGTTGTCAGACACTTTCAACGTGTCTGACAACTCTCCTGTCGAATCAGAATCAACCTAACAATCGCTCATATTCATCGTCATCGTGGCTCTGGATTTCATGCGGGCGCAAGTGTTCTCCTTGATCGGCAATTTTTATCTCCGTTGTTTGTCCGGAGCGGTTTTCCTGAGCTATATCGCGCAGCAGACACCTTCAGTTGTCTTATAGGTTTTCTCGCGTTCAATGTACATGAATAATTGCGGTACGATGAAATGACCATTATCTCTAAAAACGCATTTTTAACTTGACAGACCCTGTTGTTTTTTTGTTTCTAAAGGAGTTGGAATTTATCTGTATTCGAATTCTATATAAAGGATAAAGGAGGAATAAAACGAAGATGAGAAAAGGATCATTTATTATTTTATTTGTTTCTATTTTGACCATCGCATTTGCTCCGCAAAGTTTCACCCAGCAACAAGCGCCTCAATACGGAGGGATATATAGGCTTATTGAGACTTCTCCACCACAAATGATGAGCTATACTCCGATGATGGGACCAGGAGATAGTGGCAATATGTTTCCAGCAGTTGAAAGACTTATGGAATCTACCAAGGACAGACAGGCAGACGGAGGGATTGAACCCTGGCTTGTGGAGAAAGTTGATGAAGATGTCGAAAATCTTAAGATCACATGGCACATTCGGCAGGGGGTAAAATTTCATGATGGGTCAGATCTCACGGCGGAAGTCGTTCAGTGGAATTTTCAACAGGTCATTGATGCCAATGCCCTGCCGTATTCGAAATACCTGAAATCAATGACCGTAACTGATCCCTACACGCTTGTCATGGAACTGACCGAATACAGCAACCAGTTAGTGCCAACCTGGGGATTTTGGCCGATCATCGTCTCCAAAGACGCATGGGACAAGGCATCAGGCGGAGACCTTGCCAAAGGGAAAGAATGGGCGAGAACGCATGTTGTTGGAACAGGTCCGTTCATGCTGAAAGAATACAAACGCGATGTAAGTTTAACCTGGGTAAAAAACCCCAACTACTGGCGGAAAGACAGACCGTATCTTGACGGTATCGAGGTTAAATTCATACAGGAAAGCATGACAGCTTCGGCGATGTTGCAAGCGAAAGAAGCTGATGGTTGGAACGCGCCTGCTAAAGATCAGGCTGAATTGATGAAAAAGGGATTTAAGAGACAAACGTCCTATCCTGCGTTTAGCTATAATATTTGGATCAATACTGCTCATCCTCAATCAAAATGGCAGGATAAAAGATTGCGCGAAGCTGTGGAGTATGCCATAGACAAAGAGGCCATTGCCAAGGCGATGGGATTCGGATTCTATTCTGCGCTCAAAAGTCTTCCGTCTCCAGGAGAATGGGGATATGATCCTGATTACAATCCACGTCCATATAATCCGACGAAAGCGAAGGAACTGCTGGCCGAAGCCGGATACTCGGACGGTTTAAAGGCAAAACTGATGGTATTTTTCACGCCACAATATCGTGAAATAGGTACAGCGATTAAGCAATATCTTGATGCTGCTGGCTTTCGAATCGAACTGGACGTCGCCGACCCTGGCAGATTCTTCGGAACCATTTATAACACCCCTCCTGGACCTGATCATGATCTGAATTTATGGATAACAGGAAAAGATAACAATTACCTGCAATCATATATGCGCTGGTTTAGTACCGAACCTTTTACCGATCTGTCATATTTGGGACATACCCCAGAACAAGAACAGATGGACAAGGAGGCGCAAAGGCTGGATAGCCTTATGGCCCAAGAAGAGGTTACAAAAAAACTGATGCGGTATATAACTGACAACGCGCTTGTGATTCCTATTTTCGAAGCTCCGGTCGCGATCATGCAGCAACCATGGGTCCACGACACACGTTACGAGACCGGTTTTGTGCGCTGGCAAACGGAAGAACTTTGGATGGAAGCACATTAACGAATTATAGATTTTTATTAGAAACGAATTTCCGCTCTTGGTGAGTTTTTGCCCCATGAACATGCTCTGTGACAGGCTCAGAGGGAGCGGAATATTCTTATGACAAAGAGAGAAAATTATGAGCATCTCAATAATGGCGGCAAGAGCAAAATATGACGGCGTTCATCATTCGTAGAGTCATTGCTGGTCTCATTACTCTTTTTATCGTCTCGTTGATGATATTTTTTGTGATGCGGCTCCTTCCAGGAGATCCACTCGTCATCTTTCTCGGCCAGTCTGCATCGTCCGGTGCAATGTCCGCAGACGAACTTGCAAACCTCCGCGTCGAATATGGGCTGGATAAACCAGTACTCATCCAATATCTTCATTGGTTGACAGGTATTTTTTCTGGGGATTTAGGCGTTTCGATATTTTATCATGAAAATGTCGGAAAGCTGCTTCTTGAGCGGTTTCCAATAACCATTTACTTTGGCATGTCAGCGTTGCTGTTGAGTACATGTTTCGGCGTCTTACTTGGAATGGCTGCCGCAATAAGACGTGGTAAATGGATCGATACGGCGGCGACAACATTCGCGAATATCGGAATCACTGTTCCACAATTCCTACTCGCGATAGCCATGATCTATCTGTTCGGTTTGAAACTCCGATGGCTTCCGATTTCAGGTTATACGTCGCCGTTTGAGAATTTTTATTTGAGCATAAAGCAGGCGATTATGCCCGTCATCTGTCTTTCCATTTTTAATCTATCCGGTATGGCGCGACAGACGCGCTCAAGTGTGCTTGAAGTGATCAGGCAGGATTATGTTCGCACCGCATGGTCAAAAGGTCTGGGAGAACGAACCATCATATTCAGGCATGTTTTTAAAAATAGCCTCATCCCGATCATCACGCTATTTGGGACGATGCTCGGCTATATACTTGCTGGTTCTGTCGTCGTAGAGCAAATATTTGCTCTCCCCGGAATTGGCAGGCTGCTTGTCTCAAGCATATTGGCCCAAGACTATATTGTCATTCAATCAACCTTTATGATCATCGCCACAATAATAGTGGCGAGCAATCTGCTTGTCGAGATATCTTACGCATGGATTGACCCAAAAATACGCTATATTTAGAAGGGATTGAAGAGTGTCGCACACACACATTTCAGTATCAGCCGGAACTTCGGAAACTGCGCCAAGTATCAGTGAGTGGAAACGCTTTCGGAAAGTTTTTTTTCAGCGTACGCTGGTCATATTCGGGTTTGTGATATTAGCCATATTAGGAATAACCGCCATTCTTGCCCCCTGGTTGGCTCCGTATGATCCCTACAGTGGAAACTTGTCCGATTCCTTAGTTCATCCGAACAGCCAATATTTTCTCGGTACCGATATCCAGGGACGCGACCTGTTAAGCAGGCTCATTTATGGGGCGAGAACCGCACTTATGGTCGGGTTCATTACCGCCGGTATTGCGTCAATGATCGGCATGATGATGGGCGTTCTTGCCGCATATTTCGGCGGCATCATCAATATAATCATCATGAGGATAGTTGACGCGATTATGTGTTTTCCAATGCTTTTGCTTGCACTTCTTCTGGCTTCAGTATTCGGAAGCGGGCTTCAAAATGTGATCATCGCGCTGAGTATCGCCTTAATAGCTCCTTATGCCAGGGTCATGTACGGCCTTACACTGAGTATTAAGGAAAATGATTATATCAAAGCTGAGTACGCCATGGGCGCAAGCCATGCTCGCATCATGCTTAATCACATATTGCCTAATTCCCTGCCCCCGATTATTGTCTTAATAACGATGCAACTTGGAGGGCTTATTTTAGCAGAAGCCACGCTGAGTTTTATCGGCATCGGGATAACACCTCCGGAGGCGTCATGGGGTGCCATGGTTGCCGAAGGTCAGCAGTATCTCATAACGAATCCATGGCTGTCATTTGCGCCAGGACTTGCGATTATGTTGGTCGTTTTTGCGTTTAATATGGTTGGCGATGGGCTTAGGGATGCGCTGGACCCAAAATTAAGAGGTTTATTATAACCAGAACATTTTTCACTACAAAGACGCAAAGAACTGAACTGACGTGTTCGTCTGTTCTCGATGGAAAGAGGAACTGAGTTCAGCGGGATTATAAATGTCTGCATTACTGAATGTCAAAAACCTAACGACACATTTTAACACGAACGGATGCGTTGTAAAAGCTGTTGATGGTGTATCTTTTCATATTAACGAAGAAGAGGTTGTCGGCATCGTAGGCGAAAGCGGATGCGGTAAATCGGTCAGCCAGTTATCCGTCATGCAGCTTATTTCCTCCCCCGGCAAAATTATTAGCGGAGAAATTCTTTTTCATGGCAGAAACCTGCTTGATTTTAAGCCAAATAGTCGTGAAATGCGCGCTATACGAGGCGCCCAAATTGCCATGATCTTCCAGGAACCGATGACCTCTTTGAACCCCACGCTGAAAATAGGTCGGCAACTCACTGAAATGTTAGAGCTGCACCGTAACATGAGCCGGACTGATGCAAAATGTCTGGCGATTGATCTCATGAAAAAGGTTGGTATTCCGGCGGCAGAAACCCGAATTGATGATTATCCTCACAATATCAGCGGGGGGATGCGGCAACGGATCATGATTGCGATGGCGCTTTCATGCAATCCTAAACTTGTCATTGCAGATGAGCCGACAACAGCGCTTGATGTGACAACACAGGCACAAATCCTCAAGCTTATGCACGATATGGTACATCAATTCCGTTCATCGCTAATTATCGTCACTCATAACCTGGGCATTGTTGCCAGGTATGCGAAACGGATTTATATCATGTATGCTGGCCATATCGTTGAATCAGGAACAACGAGAGACATTTTTGCGAATCCGCGTCATCCATATACGAAAGGGCTGCTGAGGTGTGTTCCCCGACTTGATGAAGAAAAAGGAAGAAAGCTGATACCTATTCAAGGCTTGCCTCCGAATTTAATGAATTCGAGCCTAAGCTGCGCATTTGCGCCAAGATGCGATGAGCGGACGGAAGAATGCGTCATCGCCCCTTGTCCGCCGCTGACTCATATCGGAGATCAGCACTATGTCAGTTGTCACATGGAGAGATGAGGCGACAACGAATCATGACACACACGTATGACTATATGCTTGAGGTTCGTGATCTGAAGATGTATTTTCCTGTTATGAGGGGGCTTTTAAAGAAAAAGGTTGCCGAGGTCAAAGCGGTAGATGGCGTCAGCTTTGCGCTTGGGAAGGGGGAAACTCTTGGAATGGTCGGAGAAAGCGGCTGCGGCAAGACCACAGTCGGGCGCTGTATTCTCAGACTCTATCAGCCTCATAGCGGCGAGATTTTTTTCGAAGATACTGATATTTTAACATTGCCTATGCAACGCATGAAAAGCGTCCGCAGTAAGATCGCGTTGATATTCCAGGACCCCTACAGTTCTCTTGATCCGCGCCAGAGCGCAGGGAGTATTGTCGGCGAGCCGATCAAGATACATAAGTTGATAAATAGTACTGCCGAATACAATTATAGAGTTGATGAATTGTTCCGTATCGTGGGGCTTGATCCGGTGATGAAAAACCGTTTTCCGCATGAATTCAGCGGAGGCCAGAGACAGCGGATTGGCATCGCGCGCGCGCTTGCCTGCAATCCATCAATGATCATTTGCGACGAACCGATTTCAGCGCTCGACGTATCAATACAGGCCCAAATCATCAATCTTTTGCAAGAGTTGCAGCAGCAATTAAAAGGGCTCTCCTATCTATTTATCGCGCATGATCTCTCGGTCGTGCGGCACATCAGCGACAGAGTGGCGGTTATGTATCTCGGGCGCATCGTGGAAATGACAGATACGACCACTCTTTATCGTCATCCATTGCACCCATATACAAAAGTTCTCTTATCATCTGTCCCGATCCCAGACCCAGTTGTTGAGGAAAAACGTGAGCACATTATTTTAGATGGCGAAGTGCCCAGTCCCTTATCCCCTCCTGAGGGTTGTCCATTCCATCCGCGTTGCTCGCAGGCCATATCAGAATGCAGAAACGCAGTGCCAGTGCTTCGGGAAATTGGCGGCGGACACCATGTCGCATGTCTTAGAGTATAAATCGGTTTCTATCATAAGGAACTATTCATGCATTTCGGCAAACGCGCCGTAACGCATGAAAATTTCACGAGGGAGGAATATCATGAGTCAAGAAAAGGCATATCAACCATCCGATACAATGACGGAAGCATCGCTTTCGACCTTCAAGACGTACGGAGCAGACCTCGAACGATTAATGATTTTAAGGACATATCCGATCTCGATCAAAATGCTCAATAACGAAACGGAAATCCCTGCTGGCGCGGTCAGACCAAAAAAGGATCGCGGGGAACATTATGCAATGTGCCAGGCCATCTCCCTTGCGCGTCACCAGGGGATGACATTGACCATGTTTCTTGAGGATCACTGGTGCTTTGCGCCAATCATTTCCTACGGGCTTGTGGACACGCCTGATAACCCGGATAAATTCGGGAGTTCCTTTTTTATCGCCAACAAGCAGATGGCTCAAAAACGCGACAGTGAAGTTCCATGCTTTCCAGTCGGCAAGTATGCAGGAATGGTATTAGGTCCGCTCAGCAAAGCCAATTATCTCCCTGAACTGGTCATGATCTACTGTAATCCGAAACAATTGCGCCATCTGCTCTTTTCTCTGATGCATATCAATGGACGCCGTGTAACATCCACACTCGATTCTATTGACTCCTGCATTCATTCCATTGTTCCCTCTCTCCTAAACGAAGAGTATGCTGTCACGGTACCAGATCCCGGTGATTATGAGCGAGGAATGGCCGATGAAGACGAAATGATTCTCACGGTTCCGGCGGTAAAAATGAAAGAGCTGATGGATGGATTATATCATTTCGAGGAATGTAACATGGGATATAGGGTTTTCAATCGTCGTACGCTTCACCCTGATTTCCAACAGCCTCCGTTTTATCAGGAATATTTTAAGAAGTGGGGACTGTACGAATCTGGAGAGCAGTAACCACTCCAAAACGAGAATCCTGCATCAGCATGTCTGCTGATGCAGGATTCGTAAACATTCGTGCAGATGACAACATTAAAAAGACAGTTCCAACGTTTTTATTCTACCAGCAGGGATTGTTGGCCTCTGCTGCCCCTCGATCGAAGACTTCGTCGTAAATCAGCCGCTTACTGAACAACCACTTACCGTCGACCTTGACCATCTCGGCCTCATAGTGGCTGTATGAGTCAAGCATCGCGCTTCGCTCCGGGTTTTTGTTTGACATGCGAAACCAGTAGAACCGTCCTATTGCCTTGTTGCCATCTATTTTTAGGGCGATATTCGAGATACAGTGTCTCATGGTAACGGGGCGTCGCTTTATATCCGGTTGATCGTCAACTTTTATTCTGGCAACGAGCTTTCGAATTGCTTCACGCCCCTGGAATTCCTGCCTAAAAACACTGACAATACCATCCTCCGTAAACAGAGAGGCGTATTGCTCTGCATCTTCAGCATCCAATGCTGATAGACAATGTACCTGGAGATCCCTAATCAATGCCCGCTCCTCAGCATAGTTACTGACGTTGGGCGCAGTCGTGCTTGACGCAGTTCCCAAATCATGTTTGTCGCTTGTCATAGTTTACCTTCTCCTGAAAATAGGATGTTAAGACTTCGTAACATTCAATAAACTACCAGCACGGATTCTTGTCCGTTGCTGCCCATCGATCATACTGCTCGTTGTAGATTCTCCGCTTGCTGAACAGCCACTTGCCGTTCACCTTGAGCATCTCATCCTCGTAATGACCATAGGAGTCGAGTTCTGCGTTTCGCTGCGGGTTGTTGTTGACCATACGGAACCAGTATGCTCTTCCCGAAGCCCGGTTGCCAGCGATTTTTATCACGATATTTGCAATGCAGTGCCGCGAGGTGGCAGGACGTCGCCGTGGATCATAAGGCTGATCCACTACTTTTGGAATCGAGGAGACGACCTGTCGAATAGCCTCGTGACCACGCACGTCACCTTCGCCAACATCGAGCACCCCGTCTTCGGTAAACGTGGATACGTATGTATCGAGATCGCCAAAATCGAGTGCAAACATATAACGGGACTGAAGGTCCTCGATTAATGCTCGATCCTCCGCGTAGCTACTGATATTGGTACTCGTTGATGTTGACGAAACACTGCTTCTTTTGGGTTGGTTCATTTGCCTATCTCCCTATAAGTATTGGTTATGATTGCGCTGCCTCTGTTTTACGCGACAGGCAATCATTTCTAATTGGGAACACGATGAAGCAATAAGGCGAAGAAAACAATGAATGATACCGCTCAAACAATATCCTTAAGCCGTTACAATGGAAATACTCGATTTAAATACGCGGTTCCATCTCTTCTTCTTATCTCCTCTATTATCGCATTTTGGAAACCGAACTGTCAAGATAAAAAAATTAGATGATTCCCCTTACAAAAAGCGAATCCACTCGAGAATTGGCGTCATTTGTGTTTTCCTTGTTGTAACTGATTTCTAAGGCCGGGGTTATATTTTTTTCGTTTGTGTGGCCTATCGAGAACCTGTAGAAAATTTTTTTTTAAGTTCCCGCCGCTGTCGAAAGAAAAATCATTTTTTCGAAAGATTTTTGTTGCAATTTTACCATGTTTTATTATCTTATAACTAAACATAGAGAAAGATAATAAAATTTAATAGCAATCGTATATATAACAAGATATTAAGCGAATTGTTCTGTTTTATTTATGTAAAATAAAATTAGAAAATTCCTGAATATCTCTTCACCTGTGGAGGAACATCATTATGGCAACGCATCAGACATCTCGTATTGAGTTTTTGATTATAGACCCTCAGAATTCGTTCTGCCACCCGACAGAAGGAGAATTGTTCGTATCGGGCGCGGACAAAGACGCTGAACGCTTAGCGAAACTGATCAAACGGATGTCGCACCAAATTGACGACATTCACGTCACGCTGGACACGCATCACGAATTGGACGTGGCGCATCCGATTTTTTGGGTAAACGGCAAAGGCGAGCATCCCGCGCCGTTTACCACGATTACGAAAGATGACGTGGCGAAAGGCGTCTGGATGCCGTTCAACTCGAAATTGCCCTGCCCGCCGTTCGGCACGTTGTTAGACCGCATGATCGCGTATGTGGCGAATTTGGAGGCGAACGGACGCTATCAACTGACGATCTGGCCGCCGCATTGCCGGATCGGGACGCCGGGGCATAACGTGGTCGAGCCGCTGCGCGAAGTCTTCCGCCAATGGGAACTGAGCCGCTACGCGATGGTGGATTACGTTACGAAAGGGAGCAACATTTTCACCGAGCATTATTCCGGCGTCGAAGCCGATGTGCCAGACCCGGAAGACCCGTCCACGCAGTTGAACACGAAGTTGATTCGGACGCTGGAAAAGGCCGACTTGATTGTATTCAGTGGCGAAGCGTCGTCGCATTGCGTGGCGAACACGATCCGCGACATTGTGAAACATTTTGGCGAAGAAACCGTGAGAAAATGCGTCCTGCTGCAAGACGCCATGAGCCCTGTGCCAGGCTTCGAGAAGATGGCGGACGAATTCTTTCAAGATATGCTGAACAAAGGCATGCAAATCACGACCACCGCAAAATTCGCGATATGAATGATCCGTTCGTCGTAGAGACGCACGGCCGTGCGTCTGGCCGTGCATCTCTACCGACATAAAAGGATTTGGAGAATAGATTATGCCAGTATTCGGGGGAAATGGAAGCAACGGCATGGAAATCCATGCGATTGATGGCGGCGCGTTTCAATTCTCCGCTGTGCGCCCGGAAGACCTCGGCGCGGCGGAATATACACTGGTGACGATTGTAACCGACGTGACCGGCAGCGTGTCTGGATTCGAAAAGGTGCTGCGAGATGCGGTCATCGAGGCGGTTCGCGCCTGCGGCAAAAGTCCGCGAGCAGATAACTTGCTTGTTCGATTCGTCACATTCAACGACAAGATCAAGGAAATTCACGGCTTTAAAACGCTGCGGCAGATTGATCCGCAAAAGGATTATAAAAAATTCACCTGCAACGGAGGCACAGCGCTGTATGACGCCGTGAAAGAATCAATTTCCGCCACGAATCAATATGCGAACGTGCTGAGTCAGAACGATTTCGACGTGAACGGGATTATTTTCATCATCACGGATGGCGAGGATAATATGTCGAAATACAACCGTGCCGACATCGCCAGCGCGATTCAGCAGGTGAAGCGCGACGAAGGTTTGGAGTCGCTGCTCGTGATTCTGATTGGCGTGAACGCGGACGCCTGTTCGCAATGGCTGAACGAATTTTATCAGGAAGCCGGGCTGTCGCAATATGTGGACATTCGCGATTTCGACGCCACGAAAGGCGCGAAACTCGCGGAATTCATCAGCAAAAGCGCCTCGATGCAGAGCAAAAGCCTCGGCACGGGCGGCGCATCGCAGCCGTTGACGTTTTAGGCAAAACACGAGAACCCCGTCAGGGTTTCGAACCATGGCGGGGTTGGGTTTTGAAATTACTTCTTTTCGCGGATCAAATCGGAATACACAAGCTGCGTAAATTGATCCGGAGGCATAAAGCCTTTGCCCCAGGCTTCATCAAATTGCTGTGTCGGTTTGGCGGCGACGATTTCTTCCAGCGTTTTGCCCTCGGCAATCAGAGCGCGGACATTGTCGCGGATGCCGGTCAACATGGCGACGTACGCCTGCATTTTCGCTTTATCCGACACCGGCCCATGTCCCGGAATAATTTTCGTCGTGTCGTTAATCGTCTCCATCACTTTGGTTGCGACTTCAATCATTCCATTGATAGAGCCGCCATGCTCTACGTCAATAAACGGATACAGCCCCTCGAAGTAGATGTCGCCGGTCTGCAAAACGTTCGCTTTCTGCCAATAGACCACGACATCGCCGTCGGTGTGCGCCATGCCGGGATGAGAGATCACGATGTCATCGCCGTTCAGATGCATCGTCATCGAATCGCCGAAGGTTTGCACAGGCTGTCCTTCTTTGGCGGCTGGCGGAATTGTCATGTTAAACGCTGTCAATTTTTGCTCGGTTGTCAGGCGTTTCCAGACGTTTTCATGCGACAGCAGCGTAACGCCTTTTTTGCCGAGATATTCGTTTCCAGCGACGTGATCGAAATGCCAGTGCGTATTCAGCGCGAAGCGCACCGGCTGCGGGCTGATTTCGGCGATTTTTGCCATGATTTTGTCCATCAATTCAACCGCCTGTCCCGTATCCACCATAAAAATGCCCTGATCGCCGACTGACAGCCCGATATTGCCGCCGGTCACGGTATTTAATACATACACGCCATCAGCAACCTGCTGGCTCGTAATTTCGATTTGACTCACATCGTTCTGCGCGAAACCGACAGAACTTATCATGACAATAACCGCAATCATCGCACTTACGGATAACAACCGCAGCATTCGTTTCAACATGAGCGTTCTCCTGATCAATTGTGAATAGTGAATAATTTAAATACAATGTAGCACAACTGCCACAATGTCATTTTTGTAGAGCGACGCCTGTGTGTCAAGGGAAATCACGCATTCAACGCGTTTCTCTCTCAACTAAATTGTTGAGAATCTGGCACAGCATTTGTTCGAATGTGTCAATCGCCTTTTCGCTCAGGCCGCGATAAAACAGCGCGTTCATCTCCTGCGAGACCGCGAGATAGACCGCTTGCAGGTCTTTGTCTTTCTGCGTCCGCTCAATCAGAATCGCCCGGCGGTCGTCCGGCGACGGCACGCGCCGCACGAATCCGGCGACTTCCAGCCGATCCAACATGCTCGTCAGCGTGGATTTGCCGAGCGACGCGCGTTTCGCCAATTCGTTGATGGAAATGCCGTCTTGCTCCCACAGCACGAACAGAATCCGCCCTTGCGCCGGGTTGATCTCGCTGATATTGTATTCTTTCAATTTCGCGGCAAAAATCCGCCCGGCGGCCTGATGAATCTTCGCGATTAAAAAGCCCCCTTCTCGGTTCGGTTTCATAGAGGTATTCACCACGAAACACACGAAATTTGGTTATGCGCGGCGTACCGCCGACGTCCTCGTCGGCATGATAAACGGAAAGCCGACGAGGACGTCGGCGGTACGCCGCACATGAGTCATTTTCGTGTCTTTCGTGTGTTTCGTGGTTTAAAACGTCAATTCCAATCGCTGCAATTGATACCAGCCGCGCAAAAACATCGGCGACAGGCGCAAGACGGTATGATCCGGATCGTCGTATCCTTTCGGGTAATAGCTCTCCCAGCCCGGCTGCCAGAGCGCCTGCTTGATGCTGATATCCTCGACGATTTCGATCTTGCCGCCCAGCATCACGCCATGAAACGCTTTCGGCTGGCAATAATAGACCGACACGTTCGGATTCTCCTTGATTTGCGCCACTTTGCGCGAAGAGGTGTTTGTTGTAAAATACAGTTGAAGCGGGGCAAGCGTCCTGAAAAAGTCTCGCAAGCCCGGATATTGCGCCGTGTTGCGCAGATTCAGCATGGCGCGGGTATCGGGAAACCCATCGCGACCGATATTGGTCAAATAGGCGGCTTCGGCGGATTCGATAAGCTGGCGGCTGACTTCTTTGATTGTTGCGGTATCCATAGTTCCTCCAGATTAAGACGTTATTCAAGCGAAATGTCGTTTTGTGTAAATAATATGTTTTATGTAAAAATATATCATAACGTACTGTACCATATAGAACTAAATCGTCAAGAAAAATTTTTACAAATATCAAAACTTGTGTCAGGCATTTCTAAATATATTTCTTGACACGCCGCTCGAAATGATGGCAGAGCTACTCATCTGACGAAATCGCATCTGTTTTCGACCGCATCGCTATTAGGAGTTTCACTGGACATCATGACCGTACACGACTATCTCGCGCAGCTTCAGACACGCTATCAGAGCGGCATGGCGAAAGAACATGCCTATCGTACCGACCTTGAACAACTGCTCCGGGCGCTGGCGCCGAATATGGAAATTACGAACGAACCGGCGAACGTGACGGATTGCGGCAACCCGGATTTTGTCATCACGAAGGGCAAAATTCCGGTCGGCTACATCGAGGCCAAAGACATCGGCAAAGACCTGAACAGCAAGCAGTATCACGAGCAATTCAGCCGCTACCGCAAGGCGCTCGACAACCTGATCATCACTGACTATCTCTACTTTCAGTTTTTTCGGCATGATGTTCTGGTGCATGAGGTTCGGATTGGCGACATTCAGGGCGGCAAGATCGTGCCGCTGCCGGAGCAGTTCGCCTATTTCACGAATCTGATTGCGGAATTCTGCGGGTTTATCGGCCAGACCATCGCGTCGGCGTCGAAATTGGCCGAATTGATGGCGGCGAAAGCGCGCTTGCTGCAAACCATTTTGGAACAGGCGGTCGCGTCGGACGTGCAAACCGCCGAGCAGACCGCGTTAAAAGACCAACTCAAGGCGTTTCAGGAGATTTTGATTCACGACCTCGCGCCCCGCGATTTTGCCGATCTGTACGCGCAAACCCTCGCCTACGGCCTGTTTGCGGCGCGGCTGCACGATCCGTCGTTGAAAACGTTCACGCGCCAGGAAGCGGCGGAACTGATTCCCAAAACCAACCCGTTTTTGCGCAAACTCTTTCAATACATCCTTGTCGAAGAGATTGACGAACGCATCAAAACGACGGTGGACAACCTCGCAGAGGTCTTCCGGGCGGCGGATGTCCACGCCATTATGCAGCATTTCGCGCAAACCACGCAGCAGGCTGATCCGGTGATTCATTTCTATGAAACCTTCCTCGCGGCCTACGATCCGAAACTCCGCAAAAGCCGGGGTGTCTGGTACACACCCGCGCCGGTCGTAGATTTCATCATCCGCGCCATAGATGACTTGCTGCAAGGAGAATTCGGCCTGCCGCAAGGGTTGGCCGATACCTCCACCGTCACGATCAAGGTTGAAGAACAAGGGAACGCCACGCCAGTCAAACGCGACGCGCATAAAGTGCAATTCCTTGATCCCGGCGTCGGCACTGGCACGTTTTTAGTCGAAATCGTCAGACGCATTTACGCCATGCGCTTCAAGAGTATGCAAGGCGCATGGAGCGGCTATGTTGAAGAGCATCTGCTTCCGCGCCTGAACGGATTCGAATTGTTGATGGCGCCGTACACGATGGCGCACGTCAAATTGGATTTGCTGCTCAAAGAAACCGGATATCAGCCGCAAAAATCGAAGCGGTTCAACATTTACTTAACCAATTCGCTGGAAGAGCATCACGGCTATACGCAAATGCTGTTTGCGCAGTGGCTGTCCGCTGAAGCCAATGCGGCGAGCGCGATCAAACGCGACGCGCCGATTATGGTGGTCTTAGGAAATCCGCCGTATGCCGTCAGCAGCGCGAACGCTTCAATCGGCAGCGATGGCAAAAAAACCTGGATCGGCGCATTGCTCGACGACTACAAAAAAGACCTGAACGAAAAGAAACTCAATCTCGACGACGATTACATCAAATTCATCCGGTACGGCCATCATCTGATTGAGAAGAATCATGAGGGGATTTTGGCGTATATTTCCAACAACAGCTTTCTCGATGGCATCACGCACCGCCAGATGCGCAAAGCGTTATTGGACACCTTCGATAAAATTTATATTCTCGATTTGCACGGCAGCGCGAAGAAGCAGGAGACCTCTCCTGACGGCGGCAAAGACGAAAATGTCTTCGATATTATGCAGGGCGTGTCGATTAACATCTTTGTGAAAACGAAAGGGAAGAAAAAACGAACGCTCGCTGAAGTCTATCATTGCGATCTGTATGGCCGACGGAAGGCGAAATATGAACTGTTGCAAAAAGAAACGCTCAACACGCTCCATTGGCAAAAGCTTGCCTATCAAGAGCCATATTTCTTTTTCGTGCCGAAGGATTTTCAAGGAGAAGCTCGTTATGCAGCCGGATTCGGATTGAACGAACTCTTTCTTGAAAATAATACCGGCATTCAAACGAAACGAGATCATCTGGTCTATCAGTTTTCAAAAAAAGACATTAGAATGGTTATTGAAGACATGACAACACTTCCCGAAGAAGGGATCAGGAAAAAATATCAATTGCCCGATGATGGGGAAGGTTGGGCGATTCGATGGGCGCAAGAAGACATTCGAAATAATCCTGGTGAATTTCTTATGCTTCATTATCATCCTCTTGATTTCAGATATACCTATTTTACGGGGATTAGCAGCGGATTGATGGCGAGGCCGAGAACGCCATTGATGCACAGCGCAATAAAAAAGAATTATAATTTATTGGCTGTTAGAAATTCGAGAAGAGGGAATGTCAATAACTACTTTATCACGAAATATGCTGTGGATAAAGACGGTGTTTCACCGTTTGATAATTGTAAGTTTTTTCCGCTCTATCTGTATTCCGATGATTCCGAACAACAAACGTTCGATGAAACGCCAGCCCGCACCCCGAACCTGAACATGGAGATCGTGCAGCGTATCGCGGACGCGCTCGGCCTGCGGTTCGTGCCGGAATCCGTTGTAGAGACGCACGGCCGTGCGTCTCTACGCGGCGGCGATATGCCTCTGCAAAACACCTTTACGCCGCTCGATCTGCTCGATTATATCTACGCCGTGCTGCATTCGCCGACGTATCGTGACACCTACAAAGAATTCTTGAAAATTGATTTTCCTCGTGTCCCGTATCCACCCAACGTTGAGACGTTCTGGAAATTGGTCGAACTCGGCGGCGAATTGCGGCAGATTCATCTGTTGGAATCGCCGACGGTCGAACAATTCATCACCACGTATCCGCAGGATGGCGACAACGTGGTCGGCAAGGTGCGATTCGACACGTCCCCTACAGAACTCGTCCTTGACTTTTCTCCAAAAAAGAAGAAGGACGGTTTGCTTGCCGTAATTTTGGGGCTTGAGCTAAACCCGCAAAAATCCACTCCTGAGCATGCTCCCAAAGAAATTGAACATTGGGGAATTTATGGCAAGGTATGGATCAACGACACGCAATATTTTTCCAACGTGCCGCAGGTTGCCTGGGAGTTCTATATCGGCGGCTATCAGCCCGCGCAAAAATGGCTGAAAGACCGGCAGGGGCGAGCGTTAGCCTTCGACGACATTGTGCATTATCAGAAAATCATCGTCGCGCTGACCGAAACCGACCGCCTGATGCGAGAAATTGACGCAGTTTCGTTGAACTGACCTTTATAACCCTGACAGGGTTTCAAACCCCTTCAGGATTGGCGAAGATCGCATATATCCACTATGTTTATCATCACTCTTCTGATTCTGCTTTCCGCCACGCTGCATATCTGCGCTGAATACACCAATCGCCGCCGCCTGATTTACGTGTTTAAGCCGCTGACGACGACGCTGATCATTCTGCTCTGCGCGACACGCGCCACATCAGGCTGCGCCGCCTTTATTCTCGCCGGACTCCTGCTTTCGCTGGCAGGCGACATCTTTTTGATGCTGCCGCAAGATCGCTTCATTCCCGGCCTGCTTAGTTTTCTCGGCGCGCATCTGTGCTACATCGCCGCGTTTACCGTCGGAAGCGGCTTTCAGGCGAGTTTTTTTGTGCTGCTGCCTGCGGCGCTCGGCGTTGCGCTATTCATGAAATTGCTTCCGCATGTCGGTTCATCCTTACAAATCCCGGTGACTGTCTATATGCTTGTCATTCTGGCGATGTTCTGGCAGGCATTGGAACAGACCGGACATGCTTTCAATCTCCACACCGTCTTGATGCTCTCCGGCGCAGGGCTTTTTACCATTTCAGATTCCGCGCTGGCGTATAACCGCTTTGTCGCGCCGTTCCGACATGCGCCGCTCGTCGTGTTGGGCACGTATTACGTCGCGCAGTGGTGTCTGGCAAGTTCGACAATGTAGGTCGAAACTGGAGTTTCGAGCTACAAGGAGCGTGTATTGATGTTGATACGAATATCGAGCATAGTATTGGGAACACTTGTATTATTTGCGTCCTCCGCGTTTACGGCGGATTTTACGGTGCGCGATCTGTTTACCGCAACGACAACGGAAGAAGACCTCTGGGAGGCGTTCCCGGAAGAAACGGCCTCAGAGGAAGCGATTCTCAAGGCGGGCGGCGTGTGCGATTTCATCAAAACCGCTGACCGCCGCACCTGTCTGTTTAAGGTTCGAGACGGTCAGCGTCTGCGATTGTTTGTTTATGAGGCCGATTCGTCTGGCGCGTATTCCCGCACAGAAGAGATTTGCCTCCCGACCTGGTATAACAAAGCCGCGATCTCGACAGCGGACATTTTAAATGATGGTCGCAAAGCTTTGCTGATCGAGCACTTCGGCAACGTCGGCACGAATACCGACCAGCGGGTTGTCGCCATCCTCGCCTGGCATTCGGCAAGCGCCGGCGATGAAGGCGCGTTTCGTCTGATTTTCTGGGAAACGGTCTCGTATCATATCGGGTTTAGCGGCGACAACCGGCAGCTTGACGTGGCCTACGACCTGCTGCCAAACAATTCGCCGCCAGAAATCCGTCTGACCTATCACTACAAAACGACGCGGAGCGATTTGCCGTTTTTTGAGCTTACGTGGCAAGATCGGCTGATCTGGAATGCCGAAGATTTCCGTTTCGAAGACCCTGAACTGGGTCAGAAAATAGCCGCGTGCCGTTTTGACGCCGGGGCGTGCATTCAGAAAAATATCTACACGACACGCCTGAAACGCGCTGAGATGAAATCATTTGCGCCATTTTGCGAGACAGGCGACGACGCGGAAATGTTGGAACTCCATAACCCTTATGCGCCATGCTGGCCAGAAGAATAAAGGCTGAAAAACGTATGCTGCGAACATGGATCGTGATGTTGATCTGCTGCGGCAATGCGCTGTTGCCTGTTGTCGCTGCTGCCGAAACACCTGCCGCGAATTTGCGCTATTCGGGCGTGTATATGCTGGAAAATATCTGCGTTGACGATGACCAGCAGCCGATTCTTTCCGTCTTTTGCAAGATGCGCGTGCTCCGCTTTTTCCCTGATAAGACTGTCATTGCCGGAGAACTGCGCGGCGTTAAAAGCGACAACACTGTCCCTGATTCTGACGACACCGAGCCGTTCGAGACCAGAGATTATCCGAAGCCGTATCATTTCGATCTCGCGGATGCGCGCTATCGCGGAACCTATACCGCGCAAGGCTCGATATTGAGGCTTCGACTCGCCAACGCGGAGGAGACGTTGACGTTGACCGCCACGCTTCATCCTGAACGCCTCGCATTGCGTTCAGCAGACGCCGGAGAGGCCGCGTATCAATTTTTACCGATTGGCCCCAGCGCCGAAACGGCTCCGCTTGACAGGATCGTTGAGGAAATCAACCAACTCCCCTTACAAACCACCAGCATCAAATTCGAAGCAGCATCATGGGGAACTGATGAGCAGGGGAATGTCTGGACAGATTGCGCCGCGTACTATCGCTTGACGGTCAAGACGGATGCCTCCTGGCGAATTCGGAAGGTACGATTTTCAGGAGGTTCTTGCGGCGACATGAACGTCCATTGGCAGGGCTACGTCGATCCGACCGGGCAATTGGTGATGGTGAATTATCAAGACTGTTGTTTTCCTGAGATTGAGGGCCAGGTGTATTTTCGAGACGGCGCCCCATTGCAACCTGTCGCGTTTCTATTGTTCATCTGGGGCTATGAAGGCGAAAAAATCCTCTGGAGTCGCGGCTTTCTCGATCAACAGGATGAGATCGGGCGGCGCTTTCAAGAAGATTTGGACTGGCTCAACACGAAGATTCATCCGGCGCTTGACGGCTTGTTTGATGAGTTTGCCAGTCGGATCGCCTCAGAACAAGAGCGGCTGCGGCGGGATTTCGCCAGACTTTCTCCCTCCGCATCTGCTGAAGAAAAAGCGCAGGGGCAAAAGTTGCTTGACGAGCTAAATCAGGCCGCCGCCACGCTGCGGCAAATATGGACGCCAGTAAACACAGGAGAAACGACACGATGAACCGATACATACGCAGTGCCGTATTCTTGAGCAGCCTGCTTGTGGGGCTGATGGGAACGTTACTCCATGCCGAAACGCCAGCCCCGCGTTTTAATCTGACGGAGTTACACCAGTACCATCTTGAGTTATTCGAGTATTACCCGCCGACCGCGTGTGCCTTAAAAGCCTTACTGGGAGAAGAATATGAGCAAATTATTTCGAACGAAGCTGAAGGCGGTTCCGCAAGCGGCGACCCGCCCTGGGAAAAGATCGCTGATCGCGAAGGTGGGATACTGGATACTCACCTGAACTGGCAAAATAATGATCGACGCGTACTCTGGATTCACCCTGACGGTACGATCATCGTGGCTATTCGGCGCGCAGAACGAAAGGTGACAATTTTTACCAATAATCCGGCGCGGCAGCAGACGCCCCCGAAAGTGATTCAGGCGTTTATCCAATATGCCAGCGGCGGCGCAGCGGAGAACGTGACCTGGAAGGTTCCGGCGGGGACGCAATTGGCGTTTCCGGCGCAATGCGAACCGGATATCATCGAACCCGAACGTCAGGCTTTTGTTGACACCAGAACCGGACGGACGTGCCGGATTGAGAATTTGAAATATGCGTCGTTCGAATCCCGTTTCCCCTATATAGTGTTTCCGCAAGCCGGGGCAACGGCCCGTACGCCCCTGCGTAAAGAGCCGACCACTGCTCCCGCGCCGCAACAACGCCCATATCTTATTGCCGGCGATCTGGTGCAAGTGTTGCAGTCTGATTTTGAGAATGTAGAGCAGACGGGGTGTTACTGCGTGTATTATCAAGCGCTTACTGGCAAAGCCAGTATGGGTTGGGTGGATCAACGCGATCTGCATCCGATCCCGGATGACTCCGAATCAGCCGAACGGGCTGCGGTGGACGCGCTGTTCAAGAAATTGCCCGCGCAACAATGGTTTTCAACGACCATCATGCGGGAAAATTATCCAGGGCGCTATCTGAGCGATCAAGCCCGCCAACATCGCTTGCATCTCGATCCCCCCGCCTACTACGCCGCAAAACCCCGCAAGCACCCCGGCTACCTGAAACCCGCAATCGAAGGCGATGAGTGCCAGGGAGAATTTTCGGAAGTCGAATTGATTGCGCCGAACAAGCGTGCGGCGCAGCGTTCGCTAAACAGGGATTCCTCCGAATCTGACGTTGTGCTGTATTTGTTTAATAATGGCATCTATGTATCGTTGTTTGGCGGGTGTGATGAGGGGGCGAAGCGTTTCTGGGGAATTTTTTATCCGGAAACCCGTAAATAACCTGTGATAATAAGGAGAGGACGATGCGCCTGCGATGGCTATATCATGTGATGTTGCTTGGATTCTTTGTGTTACCGATTGTGGTTGGCGCGCAAACGTCATTGCCGAAGGATAATTGTATTTACACGTTTGTCGGCACGATAAATCAGACCATCCCGATTCGGCTGGAATTATCACAGTATGGAACAGACCTCTTCGGCGTCTATGCCTATTATACCCGTTCGGATGAACGCCTCTGGCTGCGCGGCACGATTGACGCTCAGGGGCAGATGACGCTGCGCGAATATCTGCCGCCGGAATCGGATGCGGCATTATATGCGTTTCCCTATACGCGAGATTTTGATCTCTATATTCGATCCGATATTGGCGATTCACGCCTGAATGGTCACATTGAAGGCCGTTTGCGTTCGCCGGAACAATTCGAAGGGCAATGGCTCAATCCGCAGCGCACCGTCAGCTATCCGGTCAGCGCAACGCGAGCGCCTCTCGAACTGAAACGGACAATGAACGGCGTGAATTTTACGATTCTCTCTGCGCCTACCGCCAGAGGCAAAGAAGCTTTGCAAGTCATTGTCGAAGGAGAGCAGCCAGTCACGATTTCTGAAGATAAAGCCTGCCGCGACCCGGATTCGGATCACTTCAACGCGCCATCATCTATCGTCGCGCGGAAATTGCGCGGAACTCCGAACCTGCTGCTGGTTGCCTGGGATCGATCAGTGTTTATCGGCTCAAGAGGAGCGACGATAGCATCGTACCATGTTTTTCTGGAAGGTGATACGACGCAGCCGATCCTTGAAGGGGAAATGCCCATCTATATAAGTCATCAGACCGAGTTCGCCGACGGCAGCTATGCGCTGACGTATGAAGGCGGCATCTTGACCTTGACAAATCATCTGGAAAGCTCTCTGTATGATGAAGAAAAGCAGACAACAGACGTGACCGAGGAGATGTTGATTCGCCGCTACAAGGTCAGCGGCTCGGCGGCGCAATTACTCAGCGCGAAACGCCGGTTTCGCGAAACACAAGAGGGCGACAATTCCCCTATCGAAGACATGCCCTGGCAGGCCGAAACAGTGCCATTAACCGATGCGCTGCGACGATATACCGAATGGTGATTTTTTAACCATCGTAGCAATACCAATTGTGATAAATTTGCATAAGGAGATTCACATGCGCAACCAATACCGTTTTGTTTTAACCATTTACAACATGATTCTTGCTCTGGCGATCCTGGCCGCGTGCAGCCCGTTCAGCGCCCGAAGCGAGACATTGCGCGAGGTTTTGAACAAAGAGGGGCTGCATCCCGACACGGCGCAGATCGCGAATCTCGATCTGCCGATTGCAATGAATAGCTACGCCATGCTCAATAATGAGCAGATTGCCTGTATCGGCTACTTTCTGGAATCCGATCTCTCGCAGCCGAACTATCCTCTTCCGTTCTATCTTACGCTTCTGAAGAAAGCCGATAACCAATGGCAAGCGAACGTTATCGGTGATTATCAATGGGGAACGCCGATGGAATTTTTCGCGACGTCCGAATTGTTGTATTTGACGACGCACGTCAATCCGTCTGCCGGTTACGTCGGGGTGATCCGCAAAGCTGATCTGACGGTTTATGACACCCTCGATGCTGCGCTGATTCGCATCTTGTCCGATAATGCCGTACTTTATGCGGGGAATACGATTCATTTTGCTCCGGTACATGATGAATCGGTCTGGCTGTATACTCCCGAAACCAAAGATCGCCGCCGGATATATCCGTTCAAGCCGTATCAACCCGTCCGCGCACAGCATATTGCCAGATTGAAGGCAGAATTCAAGCGACGCGGCGACGCATGGTTTGCAGAAAACAATCACCCCAAGAACCCGGAACTATTCACAGAATCTATTGATTGGGAAAATCTGGCCGTGAATGAAGAGACCGATGCACTGGCGTTTACGACCTCGTATGATGATAGCGAAGCCTGCCGCCCGGAAGATGATGCCTGTTTGCGCTCTGATGCGACGACAGATGTCGTTTGCGTGTTCTGGCATATCCGTTCGCCAGAAATCATGCGCTATAAAGAAATATTGCTAAACGATGTTAAGCGGCGTTATGGCGATATACCGCTTGCGGAATTGCTGACGGTTAAGCATCTCAATGAAATTTTTCACGAATAATGATATGCCGAATGATTCCTCTGGATGAAACATGTATTTTTCGACATTGTGACTGATTTCTTGACAAAATTTCTGTCATTTTTTAGATGCGGCATAACGCAACATTTTTTGCGCATAAACATTTAACCAATCATGAACACCTCTCAACAACATTGTGACATCACTGATGTTCGGAATAGCGTATTCCGTAGACGTCGCCCGCTTTCGTGGGAATGATGCCGCTCTGTCCGTAGCTCCCATCATTCCGGCGAAAGCGGGAATGCGCCTCTCACGGCTTTTTTCAGTCTGTATCTCTGTAAAAATTATTCGAAGCAGAATTGCGTCATTTTATGTAAGTCGAAACTATAGTTTCGACTTACGTCATAGCAGAGGAGTCTCTTATGGAACATCTTAGCAAAAAAATCAAGGTGGCGATTATCGGCGCGTCCGGCTACAGCGGCGTCGAACTCGTTAAAATTCTCTTGAAGCACCAGGGCGTTGAATTGGCGCATATCATCGGCGCGTCCACCGTCGGCCAGCGGCTCGACAGCATTTATCCGATCTTTCGGAAAAAGACCGATCTCGTGATGGAGCCGTTTCAGATGGACGTCTTAAAGATGATGGATGTCGTCTTTCTCGCGCTACCGCATGGCGAAGCGATGAAGCAAGCGCCGGAACTGCTCGACGCGGGCATCCGCGTGATTGACTTCAGCGGCGATTTCCGGTTCAAATCCGCCGCGATGTATGAACAATGGTACGATCTGCCGCATACCGCGCCAGCCTATCTCGACAAAGCGGTGTACGGCCTGCCGGAACTCTTCAAAAACGAGATTCGGAGCTGCCAGTTCGTCGCGAATCCGGGCTGTTATCCGACCAGCGCTATTCTTGCGCTTGCGCCAGTCTTCGGCCTTGAGTATATCGCGACCGATGCGATCACGATTGCGTCCATGTCCGGCACGTCGGGCGCGGGCAAAAAAGCGAAACTCGATTTGATTTTTTCGGAAGTCAACGAAACCGTGAAAGCCTACCGCGTCGGCAATCATCAGCACACGCCGGAAATCAAGGCGATTTTGGAGCGCGTCGCCGGAAAAGAAGTGAATCTCGCCTTCGTGCCGCATCTGCTGCCGATTACGCGGGGAATTTATACGACGATTGCGCTGCCGTTGAAACAGGTGGTTGCGCGGGACACGATTCTGAAAGCGTATCAGGATTTTTATCAGGATGCCCCGTTCGTGCGGATTCTGGAAGACCGCGCCCCGGAAATCAAATTCGTCACTGACACCAATTTCTGCGACATCGGCGTGGCGATAGACATTACGCAAAAGTTCGTCATCATCAATTCAACCATTGACAATTTAGTCAAAGGCGCAGCCGGGCAGGCGGTTCAGAACATGAACCTCATGGCCGGATTCGCCGAAACGGAGGGCTTATAATGCGAGTCATCGAAGGAGGCATCACAGCCGCTGCCGGATTCACGGCGGCGGGCGTCAATTGCGGCATCAAAACCGGGCGGAACGATTTCGCGATGGTGGCGTCGGACATTCCGGCGTCCGCTGCCGCGATGTTCACGACCAATAAAGTTGCGGCTGCGCCGGTCGTATTCGATAAAGAACAACTGACGAAAACGTCGTATATTTCCGCAATTGTGACAAATTGCGGCGTGGCGAACGCCTGCACCGGCGAACGCGGCTTGCAGGACGCTCGCGACACGGCGGCGAAAGTGGCGGAAGTCTTGAAAATCAAAGGCGAACAGGCGTTAGTCTGCTCCACCGGCGTGATCGGCTCGTTCTTGCCGATGGAGAACATTTTGCGCGGCGTGGAACTCGCGGCGGCGCAGCTTTCTCGCGACGGCCATCTTGACGCGGCGAAAGCGATCATGACGACCGACACGAAATCCAAAGAAATCGCTGTCGAAGTCGAAACCGCGAAACCGGCGTATTGCATCGGCGGCATGGCAAAAGGATCGGGCATGATAAAGCCGAACATGGCGACGATGCTCGGCTTTCTGACGACCGACGCCAATCTCCAGCCGGAAACGCTGAGCCTTGCGTTGCGGCAGGCGGTGGAACGCTCATTCAATCGGATCAGCGTGGACAACGACACCAGCACGAACGACACCGTGATTCTTTTAGCGAACGGCGAATGCGGCGGCGAGGAAATTCTGCCGGAAACGCCTGAATTTGAGGAGTTCTGCGCCGCGCTGAATCACGTCTGCATCGAGCTTGCGAAAATGATCGTGCGCGACGGCGAAGGGACGACGAAGCTGATCGAAATTCAGATCAAACACGCCGCGAGCGACGCCGACGCCCTGATCGGAGCGCGGGCTGTGGCGGATTCGTATCTCGTCAAAACCGCGATCAATGGCGGCGATCCGAACTGGGGGCGCATCATCGCCGCGCTCGGTTACGCCGGAATCGCGCTGACGCCGGAAAAGGTGACGCTGCATATTAACGGCGCACCGATTTTGCAGGAAAATTTCCAGCAGCCTGGCACACGCGCCGAATTGCGAAAACTGCTGGCGACCGACACGATTAATATCGTGGCGGATTTGGGCATCGGCGACGGTCAATGCACCTTCTGGACATCCGACCTGAGCAACGAATACGTGGATATTAACGCGAAATATACGACCTGATTGAGTTGGAGTGCCAAAGCTTGCTTTGACAGCCAAAGCAAGCTTTGGCACTCCTTTCGAAGCGACCATGAAAAATAAAATGTTGACCGAAGCCTTGATTGAGGCGCTGCCGTACATCCAAAAATTTACGGGAAAAGTGATTGTCGTGAAATACGGCGGGGCGGCGATGGTGGATGAGCAATTGAAAGTCAGTTTCGCGCAGGATATTTCGCTGCTGTCGCATCTTGGCATGAAAATCGTCGTCGTGCATGGCGGCGGCAAGGAGATTTCTGAACTTGCCGAAAAACTGAATATCGAGACGCAATTCGTGCAGGGGAAGCGCGTCACCGACGAAAAAATGATGGACGTTGTCAAGATGGTACTGGCAGGCAAAATCAACAAAGAAATCGTTTGCAACCTGAACCGGCAGAATGTCAAAGCGGTCGGCCTCAGCGGGCAGGACGGCAATTTGCTGAAATGCCGCAAGCTGTTCCTTGAAACCGGCGAAGACATGGGCTGGGTCGGCGACATCATTCAGGTGAACACGAAAATTCTGCTCGATATGATGAATGATGGCCTGATTCCGGTCATCGCGCCGATTGGCTACGATGACGAAGGCAATTCGTACAACATCAACGCCGATTCCGCAGCAGGAGACATCGCGGCGGCATTCCCTGCGGAAAAGCTGATTTACCTGAGCGACGTACCGGGCGTACTCATCGAAGGCGAGCGCATCGCCAGCCTTGACGAAGAAACCGCGAACACGATGATCGCCAACGGTCAGATTACCAGAGGCATGATTCCAAAGGTACATTCCGCGTTCGACACGCTCCATCAGGGCGTGAAGAAAGTCCACATGCTCGATGGCCGGGAAGTGCATTCGCTCTTAATCGAAATTTACACCGATTCCGGGATCGGTACGCAATTTGTGAGGGAATAGGGAAATATCGTACTGCGAACGTCCCCGTTCGTCCGAAAATGCCGACGAGGACGTCGGCGGTACGACATCTCATTAAAATGACAACACAAGAGATTATTACGCAAGAGCATGAATATATCATGCAGACCTACAAGCGGTTTCCGATTGTCCTGACAAAGGGCGAAGGTGTGCGGGTCTGGGACAACGATGGCAAATGCTATCTCGATTTTCTCGCCGGAATCGCCGTGAATGCGCTCGGCTACAATCATCCGGTGATCCGGGAAACGATTCGAAAACAGGCCGATGGTTTGATTCATACCTCGAACTTGTTCTACACGCAAAACCAGATCGCGTTAGCGAAACTCATGACCGAACATTCCGGCATGGGGCGGGCGTTTTACTGCAACAGCGGCGCGGAGGCGAACGAAGGCGCGTTCAAATTGGCTCGGAAATGGGGCAAAGGCCGCTTCGAGATTCTGACTGCGCTCCAGTCGTTTCACGGGCGGACGCTCGCGGCGATTACCGCGACCGGCCAGACCAAATATCAGGACGGATTCGCGCCACTGATGCCGGGATTTCGGCATATTCCGTTCAACGATTTGGACGCGGTGCGACAGAACATTCGCCCGGAAACCGTTGCCATTATGCTGGAAGCGGTGCAGGGCGAAGGCGGCATTCAGGTCGCCGCGCCGGGGTATCTCGAAGGCGTGACGGCATTATGTCATGATCATAATATATTACTGATGTTCGATGAAGTGCAGGCGGGCATGGGGCGCACCGGCAAACTGTTCGCATTTCAGCATTTCAATGTGCAGCCTGATATTGTCACGACCGCCAAAGGGCTGGGCGCAGGCTTTCCGATTGGCATGATGCTGGCACGGCGCGAGGTGGCGGACGCCTTCGAATTCGGCAATCATGCCTCGACATTCGGCGGCGGCGAATTCGTCTGCGGCGTGGCGCTTGCGTTCGTCAATCTGCTGTTGAACGAAGGCTTGCTTGATCATGTCGTCAACATGGGCGAACTGTTTTTGTCGAAACTCAAAGCGTTGCAGGCGAAATATCCGAACGCGATTGCCGACGCTCGCGGTCTCGGTTTGATGGCGGGCTTGCAGTTCCGCGATGCGATTCCGGCGGCGGATGTCGGCGCGAAATTACGCGAACACGGCTTGTTGACGGCGACCGCAGGCGGCAATGTCGTCCGCTTCGTGCCGCCGCTTGTGATTCAGCCTGCCGACATTGAGGAAGCTGTCGCGATTCTCGATAAAACTATCGGAGGATTGATGTAAATCAACCAGACCTCAC
>CAZRSF010000038.1:0-56696 GCA_964602655.1 uncultured Candidatus Moduliflexus sp.
CAATGTCGCCTGATCGCTGGTATGCACCGGCGTCATGCAAGTGACCATCTGCGCGCCTTGAATCCGCACCCGATAGAATTCCACGCCGATTGTCCGCCGAATGCCTGTTTTCAGGCGTTTCAGCGTCGCTTCATCGCTGTTCCGAATATACAATATTTTCACTTGCTGGCAGGTCTGCGGGTATGAATGTTCGAGCAGGCGCAGCCAGATGTAGCCTTCCGGCAGGGCATAGCGGTAGTCGTGGATTTTATCGATCCGAAAGATGTGCGCGGCGATTTCGAAAAAATTGTCATACGTCTCTTCATGCGAAATCGTCAGGCCGGCTTGCGCAATCAACGCGCGAATCGCGGCTTCTTGCGGTATGCCGCTCGGCTTGATCATCACGAAAAACTCAAGCGGCTGCGGCAGGGCGATTCGGTACAGTTCTTCCGGCGGAATCGGGGGAAATTCGTAATGGGGAAGCGTGTCGAAGGTGACGGTTCGGAATTGGCGGCAGACGCATTCCCACCAGAATTGTCGGGCGGATAAATTGGTCATGCGCCAGTAGGTGCGTTTGATCACCTTTCTCAGAAATTTAACATAAACAGCGATCTTCATGACAGGCTTGCAACGCGCGAAGATACGGCTCGCGAAACGCGCCGCATTCGCCGGCAAGAATCGTGGCGACGGCCTTTTCCGTTGACAGTTTGGGGCGATGGTTGCGGTCTTCGGTTAAGGCGGAATAGACATCGGCCAGCGCCACCACCTCCACCATCGGCCATTGCAGCGGGATGTGATGATAGCCGGCGCCGTCCGGGCGTTCATGATGGAGATAGGCGATCTCCGCTTCCATCGCGTAGCCGAGCCGAATCAACATCTCCTTGCCGTAATCGGTATGTTGGCGGAGTATCTGCTTCTGATGCGGGGCGATGGGCAGCAGACTCTCGCGCCGGATGTTGGGATGGCTTTTGCCAATATCATGAAGCAAGGCGGCTCGCATCAGATAATAGCGCGTGAGAAGATGCCAATCTAAGCGCATTCCTAACTCGCCGGCATTCAGCGCCGTCCGTGTCAGATGAGTTTCGAGCGCGGTCAGCGCATCGCGCTGCAATTCGTCGAAACATTGGCGTATCGGGGCATCCTGCATAATTGTTTCAAGAATGCGCGGCGGCTGAAACGCCTGCCGCTCATTGAGAGATTGCAATTGCGCGTCCACCATGCGGTTATATTCCCGCGTCACGTCGCAGCAATAGTTCGCGCAAATCGGGTCGCTCAGGCTGTCGTGGTCGAGAAACCAGCGCCAGATTTTGAGGTTCTGCTCCGGGTCGGTCGCCGCCGCAATCGGGCGGCCTCGTTCGCGGATATAAATATTGCAGGGATAAATGCGCTGACCGCCGACGGTGCGCTCATCCAGCGCGACATAACATTTTTGCGCCGGCGAATGAGACAACCCGCGTATATCGAAAAAATGATTGATCCGAAACAGCAGAAAGGGATAGCGCGGCGACACGATGCGCAGCAATCGCGGTCGGATTTCGCGCTCGTAATACGCGCGATCCGCCTCGCTGAACGTTTCTTGCGCCACCGGGATGAGGCGAATATCATCGGGATGCAGGTTTTCAAGAAAATCGGCGACAATCTCTGGCAGCAAGGGGAAATTGAGTTTCGTAATGGTCAGGCAAATGACGATTTTCAGGTCATGCCGCTGTTTTAAGGCGGCTAACTGCCGAATGTTGGCGCTCACGCGATCATAAATATCGTCGCGTTGGCCTAATTTCCGGGTGATGCTGTTATTATGGGCATCTAAGGAGATTGACAGATATTTCACGCCATGCCGCACGAATTCCGCATATTGCTGAAAATCCTGATAGCCGTTGGTGCTCATCGAAACATCCAACCCGTATTTTTCGGCGATCTTGAGATATTCCACGAGGCAGGTCGAGGCGGTCGGCTCTAAGCCGGTCAGATGCAGGTATTTCAACTGACGCCCGCGCCAATTGCGGATGACCTGCTCGAATTCATCCAAGCCAGGCGGAACAATGGAAGCGTCCAAGCCTTTACAGTAGGTGCAATTCAGATTGCATTGATTGGAGATAAAATAGACTCCGCGCCCATGCAGCGCAAAGTTCAGGTTTGCAGGCGGGCGCAGGAACTGGTCAATCAATTTCTGTCCCCGCAGACTATCGAGAGAGTAAAAGGTCGAGGTAAAACGATCTAACACATTCTGGGTGTCTGTCGGCTTCGACGAACGAACAAAAGAGGTGTTCGGAATAATTGCGGACATATCAGACCCCCATAACGCCAGCCATTGCCTGATAAAATAGCCTCTCGCAGGGCTTCGATTTATTCAGCGTTACTTTTTGAATTTTATATTTTCTTCGACCGTCAAAATTTTTTGAATATTCGCACACATCGCCGCCGCTCGATCTACACAATCTAACAGGTTTTTTACATTATCGCTTTTATCAAAATAATTAAACGGATTGTACTCTTTTCGTAATTTCGCGCCTTCCAGCACATCTTGATACGCTGAATAAAAAATAATCGGCATGTCGGGGTAGCGGAGTTTGATCTCGTTATAGACCTGGAACCCATCTTTTCCAGGCATTTTAATATCAAGAATGACGGCGCAGACCCGATGATCGATGGCTAACAACCCCTCTTCGCCGCTGCCGCAAGAACGCACATCATACTTTTTCTGAAGATTCTTCTGCAACGCATACCGCAATTCGCTGTCATCATCTATGATAAGAACAACAGGCTTCGAGATGTCGCCACCTGGCGTGATCTCTTGCTTGGACGTTCGAGAAAATTGTCCGAATGCCATATCTCCTCCTGACGCATGTTCGGGTTTGCGCGATGACGCCGGCTCATTTCCGGCGATCTGTTTGGCGTTATCGAGTGCTTGCTGCTTATGATGTGGGCGTTGATTGCTCATATTCCGGAATCGGAAAGATGACGGAAAAGGTTGTCCCCTCTCCGACTGTCGTTTCGACGTGAATCGTTCCCCGATACATTGGCACTAATTTCGAAACAAAACTTAATCCCAACCCTGTCCCGGTCGTGGGTTTGGTTGAGAAAAACGGTTCGTAAATTTTGGAACGTATCTCCGGCAGGATGCCGTTCGCATTATCCCGCACCTCGATCCGCTGCTCGCCGTTCGCTTCCGCCAGGTGAATTTCAATGCGCCGCTCGCGCCCATCGGTCGTTTCTAACAGCGCATCGCGGGCGTTTAAGACCAAATTTTCGACAATCGAATAAAAATGCGCCGTATTGCCGGTCAACGTCGAGCCTGCCGCGCCGATCAACGAAAGACTGATCTGTTGTTGAGCGAATTGCGCCTTATGGGCGGCGACAAGCTGCATTAAAATCTCTTGCAGCAACAGACGATCCGTGCCGGGTTCGCTCCGTCCCAAACGAGCGTAATCGAGAATCAGTCCGGTAATTTGCAGCGCCCGCCGCGTTCCCTTTCGAATCGCAAGCAACGCATCATGCAATTGTTCTTCATTCCCATCCAATGCGGTCAAAAATGTCAAGACTTCTTCTCGGATATTTTCTGGGAGATGCGTTTCGATAAGCGCGAAGATATTGCCGTAGAGTTCCGAATTCTGCTCGCAGAGCGTGCTCTCTTCTGTCATGACCATATTCAACATCAGCATGTTGCCCGCCAGCGCGTTACGCATTTCATGCGCAAACCCGCCAGCCATGCGGATTTCGAGCGCCTGTTTTTCCAGCCGGATAATTTCTTCCTGCGCGGCTCGCAGTTCTGCTTCAGCGCGTTTACGTTCCGCGATTTCATGCCGCAGTTGCTCGTTCTGGTCTTCCAGCACGCGTTGATGCTCAGTCAGCAGGCGTTTTTCCTGGCGATCCAGCGCGGCGGCGCTTTCTGCCCGAAGCTGGCGCGTTTTCATGTCGTAGATCACAGCAAAGAAGGCAAGCACAGCCAATGCGCTGAGGAAATAGAACCATCGCGTCTTCCAGAACGGCGGCGCAACGTGAATCGTCAGCGATACGCCTGCATCGTTCCAGACGCCGTCGTTGTTCGCGCCCCGCACGCGCAGCGTGTACGCGCCGCCCGGCAGGTTGGTGTATGTGATATACCGCCGGTTTTCGCTGTAATTCCACCGCGTTTCGAAGCCTTCGAGCATGTAAGCGTATCGGTTTTTGGCTGGCTGCGTAAAATCCAACGCCGCAAACTTGAATGAAAAGACATAATCTTTATACGATAAAAAGAGTTCCCGCGTGTCCGAAATCACGCGCTGAAGCGCTGACTCCCCGCGTTCATCCGGCACAATAGATGTATTGAAAATTTGAAAATCGGTCAAAACTATCGGCGGGCGATGCGGATTTTCCTCAAGCTGTTCAGGATGAAAGGCGGTAAATCCGCGAATGCCTCCGAAAAAAATTTCTCCGCTTCGGCTCTGATAATAGGCCCCGCCGTTAAACTCATTGCTTTGCAGGCCATCGCGTTCGTCGTAATTTTTAAACGCGCCGCTCTGCGGGTCGAATTTTGAGATGCCTTTATTCGTGCTGAGCCACAATGCCCCTTGCCGGTCTTCGATAATGCCGTAGATTGTGTTGTTCGGCAGACCGTCCTGCTCGGTATAGCGCCGAAAGCTGTTCTGCTCCCTGTCGAAAAGGTTCAGCCCGCCGCCCGTTCCAATCCAGAAACGTCCGGCGCGGTCTTCTAACATGCAGGTAACGGTGTTATGACTGATGCTGTCGGGGTTTTCAGGATTCGCCTGATAGCGGGTGAATTGCCCCGAGGCGCGATCCAGCTTATTCAGGCCGCCGTCATACGTGCCGATCCAGAGATTACCGTCCTGCGTTTCATAAATGCTTAACACATATTCATGGCCGAGGCTTTGCGGATTGCCGGGTTCGGGAAGATAGCGGACGAAGCGGCGCGTCGAGCGATCAAACGCATTCAGGCCGTTTCCCGTGCCAACCCACAACGTCCCGGCGCGGTCTTCATAGATTACCCGCACAAGATTATGACTGATGCTGTTCGGGTCTTCCGGAAGATGTTCATAAAACGTAATCGTGCCGTTTTCCGGGATAAATTTGCATAATCCCTGCGACGTGCCTAACCACAGAATGCCTTGCTGATCTTCGTAAATCGCCATGACCACGGGACTGATCTGCAACGCGGCAAACTGATCCGCGTCGCGGTCGTACATATTCAATCCGCCGCCATACGTGCCGACGAGCAGCATACCGGAACTATCTTCATACAAAGCTCGCACCTGATTACTGCTCAGGCTGCCGGATTGGTTCGGATCATGGGCGTAATTTCGGAATTGCTCGCGGCGGCGATCATACGTATAAACACCTTCAGCATCGCTTCCGATCCAGATCAAACCGGTACGGTCTGCGTACAGCGCCGTGATTAATCGGCTTCCCACGCCAGGACGCCCCGCTGTCTCGGCCTGACTCCATTGAATGGCGTTCGCTGCGGGATCAAATATCGCCAGCCCGCCGCCATGCGTGCCGATCCAGAGTCGTCCGGTTTCATCTTCCAGCAGCGACGTGATCTGGCTCGGTAATAATGGGCTTGCCGCGTCTTGTTCCGCCGAAAAAAGACGCATCTCGCCGGAGATGCGGTCAAATGTTTTGAGGCCATCTCCCGCGCCGAGCCAGAGCGTTCCGGCGCGGTCTTCAAGAATTGCGTAGATTTTCTGCGATGCCTGCGGATAGCGGACAAACGCGCCGCGCTGTCGGTCATACGAGTTCAAACCGCCTGCCGTGCCGATCCAGAGCGTCCCGACGCGGTCTTCATACAGGCAAAAAATCTGGGAATGACTCAGACTGTCGGGATCATCGGAGCGGGCGTAATGGCGGACGGCCTGCGCAGTCTCGCGGTCGAACTGGTTCAGGCCGTTCGCCGTGCCGACCCAGAAGACGCCGGTTCGGTCTTCCAGCATGGCAAAAATTTCGCTGTCGCTTAAACTGTGGGGATTGTCAGGTTCATGCCGGAACGATGTCCAGCGATTCAGACCAGCGTCGAATTTATTTAAGCCGCCCTGTTGCTGCGTTCCGGCCCAGAGCGTCCCGGCGCGGTCTTCGTAGAGCGTCCGGATCGCATTGGAACTGAGGCTGTTCCGGTCGTTCGGATCGTGCCGATATGTGACAAATTCATAGCCGTCATAACGATTCAGCCCATCCCATGTGCCGAGCCACAAAAAGCCCTTCTGATCTTGCAGAATGGTCAATACGGAATTTTGCGACAGGCCGTCAGCAATCGTCAGATGATTGAATGCCGCTAATGGCGAGGGGTGAGCCGCTTCTCCTTGCGCCGCAGCGCAGGCCGACACTATGACGCTTATCAGGAAAAACGCATATCGAGCGGCGATTTCAGCAGAAACAAGTCGTGATGTTCGTAAGGCCATGTTATCAAATGCGCTAAAATTCGTATGTCGCTCGTAAGGTTAGGTGAACGCCGGTATATTGAACATCTTCGGGCAAAAACGCATACGCATCGGCGTCAACCATGAATACGGTCGCTTCGCCATGCCAGGTCATGCGAGTATCAGGCCGAAACGCGAGATTCATGCCGAAGTCGTAGCAAAGACGCTTTCCCAGCACCGGCAGACGATTTCCAGGCCATATCAGGTCGCTTTCCTGATAATAGCGGAACGAACCGACACCGCCAAACGACCATCGTTCTGACAGAGTGCGATCCAGGCTGATCGCGCTGAACAGGTTATCACCTTGACTTGTCGCGAATTGTTCCACGCTCACGGAGTTTGATGTCTGTTTTCCTGCCCCTTGATAGCTTGCGTAAACGTCGAATTGGGCGATCGTCTTGCCGAATGAAGACGCAAGATTTCCGCCGACCGTTATTTGCGGGTCTGCCTGAAATGACGAATTGCCATGCACCTGATCTTCTTGATAATAGACATACGAAACCAGTGGCGCAAGCCGAAAGCGTGGCGTTGCCTGCCATTCGACCGTTCCGAACAGCACGAGTTCGTCGCCGGGATCAAGTTCGTCGCGTTCGATGTCGCTGGTGGGATCATATTCGCCGCGCGCGATATATCCGCCATGAATTGCGGCATTTGCATCGGCGAATTGGCGGGATGCGCCGAGGTACGCGCCGATGTTCGTCCCTTCGCCAAAATCATCTACCAGGAAAAAATTTCCATCTTGTCCGAATTCCGCCCTGCGTTCTTGCGGCGACAATTGCGCTTTCCCTGTCGGCAGATTGACCTCGACGCCAGCGAGCAGCCCCCAACGTTCCTCGTTGGTATAGGCATAGGAGGCTGAAAGCGCCGTATCCGTAAAATGAGAAAGCTGATTGCGTTCGCTTCCATCTTCGGTATGCGCGGAACTATACGCCGTTTCTATGGAGAATGAGAACGGGCCGTCATAGTTGAGAGCCAGCGGGATCGTCGTTTCATATCCCGTCAATTCCGGCGAAAGATCGGAGGTAAACGTATCGTAACGCACGGCGGTTGTCATGGAAAGTCCGGCGTGAGCGCAAGCGGCGTAGCTGAGTGCTATTCCACACGCTGCCGCGATCAGAAATTGTTGTCGCAATGTCATGGCAAAAAGAACGCGGCCTCGTTGCTTGCGTTTCGCAACGAGGCCGCCGCCCCTGTCTGTTCTTGTGTCGAATGCGCCGACGCGCTATTGTTCCTGGACATCCAGTCGGAAATACCGAAGCTGGCGCTGTGGCGAGGGTTCTGTTTGTCCGATTGATGGCGCAACTGTCGTTGTTCCTTCAACGATGGACGGAAGATTGCTTGTGGCTTGACGAAAAATCTGACGTCCGGTATGCAGCGCGGCGCTGATGCGATGACCTACCGCGTTCGAGATTTGCGCGGGGTCAGCGTCTTTGCCGGATGGGATAATCAATGGCCGATACGACTCGTTCAACGCGGCGATTTGAATGCCGTCCGGGCTGACAATCGCCTGAGAACCGGGTTCTATCGTCTGGGTTTCCTGCCGTTTCCGGTGCGTGACGACGACTCTCATGCTGAATGCCTGCACGACCGTCGTATCTGTCAGCGGATCATAGGAGACGCGAAGATGCGGATGGGAGAATTTGACATCTGCCATGCAATTCGGCGTATCCACCGTAAACGCTGAACCCGGCTTCTGATGCCCGATAGCTACATCGGCCTGCATCACGCCCGCCAGCAGCATCATGCGTGATTTTCTCGAACCGGAAGGCGTCGCCGTCAATTCGGAAATAATCAACTGTGAGTTTTCTTCCAATTCGATCAAAGTGGTATCCGTAAAAGTTAAGGCTGCCGAAGATTGTTTTTTCGTTTCGACCTTATCGCCGAGTTGCAATTTCGTTCCAATGAGCGCTTCTTGCGGCGGACGGTTTTGAATAAAACTCAACACATTTCCTTGTTTTCCAGTGACCTTCGCCTCTGGCTGCTCTATGGCAAACAGGGGGGTGGACATGGTCGAAAAATACAGACATAGCGCGATTCCAAACCATTTTGCTCGTTGCTGCTGTTTCATTATACGCTCCTTATGTAGCTGACCTTACGCACCAAGTTCGACACGATGGCCGTAAACTCTCCTCCTGGGAGGGGAATTGTCGGCGACGCTGCGTAATATCAGTTTATGTAAATTATGATATTGCGATACCGTTAATATGTGCGAAAAACTCCGCGTTAGACTTCAGTTTTAGCGCGGAGTCACAATGGCTGCGTGGTTATTGGCATGGGCAGACTTTTTGGTCTGCTGCCCCGCTTGCCGCAATCGAACACGCTGCGTCTATGCCTCGGAATCTCCCCGAACCCGCATTGAATCCGCATCCTGATTGATCGCCCGCTCTCAGAGTGATCGTCCCTGACGCGACGCCTAAGGCATTCAATACGACGCCGCAGTTCGCGTCGCTCGGATACGCCCAATCAAGATCGGTTTCATTGCATGTCTGGACAATCGCGGCGCAAACCGTATTGCATGTCGTCAAGGGCGGCGCTAAATACCAGCATGACGGCCTTCCTGCAACCGTCACGCAACCCAAAGGCGTCGGCGTCGGAGTCGGAGTTGGCGTTGTCCCGGCTGGAGGCGTTGGGGTTGGAGTTGGAGTCGCTCCAGCAGGAGGTGTTGGTGTCGGCGTCGCTCCAGCGGGAGGTGTCGGCGTTGCTCCGGCGGGAGGCGTATTTGCTACTGTTGGGGTCACTCCTAATACTGGCATCGGCGTGGGGGCTGGCATGGCGTTGCGCATCACTGTTTTCGTATATATTTGAGGAGTAGAGCGTCCGTCTTCGACGCGGCAGGTAAAGACACGGCGGTCTTGCAGCCCGTCTGCCGGAAACGGATCGGGAAATGTTCCCATGATCGAATGCTGTTCGCCGATTGGTCCGGCCACGCTCTGCCCATTTTCTTCTTGTAAAATCGCCCGCAGAGGATACCGGTCGGCATCGGGAGCGCTGACGCCGGATAACGGGCCGCAGTTTACGATCAATGTCTCTCCCGCCATCGCGGAATCTGGCGCAGTAATCGGATTCGGTTCTGCGGCAAGGCGCATCTCTTCGAACGTATCAACCATGATGACGCCGCTGGTATTTTGACAGGCGTCTATAACGGTTGTCGTCGTGCGCGGAGCGTCTCTGGAAAGGATTGCCGTCATTGATATTTGATAGTGACACGGCGGAACGTAGAGAGGAAGCTCAAGGGAGAGCGGAAAGGTCGGCGATGATAAATTAATCGGCGAAATCGTTTCTCCGGTAGGATTTCCTTGACTATCTAACGCGACTCCTTCGATCTGCAATCCGATCATTTTGGAATCGCTTCTCGGCGCGGCAATTTTCATGATACTGACTGCTTGTCTCTGGAGCGGTTGAGATAAAAACGCTCCTTTATCGGAATCTTCGTTACAACCGCTCAACAATAATAGCATAGCCGAGACGAGCATGTATTGAAAAAATATTGATGAATACGGATATTTAGCGTGATCTTGCATTCTCAAGCCTCCCTTTCAGCCGAGATGGAGCGCGAACTCCATGAGATAAAATCAAAATATGCTGCTGATGAAAAAATTTGCCTATTAGACATCGTATAAAATAAAAGTTAAAATTATTTTTTACTCTGAAAGGATCGTCATATCAGCCCAGCATGAATCTCCGGGAAAAAGGCTCTTTTGCTAAGGCGTAATGATTATTGTAGAGTTTTTTGACATTGTAGCAGCATCATACTTTTTTACAAGAAAAATCAAAGTTTTATAATAAAAATTGCATTTCAGTATGACATCATCAGGATCGCGATTGAGCGTACATGTCGCGCAACATCTGTGTCAACCGTTGAAAATGTGAATCGTACCAATAAATTTTATCACATTCCAATGGCGTATTAAGGAGAATCGGAATATGTGGAGTGCATTACGTGTATTTTCTCGCGTTCTTAGCGCCTTTCGCGAGAATGACTTTGAACAGGCGCTTATTCTGGCCAGGATGTGTATCTGAATGACGAGGGCTTTCGCGCCTTTATTCGAGGCGGCGGCAATATTCCGCTGTATCAAGCTGTCAGTACAATACATGAAATCCGATTTCTGAAGCGGTTCTTTCATTTCTGTTTTTCTTCTTGAAATAGAACGTCTGAAAAATAGCGGAGTGTGAAGACAACTAAAAATCTATTTCTTCTTCAGCCTGTAATTGAGAAAATAGGATGCTTTTTGGAAAAATCTGGTCATCCGTTTCATATTGGTATCTGTTTTGTATGACTTGTCTGAATAACTGCTGTTTTGGCAATATCGTTGACGAATTTACGGCTTTCAAATTGGGCGTTCAATTGAACGTCTCCACGAATACCATCCGTCAAAAAAACAAAATATATGATTACGCTCTCGAATATCCATAAAACCTATCGTTCCGGCGGCAAACCGTTGCATGTGCTGCGCGGTGTCAGCCTGAATATCAAACCGGGCGAATTCGTCTCGATTATGGGGCATTCCGGCTCAGGCAAATCTACCCTGCTGAACGTGTTAGGATTGCTGGATCGGCATGATGACGGAGAATATCGCCTGAACGATACGCTGATGCACAAACTCTCGGAACGAAAAGCCGCGCAGTATCGCAATCAATTCCTCGGCTTCGTCTTTCAATCCTTCCATCTCGTGCAGTTCAAAAACGCGCTGGAAAATGTCATGCTGCCGCTGTATTACAAACATGTCCGCCGCAAAGAACGGACGCGGCTCGCGTTGGAATATTTGGAAAAAGTCGGGCTGAAAGAGTGGGCGCATCATTTTCCGAATCAGCTTTCCGGCGGGCAGCAGCAGCGGGTCGCGATTGCGCGGGCGTTGGTGACGCAGCCGAAAGTGCTGCTTGCCGACGAACCGACCGGCGCATTGGACTCGCAAACCTCGAATGAAATTATGGCCTTGTTCCAGGAGGTCAATCGGGCAGGCATTACGGTGGTCATCGTCACGCACGAAAACGACGTCGCCGCCATGACCGACCGCATCATCCGCATTCGCGACGGAGTCATCGAGCATGTTTAATCTCGACACCTGGTCGGAAATCTTCGACAGTCTGCACCGCCATAAACTCCGCTCGTTATTAACCGCCTTCGGCGTCTTCTGGGGAATTTTCATGCTTGTGCTGCTGCTGGGCGCGGGACGCGGACTCGAAAAAGGCGCGCTTTCGAGTTTCGGCGATATGGCGAAGAACAGCGTCTTTTTCTGGGGATCGCGCACGCAGCTTCCCTACAAAGGCTTAAATCCCGGACGCTATATTCAATTCAACAATGCGGATATTGACGCTGTGCGAGCGGCGATTCCTGACGTCCTCCACGTTTCGGCGCAAATAGATGTTGGAGAGCAGAATATGACCTACGGCGTTCAGAAGGGGCGTTTCAACCTGACCGGAATGATGCCGGAAGCCAGCTATTTTTATCCATTGGAATTTCAGGGACGTTTGCTGAATGTACTGGATATGAAGCACAAACGCAAAGTTGCGCTTATCGGTTCGCAAGTGAAACAGATGCTTTTTCACGATGAAGACCCCATCGGTAAATACATGTATGTTGAAGGGATGGCGTTTCAAGTTATCGGTATTTTTGATATTCGCAATCCAGAAGATCAGGATGCCTTAAAAACGATTTACGTACCATTAACAACGCTGCAGCAAGCGTTTCATCTCGGCGAGGATTTTCATTTTTTTATGGCGTTAGCCGATCCGAACGTTGAGGCGGCTCTCGTTGAAGAACACGTGAAAGCCGTTCTCCAACGCCGCCATTCTGTGCATCCCGATGATCACCGGGCGATTGGCTCATGGAATATGGGGCGGGAATTCGGCGAATTGCAAGCGCTATTTCGCGGCATTAACGTCTTTATCTGGCTCGTCGGCGCCGGGACGATTGTCGCTGGAATCGTCGGCGTCAGTAATATTATGCTGATTCTGGTCAAAGAGCGCACGAAAGAAATCGGCATTCGCAAAGCGCTCGGCGCGACGCCGTTTTCGATTATCAGCCTGATTTTGCAAGAATCGGTGCTGCTGACCGCCATCTCAGGCTATATGGGATTGGTCGCCAGCGTGGGGCTGATCGAAGGGATCAGCTATGCAATGAACACATTCCATCTGCAAAGCGATTTTTTTTCGAATCCTGAAATTGATTTCAGAACGGCGATTTTTGCCACGATTCTCCTTGTCGTTACCGGGGCGATTGCCGGATATATTCCGGCGCGGCAGGCCGCTAAAATCAATCCGATTGAGGCGCTGCGGAGTGAGTAAAATTAAACCACAGGGACAAAAAGAAAATGGTTACGGCAAATATTAAACAATTCTTAGGATATAAAGAGGTCGCTGATTTGCTGCCTGATGGACATTTGATTCATTACAAGCAGATTTGGTCGCTCAGGTATGATCATTTCTGGGATAACGCAGGAGATTTACAGAACCAATTAATTCTCGAATTAACGCGAGACAGGTATGCTTATGACATTCCGATTGTTCGAATGATTTTCAAAAAACCGACGAATATGATTCTCTGTCCAAATAAAAATATCATTCAACTATCAATCGACGATTATAGAATTGATGGCTGGGAACTTGGAAATTTTAAAGTCTATGATGCAGAAATGGATACAGATTGGGAATTATTCTGTAAGGATATAATTTTTGAAAGAGGAAGACAAAAGCCAACTTTTATAACTAAATGATTTTATCGAACAATCATTTATACAAAATATGTTTGATCTTGATAAATGGCAAGAAATATTTGCGTCGCTTGGGCGGCATAAATTGCGGACATTCTTGACGGCGTTCGGCGTTTTCTGGGGCATTTTTCTGCTGCTGACGCTGCTCGGCGTCGGCAAAGGAATCCAGAATGGCGTACTCGACGGATTCGGTTCGTCGTTAATCAATCGCTTCTGGATATGGGGCGAAACGACAACGGTTGCGTATCGCGGCCTGAATGAAGGGCGGCAGATTGAACTGACGCTTGACGATGCGTATGCCATTCGCGACATGATTCCTGAAGTCAAGGCTGTCAGCGCTTCGACTGGTTTACGGGGTGAATACACCGTCAGTTATCAGGACAAAAATGGTTCGTATTCCGTCAACGGCGATCTTCCGGCGGTGTTCGAATTGCGCCATCTTGCCATGAAAGAAGGGCGGTTTTTACATCAGATTGATATTGACGAAAAGCGCAAAGTGGCAGTCATTGGCGTAAAAGTCGCTGAGATGCTTTTTGAGAAAGAAAACCCTGTTGGAAAATATCTCTTAATCAAAGGTCTCTATTTTCTGGTCGTCGGTGTGTTCGATGTGTCTGGGATCGGCAATTCACAGCGCCAGACGGAACAGATTTTTCTGCCGTTGACGACGCTGCAAATGGCCTATAATCAGGGTAATCGCGTCTGGTCAATTCAGGTCGCGGCGCATCCTGACGTCAATATTACCCTTGTTGAAGCCAAAGCGAAAGAATTGCTGCGAAGGCGGCACCTTGTCGCGCCGGACGATAACACTGCAATTGGATCGTGGAACGCCCGCGCAGAATTCGAAAAATTACAGAACTTGTTTCGCGGCATCAATATTTTTATGTGGGTGGTCGGCAGCGGCACGATTTTGGCGGGCGTCATCGGCGTCAGCAACATCATGCTGATTATTGTTACAGAGCGCACAAAAGAAATCGGCATCCGCAAGGCGCTGGGCGCAACGCCGTTGTCGCTGATTTCGCTGATTTTGCAGGAATCCATCTTTCTGACCTCGATCTCTGGCTATATCGGCATCGTCACCAGCGTTGGCATGCTGGAAGGCGTCGGTTTTCTGCTGGAGAAATTCGGAGCGCAGAATGAATTTTTCAGTCGTCCTGAAATAGATTTACAACTTGCGTTGATGGCATTAGGCATTTTAATTGTCACGGGGGCGGCGGCAGGGTATATTCCCGCCAGGGCAGCGGCGAATATCAATCCGATTGAAGCCTTACGGAGTGAATAAAATGACATAACCCTGCCAGGGTTTGGAACCCTGGCGGGGTTGAGATGTGGAAAAACATTATGTTCAAAAAAATCGTTTACACGTTGCTTGGTCTGCTGTTTCTTGCTTTGTTTGTCGGAACGGGATGGTTTCTTTATCAAAAGTCGCAAAAACCGCCAGTGCTGTATTCAACCGCTTCGCCCGTGATCGGGAATATCGAGCAAGTGACGGTCGCCTCTGGAACAATCGTGCCGCGCAAAGAAGTCGCGATCAAGCCGAAAATCAGCGGAATTATTCATGAAATCCCCGTGAAAGCCGGCGATTTTGTCAAGAAAGGCGATGTCATTGCCAGAATTCGTCTTGTGCCGAATCTCGTCAATCTGAACGAGGCGGAAAGTCGGCTGGAAAAAGCGAAGATTCAATATGATAACGCCCAGAAGGAACTTGAACGGCAGCGCCGGATGTTCAGACAAAAACTCGTGCCGGAAAAAGAATTCAACCGCTACGAATTGGAATTCGAAAACGCGAAAGCCGATTTGCAAGCATCGGAAAGGAACTTGACCTTGCTGAAAGAAGGCGTCGCCAAAAAGGAATCGAAACAAAACAGCACCTTTGTCGAGTCAACGGTTGATGGCATGATTCTGGATATTCCCGTCAAAGAAGGTGCGACCGTCGTGGAAACCAATTCGAATAACGACGGCACGACGGTGGCAGTGGTGGCGGACATGAGTTCGCTCGTGTTCGAGGGGACGATTGACGAATCGGAAGTCGGCAGGCTGCATGAAGGCATGGAGATTAACCTTACCATCGGCGCGATTGAGAAAGAAACGTTTGGGGCGACGTTGGAATATATCGCCCCAAAAGGGGAAAAAGAGGCGAACGGCAGCGCCGTAAAATTTCAAATCAAGGCGGCGGTCGAGCCGAAAGAGGGCGTCGTGATTCGCGCCGGATACAGCGCCAACGGGAAGATCGTGTTGGCGCGGCGCGAAAACGTCTTGACATTGAAAGAAGGCTTGATTCAATATGGCGGAGAACAAGCAGATTCATCGGTAAAAGATGACGAGCAAAAGCCGTTTGTCGAAATCGAAACCGCGCCGCAGCAATTCGAAAAACGATTTATCGAACTTGGCCTGTCAGACGGCATCAACGCCGAGATCGTATCCGGGCTGACCGAAAAAGATAAAATCAAAGACGCGCCGATTTTACCGCAAAAACAGGGATAGCTGCTGTACCCAAACACATGGCCGATCACTTTACGGAATCGTTACTGCGCGTTGCGTCTGTTGCATGGCGTCAACGCGAATGGTATGTCGTCACGGAATTCGAGCGGACGCCGTCGGTGAACTTCCGCCGCGCCGTCGAACTCTCCCAGACGCACCCCGGTCATACCACGCTGATGGATGAGCGCAACATCCTGATTTACCGTAATATCTACCGAAAAGAAGATTTGCTGCAATTTCAGACGTTGTTGAAGCTGATTAAAAATTGGAAAGGGACAAAACTGTATTTGAACGGCGAGCGCGTGGAAGCGGAGCATCTTGGCTCAGGGCTTCAGTGTTTCGCGCAAACCGTATTGAGTGCCGGAACAACGTCAGAACGCCCGGAGCAATGCCAGATGTTCTGGCGCGATGCTGCGATGGTGAGCGGATATATCGGCTGCCGCCGCAGTCATGTCAGCATGGAATGGCACGGCGAATTTTCCACCGACTTGCCGATCTGGTTCGCTTTCGGGTATCTCGATAAAAATCAGGTCTATCAACTTCGTCAAGAAAATCTGGAAAGCGGCGTGATGAGCGAGTTGTTGGAATATCATTATTGCCCGTTGCTGCATCTCGACCGGATTCAGACGTTTTTGAAGACATTTCCCAAACGGATAGATCCGCGCAAAGACCGCGAATGGCGCTACGCGCGTCGCCAGACAGAACGCAGCGCGCCGGTTGTCACCAGCCCCAAATTCGATCAACGCGCCGCCCGCGAAGCCGCCATCCTGCCGGTTTCATCAGAAGCATACACCTCTTATCTGCGCCGCGCGGGCATCCTCAATTCGTCATCACAGACCTGAATCGTCTCTCTATCCGCAATAAGGCGTAAGCAGGCGATTGTCAAGCAGAATATCGCCGAACATGCGTTGTCGCGGTATTTCTTCAGGAATGCCATAGCAGAGGTCGCGAACGTCAACAAGACAGGCGAAACGAGATTCTTCGAGAAAACACGTTGACAGGTTGGCACAGTCGCGCAGCATCGTTCCGAGACCCATTGAATCTGTGAAATCAGCGCAATCTGTGTTCGAAACAGGGAGGCATTCGGCATGACGCAAACGCTGCATGTGTTATACGAAGACAATCATTTGCTCGCGGTGATCAAACCGGCAGGGCTGCTGGTACAGGGAGATCGCACTGGCGATGTGTCACTGTTGGAACTGGCGAAACAGTGGTTGATTGAGACCTATCAGAAGCCGGGCAACGCCTTTATCGGCATGGTGCATCGCCTGGATCGACCGGTGTCGGGCGTGGTGTTGTTTGCCAAAACCTCGAAAGCAGCCAGCCGGTTGACCAATCAATTTCGCGAACGCACGGTCAAAAAATCATATTTAGCCGTCGTGGAAGGAGAGGTTTCGCCGCCATCCGGTCGGCTGACACATTACATCAAACGCGGCACAACCAACCGGCGCGTGAAAATCGCCGCAGCGCCCTTCGAGGACGCGCAACACGCCGAACTCAGCTACCAGACGCTCGATGCGCGGGAGGGCTTGAGCCTGCTGTTAGTGCATCTCCACACCGGGCGGCATCATCAAATCCGCGCCCAATTCTCATTTCTCCGCCATCCGATTGTCGGCGACCACAAATACGGGGCGAAAAGCATCCTGCCGGACAAAAGTTTAGCGTTATTTGCCTGGCAGTTGGAAGTCGCGCACCCGACGTTGCATACACCGGTTGCGCTCGAAGCGCCGCTGCCAGGCAGTTGGCCCTGGACATGCTTCGACCTCGACAGGCTTCCTCGTGAAGCGTAGGGCGAAACTGGAGTTTCGCCCTACGCGCTTGGCGTTACTTGCCGGTTTCGACTAATTCCGCCCCTTGTAAGGCTGCCGGTTTCGGCTTCAGCGCGAACTCGCGGAGCACGGTCACATTGATCAGCCGTTTTCCTTTTTTATTCCGTTCGATCCGGATGTCTGATATGGGCTTCCCGTCAATAACCTGAAGCAATTTCTCAGCGGCCACGCTGCCTTGTTCCTGTCCCAATTTCGTTACTGCGCAGAGTACGCCATTTTTCACATGATACGCATTATTGCCGATCAGCGGTTTTCCGAATGCTTTGGCGATCAACGGCACAACCTGCTCATCGGTCATCGGCTGTCCATTCTCGTCGGAGATTTTATCGAATGTCTCATAAAAGAGCACGTCAGCATGCGATTTCAGGTCTTCAGCAATCTTTAAGGCGTCTGCAAGAGTTGTCGGACGATAGTACCCGATAAATTTTGCGGGGTACGTCGCCTGCTCTTGTTCGATCTGCTTTGCAATCATTTCTGCTGAAGAGGTCTCTTTTTGCATCATCGCAAAGGTTTTGAGATTCGGAACCAATTGCTGCGCAAATAGGACGGTTTCGAAGATATGCAGGCGTTCTAACATTCCAGACACATTTGCCGCCGGATATCCGTAAGCTTCCGGCTCGGCATTCACGCCGCAAAAAATGACCGGTGTCTGCACCTTGTCTTTCAAATACGGCACGACAAACATAGATTGCGCGTTATCATCTACGGCAATCACACCGTCGGGCTGAAGCTGCTGGTAGAGTTCGTATGTTTCTTCGGCTTTTTGCGGGCCAGCGTCAGAATAGCGATTCGTATCCATATAGCTATATGTGAGTTCGCAGCGCCCATTCAGCGTTGTTTCAATCCCTTCCCGCACTTCCTTTTCCCAGCCGTAGGTGTCGTCATAACTCATCACGACCAAGACCCTACAGCTTGCCAGCGCCGTAGAAGCCAACCCTGCCATTGCTATCGCGCCAACCATCAGACCAACCAACAGATTACGCATTTTCCCGAACATAGGAGATCCTCCTGAATTGGTTTGCGCCGGAAACGTCCATCCCGGCAATAGAAAAGAAACGAGTGACTGTTCTCCCTTCCTGTCACGCACATGACTTGCGCTATATATCTTGCCGAACCGCCATTTGTCAAGAGGGAAATTTTATCGAAAATTCTTGCCATTTTCGCGCCATGCGAAGCAGCGACGCTTCCTCGGAAACGTCGCGAATTCGGGCAATGTCGATCCAGGCGAGATCATGCGATTCTTCGCTGACCTGATACGCTTCATGTCCGACCGTTTGCAGGGCAAAACGAACATCGTAATGAAAATGCTCTACCTCGCTGCCGCGAGCCGGAATCGGATGAATATCAAGATCGAAAATCTGCGTTGACACACACCGAAATTCGGGCAAACCGGATTCTTCGCGCGCTTCTCGCAAAGCGACCTCTTGCGCGCTCGGATTGCCGTCCGCGTGACCGCCGAGTTGCAGCCAGCGATTCAGCTTTTTATGATGCGTCAGCAAGACATGCGTTCCGGCCTGATTCACGACCCATGCCGAGCCGGTGACGTGGCCGACCGCAAGCGAACGCTCGAAGCAGTCAGGATGCGACGCGACAAAACGAAGAAAACGCTCAACAACCGCCTGCTCGTCGGGATAACGCTCCCTGTAATTCAAGAGTAAATTCGAAAGCAATGTTCTATGCATAATTTAAAGAAAGAGTGCAATCGTCTGGTGTAAGTGGTGATGAATAATGCTGTCTATCGGGTACAGTGAAAATACTTGATGCTCTTGTCCAGAACTTTCGGTGACGATTTTCGTTCAGAACACAGAATACCCTGAACAATGGTTGCGCCAGCCAGTCGAAACAGGATTGGCGCTCTGTCCTTCGCGTAAAGAGGCGATATTCTTGCCTCTTTGCCTCAAACTCCCCGCTTTTTCGTTTTCTCTTACGAAATGAACTTGACAAGCATCACTGATCTGATCTCCAATACGGATATTTCGCAATACACCGTATCCGGCATACGAATATTACCCACCCCTTACCCTCAAGAGGGGAAGAGAAGGAGAGTGACCGGAGCGACCCCGGCAGAGGCCGCATCCGCGTGACATCGCAGACCCCATGACAGAGCGATTATTGCCACAACTTATCCTGAAAAACAGGAGCTACCGGCGTTTCGACGAACATGTCAAGATTCCGCATGAGACCCTCGAAGAACTCGTCAACCTTGCCAGATTATCGGCCTCCGGCGCGAATCGCCAGCCGCTGAAATTCGTATTATCGAGCGATCCCGAAAAAAACGCCCTGATTTTTCCGCATCTCGCCTGGGCTGGATATTTGACCGATTGGCCGGGACCGGCGGAGGGAGAACGTCCGTCGGCCTACATCCTCATTCTCGACGATACCGAGATTTCTAAGAACGTCGGCTGCGATCACGGCATTGCCGCGCAAAGCATCCTGCTCGGCGCCACCGAACTCGGCTTCGGCGGTTGCATGATTGCCTCCATCAAAAAACAGGAATTACACCGCGCCTTAGGTCTTCCGGATCGCTATGACATTCTGCTCGTGCTTGCGCTCGGCAAGCCGAAAGAGACCGTTGTCATCGATCAGGTCGTGGCGAATAACGATATAAAATATTGGCGAGATGCGCAGGGCGTTCACCATGTCCCGAAACGCGCATTAGACGAATTGATTCTGTAATCATCATGTCTCGAACATCACTTCCCTGCTCGCCGCAGGCATGTCGGGCTGGCGCGCAGACAAACAAGGGAGGCAAGCGTATGAAACGATTGTGGTGGCATCATATCCTGTGGCTTATCGTCGTAATGAGCCTCATCGGATGCGCTCGTCAAAAGGGACCCGGCCCATTGCTGGCAGGGCGCGAGCTTGAAAAACAAGGCGAATACACGGCGGCATTATCGCACTATGAAGGCATCAAAGACCCCGGATTTCGCGCGGTCTGCATTCAAAATTTGTATGTGCTGTACGGCGATATTTTGAATGCCATGCAGACCATCAATACCAGTACATCGCCGTCAGCCGTACAATATTATCAATTGGGGCAGGCGTATTACGACAAAGCGGCGTCGTTCCCTGACGAAACCGCGTTTTTAGGCAATACGACGATGGATTTGGAAGCCTATTCCGCGCAAGAGGTGTCCCGGTATCGGGAACGCTCGCTGAATGCCATCAATACGGCTGTCGGGATGCAGTCGAACTTAGCGGACGCGGTCCTATTGCAAGGCATTCTGTATGAAGAGCAAGGCCAGCCTGACAAGGCGATCAACATCTACCAGCAATTGCTCATTCAGGGGGTCGAGCAAGCGCAAGTGTTTTATCGTTTAGCGCCGCTGCTGTATGATCGCGGCGAGACGGAACTTGCGCTCGATGTGGCGCAGCAAGGCGCTGCGCAATTCTCGAATGACGCCCAGGCGCATCTTGCGTTGGGCAACCTGTATGCCTACGAAGGCCGCGACGAAGATGCCATCAATGCGTATCGCCTGGCATTGTGCGTCGATCCGCATCTGGTTGAAAGCTATTATCGGATTGCCCAGTATTATTTCGGCTTCAACAATTTAGTGGACGCAGAACGGGTCTTGCGGTTAGCGGTGACGAATAATCCTGATTCTGCGCCATTGAGCCAGTTTTATCTCTCTTTAGTCGCGATGCTCGATAAGCAGCATCTCGAAGCGGCCAACCGGATATTCAATCAATTCAACGGCGATCCCGGCACGAAAGTTCTTGCCCAGATCAACATTGCCGAACAAACTCCGGCCTTGCAGTTGCAATTCTATGACCTGCGGATGCAGCTTGTCCAGCGCCAGCGCCCGTATCGCTTGCCGTGCGAGTCGGAAAAAGAGAACCCGTATTTCGAAACGCAGTTGCGAAATTCGCAGCAGGAAGTGAACAAAATCGTCGCCCAACTTCAGAACCCTGACGCTGAAGAGGCAGAGACGCCATAAGACGGGACTTCTGGCAGAAATGTGACTTTTTCGTTGACAATTCTCGCCCGTTTCATAGAAGTACGTTCCGTTTTTAGGAACGACACACGGCATTCTGCAAGGCATTGCGTTCTTCGGAATGCGCATCATGAATAACCGGGACACGCCAGAAGCGTGTTCCCTATACTATCGCACAAGAGGGAAGAGACATGGCAGAAAAAAAGACGTTAGCAATTGTTGTCGGCGGAGGGCCGGCGCCGGGAATCAACGGCGTCATCAGTTCAGCAGCAATCGAAGCAATCAACCGGGGCTTACGGGTCATCGGCATTTATGATGGGTTTCAATGGCTCGCCAAAGGCGATACCAGCCATGTAGAAGAATTGACGATTCATGGCGTTTCCCGCATCCATTTTCAGGGCGGTTCCGTGTTGCGCACGTCGCGCGAAAACCCGACCAAAGACCCGAAAAAAATGGAAAACGTCGTCAACAGCCTGCTGACGCTCGGCGTAGATTATTTGATTACGATCGGCGGCGACGATACGGCCTTTTCATCGCGACAGGTGGACGCTCATGCCAACGGCAAAATCAAGGTGGCGCACGTGCCGAAAACGATTGATAACGACTTGCCGCTGCCGAGTTATGCCTATACATTCGGCTATCAGACCGCTCGTCACGTCGGCGCGCAGATCGTGCAGAATTTGATGGAAGACGCGGAAACCGCAAATCGCTGGTATTTTGTCGTGGCAATGGGACGCCATGCCGGACATTTGGCATTAGGCATCGGCAAAGCCGCCGCCGCCACATTGACCATCGTGCGCGAAGAATTCGAGGTCAACGGCAAAACCACGATCCCCTTGAAGCATGTGTCTGACATTATTCTCGGCACGATTTTCAAACGTTTGGTCATGGGACGCCCGAATGGCGTGGTCGTGATTGCCGAAGGCGTCGCGGAAATCGTGGATGAAAAAGACTTGCAAGATTTAGCGACAGCCGAACGCGATGAATTCGGCCATGTCCGCTTAGCGGAAGTTGATTTCGGCGATGTGCTGAAAAAAGATATTCAAATCAGATTGAAAGAATTGGGCGTGAAGATGACCGTGATTGCCAAAAACGTGGGTTATGAATTACGCTGCGCCGCGCCGATTCCGTTCGACGCCGAATATACCAGAGAATTGGGTTACGGCGCTGTCCGCTTTTTGTTGGAAGGCGGCACGGGCGCAATTGTCACGGTGCAGGCGGGCGAATTCGTCCCGATGTATTTTGCCGACGTGCTCGACCCCAAAACGAACAAAACCAAAGTCCGCATGTTGAACGTCAAAGCGAATTCGTATGAAGTCGCGCAGCACTATATGATTCGCCTGACGGAAGAAGACTTTGCCGATGCTGAAAAATTAGCGCAATACGCCAAAGTCGCCAATATGACGCCAGAAGCGTTCAAAGAACGCTTTGCCTATACCGCGTGGAAGTTAGAAGATTGATTTTGTCCGCAACAAGTTCACGATCATCTGTTTCCTGTCAGGCCGGACAAGGCTGTCCGCCGGTACGTATGAAGGGCACATGCGAATGTGCCCTTCGCGTTCACACGAATGAATAAAACAATTGGCATTTTAACGGGCGATGGCGATTGCCCCGGCATTAACGCGGTGATTCGAGCCATCGTCAGGAAATCCATTCTCTACGGGAATACGGTAATCGGATTTCGGAAATCCTGGAAAGGGATTTTAGAGAAAGATATTTACCCGCTTGACATGAATGCTGTCTCCGATCTGATGTCGAAAGGCGGCACCATTCTCGGCAGTTCGCGCACGAATCCGTTCAAATATGAAGAAGGCCCTGAAACGATTCTTAAACATCTTCAGGAATTGGATGTCAAAGCATTGGTCACGGTCGGCAGCCTTGATACGCTGATGGTCGCAGAAAAATTGTTCGAACGCGGCTGCCCCGTCGTTGGCGTCCCCAAGACGATTGATAATGATCTGCCGCTGACTGATCGCACCTTTGGCTTCGATACCGCCATTTCAACGGTGACGGAAGTTATTGATCGCGTCCATTCAACCGCAGAATCCCATGATCGTGTCATTATCATTGAGGTCATGGGACGCTATACCGGCTGGATTGCCACGTATGCCGGGATCGCAGGCGGCGCAGATTGCATCCTGATTCCTGAAAAACCGTTCAGCCTCGATGATGTGTGCAAGCTCATCCGCCGCCGCCACCAGCGCGGTAAGGATTTCAGCATCATTGTGGCGGCAGAAGGCGCGCGCCCGAAAGAACATAACCGATTCATCGTCAAAACTGACCGCGTGGATGAATTCGGCCACAAACAGTTAGGCGGAATCGGCAATTTTATCGCGCAGGAAATCGAACGCCTCACCGGATTCGAGACGCGCGTCACGATTTTAGGCCCCATGCAGCGCGGGGGAGCGCCAACGGCATTCGACCGGGTGCTCGCCACCCGATTCGGCGTGAAAGCCGCAGACATGGCAGAACGAGGCGCGTATGGCAAGATGGTGAGTCTTCAGGGCAATGACATCGTCGAGGTCAAACTCTCCGATTTGATTGATAAAGTCAAACCGGTAGATTCTGCGCTATATGAAATTGCTGAAGTCTTTTTCGGATAGTCATCGAGCACAACACGGAGACATTTCTACATGCCTGAATTACGGAAAGACGCTATTAGTGGACGGTGGGTGATTATCTCGACCAATCGAGGGAAGCGTCCGTCGGATTTCGGAACGACCATCGAAGAAAAACGCGGCGGTTTCTGTCCATTTTGCGAAGGCCATGAAGCCACGACCCCTCCCGAAATTTTCGCCTACCGCGCTTCGGGAACATCGCCAAACAGCCGGGGCTGGTCGTTGCGCGTCGTACCGAACAAATTTCCCGCCCTACAAATCGAAGGCGATTTGGATAAAATCGGCGACGGCATGTTTGATAAAATGAGCGGCATCGGCGCGCATGAAGTCTTTATCGAAAGCCCGCATCATGACATGACCATCCCCAAAATGGCGCTGCCTGACATCGAAAAGATGTTCTGGGGCTTTCGCGAGCGCGTGCTGGACCTAAAAAAGGATCGCCGCTTCAAATACATCATGCTGTTCAAAAATTATGGCTCTGCCGCCGGAGCATCCCTGGAACACCCGCATTCGCAACTCATTGCCCTTCCGGTCATTCCGCTGGTCGTGCAGCAAGAGATGCAAGGCTCCAAAACGTATTACGGCTATAAAGATCGCTGCGTCTTCTGCGACATTATTCATCAAGAAAAAGCGGCTGACGTTCGTGTCGTGAGCGAAAATGATGATTTTTTGGTGTTGAGTCCGTATGCGCCGCGCTTTCCCTTCGAGACATGGATCGTTCCGAAACAGCACTCGTCTGTGTTCGAAAATTCGACCAATACTCACTTCGTCAATTTAGCGCGGGCATTGCGAGACACGATTGCCCGGATGGATAAAGTGCTGCAAGACCCGCCCTATAATTTTATTATTCATAATGCGCCATTACAAGAAGAGCATGATGTCCCCTATTATCACTGGCATATGGAAATCATCCCCAAATTGACAAAAGTGGCGGGATTCGAATGGGGCACCGGATTTTACATCAATCCGACCCCGCCGGAAGATGCTGCCCGATTTTTACGAGAAGTTGACCTCTCATAACCGGTTATGGAGCCGTGAAATGCGTGAGCCTGAACCGCCCGGAGAAAAACGGGAGACACTCGCAAGCTCAAACGTTTCGCAGAATGCGTATGAAAATACTGATCGTTTCCCCGGAAATTTTCCCGTTCGTCCCCGAATGCGGGTTGGCGGAGTTCGCCGGTTTCCTTCCTGACGCGCTGCGCCAGCGTGGGCATGATGTCCGGGTCGTCACGCCGAAATACAAAATTACTGAAGATGCGGCATTCGGCTTGCGCGTATGCATCGAACGGCTTGATGTCCCCATTTCCAACCGGAAAGAATCTTGTGCCATTTTAGAAGGCCGGTTGCGCGGTTCCATTCCTGCCTATTTTGTGAAAAATGACACGTACTATCGTCGTGACTATCTTTACGGCGATTCTCAAGGAGATTATCCTGATAATGCCGAGCGGTTTATCTATTTTTCTCGCAGCATCCCCGAAATATGCAAAGCGCTCCGATTTTTTCCCGATGTCATTCATTGCTGCGACTGGCAAAGCGGCCTCGTCCCTGTCTATTTAGGCGAAATCTATCGCAAAGACCCTGATTTCGCCAATACGGTCACGCTCTTCACGGTGTACACGCTGGCGCACCAGGGGTTATTCTGGCACTATGACATGCATCTGACCGGCTTGGGCTGGGACCTCTTTACCCCTGACGGCATTGAATATTACGGCAAAATCAATCTGTTGAAAGCCGGGGTCATGTGGGCAGACACGATCAGCACGGTCAGCCCCACATACAGCAAAGAAATCCAAACCAAAGAGTTCGGACACGGACTTGAAGGCGTCTTTCAGCGCCGCAGCAAGGACGTATACGGCGTCGTTCATGGCGTTGATTATACCGTCTGGAACCCGGAGACAGACCAGTTGATCGCTCATACGTATTCCGCCAAAACCCTGAAAGGCAAACGTCTCTGTAAAACAGCCTTATTGGAAGCCTTCCACCTTCCCGACAATGCGAAACAGCCGGTCATTGGCATGATCACGCCATTGAATGATGAAAAAGGGATTGATTTGGTGACAGATGCGCTCGAAAAAATGATGACCCTCGGCTTGTCGCTCATTATTATGGGCACAGGCACAGAAAAATATCATAAACTGTTCCATCTGATGCGCGATAAGTACCCGCAGCAGCTTGGCGTCCTCTTAGAAGACGATCACGCGATGGCGCATCGCATTCTGGCTGGCGCGGACATGCTGTTGATGCCGTCGCGCTATGAGCCATGCGGCATGTATCAACTCTATGGATTGAAATACGGAGCGATTCCGATTGTGGCCGCGACCGGAAATTTGGAAGATACTGTCAAACCGTTTGATCCGAAAAAGAACGGCGGCACCGGTTTTCTCGTTGCTCCCAATCAGGCCAACGCGCTCTTTGCTGGAATTGAAGCGGCCTGCGCGGCCTATCAGGATCGCGAGGCGTGGAATGCGCTGACGCTCCGCGCGATGGCAGAAGACTTTTCCTGGAACGTCACCGCGAACGCATACGAACTTCTTTACCAACAGGCGCAACACGCACACAATCAGCCTCTATCATGAACGGCTCGAACGTCGAACTGCAAATTCTGAATCACATCAGTCAGGTGGTGCATCTGAATCTTCCCTGGGAAGAGCGGATGCACCAGATTGTGAGCGAACTTGCGGAATTCACGCATTCGGATGCGTGTTCGATCCATCTTCGCGCCGGTCAGCCCCTCATGCGGCACTTTGTCAGCGGCTTGGAACTCCAACAGCTTGAAACGCTCCAGTACCGCCTGCATCCGAAACACATCGCCAAAAGCGAACCGCTCGCTGCCGGGGAAACGCCCTGGAACTGCACCGCCCCAATGCTCCTTCGGCAGGATCGCGCTGAAGACGATCAGCCGTCGTTCAAATCTGTTCTCGTGACCCCGATTCTCAATGAAGCGCATCGCTGCATCGGCGCGATTACCCTCTGGAATCATGCCGACCGCACTTACTCCGACGACGAACGCCAGATGCTTGCCACGCTCGCCCTGCTGATTTTCGGAATGCTCAAACAGGTGCGCCTGAACACCCAATTAGAACGAAAACTTCAGGAACAGACCAGAATTTACGAGTTAGGCAAAGCCCTGAGTTCGACCGTCAATATAGATGAATTGCTCGACCAGATCGCAAAGATCAGCGTCGAATTGACCAGCGCGCGCGGTTGCGTGCTCTGGCTGCTCAACCGGGAACAGACGATCTTAGAGATCAAATCGTCGTATGGCGATGTGGCGACGGAAAGCGCCGCGCCCCATCTCACTCTTGGCGAAGGCATTGCCGGAAAAGTCGCCGAAAAAGGCGAGGCCATCAAAATTGACGACCTGACCGATGAATTGAAAGCGCATGAGGTCGTCACGTCCATCGCCTATTCGCTGATCTGCGTGCCGATTATCGGCAAAGAAGGGGTCATCGGCACGATTTCCGCGTTCGATAAGCACCCCGAAGGCGGAAATCACCGGTTTTCAGACGACGATTCGAATCTGCTGCTCTCATTTGCCGGTCATGCCGCCATTTCTATCGAACATGCGCGATTTTACGAGCGTATGGAAGAGTTGGCGTTAGATAACCTGCTGCGCCTGCGCGAACTGTCAATTCTCTATCATATCAATACGGCCATGCGCTCGACAGTCAGGCTGAACCGCCTGCTGCGCATCATTCTCACCGGCGTCACCATTGGCGGCGGCTTAGGCTTTAACCGCGCCATTCTGCTCATGGTGAACGAGCGCGCGCAAACCATCAAAGGCATTCTTGGCATCGGCCCGTCATCCGGGACAGAAGCGAATAAAATCTGGAAAACAGAAGCGGCCAAACAGCGGTCTTTGGTAGAAATGATTACAGAAGTGCCGGACGAGGAACAGTACGAAGAAAATCCGTTCGAAAAAACCGCGAAAAGCATCTGGCTGCCATTGACGCCTGAACAGGGCGTGTTCGCCAAAACCGTTCTTGAACGCCGCCCCTTCAATATCACGGAGAGTCGCAAATGCGCGGAGGATTGCGCGTACATCAAAGACATGCTGGACATCGAACGTTTTGCGACCGTGCCTCTGATTGTGCGCAATCAGGTGATTGGCGTGATTTATGTGGATAACAAATACAACAACGTGCCGATTTCCGAAGACGATCTGAATTTTTTGCAAATGTTTTCCAATCAGGCCGCGTTAGCGATTGACAACGCCACGCTCTATTCCAATGCTGAAAAACGCAATCAGGAATTGCAGGAAGCGCAGGATCGCATCGTACAGATGGAAAAACTGACCGCGTTAGGGAAAATGGCCGCCGATATCGCCCATGAAATCCGCAATCCGATTATCTGCGTGGGCGGCTTTGCCCGGCGCTTGCTGAGCGATGCGCGCCTCAACGACAAACAGAAAAAATATGTCAACATCATCTCGGAAGAAGCCACCCGACTTGAAGCGATTTTGCAGGATGTGCTCGTGTTTTCCAAAGAGACGCATGTGCGTTTCGAACAATGCAACGTGAATGCGATCATCAAAAGCGCACTGGAATTATTGGATTTGGAAATCCACGATAGGGAAGTCGAAGTCAATACCTTCTGCTATAAAGACCTTGACATGATTTATGCCGATATGCAGCAGTTGAAACAGGTATTTATCAATTTGCTCACGAATGCGTTGCAGCAGGTCGCGGAAAAACATGGGCGAATCAACATCATGACCTACAACACGCTGTCGTTGAAAGGCGGCGTGACCATCGAAGTCAGCGACAACGGCGGCGGCATTCCGACCGAAATCATTGATAATATTTTTAATCCGTTTTTTACGACCAAAGGCACGGGCACAGGCTTGGGGTTGGCAATTATCAGGAAAATTATCGAGAATCATCATGGCAATATCAATGTCCGTAATCGGCCAGGCGTGGGCGTCACCTTCGTCATCAACTTCCCAGGCGACCCCAGAGAGGCCGAGAAACAGACGCAAAGCGGAGGAGAAACGCATGAAAACACTGCTCATCATTGACGACGAAAAACATATCCGCTTTTTGTATGAAGAAGAATTCAGCGACGCGGGCTATCAGGTCTTCGCCGCATCGAATGGGCTGGAAGGGCTGCAAATGCTTGAGCAGCACCCGGAAGTGGATTTGATTTTGTTAGACATCAAAATGCCGGAAATGGACGGCACGGAATTTCTGCGCCGCGTCCGCCAGATGAATGAAACACTGCCGATTCTGATTTCCACGGCGTATGGCGACTATATCCAACAGGATTTCAGTGTCTGGCTCTCCAACGGCTATGCGGTCAAAACCTCGGACTTAACTGAATTACGCACCAAAGTCAAGGAATTGCTCGGCGAGTAACGCGACGCTGACGCCATGCTCATTTCGCTCAACAGCATCGAACGCGCCTACCGCAAAGGGGCGCTGAATATCGCCGCCCTCCATCATATTGACGTTGAGATCGCCGAAGGCGAATTTTTAGCGATTATGGGGCCGTCCGGGTCGGGCAAATCCACGCTGCTGCATCTCCTCGGCTGTCTCGACCGCCCGACCGGAGGCGCGTATCTCCTCGATGGCGTGGATGTCACGACGTTGAACGATACCGAGTTGTCGCGCATTCGCAACCAGAAGATCGGTTTTGTGTTTCAGGCGTTCAATCTGCTGCCACAGCATACGGTCGAAGAAAACATCGCCGCGCCATTGTTATACGCCGCCAACCCATGCGCCGCAGCGCAGAAACAACAGACCGCCCATGCCCTCGCCGAACAGGTCGGGTTAGGTCATCGCCTGCATCACCGCCCCACCGAACTGTCCGGCGGCGAGATGCAGCGGGTCGCCATCGCCAGAGCGCTGATCATGCAGCCTCGCGTCATTCTGGCCGACGAACCGACCGGCAACCTCGACAGCCGCACCGGCGACGAGATTATGCGCCTGCTCATCTCGTTACGCGAGCAGGGACATACACTGATCGTCGTCACGCATGAACCCCGCGTCGCTGCCTTCGCGCAACGCATTCTCCACCTCAAAGACGGCACCATCGAACGCATCGAAACGCCAGAAACCTCAGATGCCCTCTCGTTCCACGCTCCGCGTGGAACGTCACTCGTCGGACGCTCCGCCTCCAGCGCGCCGCAGAGCGGCGAACGCTGGCATTCCACGCGAAGCGTGGAACGAGAACGTCACAGCCCTACGCCGCCGTTTCCTTTCGCCGCCATGCTGCGCGTCGCCACGCAGGGCGTACTGCTCCACAAACTCCGCTCGTTTCTCAGCGTCTTAGGCATTGTCTTCGGCATCGGCGCGATTATCGCCATGCTGGCTATCGGCGCAGGCGCAAAGCAGGAATTGTTGGAACAAATCAGCCTGTTAGGGACGAATACCATCACCATCAAAGCGGTCGCGCCGTCGGAAGAACCGCTCGAACGCGGCGATGCGCAACGCTCCGAAGGCTTGACGGAAGACGACGTTGATCGGATCGCGCAAGTATCCCCGCTCATTCAGGCCATCGCGCCCGCGCGCCTGCTGACGCTGCCGACGCAATATCAGCAGCAGACCGCGCAGGCCGACATTGTCGGCACGACACCCGCCTATCGGCAGAGCGGCAATCTCTCGCTGTATTCAGGCCGATTTCTGACGGAAACCGATCTCGCGGAAACGAGTCAGGTCTGTATTATCGGCGATGACATCCGCCAGGCGTTATTCGCGTTTCGAAATCCGTTAGGGGAACTGATCAAAATTCGGAACGAATGGTTTCAGGTGGTTGGCGTGTTAAGCAGCAAACAGCTTGATCCGAAAAAACAAGCGAGCATTCAGATGCGCAACGTCAACCGTCAGGTGATTATTCCGCTTTCGACTGCCGCCATGTTCGACCAAACCCAGGAACGCCGCCGCATTCAGGAAATATCCATCCGCGTGGACGATGCCCGGCATGTGGACGATGCCGCCCGGCTGATTCGCGCTGTGCTGACCCGGCTGCATCATGGAGCGCAGGATTACGAGTTGATCATCCCTCGCGAACTGCTGCGGCAAAGCCAGCAGACGCAGCGCGTATTCAACGTGGTGATGGGAAGTATTGCCGGAATATCGCTGTTAGTCGGCGGGATCGGCATCATGAACATCATGCTCGCGACCGTGACGGAACGGACGCGGGAAATCGGCATCCGCCGCGCTATCGGCGCAAGCCAGCGCATGATTTTGCTGCAATTTTTGATTGAAACCCTGACGTTGACGCTTGTCGGCGGCGTGTTAGGCATTGCGCTCGGCGTCGGCGGCGCATGGCTGATCACCGCGTTCGCCCACTGGCGCACCGTGATTTCTTTCGACACGATCCTGATAGCCTGCGGCGTTTCCGCTGTCATCGGCCTGATTTTCGGCCTCTATCCAGCCTCGCAAGCCGCTCGCAAGCATCCGATTGCCGCCCTGCGATATGAATAATATTGATGCGAGTATAAAATCGTTGAGTTTCAGCCCTGTCATGGTTTAAAACCCCTGACAGGGCTTATCAAAAATCCACTCTCGGATCAATACATCGGTCACTTGCTCTCTCAGGAGTATTCTGGAATTATTGCTGCGGCTGAATATAGGTAATGACTGAAACTACCGCGCCTTGCGGGTCTTGCAGCACGGCAAATCGCCCGACATTCGGCACGTCCATCGGCGGGACTAACGTCTTTGCGCCAAGCGCTTCGGCTTGCTTCACGGTGGCGTCCACGTCCGTCACTGTGATGTACATTCCCCAATACGGCGGAATATTCGGCGAATCTTTCGGAATGGGCGAAATGCCGCCGACCTCTTTTCCCGCCACGCTGAACGTAATATATTCACTGCCATCCGACATAATGTCTTTTTTCGTTGTCCAACCAAATAAGTCGGCGTAGAATTTCACAGATGCTTCGGTATCGGGCGTCATGAGTTCCACCCATCCGACCGCGCCATGCTGAGTAAAGACATTCGTCTCTTTCGCCTCTTCTGCGTGGGCAGAAATCGGGGCAAACAACGTAAGCGCAAACAGAACGGCACAACATAATAACATGAGTTTTTTCATTGCTCTTTCTCCTATGTGTATTGTGAATTTTACGGTATCATAAAACATGTTTTTCTCTTATTCGACAGACAAATTCGCCTTCTCAAGGAGAGAAGGCGAAAAACAGTTTTGCGTCATATTCAGGACGGCGTCCGTCCGTGCCTTCCTTGCGGTTTTCGGCAATAGGCGTTTTCGGAAATTTTGAGCGCGACTGCGCGTGAAGACATCATGGGCGCGAGAGAAACGCATTCACGGCAGCCATAACGATATCCGCAGCCTCCTCATGAACGGCATGCCCCGCAAACGCGATATTCAAGAACCCCGCTCCTTCGACGCGGCTGCGCAATTCGACCGCTTCGCTCACAGAAAACAGGTGATCCTGGTCGCCGCGCACAATCAGCATGGGTGCGGTGATCTTCCGAACGGCTTCGTTCGGATAACCTGTTGCGGTAGTATCCGTCCACAGGCCGACCACCGCTTGCACCAGCGCCTCGAAGTCCGGTTCAGGGTTCGTTTGTTCATACGATGCGACCGAATCGGGAAACATTTCGCGCCACATGTCGCTGGTCAGGCCGCTCAACATGTCAAAGGCCGGATCGTTCGCGTCCAGCCGCCATTGAGCGCCGATGGTCATCAGCCGCCGAACGTTCGACGGCGCTTTCGCGGCCAGGCGATAGCCGACAATGCCGCCGTCGCTGAAGCCGAGCAGGGAAAAAGAACGAATATGCAGATGCTCCAGAACGGCTTCGACATCAGTTTGATACTGCTCGTAAGTTAGACGAGCCGATCCCATCGTAGATTTTCCATGCCCTCGAAAGTCTATGCCGATACACTTGAACTGCGACGGCAGCCGTCCAAGAATGGAATTGAAATCGGTGATGTCGCCGAGGCCGCCATGTAGCAGCACGAGTGGCTCTCCTGCCGGATTTCCCGCGATCTCGAAATAGATGCGCGCATCCCCAACTTGCGCGTATTCTCCGGTGGAATGATTGAAACGCGCCGTCGGTTCTTCTGCTTCTTCGGCGCGAACGGGTATTGAGGGAAATAAGGCCGCAGCGCACAGACTGGCGCAGCATAATAACATAAATTTTTCCATCGCGTTTTCCTCCATGTCGGTGTGTTTTTAATGGTTTATTCGAACTCGATTCGACGAGCAAGGAAACCGTTGCGCCACGCTCAAAACGATTTCCGATGACGTTCGCCTTTTCGCAGAACATTTTTCCGCCGTTTGAGATCAGGATTACTCTCAGAATGGACAATAAACAATAGTGTGAAAAAGATGCAAACCATCGTGAAATAGCTCATATTTTTCCAATGATATTATGGATTTGTGTATACTTAACATCGTCTTTACAAACCAATATTGAAATTTACATTCAGATTTGTCAAGTTTAAATGGCATTAAAATACAATAAAAGGCGAAAATTTAAGACATAAATACGTATTTTGTTAAGAATTTCAAGGACTTCATGAATGCTAAAAACATAATTCGGCGATGCCACCCCCTACCCCTGACAATGGTCGGGATATTTTTGCCAAAAGGTACGATATTTTGCGGCAAGTTGTCTAAGATATAATTGCAGATCGTTCGGCCAGAACCCTATCAGCGGACTATTCGTCAAAAATGATAGCAGCAGGGAAGCCTGGCGGGAGAGCTTTGGACGATAGATGGAGGCGAGTTCGGGGTGAATGCGCAGAAAATACGCCAACGCCGCGCCTGCGGCTTGCTGCCTGCGGACGACCATGTCCGGCGTATAGTCATGGTCATGATAGACGCAGGCGCCAGGATTGTAGCGCAATTGGCGCCCCTGCTGCGCAAGCCGGTAGCCCAACTCAATATCTTCATACGCGGCATAAGGAAAGCCTTCGTCAAACAGGCAATTCAGCAAAAAATCGCGCGGAACCAGCACGTTGGCGGTGCAAAATTTGCTGAATGGCAGCAGATTGCCGGATTGCAGACCATCATAGCCGACATCGAATGTCGCCCGTTTCATCCAGCGCCCGAACAAGATCGGATTCGGCGTCTCCGGCGCCCACTCCAATTTCCCTAACGCCGCGCAATTCGGATGAGTTTCTGCAAAGCGGAGATGTTCTTCGATGAATGTCGGCGAGGCCGGGCGCGTGTCGTCGTTGATAAACAGAACAAGATCGTCTTGTACTTGCAAAATGCCGGTATTCCGCGCCGCCGCCGGCCCTTTTTTCGGCATATTTTGCAGCAGCGAAATCGGCAGATCGAGCGTCCGACAAAATGCATCCATATCTCGGAATACGGCGTCAGGACTGCCGTCGTCAATCACGATGACGCGATTTGGCTTGACGCGCTGCTCCGCCAATCCGTCCAGCGTGCGGCGCAATTCCCGGAGACGGTTACAGGTTGGAATAATGATACACACAGACATCGTGTCATCCTCGTTTGAATCTTTCAGAAAAGCTCGTAAAATACTTGACTCGTTCGATATATCTCTGTTGATCTCGATTGAAAGTCAACAGATTTATCGTTCAATTCAATAGAAATCATAAAGGATCGAACATGCCACAGCCACTCATCAGCATCGTCACGCCAGCATTTCAACAATGCCGTTTTTTGAAAGCCTGCGTTGCCAGCGTCGAAATGCAGACCTACCCGCGCGTCGAACATCTCGTGTTAGATGGCGGTTCGACGGACGGCACGGCGGAATATTTGGCGACGCATCCCGGCTGCGTGACATGGTGGCGCAGCCATCGCGACGGCGGCCAGACGCAGGCGTTGAACGAAGGCTTTGCCCGTATCACAGGCGAGTGGATCGGCTGGCAGAACTCCGATGATTTTTATTATCCGGGCGTGTTCTGGCGCGTCGCGCAGATCGTCGAGAAATACCCCGATGTTCAGGTGATTGCAGGCGATACGGCGATTGTGGACGAACATGGCAGCAAAACGAATTTAACCGGCATCGCGCCCGTGCCGCCGAAGATGTGGCTGCTTGGACATTGGCCGTATAATCAATCGCTCTTTGTCCGGCGCGACGTATTACGCCAGATCATCCCGCTTGACGAATCGCTGCATCTGCACATGGACATAGAGATGTTTGCGAAGATCGCCGTCTTGCAGCCGAAAATCGCCTATCTCAGTCAGCCGCTCGGCGCGTTCCGGCGTTATGAAGGGATTAAAACCGACAGCGTGAAATGGCGCGAGCAGAGCCAGCGCGAAAAAGCCGCCTTGCGCCAGCGTTTCCGGCAGCCGATGTGGCCGGGCGAAGGATTCGAGCGTCTCCGCTTCCGGCTGCGGCATCATCGTTACGTCCTGCGGCACTGGGGCGTGAGCGCGCTGCTGCGACGAGTGTCGAACGCCATCGAACGCCGTCAGAAAGCGCCTATCGTCGTCAGATAACAGCGCGACCAATCCTGAATAGCGTTCGGTTATTTCCAGCATTGCCGAAGCGGGACAAATTCATCGAGAATCGCCACAAGACCGTTCGCAAAATCGTTGCTGGTCCATTGCGCGGCGCGTTCCAAACCACGTTTGATCAGCGTTTGCCGCAAATGCGGGTTCTCATGGAGGGACTTGATGGCTGAGGCCAATTGGCCTTCATCTTGGGGATCGACTAATACGGCCGCATCGCCTAACTGCTCCTGCGCTCCCGGGACATCGGACGCAATCACCGGACAACCTAACGCAAACGCTTCTAACGGCGGCATGTTTTCAGGCCCGAAAAATGTGAGGTAGGTCAAGGCAAAGGCTGCCCGATACAATGCCACCAAATCTTGAGGAGGCACAAACCCCAAGCAATACACGTGATCACGTAGGTGCAAATCGTCTATGACCTGCCTGATATAGGCGGCATTGCCTTTATCCGACCCCACCAAGACCACGGGGAAGACCAAGTGATCCTGTTCTTGTAACAGCTTGACCGCCATGAGCAAGCGCACGTGATTTTTATGCGGCCAGAACTGGGCCGGATACAATACATATCTTTCCGGCAGGTGATATTTGGTCAAAACATTGTTGTCCGGCGCGGGGGCGTTCGGGAACGCGAAGAGCGGCGTCGGGTGCGGCAAAATGCGAATCCGTTCCGCCGGGATGTGGTAAAACTGTTCGATTTCCCGTTTGCCTGCCTGCGTGCCTGCAATCACCACGCTCGCCCGCTGTAAAGCGCGTTGAGACACCTTTTCGCGTTTTTCCCAGCGCCCATCATTGCTCACTTCCGGGAAATACGGCTGCAACCGATGTTGCAAATCCCAGACAATCGTCAGATACGGGATATCCAGGGTGATCAGGAAATATTGATGTACGTAAAAGATCATTTCGATCCCGGATTGGCGGAACAACTGTAGCCCGAATTCTTCAAAGGCACTTCGGACATACGGAGGATCGGCGGGATGGCGCAGGTTGGCAACCAGTTTGCGCACGACTTGCCGAAGCGTGTCCCCGATCTTCTTTGCCCGACTCCGGTGTAACGACACGAAGCGGATCGCGGGATTCCCCTGGAATTGGTCGGGCAGTCGTGAGGCCGGACTGAAGACGGTGAACGTATGCGCACGGGCCGCTGGACAGCGGACGAGCGCGTGCACAATCTCGGTCGTAATCGTGTACCCGCCGCCAGCTTCGGGAGCAATATCTTCCACTACCAGCCCGACGCGCACGTCACATTCCCTCCGTGTGCCTGTCAGCGACGTCGGCGCTTTTTCGCGCGATTCCGATCACGTGCCAGGTCTCGACCGTTATGTCCGTCTGCGGCGTAAAGCCGTTATGCCATACTAACGGGATGAAGCCAGCATTACGGAGCCATTCGGCCATTTCTTGCACGAGAAAAAACCGATTGCGCTGGGTCTCCGTCAAACTGTGATAAGTTCCATTCGGCGAGAATTCATAAATCGTATAGGTCACGCTGCCCAATTGTTGCGCACAATCCAGTTCTGTTTCGGCAATGCGCAGGATTTCCCCGGTCGGCGTGTGCCATCGTCGAATCCGGACAGGGTCGTAACTGCGCAGCATCGCCCCGGCATGCCAGAATTCGAAGAGAAATAACCCATTGGGACGCAACGCGCGCCGCACGCCCTGCAAGACGTTGCGTAAGGCGTCGTTCGTCGCCACATATCCGATGGAATCGAACAAACAGAGGACGGCATCGAACGGCGGTTCCGGGAGCGCCAGCGCGCGCATATCGGCCAGACGAAAGCTGACCGCCGAAGCGCGTTGGCGCGCTTTACGTCGGGCGCAGGCGAGCATATCTTCCGACGCATCGGTGGCAAGCACGTCATAGCCCAATTGTTCGAACCTGAACGCATGTTCGCCGGTGCCGCAGGCGAGTTCTAAGATGCGCTGGGTCGCGCCGAGGCTATGCTGTTGCACGCATTGATGCACAAACGCGGCTTCGTCGGCGTACGGCTTATTGGCATAAAACAGATCATAGAGTTCCGCATGCCGACCGTGATAAAAGCTCATACACACGCTCCTGAGGCGGCCCGTCGAATACTTGCGGCAATGCTTGCGATTTGCGTCTCCGTCAAAAGCGGGCTGGATGGTAAATAGAGTCCCGTTGCCCATAACCTATCGGCGACGGGACAGGGAATGTCTCGAAACCCCGGCTGTTGCCGCAAGAACGGCTGCTGATTCATCGGACAAAAAAACGTGCGGGTGTCAATGCCATCATTGTGCAAGGCGGTCATCAGTTGATCGCGACTGATGGGAAATGCGGGGGTGACGACCAGGGCATACATCCAATAGACGTTTCTGGCCCAATCGGCCTCCGGTGGCAATTGCAAACCGGCGATATCGGCTAAATACCGATGATATGAATGCGCGACCCGGCGTTTGTCCGCAATAATCTGCTCGATTTTATGGAATTGCGCTAACCCCATGGCGGCTTGATACCCGGTCATGCGGAAATTATACCCAGCCTCAGCGTGCCAAAAACGCGGTTTGGTAAACGCTAAGTTGCGTAATAAACGCAAGCGTTCCGCCAATGCCGCGTCATTCGTCACCACCATGCCGCCCTCACCGGTCGTGATGACTTTATTGGCATAAAAGCTAAAACAGCCCATCGCGCCAAAACTCCCGGTCATCTTGCCGCGACAGGTCGCGCCATGCGACTCCGCGCAATCTTCAATGACGATCAAATCGTGTCGCCGGGCAATGTCACCGAGGCGCTCCATATCGACCGGATGACCATACACATGCACCGGAATAATGGCTTTCGTGCGCGGGGAGATCAACGCTTCCACCAGATCAAGGTTCAAATTCCAGGTCAGGTCCTCCGAGTCAACCGGCACCGCCACGGCGCCGTTATGAAATGCCGCCAGCGCGGTGGCAATATTGGTCGACGCGCTCACCAAGATCTCTTCACCAGGGCCGATCTCGGCGGCGGTCACCGCGACGTGTAAGGCGGTCGTGCCACTGCTGACCGCGACGCCATACGCACACCCGCAATAGTCGGCAAACACATGCTCGAACTGCGGAAGCGCCTCGCCGAACGACCCGGAAATCTCGCCGCGGCGTAACGCCGCCACCACCGCTTGAATTTCTTCCTCGCCGATAATCGGTTCGAATACGGGGATCATTCTTGCACCTCCACAATGACTTTATCGCGCTCCGTGCCTAAGAATGGCCCCTGTTTCACGCTGATGCATTGCATGTCTTCGATGACGCGAATCGCATGCACCCCGTGAATCAGCACAATCGCATCGCCGGGACGCAACACCACTTCCCGCAGGAGCGTCCCGTGTTCGGTATACAATAACACCGCGACCACCCCGCGTTGCACCACGAACATTTGTTGCAAATCGGTAATTTGGCGGGGAAATGGTTGATGATAATGGGCCGGCTCGACAAACCCGGCCGTATGCGCCAGGAGTCCGAATTGAAACGACGACGCGGCCGGGGAAAAAAAGGTCGTCTGGGTCACGACGGTGTCTGCCCAAATAATTTCCGCATAGCGGATGCCGTTATATTCGACTGTCTCGACTGCCATCTGCCTATCCTCCTGTCAACTGTTAGGAAACCAGGCGTTCGCCTAAATCCTGAATTGTGACCAGTGCGCCACGTTCTACGTCATAGACCTGCATATCCCGGATAACCTGAATCCGGTCATCTCCGCCAATGAATGACAATTGTCCTTCCTGATCGCGGGAGTCCCTGAATTTCGATGGCACATATCCCGCTTCTGCGGTCAATGGCTTCAGGTTGCCGATTTTATCTGTTCTGACAAAAAACGCATTATTGCCCACGCTATTCGAACCGACGAAATCGTACCCTTTTCGTTCCGCTAACAGACAAAGCGCTTTCAGAGAACAGCCCCAGAACAAACACGAGTAATGCGCCTTTTCGCGCGTAAACACCGGATCATACGGCACGGTCAGCGCATGGTTCTTGCCGAAGGTGCTATTATATTCGGCAACGACGATGATCGGCGCAACGACCTCGATGGCTTCCCACACCCAATAATCATTGCCGTCGATATCAATGCTGAGGAGTCCGATTTCTCCGGTAAAACGATGGGTTCGAAAGATGTCGTTGATGTTGGCCTTCGTCACGAATGCATGCACTGCGGTCAGGTCATGCTTCCAATAGATCGCATCGCGTTTGATGGCGGCGATATTGTCAACGCTGCCATCGATCACCAGCCCTGTCCAGTTATCATGCATCAAGAGAAAACGCGTATTGGCTTCCGTATAATTTTGCACACCGAACTCGATAAAGGTGTGACATGGAATATCAAGCTGTCGAAGCAAATACTGAATAATGCCATCGTCGCCGAATTGGGAAAACACCTTGAATTCAGCGTCAGAAAGATGCGCCAAGACCTGATCGGCGTTCATCTGCCTGAGCAAGGAGGTCGCCGCTAAGATTTTCGCCTCATCAATCCTCATTGCAAGCTCTGTAAAATGTTGTTTGACCGATGGAACGCGCAGAACATCAGCGATCATCCTTCCAAAAAGCTTGCTAAATAGGTTAAACAGTTTAGTGCTCATGGATACTTTGTAATTTTTCCCAAAGTTTATACAAAAATTTGACAGGATGTTTCGAATAATACGCATATTTCGCTTTACGGCTTACCATATTATTATAGATGTCGGTTTGCAAGAGATATTTCGACGCTAACGCACGAAATTCTTCAGATGGCATGGTTCCTGCGTACGAGTAGTCGAGATTCAAGTAATCGGCATGTAACCACTCCTGTTGATTTAATCGCCCTTGTTCTTGCAGTTCGTGATAGAGAGGAGAACCTGGATAGGGGGCAAAGACACTGAGTTCGATGACCGTCGGTTTGAGTTCGAAGATCAGTCGCATGGATGCATCCATTTCTTCTTTCGTCTCGCCAGGAATTCCCAGCAGCATAAATGCTCGCCAGGACAATCCTACCTGGTTGATCAGGGTAGCCGCTTCGCGTATTTGCCGGACAGTAATGCCCTTCTGCATTTTCTTCAAAATACGATCGCTGCCAGATTCTACGCCGACTTGAACTTCGATACATCCTGCCCGTTTCATAAGGGTCAACAACGCGAGATCGATCGTATCTACTCGAATCAAACAGACCCAGGATACATGAAGTTGCTTTTCCAAGAGGAGTTGACAAATTTCAATCGTTCTGGCTCGATTTGACGTAAATAAGTCATCCCAGAAGATAAACGTTTGCGTGTGATACGTTTCTTTTTGGGACACAATTTCTGCGACCACATCGTGTGCATTTCGTAAGCGTATCTTGCGCGCCCCCCAAACGCTTTGATTGGCGCAGAATGTACAATTATATGGGCATCCCCGTGATGTCACCAATTCTCCATTCATCATATCATACATCTGCTTGGGCAATCTTTCGGTATACAGCAACCGATCTCTCGCCGGATACGGCAAGGCACTGATATCTTCTATCAAGGCGCGAGGGGGATTGTGCACGATCCGATCTGCCTTGCGAAAAGATAGCCCTTGAATCGTATGCCAATCCGGCGCGGAGTGCTGGAACGTTTTTACCAATGCGGCCATAGTGATCTCGCCCTCTTCGCGAACGACAAAATCAACATGGATATCTTGTAAAATCAAATCGGTACAGGTCGTTGCGGCTGCGCCGCCAAAGACAACAACGATGTGAGGATTGATGTTTTTCGCGATCCGGGCTAACATCTGGGCGGATGGTAAGTCCAATGCTCGACAGGTGATCCCAAGCACCTGAGGATTTCGCTCTCTAAATACTCGTTCGACTTCTTGCCACACTTCATGGGTGGGATTGCGCAAGGCATCGAAATAGATCTGCCAATGCTGCGCCATATATGTAAGAGGATATTTGATCGCGGGTTGTTCATACTGCGAGGTCAGCCCCCATTCGGCATCATAGATATCGACATCATGCCCTTCTTGTCGGAGCATGGCCGCAATATAACCCAGCCCTAGAGGAAAACTCGGCTGCTGTAACCGGACAAAGCGCCGTGCAGGAGGATTAACTAATAAGATGCGCATAATAAATACATTATCCTCAATTTAGCATTTCGCTTGTTTATTGACAATGCATGAGTCAACGCATTTGACGATAAATCAATATGATGTGAACCCGCCGCAAGCACACTTTTTATCGTTCGCAGTAAAGTAACACTCGTGGTTCTGGATGTGACGGGAGAATAGAAATATTAGGGAAATGCATCCGAAGAGATTCGATAAATTTTTCTATCCGGTACCAATGGTGTCTCTCCGTGATCCATTCACGAACATACGAATCTTCCCTTGGGATGAACTCTACTAACAGGGCATGCGTTGCAAACGCTGCAAGCGCATTCGCGATATGGTCAAAATTGAGATAGTAGCGAAAGACAAAATGATGCACCATTGCAAGCGCGAGCACGAGTTCACATTGTAACCGTTCTGTTGCCGGCGCAGTTAAACTGTGATTAATTCCATAGCCTGCTGTGGGATGCGTAAAACTCATGATGAGTGGCTGAATTCCAAGATGGTCACGTTTCGCATCAAGATACAGGCGATTGATACAAACTTCGTCCGTATCAATCGCAACGACATCGGCTCCGCAATGGGAGGCGAGCAACGAGTACCACCCTCGATTAGCACCGATATCAAGGACCGTCTTCGGTTGATGTGTGCGAAGGATATCATACACTGTTCGATGTTTCAACGTCCATGACGCATCTGGGAGAAAGGGTGGAAAAGAAGAATTATAGTATGCAGACCACGCTGTTGATTCGCGTGAAAATTTCATTGACGCAATATCACCATAAAGTCGCTGAAGTCTTATGTCCAAATCGGTTTCTATTGTTAGGTGTTTTGTCAGAGATGAAGAGACTCGGCGGATAAAAAGTTGGATTGCTTTTGGAGTACGTCTGAAAACACGCCGGATCGCACGATCAAACTTGTGATGTAATACCATTGCATAGCCTGATTTTTGTAGAAGCGCATATTCATTTGCCTGGATTGCATTCTCGCCATCGTAAAGAAGCCAACGGGCGAGATGTCCATACTTTGCCGCCATGAATTTCAATGGATAGTAAAAGTGCGAAAAAAATTGTTTTTCGGCAGACCATTTTTTCTCAACCAATGGAATAATCGAACCGAAATCGATGAATTTCGGGGAAGAACCATCCCAGAGCACATTCCAGCCATGTCCATCTTGCAGTGTTAGCTGATGACGTAAAAGTTCTAAGGTCATTTTCAAGGTCAAGAGGGCGGCATCACGAAGCATTTCCGCCCCCCACTCAAAGGGAAATGATACGAAAGGTAACCGCCGATGTTTCAACACCAGTGGATACCCTTCAATAGAAATTTCTGCGTACTCTGTTTCGATGAGCAGCCCTTTTTCGATTAATTCGCGAACGACCCCACGGCTGAAAAGCTCATTACAAAATGCCGCGTGTTCAGCGCGAATGCCACGATATAAACAATCCCCTCCGATAAAGAGTTGACCATTCGGGTCAGCGATAGAGAATGGATGGGGTGTCAATTCAGCCGGAAGAACAGAAACAGATGTATTGCGCATGGTTTATCCAGAATTCCTCGCGACGTCAAGTCATTCAACATGTGATGCTCATTCTGGCGTTACGATAACCTCCCATAGCAAATTGGGCGCGATTAACCCTGCTCGTTTTTCATCGGGAAAGAGACTTGCAGGTCCACCAGTAGCGTGAATAATAAATCGTAACTCCGGCAAATTTTTGAAAATCGTTCTGACACCATATATCCCGCCGCCAATCGCAATAAAATATGAGCCGACATTGAGCAAATATGCGGGAATATGGCAGATGCAAGTATATTGGCCAGGCAGACGGCCCATGCCGTAACGTTCTTGTGCATCGGCGTCGGAGGAATAGAAGATGCAAGTACCATCGGAGGTAAAAAGCGATATCCCTAATCGAAAATTAGGGGCTTTTTGAAAGATCACCATCTCCACTTTTATATAAATTGATTCTGTTGTTCCGAATTCTGTTCTTACAGAACCATCTTCAGCGCAAAGTCGAATTGACTTCACTCGAGCAGCGTGATCTCCTGGCATATTCGGATCATCCCAAACACGCTCGCCACTCTGTACATAATCCTTCGATGTCAAATACGCAGCGACCACGACCTCAGTAGAGCCTATTTTTTGCAATCGGCCAGAGGTAAGCAGGATGCCCTGCCCACAGAATTGACGAATGGCACCCATATTGTGACTGACAAATAATACGGTTCTGCCTCCTTTTGCGACTTCCTCCATTTTCCCCAAACATTTTTTCTGAAACTCCGCATCCCCGACGGCCAACACTTCATCTACGACCAAGATTTCCGGCTCAAGATGCGCGGCGACGGCGAAGGCAAGGCGCACATACATGCCGCTGGAATAATGTTTGACGGGTGTATCGAGAAATTTTTCGACTTCGGCAAAGGCGACAATTTCGTCGAATTTGCGTTTGATTTCCTGCCGCGTCATGCCGAGGATCGCGCCGTTCAGATAAATATTTTCGCGCCCGCTTAATTCAGGATGAAAGCCCGTGCCGACTTCCAGCAGCGAGGCGACACGGCCAGTAATCGTCACTCTGCCGGTCGTGGGGTGCGTGATGCGGCTCAGGATTTTCAGCAGCGTGCTTTTGCCCGCGCCGTTGCGCCCGATAATCCCGACGCGCTCGCCCTGCTTGATCTCGAAATTCACGTCGCGCAACGCCCAGATTTCTTCAAGGTCAACACTTTCGCGGTTCGGCGACAACGGATGACGCAGCCGCTGCATAATGCCTCTGCCGGTATGCGCGAGCGTATCGCGCAACGTCTGGTAGCGCGTCCCTTTTTGATGGCCGATGGTATATTTTTTCCCTAAATTTTCAACCTGAATGACTGTCATATAATATCCGCCAACCGCCGCTCGGTCTTCATGAAATAGAGAATGCCCAACACGAACAATCCGACGGCAAGACCAACAGACAGTGCAAAACCTGGCCAGTACATGTGCGCGTCTTTGCCGAGCAGCGCCCAGCGAAAGCCGTCAATCACGCCGACCATCGGATTGAGCGAATAGAGCAGCCGCCATTGTTGCGGGACAATATCGCTGCTGAAGCCGACCGGCGAAATATACAGCCCGATCTGCACGAGAAACGGGATGACATAGCGAAAATCTCGATATTTCACATTCAATGCGGAAATCCAATAGCCGACGCCTAATGCCGTCAAGATCGCCAACAAGAGCAAGCCCGGCAGCAGCAAAATCTTACTGTCGGGAACGATTCCATACCACAGCATCAGGCCGCAAAACAACACGCCGGAAATCGCAATATCCACCAGACTGACAACCATCGCCGTACTGGGAATAATCAGGCGCGGAAAATAGACTTTGGAAATCAGGTTCGTATTGGCAATCAGCGAATTCGCGCTTTCGCTCAACGTATTGCTGAAAAACTGCCAGGGGAGCATGGCGGCATAGACTAAGAGCGGATAGGGGATATCGCCGGACGGGAGTTTGGCGATCTTGCCGAACACAATCGTAAAGACAGCCATGGTCAGGAGCGGACGCAACACGCTCCATGCCAAGCCGATGACCGTCTGTTTATACTGTACGAGAATATCACGCCAGGCAAGAAAGAAGAAGAGTTCGCGATACTGCCAGAGTTCCTGCCAGACGTGCTGCGCGGTTTTGGTCGGCTCGATGATGGTCGTTTGTGCTCGCATTACCCACCCTTGCCCCTCCTAAAAGGGAAATTCATGTCTCGCTCGTCAGTTCTGCTGAATGATGTCAACGCCTTCGGGGATTTCGAATGTAAACACCTCGTCCGGCGGCGCAACGTTGATTTCGAGATTGTGCAAATAAACATCAGTAATGTTGCCATACGGATCGTACACTGCCGTATGCACAATCTGAAATGTTTTGGGATCAACTGTCAAAATCAGTTTAGCGAGTTCCGGCTGCGGCTGTTTGGGCAGCAATTCCAGTTTATACGCAGTTGCCGGATCGGATTCTGCCAGCAGGCTCATATAAAAATCGTTCTGCAATTTCCCCATGCCGGAGAGGAACGTAATCGGCGTTTTCGAGCCATACGCATCTTCCGCCTGCTGGACAATGACTTGTTCGTCTTCAGCGACATAAAACCACATCGTTTTGCCGTCACTGACCAGGAGTTGCTGCTCAGGATTCGTATATTCCCAGCGCATTTTGCCAGGTTTCTTGAAATAGACCATGCCGCTTGATTCTTTGGGTTTTGTCACAGAACGCAGATGCGAAATCTGCGTAAACGAGGCGTAAATATCATCCGTGCGTTCATATTCCGCCTGCACTTTATCGATCAGTGTTTGCAATTCATCTTGTCCGAACGCGGCGATTGCCATACAATTCATGACACAACACAACCCGACCACTCGCAATAATGTTTTCATACGTCTCAATCTATCTATTGACAGCGTGAAGCTGCGACGCGGTCGCAATTTCACCCTATAATATGCTTTGTTGGTTATGTCAACGCAGAGCCTTGTAAAGGCATTGGCGCACATGGGAGTTGAATATGAAATGTTGTGCCCTTATGCAACGCGCTTTCCACCCAAATGCGACCGTGATGCGCTTTGACAATGGCTCTACAAATCGCCAGGCCAAGCCCAGAGCCGCCGAATTCCCGCGTTGATGTGTTATCTACTTGATAAAACTTTTCAAAGATTCGTTCGAAATGCTCTTCAGCAATACCGATGCCCGAATCCGTTACCGAGATTCGGATGGCGTCATCCCGATGAGTAATCGCGAGCGCCACTGTTCCGCTCTCTGTAAATTTGGTCGCATTCAACAGCACATTTTTCAGCATCCGAATAATTTTAGGTTTATCGGCCAGAATTTTGGGAAGGTTTGGCGCGATTGTCATGCGAAATTGCAGGCCTTTCGCCAGCGCGGCGTCTTGGGCAACCTCAGCCACTTCCTGTGCAGCCAAATCAATCTCAAAAAGCGATGGATTCAAATCAATCTGATTCGCCTCTAACCCGGTGACGTCAATCAAATTATCAATCAATTCCGAAAGAACCTCGCTTTGCTTTCTGGAAAGGCTGATAAAATCTCGTTGGTCTGCATTCAAATCGCCAAGCGTCTCTTGTAACAGCAGTTCGAATGTACTCAAAATCGAAGAAATTGGCGTGCGCAGTTCATGTGAAACGGTCGAAAGAAAATTCGCCTTCAGGCGGCTGACTTCTTTTTCCTGCGTGACATCTCGCAAAATCGTGACAACGCCCATAGGGAAGTCATCTTTATCTCGCAACGTTCTTGCAATTGCGATAATGCTGCGTTCCTCAGACGGCTCGTCTTCTCGTCGAAACACAATTTCATCGCTGACGACCTCATTACTCCGGTGAGAGGCTTCGATCAGCAACATAATCAAATCGCGCAATTCCAGGACGTCAAGAATACGTTTGCCGACCAAATCCTCTTCCCGACAGCCCAAAATATCAGTACATGCCTTGTTCACTAACGAGATGCGATCGTTTCCGTCAAAGACGATAATGCCATCAGTAATCGAATGCACAATCGCCTCGGCTTTATTTTTTTCAGCCAGAAGTTCCTTGGACAAACGGTCATTCAGTCGTTTAATCTTTGCCTTTTGAATCAGCGTTTCGACGGTCTGTTTGAGTTCTTCGTAATCCCACGGCTTTTTGAGACATTTTTCCAGACCGGCATGATTCACGGCATACACAACATCATCAAATCCGGCTTGCCCTGTCAGAATGACCGTCATAATATTGCGGTCACGCTTGTGAACTATTTCCAAAAAATGCGATCCCTGCATTCCGGGCATGATTTCATCTGTGATGACAATATCAATCTGCTCTCCCTGCGAGAGCAGATCATCAATCACAGCAAGGGCTTCTGCCGCGCTTTCGGCGACCTCGATTTCACACGCATCCCCGACGGCGTGTTCTAATTGAGTTAAGAGTGACCCAACGACTTCAGGTTGGTCATCTACACAAATAATAAACCCTTTTTGCATGGAATGCGGACGCTCTATCCTCGCGGTTGAAGGCGAAGATATACCGGCGACTCGGTAAATTCGAAATGTTCGCGAAATTGGTTGATCAGATACCGTTTATACGAAAAATGCACGCCATCCGGATGATTACAAAACAACACGAATGTCGGCGGACGCACTGCCGACTGGCTGGCATAATAAAATTTCACTGGCTTTCCTCGATACGCTGGCGGAGGGTACGCTTGCACGATTTTTTCTAACGCCGAATTGACATCTGACGTAGAAATCCGCTTATTATATTGCCCATAGATGCGGTCAGCCAATTCCAATGTCTTTGATACGCGCTGTCCCGTCAATGCGGAAATGAAAATAATCGGCGCATAGTCTAAAAATTTCAATTTTTCTTTAATCTGAAGCGCAAATTCTCCGGCAGTCTCCGTGCTTTTTTCGATCAAATCCCATTTATTCACGACCAACAACACAGCGCGACCATTATTGTAAGCGTACCCAGCAATTCTGGCATCCTGATCCGTAATGCCTTCTTCCGCATTCAACATGACAAACGCAAGATGGCACCGGTCGATACTTTTGAACGAACGAATGACACTGTAACGTTCAACCGGGTCAAACACTTTGCTTTTCCGGCGAATCCCCGATGTATCAATGAATACGTAATGCGTTCCGTTGGCATGAACCTCTGAGTCAATGGCATCGCGCGTCGTTCCCGCAATATCGGTCACTAACATGCGGTCTTCGCCAAGGAGATAATTGACAAGGGATGATTTCCCGACATTCGGCCTGCCGACAACCGCAATCCGCATGGCAGCCGGTTCGCCTCCAGTCTCCTCTTCATCCATCTCTTCGACATGCCCGCAAATTTTATCAAGCAAGTCATCCAGCCCTAATTTATGCTCGGCTGAAATCGTCAGAAAATCAGGGATGCCGAGTTGATACAAATCAAGCGCCGTGTTTTCGTACCGAGGGCCGTCAATTTTATTGGCCACAAAATACACCGGTTTCTGCGTTTGCCGCAATCGCTGCACGACCTCATAATCTATTGTGGTGATTTCCGCTTTTCCATCAAAAAGACACACAATCACATCCGCTTCTTCAATCGCTAATTGTGTCTGCGCCTGCATGGATGAGAGCATCGGATCGTCGGCCAATGGGTCTAACCCGCCCGTATCAATAACAGAAAATGTTTTATTCAGCCATCGAACTGTCCCATAGATCCTGTCGCGAGTCACGCCAGGCATATCCTGCGTAATCGCCGTACTTTGTCCGGTAAGTCGGTTAAAGAGGGTTGATTTTCCTACATTTGGCTTTCCTACAATCGCTACAGTCGTTTTTTGCATAACTCGTTAAAGAAAAGAGCTTTTATGCTCTTTTGTATAAAAAACAAAAAGGTTAAGGGCTATTCAGAATGGCTCTTAACCTTTTCTTTCATTTCAACCCCGTCACAGTTCACGCTAACAATCTATTCAATCTGTTTTTAACATCCCGATAGCCCGGATTGATTTGAAACAATTCTTGAAAGATGTGCGCCGCTTCGCTCATTCGTCCGCCTTCTTCATAGGAAGAGGCGATTTGATACGTCAAATCCTGATAGCGTTGTTCGCCCTTGCCTACACGGGCGCGCGCTTCCTGGAGCGATTGAATCGCCTGGTTATATTCCCCTTTTTCCAGGTAGCATAACGCGATCACGCTTTGGCATTCGACAAATTTCGATGGCTCAAGCGAAGCTAATTTTAATTCCTCAATAGCATCATCCAGCAGTGACATTTCTTTATAGGAAATGCCAAGCTCATAATGCGTTTCATAATCTTCAGCGCCGACTTCTTCTAAAACGCCTTGTTTAAACTCTTTGACAATATCCTTCACTTCACTGGTTGCAAGCTTTTCAGACGCCTGAATTTTTAACGACGACGTCGGCTGAGGTTGTGTGCTGCCAACGTTTTGCTCAAAATTAAAGCTGGTATCCAGTCGCGACGCTAAATCAAAGACCCCCCCCCCTGATGGCGGAGGCGCTACAGGTTGAGGGGGCGGTGGTTGAAGCGCTGGAGAACTATCAGCAAAATCAAAATCCAGACTATGACTTTGCGCGGCGAAATCAACCACCGGGGTATTATCTGGTTTCTCCGCCTGCACATCCGGTGTCCAGGCAATTGAGCCTTGATCCCCAATCTGAAAATCCAACGAATGATCATCCCCTGACGAGGCGACGTCCGTCAACTCAATGCCACTCACATCAAAATCAAGCGTATGTTCTGGTAAAACAGTCGGAGCAAACGCCTCTTCATCGCCAAAATTCAACGTAGAAAGTTCGTCGGTTGAAAAAACAATCGCTTCTTTCGGCAACGGCGGAACGACTGCTGGCGCTGCATGCGCAGGGGCAGTAAGCTCCGCTAATTGTTCCCGATAATCAATATTGTTCGGGAACATTTTCGTCAGCGTGGTAAAAATTGTCCGAGCCTCGTTGCGAAGATGTAATTCCGCATACGAATAGGCAATTCTGGAGAGCACATCTTCATTGTCCGCCTGCAATTCCACGGCTCGACGATAATACTCTTTCCCTTCGTTGAGATTGCTTTGAACAAGCGCATCGCCAATATCGAGATAAATCAGCGCCGCATCTGCCTTAAAATTTTCCCCTTCGTACATCGCCGCCAATTTCGTGCGAATTTTAATGTTCGAAGGATCGAGGTCTGCAATTTTTCGATACGTATCTAAGGAGTCATGTTTTTGCCCTGCCGCAGCTTGCATTTCCGCAGCGGCTAAGTAATTGGTTTTCGCTTCGCCAATCAGCCCCTTTTGAACATACATGTCAGCCAATTGGAGATACGTGCTGATTTGTTCCGGTTTGGCTCGCTGCGCTTTTTTATAAACCGCAATGGCTTTAAGCGTAAATCCGTCTTTTGCGTAAAGTTCACCGACTCGAAGATAGTATTCGCAGGCTTTCTCCGCATCGCCGCGCTTCGCATACAAATCGCCTAACCCATTCAGCGCATTGAGATCTTCGGGCTGCTCTTGGAGAATTTTCTCATACTTCTCAACTTCTTTATCTTTTCCGCCGCCTTTTTTTTGACTTAGTCCTTTAAAGGCATCGAGAAAACTTGCCGGTTTCTTAGACATTCCTGTTCTCCTTCACTTACCAATCCTCACCAGCCTTTTCAGGCACGGCAAACACTGTCTTTACGCTCCTTTAAGGTCTCTTGCTGAATATTGACTCGCCCAACAGGGACAAAGTAAAATCGCAATCACTGAAAATGTTTATTTTGCGTGAACCATTGTTTCGTATTCATCCGCAGGCAGCAGCCGTTCAATTTCAGAGACATCCGTCATCATCACTTCGAAAATCCATCCGCTGCCATAGGGTTCCTGATTGATACGTTCCGGGGCATCGTCTAACGCTTCGTTAATCGCAATAACTTCGCCGCTCACCGGAGCAAAAAGATCGGAAACCGTTTTCACGGATTCAATTGTGCCACACACTTCGAATTGGGAGACGTGCGAACCTGGTTCAGGAAGTTCCACATAGACGACATCGCCTAATTGTTCCTGCGCATAATGCGTAATCCCGACAATCGCACGCTGTCCATCGACACGAACCCATTCATGTTCCTTGCTATATTTGAGTTCTCCTGGAAACAGCATAACTGAAGCTCCTCCTCTCAGTCTTTTGACGAACGACGAGATGTATCCATATCCACATTGCCTTTAAAATGAGCGCCTTCCGCCACAATGACTTTCGGCGCTTTGATATCCCCCATCATCGTCCCCGATGCGACAATTTCCACGCGATTCTGGGCCACCAGATTTCCGGTCACTTTGCCGCCGATATTGATATTCTCGGCTTGCACGTCAGCTTCGACCACTCCGGCCTGACCGACGATCAGATTCCGTTCCAGCAAAATTTTTCCAATCACGCGGCCTTCGATTTTCACATCTTCGTCGCCAACGAGTTCGCCCTTAATTGTGATGCCCTTACCAATGGTCGTGACGCTGCCATCGTTTCTTTTGGGCGTAGGCACTTGCGATGTTTGATTCACTGCTTGCTGCTCACGCTTTTGCGGGGGAGACGGCGGAGTAAATGCCGGTTCTGTCGGAATTGCTTGTTTCACTTGCGAATCTTCACTGCCTTCTTCCATACGTTGTCGTCCAAAAAGTGCCACGGTTCGTATCCTCCCTGAATATGATGTTTCACACTGGCAACCATGCGTTCATCACGCCTGATTACCTTGTTCATAGGCTTCGAATCATACTACGTCTTTACATCTGCCATACAGGCGCATTGCTTGTCAAGTCGAAAGCTGATTATTTTCAGAAAATGTTAGACGCGAATTAATAAAAGCGACTTCCCTTGTCAAGTTTTTTCTCGTTCTCCCTCTATCACTTCGCATACGAGCAACGGGAGGGCTGAGATATTTCTTGACTTTTTCCAGCATTCTTCGCGATGCGGTTGTCGTGTCTGCTTACGGTCGAAACAATCTCAGTGTTCCGGCAGGTTTCAAGATTCCCTTTCTTCCAAAAAATCCTTGTAGTGACGGATGCAATGACAACGGAGAAGAACGCGCTATTATCATGACTCGCTCGTCCAGCCCATCACGCAAGGCGAACTCATCCCTCATGCTCGCACTGGCAATTTTTCCAGTGCTGTTTCTGGCCGTGTTTTTCTATCTCCCCTTACTTTCGATGTTGAAAGAAGGGTTTCTCGCTCCATCCGGCCATTTGACATTGCAGTATCTCATGCAGACGCTGCGCGATCCCTATCACTATCACGTCATTGGTTTGACGCTGAAGCAAGCGTGTCTGAGTACGCTCATCACCCTGTTGATAGGCTTTCCGGGCGCATACATCGCGACCAAATTCGCGTTTCCCGGCAAATCCGCCCTGCAAGCCATCACGACGATTCCGTTCGTCCTGCCGTCCATCATCGTGTCGTTAGGCTTTATCCTGCTATTCGGCAATAACGGAGCGCTCAACAAAAGCCTGATGTGGCTCTTCCACCTTGACGCGCCGCCGTTGCGCATCCTGTACAGCTTGAAAGCGATTGTTTTCGCTCATGCGTTTTATAATTTTCCGGTGGTGGTCAGGTTCGTCTCCGCCGTTTGGTCGAGCATCGATCCACGCCTCGAAGACGCTGCCCGGTCGCTGGGCGCGTCGGACGCGCAAGTCTTCCGGCATGTCACGCTGCCGCTGATTCTTCCGGGCATTCTCGCCAGCGCCGCCTTGACGTTCATCTTTTCGTTCATGAGTTTTGCGGTCGTGCTTGTGCTTGGCGGCGTGAAATATGCCACCGTCGAAGTGACGATCTATACCCTCATGACGGTCTTGCTGGATTATAAAATGGGCAGCGCGCTGGCCATCGTCCAATCCGTATTTTCTCTGAGTTTCATGTATTTTTACGCCCATGTCCTTGATATAAAGACGAAGACCGACCGTCTCTCCGTTCGCAAGAATCCGCCGTCAACAATCGTGTTGACCCCGCGCGACCTCTTGACGGCAAAGGGAGTCGGTATCGTCGCCTACGCCGCGCTCGTGGCGCTCATGATTCTCGGCCCGATGCTGGCGGTCTGCGCCTATTCTTTTATCGAACACACAGGCGGCGTAACTGGCATTTCTGCTGCGGCGTATCAAAAAATTTTTGCCGTTCGCTACAACTCGATTTTAGGCACGACGCCGCTCCAATCTATTCGAAACAGCCTTTTTTTCGGCGCGATGACTGTCCTCTGCTCTCTGCCGTTAGGTGTCTGCATCGCCTTCTTGCTCACGAAAACGGCCTTGCCGCGCAAAAAATTGTTCGACGCGCTCGTTATGCTGCCGCTCGGCATCTCCTCCGTCAGTTTAGGCTTAGGATATGTCAGAAGTTTTCATAAACCGCCGCTGCTGCTTGCCGGCACATGGTACGCGATTGTCTGCGCCCATACGATTCTCGCGTATCCGTTTGTCGTGCGCGCCGTCACGCCATTGCTCAAAAAGTTGCAGCCAACCTTGATTGATGCGGCCATGAGTCTCGGCGCGACGCGGGCAACCGCATTTTTCCTGATCGAATTGCCGTTGATCAAGCCCGGCATTCTCGTCGGCGCGACCTTTGCGTTTGCCATGTCGCTCGGCGAAATGGGCACGACCTACCTGCTCTATCGCCCGGAACTGACCACCATGCCGATTTCGATGTATCGCTTTCTCTCGTCGCACGATTTCGCCAGCGCCAGCGCGATGGGCGTGCTGCTGATGTGCGTGTGCGGCGCGTTATTTTTCTGCATCGAACGCATCGGCTATTCGAGCTTTTAACATGGGAACATTAACGCTGCAACACCTTGTCAAACGTTACGACGATTGGGAACTCCAGATTGATTTGCATGTGGATGACGGCGAGTTTATGACGCTGTTAGGGCCAAGCGGCTGCGGCAAAACCACGACGTTGCGCATGATCGCCGGATTTCTTCAGCCGGATGAAGGGCATATTTCGCTTGACGCCGTCTGCCTTGACGCGACCCCGCCCGCTCGCCGCAATATCGGCGTCGTCTTCCAGGATTATGCCCTGTTTCCGCACATGACCGTCTTTCAAAACATTGCATTCGGCATGAACATGAAAAAAAATTATACCAAACACGCCATTCGAACGCGGGTCGAAGAGTTGCTGGCATTGGTGGGACTGAATGGCTACGAACATCGTTATCCCGAACATTTGTCAGGCGGAGAACAGCAGCGCATCGCCCTACTGCGCGCGTTAGCCCCGTCCCCCTCCATGCTCTTGTTAGACGAACCGTTGAGCGCGTTGGATTTTCAACTCCGCAAACGCCTGCGCCAGGAAATCCGCAACATTCAGCGGCAATTCGGCATCACCACCGTCTATGTCACGCATGATCAGGAAGAGGCCATGAGCATTTCGGATCGGATTACCGTCATGAACGATGGCCGCGTTCAGCAAATCGGCGCGCCGATTGACATCTATCAGCATCCTCGCACGGCGTATGTCGCTGAATTCATCGGCATTTCCAATGTCATGCCCGGCAGAATCATTCAAAAAAACGGCGACCGATTTTTCGTGCAAGTCGGACAGCACACGTTGGAGATTCCAGCATCCGGCGACTATCGCCTGCACGATGATGCCATCGTCTTCTTTCGCCCTGAAGATTGCGCGCTCTCCTTCGAGCCAGTCGCGCCGAACGCCATTCTCGGCTGCGTCGCGGCGCATGAATACCTCGGCGCAGAGATTTTGACAACCGTCCGAACGGCGGACGCTCATACGATCCAAGTCAGCGAATATATCAAGAATATGCGCATGTCCCTGCACGAAGGCTGTGAGATTTGGGTCAATATTCCGGTTGACGCCTGCCATCTCGTAAAACGCGCCTGATCTTCAATGAAATGGCGACAATGCGCAATTTTTATTTGACAAAGAGCGCGTCGCGGCATACGTATGATTTGATATGATGGAACAGACGAATACTGAAACCATTCCAGCCGTAACCCCCATGAAACAAGGCTATATTATTTGCGTTGACGATCAAGCCGCGATCTTAGATTCGCTGTCGCTGCAACTTGAAAGCGCGGTGGGCGATTTGTGCCATATTGACGCGGCTGAAAGCGCTGATGAAGCGTTGGAACTGCTTCAGACGCTCCATCGCAATGGCGAATATGTGGAAATGCTGATCTCCGATGAAGTGATGCCGGGCATGAAAGGCTCGCAATTATTGGAACTCGTGCATCGGCAATATCCGCACATCGTCAACGTCATGCTCACGGGGCAGGCCGGTTTGGATGCCGTCGCCTATGCCATCAATCACGCCGGATTGCATAAGTATTTTACCAAACCCTGGGAATACGAAGATTTGCATCTTTCGATTCGGAGCCTGATTGAAAAAAGCCGTTTAGCGCGGAGGAATCAGGAACTCACGCAGCAGCTTCAGGAAAAATATCAGGAATTGGAAGGCGCGTATGAGAAGCTGTCAGAAGCCTACGGCCAGTTGAAAGAGACGCAGGATCAACTGATTCGCGCCGAGAAATTGTCGCTGATCGGTCAACTCTCCAGCGGGATTGCGCATGAAGTCAAGAATCAACTCAATATGATCGGATTCGCCGAACTGATTCGCGATGCGCACCCGGAGGACGAAACCATTCGAAAATATACCGAATATATTCTCCGCGCCGGAACGAACATTTATAATCTTGTGGACGAAATGCGGCGGTTTGCCAAACAGGAGCAACCCCAATACGAGATGAAACTCGCGTCGGTGACAGATGCGTTAGAACGTTTACTCCATTTCATCCGTTTCGACCATCTTTTAAAAAAACGCCGGATGATCAAAGAGTTCGAGAACGTTCCACTTGTGTCTCTCAACGAAGAGAAATTCGGACAGGTGATCATCAATCTCCTGCGAAATGCCGCCCAGGCGACGCAAGAATATACCGGCGAAATCGTCGTCCGCGCCTCAGCGAACGCCGATTATGTTCAAATTGAGGTCGAAGACAACGGGTGCGGCATTCCTGATGCCGAACTCGAAAAAATTTGGGAGCCGTTCTTTACGACAAAAGGCGAAGAAGGGACAGGGTTAGGGCTGGACATCTGCAAACGCATCGTCGAGGAGCATTGCGGAACGCTCACCTGCCGCAGCGAACAACATCGCGGCAGCACGTTTACTATTCTCCTACCCGTTCCGCAACGCGCCTGAACGCCTGTACACTCCGCGGCATCCGAGATGACAGGTCTGACGAAATCATCCGAATATCATATCCCAATTATTGCGCAAAAATAGAATAATCATTTCATAGAGGATTCGAGCATTGACATACACATTGCCTACTCATATTGAGCCTATCTACAACAATATTTGTGAACAGTTTCCCGAAGAAGCGTGTTACCTACACCAGACAATCGAGCGACACCCCTTTCTCAAGACGTTGCTCGGAGAATTTCTTCGAAGCTTCGCCCTGCTCGAACAAGGCTTTCGCGCAGGCAACACCTTGTATATATGCGGAAATGGCGGCAGTTTCAGCGATGGCATTCATATCGCAGGCGAATTGATGAAAACCTTCAAACTGCCGCGCTTCCTGAACGCGACCGAACGAGCCGCCTTTGCCGGACTCAGCCAGGGCGACCTGCTGGCGGCGCGGCTGCAAAAGGGCTTGCCGTGCATCGTTTTAGGGCTGAACCCGTCGCTGTCCAGCGCCATTCGCAATGACAGCGATATTCCGGGACTGGAATATGCGCAAGAACTGTATTGCCTCGGACAGCCCGGCGACATGCTCCTGGCAATCAGCACGAGCGGCAAGGCGCACAATGTCGCCTACGCCGTTTCGACCGCCAAAGCGTTAGGCATGACCATGGATATGTCTGAGGTCTATCCCGGTGAGA
>CAZRSF010000039.1:0-56692 GCA_964602655.1 uncultured Candidatus Moduliflexus sp.
GATAACGGTTTAGCGGAAACTGTTCGCCCGCCGAAATCGCCATTCGCAATCGTAAAGGTTTGTTTTGTTTTCAGCCTCATCGGGTCGCCGAGGCTCTTATTGCCCGCCACGACTTCAATTCGGATTTCCGGAACTTGCGCCTTGCGAATCGCGAGAATAATCAGCGTCAACGCGATAAACAACGCGGCAATCAGTAAGCCGACATACAAACCATAGACTTCCGCCCAGGTTTTGACCGTAATGTCGAAATTCCGATCTTTCGGCTGCACACCGGCGCTATCCTGCGCAAGCTGAAATATCAGCTTGCCGGAAAGCCGTCCGTTTGCGGGGATTTTACCGCGCAGAGCAAATCGCAAGTTCACTGTGCCAGCCTTTTGAGAAGGGATCGCGAATTGCGGCGGCGTGGCCTGAATATCAAGCATATCGCTGAGATCGGAGACTACCGCCTGTTGCGGATCGAATCGAATCGTCACCTCTTGCATGAATGATGACGTGAGTTGGATGCTGTCGTTTTTCACCTGATATTTCCCGCGCCAATTCGGTTCGAATTCGAAAACAAAAGTTTTGTCCTCAAGCAAGACGCGCTCGTCTCGCTTTTCTTCGAAAATGCGCGTTAATTTATCTTGAATCTCGACGCTGCTTTGCGGGTCTTGCACCACAATCGCCTTTTCGAATGGCAAATCGAGTTTTTGAGCGATTTCTTTGATGTTCTCTTCGGTATATGCGCCGATCCCCACCAGCGTCATATCCCATTTATTCGTTTTGATCACATCCTTCAGATTCGCATAAAACTCTTCCTGGGCTTCTGGCGTTTTATAGGGGGATTGGTCTGGCGGTTCATTTTTGCCGTCGGTAATTAAAATAAAGACTTTTCGCCTGGGAGTATTCATGGCAAGCATCAAATCGGTTGCCTTTTTCATTCCCATCAAAATATCCGTATTCTTATCACCGAATTGCATAGAATCAATAGAATGGCGGAAAAGCTCGCGCTCATGCGGGAAGCTGATTTCCTGACTGAATGCTGTTTCCGCGCTATTGCCGAACGTCACGAGCGAAAAATAATCGCCATTTTGCAGCATGTCATTCACGATAATGTTCAGCGCGTCCATTGCGCCGCGCGATTTGTGCGCTTGCAGCGGATTCTTTTCATACCCGTCGTCGGGATTCCCCGGCGTTTTTTCTCGCATGCTGCCGGACTGATCCAGTACGATAATATAATCCTGATTCACGACCGGCAGATTTTGGGCGAATGCGGGAAACGCAGTCATACATGCAATCAGTGTCAAGCCTATCCAATGTCTCATAATTCCTCCAATTAATAAGACGATTAAAACAAAAACTCTTCCGGTTTTTTCGCCAATCCAAATAGCTATTGTGTTTGATTGGAATTATTTAAAGGGATCAGAGCCATCATCATCGAATTTCGAACGTTTGCGTCCTTTGCCGATCCCGATCATCGCAATCGCCACGAATCCTAACGATAAGAGCGTGATGCCAAAAATAATCCCGGAAATTCCAGAAAAGAGGCCGATCAAATGCGCCCCCATGACGGCGGGCAGCAAGCCGAACACGAAACCAGTGCCGACCGTCTTCGCGACTTTGGCGCGGACGCCCTGCGCGATCTGCGTATCGAAGATCAAATACGCCGTCAAAAAGACCATCGCGATATACGCAAGCGCGGAAAGAATAATCCAAATCCAGTAAAAATCGAACCCGAAAATGCGCAAGAGCGACGGCGTCAGTTCGAATTTCATCTTTTTGACATCATGCGCGACGACTTTACAGCCCAATGTGTTGGCAACCTGACCAATCGGCGTTTCATTCCAAACATCGGCGCGGTTCGAAAATAGAATAAAATGGCATTTGAAGCCTCCCTGCAATGACGACAGCCTATTTTTCACCTCTTGCGCGGCTTGAATATCGGATTGGTCGCCTTCGCCATCCGTCACGAGAATCAGCCGATTATTTCCATTCGGCGCTTGCAGCAAGTCCTGCGCGGCATCTAAAAGACTTTGGCCGATGTATGTTCCTTCTGATGGAGCAATCGAGCTTAAGGCCGATTGCAGCGGCGCTAAATTGGAATTATATGGCGACACTAAACGGCTGCCGCCGCTGCTGAAGACGCGCAATCCGCTTTCATACGAACCGGGCAGGACGCTCAACGCTTCGAATAGACTCTGTTTGATCTCATCAAAGCTTGTCCCAGCGCTCGACATGCTGCTCGAATTATCTAAAATCACGGAAACTCGCCCGCTTTTGAACGAGTCGCATCCTGACAACAGAAAAAGAATCCCAGCAACTAAGACTGGGAGGCGATAATAATGTTCCGCATTTTTTTTCATAAATATCACATTACGCACAAAAACAGCGGGCTGCGTGGCAAAGAGGCTGCACAGCATCCTATTTCTGCCGAAAAACATCATAATTGGTGATGGCAACAAGATCAAAACTTACCGGAGAGGGGGATAAGAGTGTCTTCTGCAAGTCAATATCCTGACTGTTCGCGCCTTGATACGCCATAAACATTCCGAGCATGCGCTATTGATACATGTTTAGATATCAGATGGCGATTTGACGATCATGTTTGAAAAATTTGACGTTATCTATCAGGATAAAATATTGACCAACAGAGCAGGATGTCTGATTATTTCACCTCCCTATATCCCCCTCAATATAAGAACATCAGTGATAAAACCTGTGATTGTGCAGAAAAACAAAATTGTCAACAACAAAATAGCTGACAACAAAATTGCGAATTTTTCAGGTCGAAGAACCTGAATATGATCGAACGGCGCGAACGTAACTCGTTTCCTCGCAATGAACAGAGTGAATATATCCATCAACAAAGAAACATTCCCATACATACCCTTCAGAACGTTTATCGGTGCTCCAACAAGACTTTTGCATGCGATCGAACAATGTATTCACATATAAATCATTGCTTTCAGCCTTTTCGGCATGCAAAAGAGATAACAGTTCCGGGATAGTTGGAAGACGCCAGGCATTATAATGATTCGTTGAATAATCATGATATGCCTCGTTTAATTTTTGAAGATATTCACTTGCCTTTTCGTATGTCATCCGTTCTTTCGAACCAGATTGCTCCCATACCAGACCTGTGGCGCGATCAAAAATGACGTTATCGAATGCTTCGTACTGATGTTGGATCAATTTCAATTGCGATGGGCGAAAAAAGACGCTATCCCCGCATTGGCCTCCGGCAGGCTCAAATCTATAATATGAATCGCTCTGTTTTTCATCAAGTTCCTCAATGTTCTTCGTGGTAATTGGATAATCGCGCAAATACACGGCTCGATTCAACGGATTGATTCTTTTCCAAAGTCTATTTTCTCGCGGTAACGTTTCTTCTGCAATGTTCACAAGAAGCTTTTGATTTGCCGCAGAGATTTGGCATTCTAACCAAATATCAAATAATTGCGAACGGTTGACTCCTTTTTGAGCTGCATACAGATACAACGTTTCATCCCATCTATGATTATCTTCATTGAAAAAACGCTGCCATTCCGCTCTTTCCCATTTTTCTGCATGGGCGTGATGTTTCCAATATGATGCGCAAAGATATTCTTTAAAATTCGAATGTGCAAATTCCCAAATATCTTGTTTATCCTGATGAATAAACAAGCCGCTTCCTCGTTCGATTTCATGAATAATTTCAAAGACATTTTCTTGTTGATGCAACCTCTTAGAAGATAACTTTTCTATCAATTTCTCTCCGATTTGTTGTTTGTCCGAGCCAACGTTTTCGCATGCTTCTTGTAAGAGATCACTAATCGGAGAAATTCCCCCGTATTTATAGGCGGCTTCAATTAAAAGTGGAATAAACTGGCTGGTAGTGCCGCTAAAATCAAGTTGATTTTTCAGGCTCTCATCAAATCCCGCATTAATAATAAATGCTTCCCTATCCGCAATATTTCGAATCCTCGGCATTCCTATTAAGAAATTTACAATGTCGTTGAGCAAATCTTTATCGCTCATCAAATCTTTTGGAATATTTAAATTATCGGGAATCTTCTGAAGTACGCTCATCACCTCAGATTCAAGAAGGTAACGCGTTTCGCGTTCCATCATTTCGAATGCAAGAAATTCTAAGACTTCTCGCTTTTCCTTCCCGGAAAAGTGACTCTCTATCCCTTTGGATTGCGGCCAATTTTCAAGCAATACGCTGCAAATCTCCTCATAAAGTTCTCCGCGAGTGTCCGGCAATTTCCCACGATACTCATTTACCAGAACAATCATCTTCAGCAACAATGGATTTCCGTATAAATACCGCAATTGTTGATGATCTTTTAATCGCTGCCAAAGTTCATCAGCTTTACATGGCTGTTTTTCAATATCATCGCTCTCTATTTCATTCGTATTATACCATTTTTCGATAAATTCGCTTGCCTGTTCAGCAGAAAATGGCAGCAATTCCATCACATGTCCCCTTCCGAATTGCGAGTCTAAATACTCTTCCGGGCGGGACGTTAAGACGATACGACACTGAGGATAGGCGTTAATCTGCCGCTCTATCCATGCCGCAAGTATCTTGCGATCTTCAAGTTCGACAACCTCATCAAACCCATCCAATAGAAGCAAACATTCAATATGCTTTAATCGTGCGGCAAACCAATCTTGAGGAGGATGTAAATCAGGGTAATGCGTGTCATCAGAAAAGTGCTGCTGAAGTAAATTGGCTAAAGACAATCCGCGCTTAATATTATCTACTTGTTCACGCAAAAACAATAGTATCGGAAAATCTTTTAAGCAGGCATTATCTTTTTGAGCGTCTTCTAATATCGCTGATATCAGGTATTTTAAGAGCGTTGTCTTGCCCGAACCAGGGGGACCAAGAATGACTAAAGCATTCTGAGGGTCTTCATGCAGGCATTTCTGTATAGAATAGGCATCTGTTTTCCGTTCTCGGTTTCTGATAATATTTATTTGGGCCTGATTCGGAGAAATCGCCGCGAGCGACATTTCGATAAAAACTTGATTGAGCGCTAATGGTTGATGACCGCGCGTTTGAAGTCCTATATCAGTCAACAGGTGATGTTCTTTTTTGATATATTCGCAATAACGTCTCTGAAAATCGTCAGATATATCGAAATCATCATCTTTTATCGAATAAACGAGAGGAGTGGGAATCTGATCGGTCATAATCAGAGTTTTTGAGGTGTCATTTTCCCCAATAAAATTTTTAATGAATCGAATAATATCTCGAACTCGCCCTGTGAATGATTCCCAAAAATCTTTCAGACCCAATAACATGACAACAAAAATACACATCATTTCTCCATCACGCAGTTGATTTTTCAGCAAAATTGGGGTTTGACAAAAACGGCATTGACAAAAATAGCAGTCATTGTCAATAAGAAAATTTCGATATTCCGGCCTTTCGCGACAGGTTCGGGGAAAATACATGTGACGGAGAAAATATCATGGGAAGAATAGGGGGCATTCTTGCCTCACTCTTTATTGTGGGCTGTATCGGCTATTTTATCATCGAATATTATCCTGAAACCGTCGGCCTTCGTCAATATCGTCGTTCCGTTCCGATAGCGCCGGAGGAAACGCCAGAACATCGCGACGACGCGCAGCTTGACCGTTATGCGCTCGATGCGCCTGCGCAGGCAACGCAATCAGCCAGCAGTTTAGCCGCCTACCTCGCGGCGGGCGCGAACGCCGACCGCGACAAGGCGCGGCTGATCTTTCGCTGGATCGCTGGCAATATCGCCTATGACACTTACAGCGCAGAGAACCCGGAGACTCGCAGAAAGCAGGCGTCAGACGCGGTCTTGCGGGATCGGCTGGCGGTCTGTGAAGGCTACGCGAATCTCTTTGATGCGTTAGCGCAGGCAATGGGGCTGGAATCGGTCTTGATCGGCGGGTATTCCAAAGGAGGCAATTACACGCCCGGCCAACCATTCGAAAAGGCGGATCACGCATGGAATGCGGTGAAGATTGACGGCGCATGGCGGCTGCTGGATGCCACCTGGGGCGCAGGGTCGTTCGACGAACAGGGGAACTTCGTGCGCCTATTTCAGGAGCATTTTTTCCTGACGCCCCCGACGCAGTTCATCTATGACCATTTCCCCGAAGACCCACAATGGCAGCTGATAGAAAAACCGCTCTCGCTGGAAGAATTTGCCGCCCTGCCATTCGTCAAGCCCGCATTTTTTCGATACCAGCTTGCGGTGCAGAGTCATCGGCAGGGCGTGATTGACGCCGACGCGCAGCTTGCCGTCGATCTGGCTGCGCCGGACGAGGTGCTGCTTTCGGCAACGCTTGTCAGCGGCGGCACGACACTGCCGGATACGTTGACCATGACGCAGCGCGAACAGCAGATGTACCGCATTTCCGCGCTCTTTCCCGCTCCGGGCGACTACCGCCTCAGAATTTTCGCTAAACCCCGCAATCAGGACGGATTATACGAATGGGCGATGGAATATGCCGTTCATGCCCGCAGAAGCATCAAACGCGCCGCCGCGTTTCCTGAGCGGTTCGAGGCGTTTTACGAGCATCGCGCCTACCTGCATGAGCCTCTGCGCGGCGAGCTTGCCGCCGGAAAACGCTACGCATTCAGTCTGCGTGTACCGGGCGCAGAGGAAGTGGCGGTGATTTTACCGAACGATGAATGGCAGACGTTACAGAAAAACGGCGAAAGCTTTTCAGGCGAGGCGTTCGTTAAATCCGGCGACATCGGCGTTTATGCCAAATTTCCGGGAAACGACCAATTCAGCGGCCTGCTGCGCTATCGGGCGTTATAAATAGGCGTTGTGGTTTAATAGTGATACCGTAATTGCGCAATATGCAGCATATCGCCCTCCACTTTATAAATCATGCGATGCTCATCAGTAATCCGACGCGACCAGTACCCTGTAAAACCATGTCGTAATGCTTCTGGCTTTCCCGCGCCTTCGAACGGCGTTCGTGAGGCTTCTTCAATCAGGCGATTTACCCGATCGCTTTATCAGCCTGCTGCCAATACAGGTAATATTCCCATGCGTGTTCGGAAAAGATGAGTTTCATGCGTCGAGCAACTCCCGTTCCACGCCGCCGCCGCGTTCGAGTTCCTCAATAGATTCGAACAGACGCCGGGCATTCTTCGGGCTGCGCAGCAAATAGGCGGTTTCTGCCAGCGCTTGATAATCTTCCAGTGAGATGACCACAACAGGTTGAAGATATTTGCGCGTCACAATGACCGGCTCATGATCGAGACAGACATGTTCCAGCGTTTGCGGCAACTGCTTGCGAAGCCTGGTATAATCAACGGCATTCATACGGTTCTCCTTGCATGTTTACTGTATTCTGGTATTCCTGATTCGGTCATATACTCGATTTCTTCCACTCGTTCGTTGCCGAGAATGTCGAGCGCATAACCACACGATAGCCTGACAGGGCTGAGAATTCCTTGCTTATTGGCGTTCCCCGTTTAACCAGACGCAGCTAAATTCCACTCGGCGATTCATGGCGCGACCGACTTTCGTATCGTTCGTATCCATCGGATCGGATTCGCCATAAAATTTGACAGAGATGCGAGACGCCTCAATCTGAAACTCTTCGATCAACGCCTGTTTCACCGCCTCGGCGCGTTGGCGAGAAAGTTCCAGATTATACGCCGCATCTCCGATATTATCCGTATGCCCGAACACAAGAATCGTCGCATCGGCTAATTTGCCATTGAACGCCTTCGCCGCTTTTTCAAGCGTCGCGTATGAGTCGCGCTCGAATGCGGACGAATCAAAACGAAAATGAATCAGTTCGACCAATCGAGGCAACTTGTCAAGCGCCGCGTTGTCATCAAGCAGGCGTCTGGTAATCCCTTTCTCCTGTTCTGTATTGAATCCTTTTGGCTGCAAGTCGTCCGGCGCTGGCTTGAATTGCAGAAAAAACGCTTCGATTTCTTCAGGTGTTTTGGGCGAAATCAAAAGCGGGGCGTCTGCGGCAGATGCGACAAACGCGGCGCAGAGCAACGCCAACGAGACGAACAGGCTGAACATGTTTTTGAGCATAACGATTCCTCCTCCTAAGTTGTCAGACGCCTTGAAGGTATCTGACAACTATTGCGAATGAACAGGATTGTTGTTCAGCATAATGGCTCATTGTTCTTTTTTATAAAACTTGAATTCGACGCGGCGATTTTTGGCTCGGCCTTTGGGCGTCTCGTTATCTTTAAGCGGTTTCTCCTCGCCGTATGCTTTCACGTACAACCGCGACGAGGAAATAAAAAATCGATCTTTCAGCACCTGACGCACCGATTGAGCGCGGCGTTCCGACAGCTTTTGATTATAGGCAGCGTCGCCAACGCTATCGGTATGGCCTAAAACCACAACGGAAAAATCACGGAGTTTCTCCCCTTGTAAAGCATCAGCAAATTGCTGCAAGATTTCAAACGAATTTGCCGAAATCTTGTCGGAGTTGGTCTCGAATAGAATTATTGCGCCGACTGTTGGCAATTCATCGAGCTTCGCCTCGTTAATATTCGGATCGTCAACGATATCTTTAATCCCTTTTAATCCTTTCGGCTGAAGAAGAGTGCTTTTCGGAACAGTGGCCGACGAGGCGTGTTGCAGCACGAATTCCTCGATTTGCGAGGCATTTTCAGGAAAAAAAAGTTCGGTGTCTTGCTCTTCGGCAGCCGTCGGGGAAGTTGTCCATCCACTCAAGCCGATCAACGCTGCGCAGATAATCCCTGTAATTGTTCTCTTTTTCATTGGTCGTTCTCCTTTTTGAAATAAATCATGTTAAGCCAACTATTTATGCGTCAAACGCAACACATGCGAGCAGCCGTCGCATAAACCGGCCAGGCGCTGCATCAACGCCGTATGCGTCCGCCCATCTTCGTCCCAGGTAGATGATCCGGCGCCGGGATCGTTCACGATGCTCGCCATCCCTTTTGCCGCCAGTGCGTCTTGCAATTCTTTAATCCGCTGGTCTAACAATGCCAATTGCTGCAGCGTAGTCTCCTCGCGCCGCTGCCATGCCTCGATCTCTTGATATGCTGCTTCCAACGCCGGGTCTTTCGTACGATACGCCAAAAAATAGATCGTCTCCGCGCCGGTCACGTTATCCAATTCGAATGACATGCTTTTGCCGGGCGCATAATACGTCTGTCCCGCCTGCACCGGGTTCGAATTGCCGACCTGCTTTCCGCCGAATTGCTCCATCGGAAACAGGGAATAAATGCGCTTTTTGGTGTCAACTTGAAAAATATAGACGTAACAATTCTCACGCGTTTCGAAAATGATTTTCAGCATATCGCCGGAATGCACCACGTTCCCGTCGCGCAATTCCTGAAAATCGAGGCTTCCCGCCTGACGTGTCTGATACGTAATATCCACGTCAATCAACGACGCCTGCTGCGCAGCGGCGCGTTGTGCCAGTAACGCCGTGCTGAGAGACGATAAAAACAACATAAGAAAAGACGCTGACCAATATCTGCGCATACCCCCATCCCTCCGTAGTAGATTCGAACTGACTGTTTCATTCTTCATGGATACAATACGCAACGATGTGAAATAGAGTCAAACAATTTTGTCGAGTTTTTTCACGCATCATTGACAATACTTTAACGTGATGTGCAACTTTTTGAAATTTTCCTGTCAAACAGGCGTTTTTACCCACCCCTTGCCCCTCCCAGGAGGGGAATGCGCGTACCGCTGCTGGCGAATTCCCCTCCTGGGATGGGCAAGGGGTGGGTTCTTTCTTCTCAAGTTGCACATCGCGTTACTTTAATGTTTTGAGCGCAAAAGAAAATCAATCAACCTTTGAAATATGGAACACTAATTCTATTTGCATTTGAGATTTGCGTAAACAGTATCTGCTTTTTGTAAAAAAATATTTTCCACAAATCCACGACAACCGTCTTTTTCAACACGAAGCATGTGATACCCCTTTGAGAGATTAACATTAACAGGGGTGTTTCCATAACGCTTTCCATCAATATACACGCGATATCCCTGCACATTAGATCGTACTGACAACGGAAAAATCTGCGGAGAATGCTGACTTGCTACAGGCTTCGGTATTGGCCTAATTGCGCCACATGTCAATAACGCTTGAATGCTCGTTGTGCGGTCTAAAAAAATATTTTCTACAAACCCGTGACAATTGTCTTTTTCAACGCGAAGCATGTGGTATCCTTTTGAGAGATTAGCATTAACAGGGGTGTTTCCATAACGCTTTCCGTCAATATACACGCGATCTCCCTGCACATTCGAACGTACTGCTAACGAAAAGATATGTACGCTTTGTTTTGATTGGGGCGTCGGCGTTACTTCCACATAAATGATTTGCGGTGTAGGCTTCGGCGTCGGCGCGGCGTCGGCAAAATAGAAAAGGTCGGTCAGCGATCCCGATTCCCAAGGAACTTGCTTGTTGTCGGTATCTTTCATGACCTGCTTGCGGACGCGGATCAGCATTTCCAGCACGTTCAGCGTCGGCGTCTTGTTCAAGGCATCGAGCAGGCGGCGCGTGAAGATGCTGTTTTTCCCCCTCGTGTCGTCAAGCGCAGCGGTATTCGGCGCGGTGGCATAGACAATCAGTGAGCCGGTCGGCGCGTCCATCTGCGCGAGGCCGGATTTGGCGCTTTTCGTAAAACCTTTGAACGGATTATCGCGGCAGGCGTCGAGAATCACGATATTCACGCCGCCGCTGTTCTCCTCTTGCAGATGCGCGAGAATGCGGTTGGCGTCCACTGTCTCGAATTCGATGTCCGCTTCTCCGGTGATGTTGGCACGCAGCGGAATCAGATAATTATTTCCCTGGCTTTGCAGGCCATGCCCGGAAAAATAGACGAGCGCCGCGCTGCCGTCGGTCAAACTGTCGCCGAATGTCTGAATGGCGCGAATCATGTCGCGGCGATCCGTGTCCGTCAGCAGCGTCACGTCGAAGCCGAAACGTTTTAACGCACTAGCCATGTCGCGGGCATCGTTGACCGGGTTGGTCAACGGCGATTTTTCGTAGGCGGCGTTGCCGATGACCAGCGCAGATCGCGGCTGTTTCGCCGTCGCCGGACGCAGCGGTGTCAGGTCGAATAATGCAATGAATAGAAGAATCCCGATACAGAGACGATGCGCGCGCATAATTTCCCCTTTGAACGACATGGATAGGTGTAAGAAAGGATAGAAGCATTCATTATTTTGATGCTTCGCGTAAAATTGACGAAATTGTCAATAAAAAAGTCCGGGCGAATCGCGTTTGCCCTGTTGTTTATCGCCCTTCTTACAGTTCTACTTGACAAAAAGCGGGTTTATCTACCAATGAGCATCCTTATGAATCAAGCCCTTCCTGATAATCTATCGCTTCTTCTATCGCTGATTCGTCCGCATGACGAGGCTGAGCCGCCGATTTGGGCGGTGTACGGCGGGAGCCCGCATTTCGAACGGCTGGTCGCCGATTTTTGCGTGGCGGCGCAGCAAGCGGAGGATGCGCTGGTGGTATCGTTCGATATCGGCAACGTGGCGTGCCAAACGCCGGAAGACGGCCTATTCTCGATGATTCAGCAATTGTTCGACGCGCTGCTCAAACGCTCGGAACACACAGAAGACCGCTCGCAATTACTGACGGCGTTTTACGATGTGTGGAATCTCAGCAATGCCGTCAAAGGCTTGAGCCAAGAGGAACGCTTCGCCGCGTTTGTCCGGTTTACCGAGTATGTCGCGTATCCGCTGCTGACGGCGCTGCTCCGCAAATCGCCGCGCCGCATCGTCTGCGTTGCGCGGAACATGGAAAAGGCGGATTGCTGGGCGACGATGATGCATCATTTTGTGCTGGAAACCCTGCTGCAAGCCCTGAATGGGATTGATCTTCAGTGTATTTTGTTTATCAATAGCGCAAGGCCGCCGGACTTATTTTATGGGTCGAACGAGGACGACGCGGCAAACCGCGTTCGCTTGTTGCGCGTAGAGATGGAGTATCATGCAGAATCTGTGTGCGGTGAAATTTGACGCAGGGGCGCGACCTGTTGCGCCCCTGCTATTTGTCAATCGAGAGAGCGCGAAACAGGAATTCCTGAATGGCCTCGCGTCGTCGGGCGCATCTGTGTTTTGGGAATTTTACGGCGTAGCGGGGCAGGGCAAAACCGAACTCCTCAAGTGGATCGCGGCCAATTCGTCGGAGGCGGCGTATGTGGCGGCGTATGTGGATTTCGAAGCCGCGCGATTTTATCAATCCTCGCTTGCGCATGTTGTCGAAGCGATCATCTCCCAGTTGACCTCGCAAATCGGCCAAAACATCTTTTTGCAGACGCAAGAACGTCTGTTGGCCTATCGCGAGCAGGCTGCTGCCGCGTATGTTGCCGCGCCCCAAATCGCCGCCGATTCGCCGCCGCCTGCTGTCGAAGAGTGCGAACAGGCTTTTTTGCAAGCGTTTTGCGAAGAATTACAGACGATTCTCGCCTGGCGGACGTTCGTGTTATGCCTTGACAGTATGGAGAAGGCGTATCGCCCGGCGTTGCGGCGTCTCGAAGAGGCTGTCATTCTGCCACATGTCAAACATCCGCATTTTTTCCTCGCGACCGCCGCGCAGGAGCGTTCGGCCTGGACGAATCTCGCAGTCAGGCAAAAATTTCGGTGGATTCTGCTTCGGAATTTCGAGCCGAAACATGCCAGAGAACAGGTCGAGCAATTAGCCCGCGTCAAACAGATTGCCATCGAAGAGAGCGAGGCTGTGTTCGCGCAGATTCTGCGCCTGACTGCCGGGCATCCGTACGGCACATACAAACTCGTCAAAATCGCTTCGAACGAATTTACCGCGCCGCTCGCGCCGTTCGAACATCGCCAAACAGAGATCGCGCGGGAGTTGGTCGAGCATGTCGTCAAACGCCGCCTGTTAGCGCGAACCCATTTAGATTCGGCCTATCCGCCCGCCTGCAAAATTCTCTGGCATCTCTCGCCGCTGCGGCAGATCGAATTAGGCGTGGTGCAGCGCGTCCTGTCGCATTTCATGCCGGAAGCGTTCGAACGGAAGCCGCTGAATGTGTTCGAACGGTTGATCGGCGTCTTTCAAGCGTCCTCGATGTTGACGAAATGGCAGCTTGACAGCGGATTCGTGATTGAGCCTGCGGCGCGGAGTTTGCTGCTCTGGGACATGCGGCTGAATGCGCCGCAGACGTTTGTGGATGTGACCGCGACGTTAGCAAACCTATATGCCGACAAAATCGCCAAAACGCACGAGGCCACGCAGGTCAAAAATATCATCGAATGGCTCTACCATTACGCGGCCTGTCGGAAAATCACCGCGCCGCACTATGTCAACGAAGAAATTCAGGAAGCGTTCGCATTATGCCTGACGCGGCATTTTACGTCGAATCAGATTGATGACGAAACCGCCTTGCGCGAGCAGATCGACCGGCTGCGGCACGGCCTGGAATATGACGAAGATTTGGAGCAGCTTGTCGAAAAAGACGACTTAATCAGGATGGTGGAGGCGCATATTTCGGAAACGACATACTATAATGAGGAAGTATATGAAATCCCTATCAATAACAGAATTGAGTAACGAGTTGGAGTGTTTTGGTTATAAGATTCAAAAGCAGAGTTTTGGCTTTGAAATTTTTCTTCCTTTGTTTTGTAGCATCAGAATTATTCAAAAACAGGATCGCATTTTACTTCAACCTTGCTTTGGATATGTGACTCGGATAATTGCGACATGGATGAGTGTGATTATCGTGTTACTGCTCGCTATCATAATGGTGTTGCCTATTGAAAATCTCCGATATTTTTTCATTAGTTGTATTTTATTACAAGCTATATGGGATGTTTATCGTTATATCCTTACAGAGAATGCACTTAATCGTATTTATTACATTCTTTATGGGATGCCTCTTGGTCTTCTGCGTAATAACGAAAAGGGATAACCTTGTCAAACAAAAAATTATTGAAGACGTCGCGTCGGTCATAACGTAAGAGGTTTATCATGCAGATGGAACATGTCACCTCGGAACTCTTTATCGGTCGGGCGCAGGAATTAGCGCGATTTCAGGCGCTGCTGTCGCCATTGCCCGGTTTGACAGTGTTGAATATCCACACCAACGGCGACGGCGGCATCGGCAAAACGCAATTGCTCCGCCGGATGCAGCAGGTGTGCGCCGCCATGCCGGATCGCGTCGCGTTTACGGCGGAATTGATTGATTTTTATCATACCGAAAGCCGGTCGCGGGTCGGCGTCATGTCGCAAATCGCCGCGAATTTCGGCTATCGGGAATTCCCGGATTTCGTTGGCTTAGCGGCGCAATATCACGACGCGATTGATGTCAGCAAGCGCGAGGAACTGCTGCCGCAGATCGAAGAGGCGTTTCGCAGAAATTACCGGGAATTCAGCGCCAGAATTCATGATGAACGGCAGGCCGTAATCGTCCTGTTTTTCGACACCTACGAAGTGGTGCAGCAAGGCGAAATCCCTGCCACAGCCGACGCCGATTCCGATGCGTCCGGCTTTTCCCACTGGCTCGAATGCTGGCTGTTTTCGCATTTTACGCCGAACACCCGCGTCGTCGTGTCGGGGCGGTATCCGTTACGGGAGATTGATCGCGCCTGCGTGGCGGTGGACGAACTTTCCCTCGCGCATTTCGATGTCGCGGATACGATCACGTTCTGGCTGCGTTGTTTCGGCGAAACATCCGAAGCGGCGCTGGCAGAACGCCTCGGTTCGCGTGACATCTTGAACATATTCCATCGCCTCGCGGACGGGCGCCCCGTGCTGCTCGCGTTATTCGCGGATTGGGTGAATTATGCGTATCGCCCGCTTTCGCCCGCCGACTTGCTGGCGGAAATCGAACAGCGCGGCGGCGCAATCGGCGAACGGGCGACGCCGATGCAGCGCGAATTGTTCGAACGCGCCTTGATTGACCGGATCGACGCGCTGCACACGAATCAGGAACACGCCATCACCTATCTTGCCGTCGCGTACCGCCGCATGACACCCGCCATTTTCCATGCCCTTTCGGATTTGCCGCTTGAAGAGTGCCGGCGCGTCTTATTGGAGGAATTGCAGCCGCTCTCGTTCATCAAATACAAAACCGGCGAATGCGTGCTGCTGCACGACGAAATGCGGCGGCTCGTGGTGCAGCATTGGTGGGAGGCGCATGACGATTCCCGCGACCTGCGGCGTGAATTGGCGCGGCAGTTAGTTGCGTATTACGACGCGCATCTCTTGGCCGATCCGGGGCTGTCCGCCGCCGCGCGCCAAATCTACACGTCGGAGCAATTGGAATACGCCTTTTTAGCCAGGCCGCTCGACGGCCTGGATCGTTTCCGCAAAGAATTCGATATGGCGTTAGAGGATGGCCGCTACGATTACGCCGACCTGCTGTTGCGCGAGGCGCAGCGCTATCATCAGGACAATCCTCGCGATATTCCGTTCCCGGAATCGTATGTCATCGAACTACGGCGTTCGCGCTATTACGCCCTGACCGATACGGATTACGAACGCGCGTGGCGCATCGCGAAAGAGGTGGTCGAACGCTTTCGCGAGCATCCGGCGTGGCAGGAGCAAGATTTGTTGGGGCATTTCTGGCTGGCGCGCGGGCAGGCAGAGGTCTTTTTGGAAATGTTCGACGAGGCGATTGTATCGTTTCAAGAGGCCAAAAAAATCTTTTACGATCTCGGCGAAGATTTCTGGCTGTATCGCGCGAATTACCTTATCGGCAACACGTTTTACCGGCAGGCGCGTTTTGCGGAAGCCGAGCAATTCCTTTCGCAAAGCTTGAATGGCTTTGCCAAATTGTTGCTGGAACAGCAGGAAATTCAGCCGCGCAAGTATCGCCAGATGCTCCAGGGCTTGGAGTTGATTTTAGGCAATATGGCCGAAATTTACGGCCATACCGGTCATGCCGAGAAGGCGATCCGCATGGCGGAGATCGTACTGGAAATCGCCCGCAATCTGCCGTCGAACAAGTTGGAAATCGCCCGCGCGTACACGAATGTCGGACACCAACTCGCGTTAGCGGGCTATGCGGTGGACGCGCAGCGCTATTCGAACGAAGGGGAACAATTGCTCCGGGATATTCGCAACCGTCCGATTATCGGGCGGAATCGCACTGATGTCGGCGTGTTGTCGTATCGCGTGGACGAATTTTCGTATCTGCTGGAATATTATCGCGCCGAAGAAATCGAGCGGATGCTGAAAGATTACGTGCAATACGAACAAATCGAGCAGGCGGAACGGGCACTGACCGACGCGGTGCGCATTTTACAGGAAAAACCGGTCATCGAAAAGGAGTTGGCTGACGCCTATTACGCGCTCGGCGAACTCTACATCGTGACGCCGTCGCCGGATCACTGGGAGCGCGCCGAACAGATGTTCCTGCTGGCTCTGCACTGGGGGCGTATCAGCAAATTCCAATATGGCGTGATTGACACGCTGGAAAGCCTGACAACGCTCTATTATTTCTGGAACGGCGCGTCCGGCGTCTCCGAGGAAACGAGGCGGGAGAATCAGCGCAAAACGTTGGCGTATCGGCAGGAAATGGCGCAATTCGACCCCCGGCAATATCCGAATCTGTTCGGCAAATACGAGGTCACGCTGGGCGATGTCGAATTCGATCTCGGTCTTGATCTGCTCAAGCAATCCGCCAACGCCGACACGTTCAGTTCCGCGCTGAAAGCGTTTCATCTCGCCTTCAGCCATTACGTCAACGCCGCCGTGTTGATGAAACAGTTCAATGAAGATCGTTATTTTTTGACGCTGCGGGTCTGCTACAATCGCCTGAATACGCTGTTAGAGGTGGTCTCCGCTCATTTAAGCGCCGATCAAGCAGATTATGTCGGGATTCTTTCGATGGTGTGGCAGGGGAAAACGCCTGAGCTTGAGGAAATTTATCACTATTTGCAATTGCGTTTTCGAGCTCAGGAGCATGTCGCGGAAATCAGCGCATTGGAAGCCTCGCTGCTGCCGCGCCTTGAAAAAGGGCAATACGGCGTGACGGTTTTGTTAAATAGCTGCTTGATCGGCGCGTATGCGGCATTGGCCGCAGACGACCCGGCGTATGCGGAAAAACAGATTCACCAACTTCAGGCGCAAGCGGCCTATTATCGCAATCTCGGCGATGAATATCAGGCCAGGAAATGCCTGGAAGAATGCCGCGACGCTATCGGAACTATCGCCGATCCCGCGCTGCGTTTGGCGCTGCATGGCGTGATAGATTGCGCGGAAGGGACGCTGCGCTATCGGCGCGGAGAATATGGCCGCTTGTTGGAAATCTATCTGCAAGACGAATTGGGGCTGGCCCGCGCCCGCTTCGACCAACGCTATCCCGACGCCCGCGCTCAGGCATTCGACCTCTTAAAACAGGGAGAAGAGAAACTGCATATCGCGCTGTCCGCCTGGAGCGCAGACGACACGCCTGCTTCGGCGGCGTATCTGCAGCAATACTCGCGGCAATTAGGAGAGGTCTGCTTTCGTCTCGGAGAATTGCTGATGCTCAACGAGCAATTCGATGATGTTGACGGTCAGCCCGGCGCATTCGCGTATTTGCGTCAGGCGGTCGAGTTGACCACAGAATATGGCGATTCCTACCGGTATGATAATGTGATGCAGAGTTACATCAACGCGCTTTATTTTGCCGGACGCTACGACGATCCGGCGGAACTGCCCCGGCGCAAGGCGTATCAGCAGCATCTCGAAGCGACCTTGACGACGCCGGGAGCGCAGGCGCATGTCTCGATTTTATGCCGATTGCGCATCGTCCAGGGAGACGCCATGTTCAGCAGTTGCTTCGCGCGTCAGGCGTCCGAAGAGGCGTATTTGCCGCGCAGCGAGCCAATCTCCGTGCGTTCGCTCCGCACCATGCTGCGCTATTATGTCGAAGCCTGCAATTTCATGGCGCAGCACAGCGCCAAAAATTTCGCGGCAGCCGTGCGCGTCTTGCAACGCCGTTTGAATCTGATCGGCGATCCGGCGTCGCTGCGGATTTTGCAACGCGGTTTCGTGGATGTGTGGGCGGATCAGCCATATTTGAAACACAAAGACGACGAGCGCGAAACCCTGATTCAACTCGCCAACCTGCGCAGCATTATGCTTGGGCGCGGGGAACTGCGGGGGAGTTGAGAGCCACGTCATCCGCATAGGTCGAAACTACAGTTTCGACCTACGCGGATGACGGATGCCTTTTTTCTTGACAGCAATCGGCGGAGTTGAAGATGTAACGCGCATGACACATCATCCCTATCAATTGTCCATTGTTGTCCCCGTATATAACGAATCAGACATGATTGAGGCATTTCATCGCAAGGTGACAGACGTGATGACGGCTATGTCGCTTTCTTACCAAATCGTGTTTGTGGATGACGGAAGCTCAGACGATACGGTTGCCAAAATAGAGGCGCTGGCGCGACAGGATGCCCATGTCTCGGGCGTAAAATTCTCGCGCAATTTCGGAAAAGACATGGCGCTGTTAGCGGGACTTTCGCAGGCAACCGGCGAGTATATGCTGATGATTGATGGCGATTTGCAGCATCCGCCGGACTTAATTCCCGAACTCTGGCAGCACGCCCAGACCGCCGATATTGTCTATACCGTCAGAACGGAGGATCGTGGAGTCGGACTTTTTAAAAAATATTCATCGAAAATCTTCTATCGCCTCTTTTCGTATTTAGCCGATGCCACGTTAGAACAAGGGACGACGGATTTCAAAATCATTTCCCGCAAAGTGCGCGATACCATCACAGCAATGGACGAACGCGATTTGTTTTTACGCGGGATGTTTTCCTGGATCGGTTTCACCTCAACGCGCGTCGAATTTATGCCAATCGAACGCCCGCAAGGAAGTTCGAAATATAATTTGCGGCGGCTGCTGAATCTTTCGATCAGCGGAATTACGTCGTTTTCGACCGTGCCGATTCGCCTGTCGCTGCTGTTATGCGCGTTCTCTTTATGTGTCGCCTTTCTGTACAGCGTGTATGCGTTGTATTCCAAATATATCCTTCTTCAAGCCGTGTCGGGCTGGACATCGCTGTTGATTCTGCTGTCCCTCTTTTGTTCCGGGATTTACGTCATGCTCGGCATTATCGGCGAATATATCGCCAAAATCCACATCGAAACCAAAAAACGCCCGCGCTTCATTATTGACCGCGTGATCACACATGAGTAATTCCAAACCGATGACCAAACCTGGCCTCCTGTTGGCGATAGAAAGCGTGATGGCGCTTGCGCTCTGCTTGCTCCTGCTCATCATGTTTACCGGCGGATTTTCCTGGTCAATCGGGACGATTCGCCTGAGTGCGCATGGCATCATCAATCCGGCGATTCTGCTGGCAGTTGCCCTGATTCTGCGCCGCATCGCTGCCGGAAGCTTCTTTCGGCATAGTCCGCTTGCCGCAAAATTCGAGACCGCCCTGAACATCGCGCAAACGCCTCGCGCCAGAAGACAACTTTGTTTTGCCGTCGTTGCTGCGTTCGGACTCTTTCTGCTGGCGTATGTTTTCAATCCGCTGCAACGCGGGCTGCGCGGCGAATATTATCAGACGCCGGATTGGTCGGGCGTTCCGCTCATGACCGTTCGCGAGACAACGCTGAATCTCTCGCGGATGCAGGCGTATCATCCTGAAATCGCCGAACACTACAGCATCCGCTGGATCGGGAATATCTATCTTCCGAAAACCGGCGAGTATCAGTTCAGCACGGCGTCCGATGATGGCTCCGAACTCTGGCTTGACGAACAGCGCATTGTGGATAATAGCGGCGTACATGGGCTTGCGGAGCGAACCGCTCAGGTCTCGCTCGTCAAAGGCTTTCATGCGCTTCGCATCCAATATGCGCAAGAGACCGGCGGCGCAGAGTTTCGCGCCTTCTGGAAGCCGCCGCAGCAAAAACGACAATCGCTTGCGACGGCGCTTTTACTGACGCGACAGCCTTCTTCAGCCGAATTTCTGGGCGGACGGATATGCGACGCGATTGTCGTCATCGGAAAAATGTTCGGATTGATGGCGCTTGTGATCGCCGGAATGCTGCTGCTGTTCGACCGCGCCTTGCTCCGCCGCATTCTTGACAACACAATGCCGATTCGCCTCGCGCGTCAATTTGGCCGTTGGATGCTCGAACCGGATATTTCTGCTGTCGCCGCGCTAAAGCCGCCGTCAAACAACCGCTGGCCGCTTTTGGCCGCATTCGTCGGGTTTCTGCTGCTGAGTCTCGCCTGGACATATCCGCTCACCGCGCAATTTTCCGCCAAAATGTTCGGCGTCGGCGGCGACCGCTATATCTACCTCTGGGATATGTGGTGGATGAAAAAAGCGTTGTTGGAACTGCACACGAACCCGCTCACGACAACCTATCTGTTTGCGCCGGAAGGGATTGACCTGTCGTTCCATGATTTCAGCATCTTCAACGCCCTGCTTTCCGTGCCGTTGCAGAGCGTTTTCACGTTGACGCAAATTTATAATCTCCTCTTTTTGGCCTCGCTCGTAATCGGCGGCTTCGGCTGCGTGCTGCTGCTGCGTTATCTCACCGGCAGCACGCTGGCTGGCGTGATTTCCGGCCTGATCTTCGCCTACTGGGGCGGTCGCGCCTATTACGTCGATCATCTCAGCCTGGCCTCAATGCAGTGGTTTCCGTATTGCGCCCTCTATCTCATCAAAACCGTCCGCGAACAATCGTATCGCGCTCCATTGCTGGCGGCGCTTTTTTTCATCATTAACGCGCTGACGGCGTGGTATTACGCCATTTACATGAGCCTGTTCGCCGGATTGTTTCTGCTGTATGCCGCCGCTGCCGAGCGAAGGCAGGTCTGGACGTTCGCATTCCTCAAACGCTTCGCCCTGTTTGCCGGGGTATTTCTCCTCGTCATGCTGCCGATTTTGCTCCCCATGTTCCGACAAATCGCCGGGGGCGGCAATTACATGCTCTCCGAAGTGTATAAAACCGAGGCCGTCAGCCTGAATACGCTGCTGCTGCCGAGCGTCAACCACGACATGCTCGGCAAATACATGCGACACTGGTATATCAACCGCAATTTGCCGATGCAATGGGGCATTCCCGGTGGCTCGTTCCTCGGTTACGCGACCATGCTGCTCTGCCTCTACACGCTGCTGAAACTGCGTCGCCTGAAGCCGCATTTCTGGCTGCTGACGTTGGGCGTCTTTCTCGTATTAGCAATGGGGCCGAACGTGATGCTCTTTTCGACCATCTACGAATCGCTGCCGCTTCCGTATCAACTTCTGCAAAAACTCCCGCTGTTGAATATTGTCAGAATTCCGATACGGTTTATGGCACTGGTGATGCTCTCCTGCGGCGTGTTAGCGGGGTATGCCTGCTGGGATATTTTCCGGCGCGTTCGCTTCCGATTCGTTCTCTTTCTTGTGTTTGCCGCGATCATCTTATTCGAACAATACCGCGAATACTATTTCAGCGCGCCTGAGCCGGTGCCGACTTTCTATGAGCAGTTAGCGCAAGACGCTGATGATTACGCCATCTTGGAACTTACGCCGCTGTTTAACTGGCAGCATTCGTCCGTGCGTTCGTCGCTCTTCCAGATTACGCATCAGAAAAGGCTGTTTCACGGTCACGTGTCGCGCGTGCCCTTGCAGAAATACTGGCAAGCCTACGCGCTGTATGGGATATTCGACGATCTGCTCACATTGTCACCATCCGATCTTGAGATGTGCCGAACGCAGCAGTATGCCACGCCCTATTTCCTGGCAACAATAGACGCAGCGGATATTTTCGACATCTTACATCTTTACGATGTTCGCTATGTCGCGTTGTATAATGATTATTGGATCGGCGATTATCAGGCCAATCAGCGGCGATTGCGCCAGATGTTCGGCGAACCGGCGGCCACAAGCGATCTTGTCACGTTCTATCGCGTTCCGCCCGCCACGCCGACCCAGGCCGTGATTTTTCCGGCGTTCGGCATGTTTCCGTTGACGATTCCCGAAAACGGCATCCCAGAGCGCCAGACCGGTCGCGATGCGGAATTCGTGATCTTCGAACAGCAAGACTCTCAAACGCTCGAACTCCGTTTCGAAGGGAAAAGTTTTCAAGAGCCGCAGGAGCAGGTGGACGTTCTGGTCAACGGAACGCTCGTAGGCGCGGCAACCGTCTCGCAAGAGTGGACGGAAGTCAGTCTTCCGGCAGTTCCGCTGCGCCCCGGCAAAAATGTGATTCATTTCGGCACTGCTGAGAACGGCAGTCATAAGTATGGCATCCGTCTGCGCAACATCGAGGTCATTCTTTCGCATGATGATTCGAAATAGCTCGTGGCGCATGACATGGACGCGCGTCGTCTGCGCCGGAATCGGACTGGGCGCGTTCTGGCTGTTCCGCGCGCTGCGTCTTGCGGAGAATGCCGGATATGCGGCAGACACCTTTCCGACAAGCCGCCTGTTCGCGTCGTTTCTCGCCTACGGCATCGGTGGAATCGCCGTCATCGCGGCGCTCTGGCTCGCCTTGTCTTGGATAGGATCGCGTTGTTCCGGCAACACGTTTGCGGCATGTTTACAGGCTGATTCCGTTTCATATCTGCCGTGTGCTTTTCTGATATTCGCGCTGTTCAGCCGTCTTCCGTTCGACGCGCCGCTGCTGAAAACGTTCAGTGTCAGTCCGATCTGGTTCGGGATGATTGTCATCGCCGCCTGCTCCCTTAATATGCGGCAGGCGTCGTATTCCCATCTCTTCGAACGCCGCATTTCCCCGATGGTAATTTTTTCGATCAGCCTGTGCATTTACGGCGCAGTCGGAGCGCAAACGGCCAGACGTTCGAACGTCAGCGGCGACGAGCCGCATTACCTCCTGATCGCCCACAGCATCGCGCAGGATCATGACCTTGACATGGCAAATAACTATCGGCAACAAGACTATCTTGCATTTCATCCGACGGGATTGACGCCGCATATCAGCATCGCGAAAGACGGCGCGCGCTATCCTGGGCATCCGCTCGGCCTGCCGCTGCTGATCGCCCCGGCCTATGCGCTATTCGGCGTGCGCGGCGCAATAGTTATGATGAACCTCTTCGCGGCGCTGCTGGCACTGCAAATCTTTCTGCTTGCCCGCGATTCGACCGGATCGCCCCGTCTTGCGCTCATGATCTGGGCATTGACAAGTCTGACGCTGCCGGTGATTTTGTATTCGTCGCGCATCTACCCGGAAATTCCATCGGCGTTGCTGCTAATCACGGCGTATCGCGGCCTTCAAACGTCTCGTCCGACCTTTCGCGCCGTGCTCGCATCCGGCATGGCGCTCGCCGCGCTCCCCTGGCTGCATCAACGCATGATTCTTCCGGCAGTCTTGCTGGTCGGTTTCGGCCTGTGGCAATGGAAGTCAGGAGTGCAAAAGCTTGCTTTTGAGGCGTCTATAAAAGTCCTAAATCAGTCGTATCATCGCCTGTCAACCCTGACAGGGTTACGATTCATTCATAGCTGTTATATTCCGTTCATCTGTTTACTGCTCTCAGGCGGCGTCATGGCGGCGTATTCTTATGCGGTGTACGGCAATCCGCTGCCGACTGCGCCCTACGCAAGCGTTGGCGTGAACAGCGTTTTTTCGCTACGCGTCTTTTTGACAGAAGGCGTTTTAGGACATTTGTTCGATCAAGAGGCCGGTCTGTTGATCTATGCGCCGTATTATGCGTTCGCGTTTCCGGGCTTTCTGCTGCTGTTCAAGCAACAACGCGCCCGCGCCATCTGGCTTGCCGCAATCGTCTTGAGCCTCTATATCCCCACCGCCGGATTTACGCTGAAATGGCGCGGCGCGTGGAGTCCGGCGACGCGCTATATGACGACGCTGCTGCCGTGTTTGATTCCGCTGCTCTGCGTCGGACTGAAAAGCGGTCTCTCTCGTAATTCAAGATGTACGCAATTTCAAAAGACCCCACCCCCTGCCCCTCTCCAACAGGGAGGGGAGTCTGCATTCCCCTCTCCTTTGGAGAGGGGCTGGGGTGAGGTTTTGCGTCACTCTTTTCATTATCTTTTCGCGTTATTCGCAAGCGTCAGTCTGTTCTGGACAATCGTATTCGTCCAATCGCCTGTGTTGGCGCTAATGCAAAATACCGGACAAAATCCGTTATTCCAACACACTCAATCGCTATATCAGCTTGTGCAATATTTCCCGTCATTTCCCTGCGATTCAATGCGCGAATATGCGGTGGCCGGATTCTGGCTGGTTCTGCTTATCATCTTTTCCGTCGCCGTCTATCGTCCCGCTAATTCTCCCGCGCAGTCAGGAGCACAAAAGCTTGCTTTTGCGGCAAAAGCAAGCTTTTGCGCTCCTGACTTTCCAACATTATTTGCTTTGCACGGCCTGCTGTTGGTGGCGATGATCGCGCTCTCCGTTGTTGTGTACGCCACAAGCAAGGCCGGGTTGCCGTCGCCGCAAGCCTCGAACCAGGAAAAACGCGACTGGCTGCTGCGGTTTCATCAAGCATTGACCGAAAAAGCGATTCACCCACCCCTTGCCCCTCCCAGGAGGGGAAACATGGAATCGGCGTTTTCCCCATTGCGTTTTGAGTATCTCAGCGAGCCGAAAACAGGCGTGGTGAACCAAAAAGGGGAGCGTTTTTTAGTGAATGGGCCGTATGAATTTTTCCCGAAAGGCAAATATACCGCCTATTTCGAGATGGCGTTCGACCAGCTGCCGCAGCCTGACGACCTGATTGCAACCTGCGAAATTACCGGAAATCAAGGCAAACAGGTCTTTTACGCCCGCTCGTTACGCGGAAACGACATTGCGCCGACGACGCAGACGCAGCGTTTTCCCGTCGCGTTCGAACTGCAAAACAGCGTGCCGGATTTGGAAACGCGGGTCTATTTTCATAATCGCGTCAACTTTCAGCTTCAACGAATTGTTATCGAGCCTGACCTCGCGGATGTCTTTTATCAGGCTGGGTTGAATGCGCAACGTTCCGGCGACGTTGGCCGGGCGCGAGCGCTCTGGGAACAGGCTGGTCAGCATGGACATGCGTTGGCATCATATCAATTTGGGCGTCTGCAACAGCAATCGGGCGAGTGGGAAGCATCGCTCGACAGCTTGCGGCAGACAGTCGCGCTTCAACCGAATTTTGCTGACGCCTATTATCGCATGGGATCGACGTTGTTAGCGATGGATCAATCGGAACAGGCGAAAGAACGGTTCGAACAGGCGGTTCGCCTCCTTCCGGCGCATTTCGACGCCTGGTACAGTCTCAGCCAATCGGCGCGAACGGCAAACGATTCGACAGGCGAACAAGCGGCGACACAACAGATGACGCGGCTGTATCAGCCGGAACATCCGCTGTCCATCAACTTTGCAAATCAGATGATGTTGTTGGGCTACACGGTCAAGCAGAACGAGCCGAACCGCGTGACGCTGGAATATTGGTGGAAAGCGCTCGCGCCGATGCACGCGAATTACGTCATCTTTACGCATTTTTCGCGATGGGGACGCATCCGTTTTCAAGCTGATAGTTTTCCGAAAACACTTGACTCATCAACCGGGCAGGAAACCGAACGCCTGACCTCTTCCTGGCAGATCGGCGAAGTGATTCGAACGACGACCACGCTGCCCGCGCCGTCAGGAACGTTTACGATGTCGCTCGGCGTCTGGGACCCGGAATATACGCAACAACGGCTGCCGATCCTATCATCGCCTCGAATCGTGCCGTTTTCGATCCCTGATGCCATTAAACTCGGAAGAGTCTCCCTGGATTGATATGCCGTTCAAAAGCCCTGCCAGGGTTCGAAACCCTGGCAGGGCTGAAACGATAAAACCGATGAATAAAAAGATGATTCAAGCCGTTCTCTCAATCTTGTGCGCCGGAACAAGCCTCGGCCTGTTTTTCTTCACGCAGCGCATACCGGCAATTCGCGCATTCAACGAACACGCACAAGATGTCACGGTTCTTCAAGGCGTGCCGTCGCTCGTGCGTTTCGGCATTTTTATTCTGATTGCCACTCTCGCGTTGATGGTCTTGTGGCTGCTGTATTCGGCCATTTTTGCGAGGATGACGCGGCGCGAGTTCATGGAAATCGCCCAGCAGGACGCGCTGACGTATCTGCCGTTTTGCGTTTTGCTCGTTGTGTTACTTCGCTTCAATTCGCTGCTGACGTATTATTTCGAAGGGCTTCTGCTGCTCTCAGATACTGCCGCCGTTTTTCTTTTTCTGCTTGCCCTGTTCGGCGTCTGTTATCTCAAAATCGCGCGATTCGGCGCTCAACGCCGCCCTCGGCGCGAATTTGTCGAACTGCTTGATACGCCGCCAACCCCGTCCTGGAAAATCGCGCTTGGTGTGTTTGTGATAAGCTTGCTCATTTACGCGGCGGTAGGATTTCGTTTGAAAACGACGAACGGCCCTGGCGGCGACGAACCACATTATCTGCTGATTACGCACAGCCTTGTCCATGACCATGACTTACAAATCGGGAATAACTACAAACAACGCGATTATCAGCTGTTTTTTCAGGCCACGCTCGATCCGCATCTCAGTATCGCTAAAGATCAAACTCGATATTCCATCCATCCCATCGGAATGCCGTTGCTGCTTGCGCCGGCGTATGCGCTCAAACAAGGCTATACCGCCCCGATCCTCAGCATGAATGTCATGGCGGCCTGTTTGTCTGTTCTGATTTTCTGCATCGCCTACGCGCTAACCGGACAGCGGCGGCTTGCGCTCTTGCTCTGGGGCATTCTCAGCTTTACGCCGCCGCTGCTGTTTTATTCGTCCCAGTTGTACCCGGAAACGCCGTCGGCGCTCTTTCTCGCTGCCGTATTTTATTTGATTGACACACAGCGGCGGCGTCAGACATGGCGCGCCGTCGTCATCGGCCTGCTGTTGGCATATCTGCCCTGGTTGCAGCAGCGCATGATTCTGCCGTCCGTTTTGCTCTGGTGCTACCATCTCTATCGCCTGCGAAGCTTACCGGAACGCCGTTCCCATTTCGGGCTCGACGCAGGCATTTCCACGCTGTTTCTTACAGCTTCGGGACTTTTAATGGCCGGATATTATTACACGTTGTTCGGCAATCCGCTGCCGAATGCGCCGTATGCGAGCGTGGGCATTAGGCAGGTCTTTTCATTCGAGATTTTCCTGCGAGAAGGGCTGCTCGGCTTGCTGTTCGATCAAGAAACCGGATTATCCATCTTTGCGCCGTCTCTGATGTTTGCAGGCATCGGGTTGCTGATTCTACTGCGAAAACAGGCGATATTGGGCATTCTGACGCTTGCGCTTGTTCTCAGCATTTATATTCCCTGCGCCGGGTTCACGATGGGGTGGCGCGGGGCGTGGAGTCCGGTGGCGCGGTATATGGTCGCGCTGATGCCGATTTTGTTGATTCCGCTTTCTGCCAGCCTCACGCATCTTTCTCGAACCGCGTATCGCTATCTGTTCGCGCTTTTCGCCCTCATCGGGTTCGGCTGGTCTTTTTATTTTTTGCGAGACCCGTTTTCGCTGCTGATGTGGAACAGAGGCATCAATCCGTTGTTCTATCAGATGAGCAGCGTCATTGATGTGACCCGCTATTTTCCGTCATTCACAGAATCAGGGCAGGGGAATTTCGCACTGACAGCGGCGTGGATCTGCGGCATCGTCGCGATGACGCTCGATTCGTATCGCCGCAGCCTTGCGCCGCGCCGCGAATTAACGCGCTCGACGCCTGTCATCGCTGAACAATTGTTTCATCTCGCGCTCATTTATGCGGGCGTGATCGTGGTCTTCGGCGCATGGACGTTTCTGCGCGTCCGATTGGAATATCCGATTTCTATTTTGGGCGGGCATAACCGCGCCATGCGCCAGTTTTTCGCGCACGATGACTCTCAGGCGGTGTTGCGTCATCAGATTACGCCGCCTGAAGCCGTTTCGCCGTCGGACCTCCGCTTTGCTTACGTCTCGCGCGATAAAATCGGGCGCAAAGGGAAAACGCCGCCGGGGTTCATCGTCTCCGGCCCGAATGAGGCATTTCGGAAAGGAACATATCGCGCCTACTTTCGAATGGAACTTCAGTCCTCGATTCCGGCAAACGTTGTCGCCAAACTTGATGTGGTTGCTGAGGCCGGGGGGCGCGTGTTTGCCGAACGAACGCTCACGCCAGCCGACTTTCCCGGCGTTCATCAGAACTGTTCTTTTGCCCTGGCATTCGACCTGCCGGAAGACATTCGCGATTTGGAAACCCGCGTCTATTTTTATGGCGAGGCTGATGTCACGGTCACGCGCATTTTGATTGAACCTGTCAGGAAACAATAAGGCAGCCGTTCGTTTCCCTAATTTTCTTGACAGAATTTGCCGGTTTCAAACAAGGTGCACACATGATTTTTTCGAAAGCGCAATAGACGGGTCTGGCTTTTTAAGGCTGAAATCAGGCGTGTTCTATTTTGAGATGAAGACCTTACAGGTTTCAATACCTGTGAGGTCTTGACCTGTCAGAGAATACACAAAGGGGGAAAACGCATGAAACGTTCCTGGTCGAAAATTTTTATCGGATTGATTGATATTATCTTAGTGCTGCTGTTCGCAGTGGTGTTATATATCCATTTCGTCGCGCCGATTCGTCTTGAATTCGGGTCGTTGAAAATCAGCGCATCCGGCTATAATAAGCCCTTTCTCGTGATGGCCGGTCTCTGGCTGCTCCGCTACATCATCTTGCTCGTCACGAATCCGAAGATACAAAAAAGCCGCATGGCGTGGTATTACATGGGCATCAGTTTGATTTCCGCTGCGACGCTCTTGATGCAGGTGGCGATGACGCGCGTCTTTTCCGTCGCGTTTTTCAATCATTACGCCTTTCTCATCATCAGCACTGCGCTCTTCGGATTCGGATTCAGCGGCGTCGTTCTCGCGATTTTTCCGTCCTTGAAAAAATTCGATTTCAACAAAATGCTGACGTTTCTCTCGTTGTGTTTTGGCGTCAGCGCAATCATCACCTTAAAAATCGTGATTGATGTTCCGCTCCAATTCGGCAAACTCGACTCGCAAGTGATTCAGATGATCTACCTGTCTATTTATTTCCTCGGGTTGGCGATTCCGTTTTTCTTCTCTGGCATGGTGGTCGCGCTGCTGCTTTCGAATATCGCCAGTGATGTGAATAAGCTGTATTTTTCCGATCTCATCGGCGCAGGGCTTGGCTGTATTTTAGTCCTGCCGCTTGTTCCGGCGCTTACCGCGCCAGGAGCGGTCATTTTTGCCGCGATGCTTGGCTGCGCGGCGGCGGCGGCGTTTGCAAAACTGACGGGCAAATATTTAGTGACGCTCAGCCTGTTGTTTATGGTCGCTATCGCGGCGCTGCTGCCGTTTGCGGAATCGCATTTCCGCGTCAAAGTGCACGAAGGCAAACGCAGTTTCAGAAACGAAGATAGCGAATTCAGCAAATGGGGGCCGATTTCCCGGATTGATATTACGCCTTACGGGCCAGATAAAATTCTCTGGATTGACGGCGGCAGCAACCAATCGTTCATGAAACCGTTCAACGGCGATGTGAACTCGCTTCCACATAGCCCGCTGGCCGGTTTAGTCTATCAATTAGTGAAAAATCCCGACGTGTTGGTTGTTGGTCCTGCTGCCGGAGAAGAGGTGCTTTATACACTCTCCTACAAGCCGAATTCGATTACTGGCGTAGAATTAGACCCGGTCATCTGCGACATCATGCAGAACGAATATAAAGGCTTTGTCGGCGGCATTTACAACCTCCCCAATACCAAATTGGTCAACGATGAAGGCCGCAGCTACATCCGCCGCAGTCCTGATAAATACGATGTCATCCAGCAAATCAACAACGCCTCGCCGACAGCGATTGCATCCGGCGCGTTGAATATTTCCGAAACCTATTTGATCACAGTCGAAGCGTTCCATGAATATCTCGACCATCTGAAACCAGGCGGCTACGTATTTATTCGCCGTTATGGCGCGATCCGGCTGGCAGTGGTGGCGGCGCAGGCATTGCGCGAACGCAACGTGGAGCATCCTGAAGAACAGATTATCGTGATGAGCGATCCGCTGCATACGGTGGCAGGCGGACAATTTTTCCTGAAAAATGGCGCGTTTACGGAAGAAGAGTTAGCGATGTTTCGCGCTCCCGGCAATTATGAAAACCTGATGCACGGGCCTGCGGCGTTGAATGTGCAGCATCCCAAATATGCCGAATACCGGACGTTAATTGCCGATCCGAATGCCTGGAAGAAATATGACGAGGTCGGCATCAGCATGTTTCCGGTCACGGATGACCGTCCGTTTTTCAATCATTTCACCAAATTCGCCCGGTTCAACAAAGAGACCGTCCCGGAAGAATTCAAGCCGATTTTCAGAGTCTATGGCAATACCGACACCTCGCTGCTCGTGATTCTCGGAGAAGCCGCCGGGCTGGCGGTGTTGTTCATTCTTCTGCCGCTGTATCTCTTTCATCGCGCCGGGCTTCACGCGCCCGGCAAGATGCAGTTTTTGCTCTATTTTTTCTCATTGGGTTTGGCGTTTATTTTGATTGAGATCGTCTTGATCCAAAAATTTACGCTGTTCATGGGCAATCCGACCTATTCGGTCACGGTGGTGTTATTCTCGCTGTTAGTTGCCGCGGGTTGTGGCAGTTTCATCTCCGGGCGTTTCAAGCAAAATCCCAAGGGCGCGCTGCTTGTGGTGATTACAGCGATTGTGCTGTTGTGCGCGGCGATACTCACATTTTCGCCGAAAATTTTCGACATCTTCTTAGGCGATCCGATGCCGATGCGCATGCTGGTTTCGCTTCTGATGATCTTCCCGCTCGGCATGATGATGGGGATGCCGTTTCCGCTTGGCATTACGTTCGCCAATCGCGTCGCGCCGCGTTTGATTCCCTGGGTCTGGGGCATCAACGGCTATGCCACCGTCATCGGTTCGGTCTTATGCGTGATTTTGGCATTATCGCTTGGTTTCAAAGCGGTGATTTTTGTCGCCTGCGGTATTTATGTCGCCGGGTTAATTGCAATGTTGACCGTCAAAGCCTGAAAAAGAACCCTGCCAGGGTTTTAAACCCTGGCAGGGTTCATTCAACAAAGAACGCCAATGAAACTTTCTGTTGTCATTCCTGTATTTAATGAAATCCGCACGATTGAAGAAATTATCCGCCGGGTGCAGGCTGTAAATCTCGATAAAGAACTCATTCTCATAGATGATTATTCCACTGACGGCACGCGCGAATATTTGCAAAAGCTCAGCGCGCCCAATATTCTCGTGCTTTTCCATGAAAAAAATCAGGGAAAAGGCGCGGCGTTACAAACCGGCTTCGAGCATGTGACGGGCGATATCGTTGTGATTCAGGATGCTGATTTGGAATACGATCCAGAGGAATACCCTCTTCTGCTGAACCCGATTCTGATGAGCAAAGCGGACGTGGTGTATGGTTCTCGTTTTTTAACCGGCGCCGAGCGAAGAGTTCTGCTATTCTGGCATTCGCTCGGCAATAGATTTCTGACGTTCCTGTCGAACATGATTACCGATTTGAACCTGACCGATATGGAAACCTGCTACAAAATGTTTCGCGCCGACATTTTGAAGGAGATCAAAATCGAACAGAAACGTTTCGGATTCGAGCCGGAATTTACCGTAAAAATCGCGAAAAAACATTATCATATTTACGAAGTCGGCATTTCGTATCATGGCCGCGATTATTCGGAAGGCAAAAAAATCGGCTGGCGCGATGGCGTCGCCGTCTTATGGTGTTTATTGAAATATCGGTTTTTTGCCTGAATCTTTCTACGTTATCAAACTTCCGAGGTTTTAAAGACCTCGGAAGCCTCGCCTGTCATCGCCCCTTGACATAATACAACAACAATAATCCACTTGACAAATCTCGTTCCTGCCACAATAGCTATCGGAGTGCCAACGCTTGCTTTGGCTATCAACGCAAGCATTGACACTCCTGAACATTTCTACAAACGTACTAACCGATATTATTCCGAGCAAATTAAACTATGGAACTCTCGTTATTAGAATCGCTGATCCGCATTCCATCAATTTTTCCGAATGAAACGGCACTGGCAGAATGGATATACTGCTATCTCCGCGATGCGGGCTGGAATGTTAAAAAACAGTACGTCGGGGAACATCGTTTCAATGTTCTTGCCGAAAAAGGTGACGCCCCACATGCCTTGATGCTCTACGGGCATCTTGACACTGTGCCGCTGTATGGCGAATGGGACACGCCGCCGTTTGAGTTAACTGAGCGCGGCGATCAGTTATTCGGGCTGGGCGCGACCGATATGAAAGGCGGCATTTTTATCATTCTTGAAGCGATCAAGTCGCTGCCCGATCGCCTGAACACGACCATCAAACTCGCCTTTTGCGTAGATGAAGAAAACGACTCACTCGGCGCGTATGCGTTAAGCCGCGACCCATTTTTAGAGAATGTCGCGCTTGTGCTTGTCCCGGAAATCTGCGACGCCCGCCCGAAAAAAACCGGCGCAATTTCCGTCGGATTAGGGCGGCGCGGACGCGTCGGCATCTCGCTGACTGTTCCAGGCATCAGCGCGCACGGCGCGAACCCGGAGCATGGCGTTAACGCGATTCACGAAGCCTACAAGGTCATTGCCGCGCTGGATGCGATGCCGCTGTTATCGCATGACAAATTAGGGCGCTCGACCCAGTTTATCCAGGCAATTCACGCGAAAAGCGGTTCGCTCTCCATTCCAGATGTGTGCGAAGTCTATCTCAGCCGCTTATTAGTCCTGCCGGAAACCCCGGAAGACGCGCTGCAAGATGTGCAGCGCTATATCGAACATCTATACGAGCAGGGCGTTCTGACTCCGCAGCGCGGCAAACGCGTCGTTGCGAAATTAGCGGAACGCGAAACGCCGTATTATCAACCGTATATCACAGATGAATATCTTCCGCTGACACAACGTCTATTACAACGCATCCGGGCATTCGGCGAGGTTTGCGTCGGCTACGGCCTGTCGGTGGCGGACGAAAATATTTTCGGCGGCCTCAACAATATCCCGACTGTGACGCTCGGCCCGCAAGGCGGCAACGAACACACCGCCAATGAATGGGTCAGCAAACAGAGTCTTGAAGAACGGATTGCGATCTATCGCGATCTGATTTCGAATCTTGAATTGGAATAAACCGTAAAGGAATGTCAAAGCTTGCTTTGAACGCCAAAGCAAGCTTTGGCACTCCTGAGACTTGAATAATTACGTAAAAGGAGTCTCTATGAATATTGCCTGGAATAGTTTGATGACAACGGGCGTCCCTGAGTTAGACGATCAGCACCGCGCCCTGATTGACACGCTGAACCAACTCGCAGACGCCATGTCTTCCGGTAAAGGCACGCAGGAAATCGGCAAGATTCTGACGTTTGCCGGAGAATACGCGCAAACGCATTTTCGAGCAGAAGAAGCGTATTTCGATCAATATCGTTGCCCTGCCAGCGCAAAAAATCGCCAGGAACATGCAAATTTTTTAGCGCGATTTCGCGAATTGCAGAGCCAATTCGAACAATGCGGCGCAGATTTCAAATTCATTTCCGGCGTCTATCGCGAGTTATCGAATTGGTTAGTGCATCATATTTTAGGCGTGGATATTCAACTTCGAGACGTTCTTAAAAAATAGCCGATTTATGCTCAAGCGCTATCTCTTCACATTCACGCTGCTGATTGCGATTCCGATCTTTGCCATCCTTGTGCTGTTTTTCCGTTTTTTCGAGACCACCCTGATCGACCAGCTTTCCCTTCAAAGCCTTGAAGCCACGCAGCAAATCGCCGAGGGGCTGGATGAAGAGGCGCAGCGCATCGCGCTCATGACCTCGGCGCTGGCGAATAATTCTGCGTTATTTACGGAACTCGCCGCCTACAGCCATGCGACCGATCCGACAGCGTCGTATCAGGCGTCGCGCCGCATCGCCGATCATCTCGATACGGTGTTTCAATACACGAATCAGGTCGGCGGATTTTTTTTCTTCTTCACGAAAAAAGAGCGACTGTATCATCGCAATCTGCCGCTTCCGCTCAACGAAGACGCAAAGCAGGCGGATTGGTATCGGCAGGCATTGCGCGAACCGGGCAAGACGCATATTCTGCAAACCTTTGCCCTGCATGGCGACACCGCTCCTGCCGGGCTATTTGTCTCGTGCGCGATTGCGCCAGGCAAAGACGCCTTGCAGCAGGGCATCGAGATGATCGTGATCTCGTTCAAAAGCCGGGTGTACAGCGATATTTTGCTGTCAACGCAGACACGCGCGCCGAACGATTTTTTGATTCTGAATGCGCAGCACGAAATCATTCTCCCGTCGAACCAGGAGGAGCGCAGTCATCTGACCTCGCTCGATCTGACCCACCTGGACGGCGTCACCACGCTTCATGCGCAGAACGCCTCGTATCTCGTGATTGCGCGCGCGCTGCCATATAGCGGCATGAAATTAGTTCGAATCCTTGACTATGCCAGCCTGACCAGCAAAATTCGCGCGTATGCCGGTTATACCAGAATGGCGCTGCTCGGCTTAGTCGCGCTCTTTTTGCTCTATACGGTCGCCTTTTTTCGCAGCATGATCCGCCCGCTCCGAAAGGTGATTCGCACGATGAACGCCGTCGGCAAAGGGGACATGGACGCCCGCGTTCAAACCGACGGAATGCCTGAACTGACTTCGTTATGCACCGCCTTCAATCAGATGGTAGAAAAAATCCGCCGTCTGACCATGCAGATCGAGCAAAAAGAACGACAGCGAGCGCAGGCGGAAATTGACGCGCTGCAATTTCAAATCAATCCGCATTTCCTCTCCAATACGCTGAATGCGATCCGCATGATGGCAACGATGATGCGGGCTGAAAATATCCGGAAAATGACCGCCGCGCTCATGACGATTCTCAACGCCAGCTTTCGCGCCCCCGGCGCATTTGCCCGATTGGATGAGCAAATCGCGCAGTTAGAAAGTTATATCTACATTATGAAAGTGCGTTTCGGCGACCGCTTTGACGTGGAATTCGATTGTGATGAACAGGCACGTTCCTGTTTTGTGATGAAAATGCTGATTCAACCGCTACTGGAAAATGCGATTTTGCACGGTATTCGCGAAATCGAAGGACAGGGGCGGATTCGGATTGCGGCGCGGCGGCAAACCGACCGTTTGGAAATCGAAGTCGCGGATAACGGCGTGGGCATCTCGCCCGACACGCTCGCCGCGCTCTGGCAGCCGGAAGAGCATCAACACAAAGGCTTTCAATGCATCGGCATTCGGAACGTGCACGACCGCATTCGGCTGTATCATGGCGACTCCTACGGCCTGACGATTACGAGCGCGCCGGGGCAAGGCGCAACCGTCACCTGCACGCTGCCGATCATTACGGAATCAGCCGGGCTTTAACAGCATCCTGGAGTGTCAAAGCTTGCTTTGACAGTGCGGCATTGTTGCCACCTTGTCGCGCCGTTGAGGAAGAGTCGGGGCGTTGCCCGATGCCAAAGCAAGCTTTGGCACTCCTGAAGACTCCTCTATAAAATCTATGTAATCTGTGGTTGATGGGCGGAGGGCAAAACATGCATCAGGTGTTGGTGGTGGATGACGAGCCGCTCGTGCGGCTGACGCTGAAAAATATGCGCGATTGGGAAGCGTTCGGATTCTTTTTCGCCGCAGAAGCCGCGCACGGCAAGCAGGCGTTAGAGGCGATTGAGGCCAACCCTGCCATTGATATTGTGATTTTGGATATCACCATGCCGGTCATGAACGGCCTGGAGGTCATTCAGCAGTTACACGCCCGCGAGCATCCGCCGGAAATTCTGATTTTGAGTTGTCATAATGAATTCGAATTTGCGCGGCAAGCGCTCAAAGCAGGCGTACACGATTATGTGTTGAAAAGCGAGATGGAACCGGCGACCATGTTAGCGCACCTTCAGGCCATCGCCGCCAGGATTGACGCCACGCGCCCACGCCCGAAAGCAGACGGCGACACGCTCATCGAACAAAAACATCTGCGCCGCCGTTTCCTGCGCGATCTGATTTCAGGTCAGCCCATCCCCGATCTTCTCGCAGCCGCTGCGCAATTCGGCATTCAGCGGCATGATGCCTATTTTAGCGTGACCGCCGTCAGCATCCAGCAATTCGAGCATATCCGCCAACGCTATCAGGCGGCTTCCGGCAACGCTCTTGTCGAACAGGTACTTGATTGCATGGCGCAGGTGCTTGACCGGCAATCATTAGGCGAGGCGATCAGCCTTGCGGAAGACCGGTATGCGATCCTGTTTGCGTTCGAGGATGCGACTCCGGCGCGCGTCGAGCGAATGGCGGAGTGCGTGAAAGAAATCGAGCAGGCGCTGCGGCATTATCTCGACATCGTGATTTGTTTCCGCCTCAGCCACATTGAGCAGGGGATGCGCTCGATTCCGCTGCTCTATCAGGAGGCGGCGCAGCCAGCGCTGGAAAGTCGGATCGTCAAACGCGCCAAACGCTACGTACAGGAGCATTTCCACGATTCGGAACTCTGTCTGAGCGAAATCAGCGAGTTCGTCGGTATCACCAAAAACCATCTCAGTCATCAATTCGCCAAAGAGACCGGCGAGCATCTCCGCGATTATATCCACCGCGTCCGCATCGAGGAGGCGAAACGGCGGTTTCGGCAGGAAGATGTCAAGGTGTATGAAGTCTGTTATGACGTCGGCTATAAAAATGTCGAGTCCTTCAGCCGCATGTTCAAGAAAATCACCGGGCAGAGTCCCAATCTGTTCAGCCATCAGACGTAAAATTGGAAAGCGATTTCGAAGAGTTAAAAAGACATACGCATCATGCTGATTATTGCCAGTCGTTCTGTCTTTAAAGTCAGACGCCCGCCTCAGGCGTCTGACGCGCATTCCTTATTATCTCGCCAATTCCTCCAATAACCCGCTCATCATCCGGTTAATCGCGGCAAAGCGTTCCGGCTGCGCCAACATGGCCTCGGCGGATTGAATGAACGGCGCGGCAACCAATTCATCGCCGCAATTGACGATGAGCTGCGTCGCGCTTTCCGGCGTGGTTTCGAGATGAAACTGCAAGCCGATGACATGCTCCCGATACGAAAACGCCTGATGACGGCAGACCTGACTTTGCGCCAACCACTCCGCGCCATCCGGCAAATCGAACGTCTCGCCGTGCCAATGAAACACGTCCGAACCAGACGGAACGCGGGCAAACAATCTCGAATTCCGGCCTGCTTCGGTCAATTCAATCGGAAACCAGCCGATTTCTTTTTGCGTGTTGCGATAGACCTTCGCCCTAAGCGCGGTCGCGATCAATTGCGCGCCGAGGCAGATGCCTAACACGCGCTTTCCGGCCTGAATCGCGGCGGCGATGAATTGTTTTTCAGCGACGAGAAACGGAAACTCGCGTTCGTCGTTCACGCTCATCGGCCCGCCCATAATCACCAGCAGATCGACGGCGTCAAGCGCGGGCAGCGCGTCGCCTTGATAGAGGCGCGACACCGCGATGGAATCGCCCCGTGTGTTTGCCCATGTTTCGATGCTTCCCAATCCCTCGAACGGGACGTGCTGCAAATAATGAATGTTCATAGAGAATTTCTCCTTATGTTCCCTCCATGACAACGCTTCTTGAATAGCATGGATTTTGGCAAACCTTTTTTCGCGGGAAAGAAAAAATCGCGTGCTCTACACCTCACAGGTTTTGAAAACCTGTGAGGTTTTTATGAAAAAGATTGACAGCCCAACCGCTTCTGAAAAGCTGTAAATTCATTAGGGTACGCTGTCAGACACGCTCGACGTGTCTGACAGCTTTGTGTCATCACGATTTTTTCTCAGGTGAATTATGGCCTTACTATCGCTTCAAAACGCGAGCATCGCCTTTGGCGGTCATCCATTGCTGCAAAATGTGTCGCTGCATATCGAGAAAAATCAGCGGATTTGTCTGCTTGGCAGGAACGGCGAAGGGAAATCCACCCTGCTGAAAATTCTCGCCGGAGAAGTCTTGTCGGACAGCGGCGAACTTCACAAAGACCAGAGTACGCGCATTTCATATTTTACGCAAACCATTCCGCAGGACATCGCCGGAACGGCCTTTGAGATTATCGCGCGCGGGTTAGGCAAACGCGGCGAATTGATTCTGAAGTATCATGAAGAGGAACAACGCGGCGCGGCGGGTCACGATCTGATGAATACGCTGCACGAAGAGATGGACGCGCATCAGGCATGGTCGGCGTTAGAGGCGATCAACAAAGTCACGTCGCAGCTATCGCTCAAAAGCGAATGGAATTACGCCGAGCTTTCGGGCGGACAAAAACGACGCGTGCTGCTGGCGGCGGCGCTCGTCTCCGAACCGGATGTGCTGCTGCTGGATGAGCCGACGAACCATCTCGATATTGCGACCGTCGCCTGGATGGAGGAATTTCTGATCCGCCTCGGCGTCACGATTTTGTTCGTCACGCATGACCGCATGTTTCTACGACGATTGGCGACGCGCATTATCGAACTGGATCGCGGCGAATTGGCCGATTGGTCGTGCGATTACGACACATTTCTCGAACGCAAGCAGGCGCTGCTCGATAATCAGGAAAAAGAATGGGAGCGTTTCGATAAAAAACTCGCGCAGGAAGAAATCTGGATTCGGCGCGGCATCAAAGCCCGTCGGACGCGCAACGAAGGCCGCGTTCGGGAGTTGATGGCGATGCGGGACGAGCGCAAGCAGCGGCGGCAACGCGAAGGCGTGGCGTCGCTCAAACTCGCCGACGCGCAGAAGTCCGGCAAGATTGTGATCGAAGCGCAAGGCGTCTGCTACGACTATGGCGACAAGCCGCTGATTCGGAATTTCAACGCCATCATCACGCGCGGCGACAAAATCGGCGTTATCGGGCCGAACGGCTGCGGCAAAACCACGCTGATCAACCTGCTGATAGGCAATCTTGCCCCGCAAACCGGAACGATCAAACTCGGCACGAATCTCGCGATGATCTATTTCGATCAATTGCGGGAACAGATTGACGAAGAAAAAACCGTCTGGGAAAATGTGGTGGATTCCGGCGATTTCGTCATTATCAACGGGCAAAAGAAGCATATCATTTCCTATCTTGAGGACTTTCTGTTCACGCCGGAGCGCGCCAAAACGCCGGTCAGCCATTTATCCGGCGGCGAGCGCAACCGGCTGCTGTTGGCGCGATTATTCACGAAAGCATCGAATCTGCTTGTGTTGGATGAGCCGACCAACGATCTCGACGCCGAGACGCTGGAACTGCTCGAAGAACTGTTAGTCAACTTTGCCGGTACGGTGTTGCTGATTTGCCATGATCGCATGTTTTTGAACAACGTCGTCACCAGCACGTTCGTGTTCGGCGAACAGGGGAAGATCGAGGAATTCGTCGGCGGCTACGACGACTGGTTAGCGCAGCGGCAGCCCGAAACGCCGCCGCCCTCTGTTGATAAAACCGACAAGAAAAAGCAGTATAAAGAGGCGTCGAAATCCAAGCAAAAACGCAAACTCTCCTTCAGCGAACACAAAGAGTTGGGGAAACTTCCGGGGGTGATTGACGCGCTGGAAAAAGAGCAGGCGGCGTTATCGCTGAAAATGTCGGATTCCAATTTCTATCGCAAGGTCGAAGAGGTGAAGGCCGTCACAATCCGGCTGGCGGAAATCGAAGAAGAGCTTTTGAGCGCTTACGAACGCTGGGAGTTTCTTGAAGCGATTGAAAATTGAGTTGTTTGACCTCACCCCAACCCCTCCCTATCGGGGAGGGGCCGGGGGTGGGGTTTAACCGAACATGAACATCCAACAATGGCAGCGGAATTTGATCTTTTTATGGATCGCGCAGTGCGTTTCGATTGCGGGGTTCAGTTTTGCGATTCCGTTTGGCCCGCTGTATCTTCAGGAACTCGGCATCGCCGACCCGAAACAATTGCGCATCTGGGCCGGCTTATTTTCGGCGGTCGCCGGATTGACGATGACGATCATGACGCCGTTTTGGGGCTATTTGGCCGACCGATTCGGGCGAAAACCGATGATCTTGCGCGCGAATCTCGGCGGCACAATCGCGCTGCTCGGCATGGGATTGGCGCAGACTCCCGAAATGCTCCTGTTCTTTCGCATTCTTCAGGGCGTATTCACCGGCACGATTACCGCGTTTTTGACGCTGGCGGTCGCGGAAAGCCCGAAAGAGCGCACCGGATTCGTCGTCAGCGTGATGAATTCCGCCGTCTTTTTAGGCACGGCGATTGCGCCGCTGACCGGCGGGGTTCTGGCCGATACGTTCGGGTTTCGCCTGACGTTTTTGGTGTCGGCGGGCTTGCTGTTTTGTTCGTTTCTGCTTTCGGTCGTATGTATTCATGAACATACCGTGCCCCCAAAGCAGGCATCATTCTCCTTCTGGGCTGACACGAAAGCGGTGTTGGCGATTCGAGGCGTCGCGCCGATTATCGGCATGATTTTTCTATATAGCGTCTGCCGCAATATCCATCAACCGGTGCTGCCGCTGTTTATTCAGGAAATCTCGACTGATGTCGAACGGCTCGGCATGCAGACCGGCTTAGTGAGTTCGCTTGCGGGAGTCGCTTCGGTGGCGGCGGCGATTGCGATGGGAATGCTGATAGACCGGGGACGCTGGAATATCGGAGCGGCCTGCGCGTTTGTGGCGGCGCTGTTTGCCGGCAGCATGTTTTTAGCGCATTCGGTCTGGCAGCTTGCGATTCTGTACGGCTTTACCGCGATGTTTATCGGCGGTATAGACCCGTTGCTGAAAGTCATGCTGACGCGCAGCGTCCCACAGGCCAAAAGCGGCTCGGCGTTCGGTTTGAGCGGCAGCGCAATGTCATGCGGATGGTTTATCGGTTCGTTATCAGGGGGAATGCTTGCCGCGTTTATGGGATTGCGGCCTGTGTTTATCGTGATTGGCGTATTTTTGACGATAATTGCGGTGTTGTTGACGCGATTGGTGAGAAAACAAAAATCGAAAGAGAAAAAATGATGAAGTATGCCGAAGGGGGGACTCGAACCCCCACGGGTCTCCCCGCTACCCCCTCAAGATAGTGTGTCTACCAATTCCACCACTTCGGCTTTGCTGAGTAGCAACATAAAGAAACCCCGCTTTTGCTGTCAACAAAAAAATGCGCGGCAATCATCTTTTTCGCGAACATTACCGGCGGCAAGAGACGCTTGACGATCTTCTCGCGTTCGCTGCACGCAAAACTTGACTTTTTTCTTGCCACGCTCAGTGTAACCTTGTATGACAAGGAATTCGGGCGATTCGATTGGGAAGGCGGCAGAATGAAACGTCCCCGCGCAGCTTGACAAGTCGCGCCGGACGCCTTATATTGAATGCCAGGAAGATCGCAAACCAGCGGACGCAAATGATAATAGAAAGGAGGGGGAATGCCATTATGACGACATTGGAAAAATTAGAAGAACTGATTTACGTCGGATTCAAACAGACTGAAGAACGCTTTAAAGACATCGAAGAGCGGTTCATTGACGTGGAAGAGCGGTTCATTGATGTAGAAGAGCGTTTTAAAGATACTGACCGACTGTTTCGAGAAACCTCGGAAGAACTGCGCAAGGATTTCGCCAAAACCCGAAAAGAAGTCGCCAATGTGACCGATGCGTTAGGGCGGTTTTCCGAAAACATGGTCGCTCCGGCGTTAGTCCGGCTGTTGAACCAGGTCGGCATTCCCATCAGCGAAACTGCCGTGCGCGTCCGGTCGCCGCTGCGCCGCATCGAATACGACATCGTGGCGGTCAACGGCGACGTGGTCGTCGTGGTGTCCGTCAAAACCCGGCTCAATGCCGAACACGTCAAGACGTTTATAGAAGAACGGCTGACGATCTTCAAAGAGGTCTTTCCCCGCTATCGCGACATGAAACTCTTAGGCGCGGTGGCCGGGATGAGCGTCGAACAGGAAGCTGACGCATACGCAATCAAGCAAGGACTGTTTGCGCTGACCCAATCCGGCGACAATATCAGGCTCGTGAATCCGGAGGATTTTGTGCCGAAAGTTTTCTGATTTCAGGTTAATCGCTTCTACCACTGGAAAGAGTAATAGATTACAATGCTATGAAAAAACGGTCATTCTGGAAATTTATCAAAAAAGCGGCGCTGATTGCTGCGCTCACATTTGTCGTTCTGCTGACGCTGACGACCATCGGCTATTACCTGTTTTTTGCGGAGATGGTGGATCGCTGGCTGACCGACATGGCGCAAACCACGCTGACCGAGCAGCTTCGGCGCGAAGTCTCGATTGAGCAGGCGCATCTGAGTTTTCCCAATCCCAAAATCGTTATTTCCAACGTGGCGATTGCTCGTAACGATAAGTTGTCGGAAGGCGCGTTGCTTTCCGTGAAAACGCTTCAGGCGCGGGTGTTGCTGCGCAATCTGCTGGCCGGGCAGATCGCCGTAGATAACATCGTCTTGGATTCCCCCGCAATCTGGGTCGAATTCGATGAACAGGGACAATCGAATCTGCCGACATTCGAAGCAAAAGAACCGAAAGCTCCGTCGAAATTCGATGCCAGCAAAATCGTCGAACGTCTCGCATTTCCTGACATCAGGCTGAACAACGGCTCGGTTCATTTTGCGCATCGCGCGTTGCAGCTTGCGGTGGATATTCCTCAAATCAATATCGCGGGCTCGTTCAGATTATCCGATTTATCAGGACGAGGAAGCATTGCGCTCGAACAGGGCGCGGTCGAATTTGAGGATCGCGGCAAATTGGCGGTCGGCATTTCAGGAAAATTCAAGCTGAAAAAGGACGTGGTCGCGCTGTCCGCGTTGACGCTCAAAGCGGGCGCATCCGAAATCAAGATCGACGGGAAAATCCTGAACTTCGAACAGCCGGAACTCGCCTTGTCCGTAATCGCAGACATTGCGCTGGAAGAGATTGATCGCTATGCCGAACTCAATCAGAATTTACGCGGCAACGCGCATTTGAGCGGGAACGTCGCCGGAACGATCCCCGCTGTCGCTGCGAACGTCCATCTCAGCCTGAAAGAAGGCACGGCCTGGCGGTTAGCGTTTGCAAACGTGGAGACAGACGCGCAGTATCAGGATTTGCGGCTGACGCTCTCGAATTTGGCGCTCGATATGTGGAACGGCCACGTCAGCGGCGCAGGTCGGCTGTCATTCGCCGGAACGCCGGGCTATGACGCCGCGCTCGATCTGACGAATGTCGAGCTATCGCAAATCAACAGCATTTTGGATACGCCGGTTGATATGGCCGGGACGGTCAGCGGCAAGATTGCCGCGCAGTCGAAAACGTTTGCGTTCGAAGACCTGAATGTGCAGGCGGAACTTGCGCTACAAGGGAATAATTTTTACGGCGTGCCGGTCGCCAGCGGCGCATTGAACGTCGGAATCAAAGATCGCACCTTGCAGATTGACACCCTTGACGCGAACCTGTTTCAAGGAACGCTTCACGCCGCCGGAGCATTGGCGTTATTCGACGATTTTGCGTATCAGGCCACGCTGAATCCCGGCGCCATCGAATTGGCCGACGTGATGGGCATTCTGCCGAATCCGCCTGCCGTTGCCGGGAAATTGAGCGGAACGATTTCGGCCAGTGGCAGCCATTTCGATTTGCCGCATCTGAGCGCCGAGGTGGATTTGGACGTTGCCAATCTCGACGCTTACGATGTGCAGGCGGAACGCCTGACGCTTCAAGCAGACGTTCGCGACAATATCGCGCATCTGATCTCGCTTGACGCCGCCATGTTCGGCGGAAACGCGAAGGCCGCCGGACAACTTGCGCTCTCCGATTTTGCGTATCAGGCCACCGTTGATTTGAGCGCCATCAATCTGAAAGATGTCGGGAGCATCTTCCCTCAGCCGCTTGCGATTGCCGGACAATTGAACGGCAAAATTTCCGCGCAGGCGAGCGATTTCGAGCTTGCGCATCTGACTGCCGACGCCACGCTTGATTTTACCGATATAGATGCTTACAACGTCCAGGCCGAACGCCTGACACTCGCGGCGACGCTGCGCGAAAATATCGTTCGCCTGACAACGTTTGACGCGGCGGTCTTTGGCGGGAAGATTCTCGCAACCGGACAGCTTGCGTTGTCTGAGGATTTTCCATATCAGACGACGGTGGATTTGACGACGATTGATGTCGCGAAAGTGGCGGGAATTCTGCCGAATCCGCCTGCGGTCGCCGGACAATTGACCGGCAAACTGTCGGCGCAGGGCAGCCATTTCGACCTGCCGCATTTGAGCGCCGACGCCGCGCTTGAGTTGACCGGCTTAGACGCCTACGATGTCCAGGCCGAACGCCTGACACTCGCGGCGACGCTGCGCGAAAATATCGTTTACCTGACATCGCTGGACGCGGCGGTCTTCGGCGGCAAGATTCGGGCTGCCGGACAACTCGCCTTATCCGAACCTTTTCCGTATCAGGCGACCGTTGACCTGAGCGCGATTGACGTGGCAAAAGTAACGAGCATTCTGCCGAGTCCGCCTGTCGTCGCCGGACAACTTGCCGGAAAGATTTCGGCGCAAGGCAGCGATTTCGACCTGCCGCATCTGACCGCCGACGCCGCGTTGGAATTCTCCGATGTTGACGCCTACGATGTCCAGGCCAAACGGCTGAAACTTGCGGCGACGTTCAGCGAGAATACGGTGCATCTCACGTCGTTGGACGCCGCCATATTCGGCGGAAAAATTCAAGCCGCCGGAGAACTCGCCTTATCCGAACATTTCCCCTATCAGGCGACCGTTGACCTGAAGGCGATTGATCTGGCGAACGTGGCCGGTATTCTGCCGAACCCGCCTGCCGTTTCGGGACAATTGACCGGGAAACTGTCGGCGCGCGGAACGGATTTCGATCTGCCGCATCTGAATGCCGAAGCGACCCTGGAATTGACCGAGATCGACGCCTATGATGTGCAGGCGGAACGCATGGCGTTAGAAGCCAATCTCTATGACAATACCGTGTATCTGACATCGCTGGACGCGGACGTGTTCGGCGGAAAGGTGAAGGCCGCCGGACAATTGGCGTTGTTCGAACAGTCAATATCGTTGAAAGTCTCTGCCAGCGGCGGAAACGTAAAAACTGCCGGAGAACTTGCCGTCTCCGAAAAGTTCCCGTATCAGGCCGCCATCGAACTGAGTGCGATTGATTTGGCGAAAGTCGCGGGCATTCTGCCGAATGCGCCTGCCGTTACCGGACAGCTCGCCGGAAAAATTTCGGCGCAGGGGAGTAATTTCGATTTACCTCATTTATCCGCCGAAGCCGCGCTGGAATTGACCGCTGTCAACGCCTACAATGCGCAAATCGAACGCCTGACGACGCAGGCGGCGCTCCGCGAGAATACCGTATATCTCACGTCAGTAGATGCGGCGGTCTTTGGCGGAAAGATTCTTGCGAGCGGACAACTTGCGTTATCGGAAGAGTTCCCGTATCAGGCGCAAATCACCCTGACGACGCTTGATCTGGCTGACGCGATGGGCATTCTGCCGAATCCGCCTGCGGTGACAGGGCAATTGACCGGCAGTCTGACAGCGCAGGGCAGTCAGTTCGATTTGGCGCACCTAACCGCCGAAGCGCAGCTCGACGCGACGAATTTGAATGCGTATGACGCGCAAGCAGGTCGCTTGACGACACATCTGAGCGTCAAAGACGCGACCGCGTTTCTGACGACGTTCGAAGCGGATGTCTTTCAAGGAAAAATTTCCGCAAGCGGACAACTTGCGTTATCGGAAGAGTTCCCGTATCAGGCGCAAATCAATCTGGCGACGCTTGATCTGGCTGACGCGATGGGCATTCTACCGAATCCGCCTGAGGTGACAGGGCAATTGACCGGCAGCCTGACGGCGCAGGGCAGTCAGTTCGATTTGGCGCATCTGACCGCCGAAGCGCAACTCGACGCGACGAATTTGAATGCGTATGACGCGCAGGCAGGCCGTTTGACGACGCATCTGAGCGTCAAAGACGCGACCGCGTTTCTGACCGCGTTCGAAGCGGACGTCTTTCAGGGGAAAATTTCTGCGAGCGGACAACTTGCGTTATCGGAAGAGTTTCCGTATCAGGCGCAAATCAATTTGACGACGATTGATCTGGCTGACGCGATAGGTATTCTGCCAAATCCGCCTGATGTTGCGGGACAATTGGCCGGCAGTCTGACGGCGCAGGGAAGTCAGTTCGATTTGGCTTATTTGCAAGCCGAGGCCGCGCTCGATGTGACCAATTTAGACGCCTACGATGTGCAAGTCGAACGCGTGAAGGCGCAGGCCACGTTCCACGATAACGCCGTTTTTCTCAAGACATTCGACGCGGATATTTTTCAGGGAAACGTAAACGCCTCTGGCAATCTCGCCCTTTCTGAGAATTTTCCGTATCAGGCTGACGTAAAACTGACGGCGATTGATCTTGCTGAAATCATGAAGATCATCCCGAATCCGCCTGCGGTGAAAGGGCTGCTTCACGGCAGTGTTTCGGCCAACGGCAGTCATTTCGATCTACCGCATCTCAGCGCGGAAACCCATCTCGATCTGACCGATTTGGATGCGTATGATATTCAGGCGACACGCCTCGCGGCGACGGCGCAGCTTCAAGAAGGGATCGTTTCGCTGTCGGAGCTTTCCGCTGACATGTTCGACGGCAGCATCACCGGAAATGGCACGTTTGCGCTGACGGGCGAACATCTGCCGAAATTCCAAGCGGCGCTGGATATTCAGCGCCTTTCTTTGGGCGCAATCTTGCAGCAGTTCGCGCCGCAGCTCGCGCAACAGGGATTCGATGTTGCCGCAAACCTGACCGGGAAGATTTCAGCGCAGGGAGACAGTTTTGCGTTAGACGATATTCAGGCAGAAGCAGACATGGGGAGCGCGGGCGAGGTGCGCGTTTCAGCCTCAGCAAAAGAGTCAACAGCGGCGCAACGTGTTCCTGTCGAAGTTCGATTGAAAAGCAGCCTGCGCAAGCAACAGGTAAAGATTGCGGCGTTCTCGGCGAACTCATCCACGCTGCGGCTTGATGCGACGGGCGGCGTCAATTTGAAAAATGGCGTGACGCTCGATCTCGCGTATCAGGTCGCGTCCGACAACTTGAACACGCTGATGACGCAAGCGTTAGCCTTTGTGCCGGGACTGCCGAAGGATTCGCCGCTTTCCAAATTTTCAGGCGAAATTCGGCAGATTGCCGGAACCGCGCGCGGCGCGATCCCTGATATCGAGATCGAGGCCAACGCACATTTAGCGAACGCCGATTTCTTCTGGGCGCAGGCGGATGAAGTCATCCTCAACGCCGGTTTCGCGAAGAATCTGCTCACCGTGAACGAAGCGCGGATTCGCTATAAAAGCGCAACCATCGAGGCGAACGGAACGATTGATCTGGCCGGGGAAAACGGCGTGACCGTGAACATCCCGCTCCGCCTGTCATCGGGCAAACTTCAAGATTACGCAGGAATCGGCAAACAAAACCTGCCGATTTCCGGTCAATTGCGCCAGATTGATGCCGTTGTTCATGGCCCGGTCAGCAATTTGCAAGGGGAAGCGAGTCTGAATATTCGCAAAGGGAGCGCCTACGGCCAGACGTTCGACGAGCTGACCGGCGACGTGGCGCTGGCGAACAACCGCGTGACGATTTCATCGCTGCGCCTCAAAAAGAATGGCGGCACGATTGATTTGAAGGGCTTTTACGGCTTCGATCAGTCGTTCGATCTCAAGCTCGCGGCTGATAATATCAATTTTCGGGACATCAACCAATTGGAATCCGTAGCCGTGCAGTACACCGGTCGCGCCGATATGACGTTGAACGCCAGCGGAACAGCCCAGAATCCGCAGGCTGACGGTCAGATTACGCTGAAATCGCTGGTATATAACGAGCGACCGATTGAAGATGTCGTGTGTACGATTTCTGCCAGAAACCAAAAAGCCTCCGTGCTGCTCGAAACCTTTCGGAAAAAATTACAGGTCGCGTTCGAGGTTGGATTGACGCCGGATTTGCCGTATCGAGCGGAACTTTCGATGCAGCGGGCGGAAATCGAGCAGATGCTGTCCACCGTGATGGAATGGAAAGGCATCACCGGCATTATCACGGGCAAAATCATCTCTGAAGGGAGTTTGAAAAATACGCAGGACATCTCCGCGGACGTAAAATTAAGCGAATTGAACCTGGATGTGTTCGGGCAGAACATCAAGAACAGCCGCCCAATTGATTTAGTCGTGACCAATAAAAAGCTGACAGTCAACTCGCTCGAAATGCGCGGCGACGAGTTGGGGTTGTATTCACAAGGGTCGCTCGATTTTCAAGGCAACTTCAATCTTGATGTGGACGGCATTATTGATTTGCGCGCCGTCGCGCCATTTATCCCGGACAGCGCAGGGATTCTGGCCTTAGACGGACGCGCGCAAGTGGTTTGCAGCCTGCATGGCACGTTCGAACAGCCGGAAATCGAAGGAATTTTCGAACTGCATAACGCCAGTATCAAGCATCAAGCTTACCCTGATCCGATTTCCAATATTCAGGGGAAAATCGCCATCTCGAAAGACGCGATTCGGATTGCCGGACTCAGCGGCAATATCGGCAAAGGCGATTTCAATATTTCCGGCTCGACGTCGCTTGCCGGATTGACGCCGAAAGACTTTTCGGTCAAATTGACGGGCAGGCAGATTGTCGTGAATGGGTTGATCCCGTCGTTAACGTTTACGGTTTCTCCCACGCTGCTTTTTTCCGGGACGCCGCAGCAGCAAAAATTAGCGGGAGAGATTCTGATTCATGACGCGCTCTACACCCAGGAACTCGACCTGCAAGCCTTTATCGGCAATAAAGACCGCAAAATTTCGTTGTTCAGCGAACTGAGCCAGAAACAGCGGGAAACGCTGACGTTAGACCTCGCCGTGAAAGCGCCGAAAGACATTCGCTTTAAGAATAAATTAGCCGACATCGAAATTCGAGCGAATCCGCTGCGCATTCAAGGCAGCCCGTTCAATCCGCAAATTCAGGGGCGCGTTGAAGCGATGAGCGGAAAAATTATCTTTGGCGATGTGCGATATGATATTTTGGGCGCCGTGTTTGATTTTATAGACCCGTCGCGTTTGAATCCCGAAATGAATGTGCAGGCGCAGACCGTCATTCAGGACTATGCGATTACCTTGTTGATCGAAGGCAATTTAGATCGCTTCACCTTGAATATGAATTCCGATCCTCCGCTGAAAGACGGCGAGATCGCGCGCTTGTTAGCGATTGGAAGCGGTAGTCAGGCGAATGCGTCGAATTTCGTCATCAAGCCGATTCAGACGATGGTGGAAGGGCGATTAGAGCGAGTATTCAGATTGGATCGCATTTCTGTGGATGTTGATCCATTGTTATCCAGAGGCGGCAGCGGCAGCACTTCTCCGACCGTGACGCTGGCCAAGCGGTTTTTCGATGTCTTAGCCTTTACATTTACGACGACCGTCGGCGGCTCTGAGAGAGAAGAATTGTTCGAAATCGAATATGACGTGTCCGATAATTTAGCGATTGTGGCGCGGCGCAATGAACTCGGAGAATTCGATACCACATTTACCTTTAAGTTCAAACTGAAATAAGCGAGATGCCATGTCGTTCAAAAAAACCGAGGCGATTGTTATTAAGGCAACGAATCTGCGGGAAGCCGATAAAATCATCACCTTCTTTTCCCGCGATTTCGGCAAGATACAGGGAATCGCCCGCGGCATTCGGAAGATTCATTCCAGATACAGCGGCAAGTTAGAATTGTTTACGCGCCTCAGCGTCATTTTTTTTCAAAAAACCGAACCTCTTCCTACCGGCGCTCAGCATCCGCTGTTGAATATGACACAAGCCGACGTTGTGGAGGTCTTTCCCGAATTACAGGCGGATTTCAACAAACTGATCGGCGCGTCGTATATCGCCGAATTTCTTAATCGCGTGTTCGAGCCGTATGACGATTCTCAGCCGCAGGTCTATCCGCTTGTTTGTAAGACGCTGCGGGCGATGGCGGAGGCGCAGCAGATTCGTCCGATTCTTCCGGCGTTCGAACTGAAACTGCTGACGCATCTTGGATATGCGCCGGAACTGAATCGTTGTACGAATTGCCACAAATCACGCGCAAAGCTGCTCGACACTCCGTCGGTTGCCAATCAGACGCCAGGATTCAGCTTCGCAACCGGCGGTTTTCTCTGCCCCTCATGCCGACAACTGAAAAAAGAAGCGGCGCAGGTGACGTATCAGGCGCTTGATCTGCTTCAAGCGTTGCTGGAAACAGACATCTCGCAGGTCGAACATCTTGACTGCTCTTCCTCGATTCATCAGGAGATCAAATATCTTCTGACCAACTACCTGCAATTTCATTTGGGGCTGTCCCTGAAAACCGATGCGTTTGTCCAGAAACTCCGTTCCGCGGCAGCCTCTCAATAACCGACCTTACGCAGGCCGATCTGAAAGGCAACCGTGTATTCCCCTCCTGGGAGGGGAAGGGGGTGGGTTGGCTTCGAACGCCAGTCTGCCAGTCAAACCCACCCCCGCCCCTCCCAGGAGGGGAGTTCACGACCATCGTTCCGAACTTGGCGCGAATGTAAAAATCGCTAACTATCCGGCGATATCCCAGGTGTTCATTTCGCCAGTACGCCGCCGCTGAGCGGATTGATGCGGCGGGCGATCATGCTACGGCTCAACATCGCGTACATAGTTTGGATCGTCGCGTCGGTCGTGGCTTCACGCACACGCCGGACGATATTCGGCAGCGAATAAAAGTCGCCGAACGCCTTCCAGTAACGTTCTTCCAATTCTTCCGGCGTCATCTGCGCAGGGCGGAAGACAGCGCGGCTCAAATCGTAATTCTCCCAATTCCGATCAATAATGCGTCCTTGTTCCGAGAGACGTTGATATAAAATCGTTCCCGGCAGCGGCGTCAGAATGAACCACGACACCAGCGGCAAATGTGTCTCTTCGGCAAAGGCGAGCGTGCGGTCGAACACTCCCGGATCGTCATGGTCGAACCCGAACGCAAAGCTGCCGAACGGCGTAATGCCGGCGTCGAGAATCCTGCGAATTACCTCATGATAATTCTGGCGCTGGTTGAACGACTTGCCGACTTCGTGCAGGCTCTCTGTCACAATCGTCTCGAAGCCGATAAACAAAAGAAAACAACCGCTTTTCGCCGCCATATCAATCAATTCGGGATGCCGTCCGATGGTCGAAGGAAACTGCCCCATCCATTTGACGTTCAGCGGCGTGATCGCCTTGAAAAATTCGCGGGCGTGGTCGAAATTGCCGATCACATTATCGTCTGAAAAAAAGAGATAATCCGACCCGCAGGCTTCGATTTCCTTCAGCACATGCGGAATCGGTTTCATGCGGAACTTGCGACCAAGAAACTGCACCACCGAGCAGAAATCGCAGTGATGCGGGCATCCTCTGGCGGTCTGAATCGGAATCAGGTTCGAGTTCACAGATGGCGGCTGAATGTATTTGGCGCGATCCACAAGATCGTAACGCGGCAGAACCGGCGACGACATATCGGGATATTCGGCGAGTTGATAGCGTTTTTTGAGGCGATTGGCGCGAACGTCGGCGAGGATGTTCGGCCAGATGCCCTCGGCCTCGCCAATCAGAATGGCGTCGGCGTGCTGCTCGGCTTCGTCCGGGTTGAGCGAGACGTGAATGCCGCCCATAATGACCGTTACGCCGCGCTGTCGGAAGGCGTCGGCCAATTGATACCCTCGCGTGATTTGCGACGAATAGCCGGTAATGCCGACGACATCGGCATCTGCGTCAAGGTCGATCTCGTCCACGCTTTCATTTTTGATGACGACCTCGACATCCGGCGGCGTCAGCGCGGCTAACGTGACCAGACCGATTGGATAGCTGATAGTCTGCGTGAACGTGATTAACCGACCATCCCGGAACATCTGGGCGGGCTGAATGAGCAATAATTTCATCATTCTGATCCTATGTTGTTATACCTGGGGAAACCTGCCAGGAGTGTCAACGCGAAGCGTTGACTGCCCCTGAAACTCCTGAATTTCGGCGCATTCGGGACGAATGGAATCAAGCAAACCGTTGTCACAATTTTACGGTGCTGTCCTGTTTTCGAAGAGCCGATACGACGATCAGGACAATCTGTAGAGAGTGAATTTTTCGTCAATAAAAATTTCCGTTCGAATCTTTCTCTTGACATCACGGCGCGCGCGTTGATAAAGTTACGGAACACGAAGCAATTTCCGCAAACACGACTATTTTTCATCGCAATGGCGCGAAGACGCAAAGAACATCTTGCGGCTGTTCGCGCCAACATAGAGCGTCCAATAATGAAATTTCTGAAACAACGTTATCTTCGACGCGCCGTTCAGGAAAAAGCGCGCGGCGATTTCGCGGAGGCGGCGAAGTATTACGCGAAAGCCGAGCAGTATGAAGACGTCGGCGCAATGTATGAAATGCTTGGCGATATGGGGCGTTCGCTCTCGGAAAAAATTCAAGCATACCAGCAGGCGCTCCATTGGTACGCCACGTGCAATTCGCCCTTTCGTGTCGAATTGGCGGGAAAACTTGCGGCATTGATGGAAGATGAAGTGCGCGACGATGGACAGGTCACGCGAATCGAGCGCCACGCGCTGCAACAAATTGCGGAATATTATGCCCTCGCCAATCTCTGGAAAGAGGCCGGGCGGATTTACGAGGAATTAGGGCTGTCAGACAAAGCCAGCGAGATGTATGTGAAGGGCGGCGAAATCGAGTTGGTCGAAAAATTATCGGAGCGGAAAGAAATTCACGATCATCAAACAAACTCTGCCGAGCAACTCTTCAACGAGGCCGAACAGGCGCATCAGAGCGGCAAACGCGATAAGGCGCACCGTTTATTGCAAGAGTGTCTGATCCTGGATCGTTCTCATGCAAGAGCAGCGGCGTTATTCAAGCAGCTTGCGCAGGCGCTCGAACGCTCCGCTGCGTGTCGGATGCGTCTGCCGATTCAGGAACAAGAATTTCTGCTCTTCGGGAGCGATGCGATTACTATCGGACGCAAAGAGGACAACGACATCGTGCTGCTCGACAATGATGTCAGTCGCGTTCATGCGAAAATCGGGATTGAAGGGCAGCGCGTGTTTGTCGAAGATTTGGGAAGCAGCAACGGAACGCGAGTGAATGGCTTGCAGATTCGAAAAACGGCAGAACTGCGTCACCAGGATATGTTAGGAATCGGGCGAAATCTGAAATTCGAGGTGCGCCTGCGGCAAACGCGCTCCAATGTCACGGCGCTGCTGCGTCCGCATGACCGGCAGCAGGATGCGACGGCGTACCTGCTTTGTTCGCATGACATTCTGATCGGGCAGGACGCCTCATGCGACATCGTCATTCAGCAGCGGTTTCCCGATTTTCCCGCCAACTTCTTCAAAATGCGGTATCATGCGCCGTTCTGGCTGCTGCACATTCATCCGCAGGTCAAACAGGCTGCTTTCAACGGCTCGCCGGTGGATAAATATGTCGCGGTTCTCCCCGGCGACAGCTTGCATGTCGAAGGCTTGACGCTGCTGATTGTGTAAATAAAAAAAGCTGTCAGACACCTTCAAGGTGTCTGACAGCTACGGCGATCATATCTTTTACGACGCGTCTGGCGAATCCGTGTCTTCGCCTGTCAGAATGGCTTCTTCTTGTTCTTCCACATGCTGAATTTCCGCAATGGACAAGTTTTCTTTCCAGAGATAATAGAGGCCGATCAGCGTCGTCGGGACGATGCAGACGAGATGAAAAACGATAGCAATTCCGGCCACCGTGCTGATATCCGACTTCGGCAGAAAAAAGAGCACCCCCGCAGACACCGCCGCATGGAACGGGCCGACATAGCCCGGCGATGAAGGAATCGCGGCGGAAAAGGCAATGATGACATTGATGAACATCGCCGCCATGAACGACAGCGGCAGATGAAAGGCCAATAACACTGCCCATCCCCCAAGAATCGCGATCAGCCAGACCGCAAGCGACCAGAAGATCACCCAGAAAAGATGACTGCCGGTATCTAAAACGCGCAAACCGAGCCGGAACGAGTTCAGCAATTCCAACGCGTTGCGAGAAAGCGACGCTGGCAGCGGTTTACAGACGATTTCGACAAACCGCGTGGTCTGGCGCGGAAATTCTTTGAGCAGGATCAGAAAGGCTAATACACCAAAAACAAACAGGGCTGAAACGATCCCGATTTTTTGCAGCCTCGATTCGGAGAGAAGGCTTGAAACGCCCGCGCCATTCGCGGTTTCTGGGAATTTCAGCGTCAGAATCACCGCAAGCAAAAATCCTAACATCGTCAACATGTCGAAGACGCGTTCAATCACAATCGTGGCAAATGCCGAAGTTTTGCTGATGTTCTCTTTTTTGCCGATGACATACGCGCGGATAAATTCTCCGGCTCTGGCAGGCAGAATATTGTTTGCCATAAAACCGATGACGGTCGCAGGCACAAGTTGCTTGAAGGTCAGCGGTTTGATCGGCGCCAACAGGTATTTCCAGCGTTCCGCTCGCAGCAAGAGCGTCGCTAATTGCAGGAGGATCGCGAGGGCGATGAACAGATAGTTGGCCGACTTCATCGCCTCGAGGACTTTCGCGAAATCAATGCCGCGAAACACCAAAAACAGGCAGACAAGGCTAATCAGAATACCAATCCAAAATTTCAGTTTCATAATTATTTTATCAGCCGCGCTAACCGATTCCAACGCACGACAAACGGAAGATGGCTGACGTTATATACGGTGGTTTTGATCCACCGAATCGTTGCTTGAGGTAATGATTCGTTTTCAGGGAATTCCATGTTTTCGTCATATTTCCACGACCAATAAATAATCAGCGCCTTGCCGACAATCGCCTTGCGATTGACGAAGGTATTCTTCCAGAAACGGCTGTCAAGGCTGGAATCGCGATTATCGCCCATCATGAAAAAGGTGTTCTGCGGGACGGTAATCGGGCCAAAGTTATCTCGCGGTGACGCATGAGCGGGCAGAATATCGGAAAAGGCGTGTTGAGTAAACGACTCATCTTGCGGCTGCTCATTGACATAGACAACCTTGTCGCGCACTTCGATGGTATCTCCGCCGACACCGACAATCCGTTTGATAAAATTGCGGGAGGGGTTATCAGGATATTTGAAGACGATGACATCCCCGCGTTTCGGGTCAGTAAAGCGATAGATGAATTTATTGACTAACAAATGATCGCCGACTAACAACGTCGGAATCATCGAACCGGATGGGATTTTGAACGCTTCGACAATAAAAGTGCGAATGATGAGCGCCAGAACAATCGCAATCAGAAACGCTTCGGCATATTCCCGCGCCACCGATTTCTGAGAGAGTTGCAGCACGTCAGCATGTGTGCGAATCAACATGCCGTATTCTGCGGCGCGTTCTTTGCCGATCTGTTTCTCGATCTCCTGTCCGAATTGTTTGACTGACGCATACTCGATGTCTTTGAGTTCTTCAAGATCGGTTAATATATCAACCGGTAATTTTTCTTTGCGTAATTTCGTCAATGATTGTTCCGAAAGTTTCAAACGTTCCGATTTCTTCATGCAAATCTCCTGCTGCCCTCGCTATCAGCTTCTGCTTTTCGAGTTATTCGAGAAGCGGCTTTCTTTTTTCTTGACAACATAAAAAAAAATTTATCTCAGTGTTATGATGTCTCTGGTGACGATCTATCGGCATTAACGCTTCATCACGTGCGGGAATTCTGTCAAGTTTATTTCATGCGAACTCTATCTCTATGGCAATGACAACGAACAGACGCGAAGGGAACATTCTTGTTGCAGACGATGAAAAAACGACGCGGGAACTTCTCGCCAGGGCGTTGCTTTCGAAAGGTTTTACGGTAGAAACGGCTTCGAATGGGGCGGAAGCGCTTGAAAAGATTCAAGAACAGCCGTTCGATATGCTCATTACCGATCTGCTGATGCCGAATATTGTGGGGATGGAATTGGTTCGAAAGGCGCGGCAAATTCTCCCCGACTTGATCGTCATCGTCATTACCGGCCACGCGACGCTGGAAACCGCGATCCAAGCCTTGAAGCAGGGCGCGTACGATTATATCACCAAACCGTTCGAGCCGGAATTCATTATTCCGGTCATCGAACGCGGGCTGGAAAAATTGCACCTGCGTCAGAAAAACGCGGAATTGGAGCAGGTCACCAAAAAACTCCAGGAAATCGAACAGATCAAATCCGATCTGTTAGACACGATCACGCACGAGTTTTCCACTCCAATCGCCATTATCAAAGCCTACATAGATATGTTTCTCGACGGGCATTTCGACACGTCGAATCCGCGCCATATAGACAGCTTGCGTTCGATCCGCAGCGCGGTCGTCCGGCTGGAACGTCTCGTGATGAACCTGCTGACATTGAGCTTAGGAAAAGGCCAGAGCTTCGAACTGAAAAAAGAAAAAATTTTTATTCAAGACATTATCTCAAACGCAATGTCGCAGTTGAACGAAGACATTACCAAGAAAAATATCAATGTCATTCTCAATATCGAACCACATCTTCCGCCCGTAGAAGCCGATCCGTCCAAACTTTCGATTGCCGTGCTGAATTTGCTGGATAATGCGGTCAAATTCAATAAGACCGGCGGCATTATCCGTATTTCGGCGTCGCAGTTGAAATCCAAAAGCATCGGCGTCGCAATTTCGGATACCGGCATCGGCATTCCCGAAGAGAAAATCGAAGAAATCTACAGCCCCTTCACGCAAGTGGATATGTCGTCAACGCGGGAACATCAAGGTACTGGTCTTGGCCTGACGGTCGCCAAAACCATCATCGAAGCGCACAACGGCAAAATCACCTTGAAATCCAAAATCGGCAAAGGCAGCACGTTCATTTTCGTGCTGGCCTGTTAAGGATCGCCTCGGAAATGTTGTAAGGCGAAACTGTTGTTTCGCCCTCGCCGAAACGCAGTTTCGGCGTAC
>CAZRSF010000040.1:0-55707 GCA_964602655.1 uncultured Candidatus Moduliflexus sp.
GTGAGGTTTTTCATCAATTAGAGGGGTGAGTTATGACCGAAAAAGTCGCGTTAGACTGGGGCAATCTTGGGTACGGATACACCCGCACGGATTACAATTACATGTCGTTCTGGAAAAATGGCGCGTGGGACGAGGGGCGGCTGACGGCGGAAAATACCGTGACGATCAGCATCGGCTCGGCGGCTTTGCATTATGGGCAGGAATGTTTCGAAGGTTTGAAGGCGCAGACCGCTCGCGACGGCAAAATCTATCTGTTTCGCCCGGATCAGAATGCGAAACGGATGAGCGTCAGTGCGCGCGGCATTTTGATGCCAGAAGTGCCGGAAGCGCGATTTATTGACGCCTGCCTTCAGCATGTCCGCGCCAATCTGCGCTGGGTTCCGCCGTATGGCACAGGCGCAAGCTTTTATCTGCGTCCGTTCGAATTCGGGCATGGCGACAATCTCGGCGCAAAACCAGCGGATGAATATATTTTTTGCGTCTATGGCTCGCCGGTTGGTCCGTATTTCAAAGGCGGCATGAAGCCGATTTCGATCTGCGTAGCGGATGTTGATCGCGCCGCGCCGCGTGGCACCGGGCATCTGAAAATCGGCGGCAACTACGCTGGCGGTTTGATGACGCGAGTGCTGGCGAAACAGGCGGGCTTTGACGATAACCTGTTTCTTGATCCGCAGACCCGCACGTTGATTGATGAACTCGGCGGCGCGAACTTTTTCGGCGTGACGAAAGACGGCACGGTGGTGACGCCGGATTCCCCCTCGATTCTGCCCAGCATTACGCGCAAATCGGTGATGGAGATTGCGCGAACCGTGCTGGGATTGAAGGTGGAAGAACGGCCTGTGCCGATTGCTGAAATCGCGGATTTCGTCGAAGCGGGCGCATGTGGCACGGCCTCGATTATCGCGCCGATTGGCAGCATCTTTTACAACGGGCAACGCTACGAATTTTCCGGCGGCAAAGAAGCTGGACCGATCACCAAACGCCTCTATGACGTATTAACCGCCATGCAGCGCGGCGATCATCCCGCACCCGACGGCTGGCTGGTGGAAGTTTGAACGAGAATCTCTCTTGAACACGAACCCCGCCTCCTTCGGAGAGGCAGGGCTGTTAAGTTCTTAATATCGCCCGGCGATCAATCGCCGGTCTCAACGCGGAAGGACGCTGAAGCGCCCTGTTCAGCGTCCTTCCGCACATGATGTGCTGCTGCCCTTCGACTCCGCTCAGGGTGGCGGTCATGGTGAGCGGAGTCGAATCAGGCTTGCCCCATCTTCATTAAGACCCTGTCACTCTTCGCAATAACAGGTTCTTATTTCGCGTCTAACGCGCACAAGTACTCACGCGCCTTTTCATATCCGAAGGCGATCATTTTATCGGCCAGATCGAATTCCAGCGTTCCGCAGGCGTTTCTGGCGATTTCTACGACAAAATCAGGCGGATACGCCGCGAGTTTCTGCCGCGCAATCGCTTCTTGCATCGCATCGAAGGCTTGACTGGCCACCTCGTACATCCCGATATCTTCGACGGCGTTTTCGGGCTTTGCCGGTTGAATCACCGCTAAAAATTCGCCGATCTTTTTTTGAAACGCCGAGAGATTCGACGGCTTCTCTTCCATCTGTTTTTCCTCTGCCGCAACGTCTTTACAGTCTTTGGGACGGGCGCTCAGGTTGACGGCGATGGTGAGGTCGGTGTCGTCATGAAAGGTCGGGGCAATCGGCACGGGATTCAAAATGCCGCCATCAATGAGATATGCATCCCGGTAGAAATAGGGCGTAAAGAGAAACGGAATCGAAATCGAGGCGCGAATCGCATCGAAGAGCGACCCGGTATTGAGCCAGATTTCTTTCGAATGCGCGATGTCCGTCGCCACCGCCGTGAATGTGATCGGCAGGTCTTCGATCAAACAATCGCCGATCAGGTCGCTGAGGGTCTTCATCAGGCGGTCGCCCTTGACGAATCCGCTTTTGGAGAATGAGAAGTCCATGTAGGTCAGAATATCGAGCCTGGTAATGGCGCGCACCCATTGCTCGAATTCATCGAGTTTGCCGGTCGCGTAAATTCCGCCGACTAACGCTCCCATCGAACAGCCTGAAACCGAGCGGATCTGGTAGCCATGTTCTTCAAGCCAGTGAATAATGCCGATATGCGCCAATCCGCGCGCCCCGCCGCTGCCGAGGACCAATGAAACGGTGTTGTTATTGTTGTTTGACATATGATCCTTAAAGAACCCTGTCAGGGTTTCATGAGTGTTAAAAATTTAATTCGCAGGACTTCCGCAAAATTTTTGGAACATCCTTCGACGTCGCTCAGGATGACGGGCGATCCGAGATGTCATGTTGAGCGGAGTCGAAACATGACGTGTCCGAAAAAACGGAGGCGATGAATGCCGTCAAGGGTCTTACAGTGTCAATACACCGGCATCATGCGATAATATCTGAAACTCGATTGGCTTTTTACAGCAGGGAGGAATCTCTGACAAGTTTTTTCTGCGATTTTTATTCCGACGGGCTGTCTTGCGGATTGAGGCATCACGTCGGCTATGCGAATGGGTAGGGTTCCCCGACCTGAAAGGGCAAAGGAATACAGCCTGGGGATAATGAACATTCAATAACTGATGTTGCGTACCCCATCCCTGTCCCATAATTTAAAACGATATGCTTACCCAGCGGTTTCTCAGGGAAAAACGATTTTTTCTTGACAAAGAAGCGTCGGAACTTGTGAGTCGTTGCCATGTTACAGCAACGTCTGACAATGATGATTCGACGTCTCAGCCCATACGCCACTCGCGCCCTGTTCGGCGTTCTTGCCGCGCTGCTCGCGCTGCTGCCGCTGAATGATCGGAACTTTCGCCCGTTGCGCAATAAGGCGGAGTGGAAAACGGATGCCAATTACAGCAAGGCCGGAGCGCGGTTTGCAGTGGATCGCGATCTGGAAACCTGGTGGTCATCGTATTATGCGATGACGTTCGGAATGTGGATGCAGGTTGATGTCGGTAAGCCAGTCACGCTGAATGGCATTGTCTTGCATGTGAAGAAGGCGGATAAAGAGGCGCAACCCAAAGAATGGGTCGTCAAAGTCTCGCGCGACGGCAAGGAATGGCGCTCTGCCAGAACTCGCGACGGCGCGATTGATGGCACGTTGCTGCTGATTCCGTTCGAGGCAGTCTCCGCGCAATATGTGCAGATTATTCAGACATCCATCGCAACGACGCCGTCCCCCTGGCGCATTTACGAACTCGACCTGCTGCAACCTGCCGTCCCCTGGCAATTCGCGCGTTCCACGCTGATCAGCGTGATTATCGGCTGGCTCTGTATCATGATCGCCGTCTTTGTTTTCAGGCAGCGTTCGCTCTGTTTCCCCTTGCACAGCCGTTTCGCCTTTTCAGAACCCGCGACGCCGGTCAACGCGCTTGTGGCGACTGTCATCATTGCCGCCGTGATGGTGATCGGGTGGGGCTTGAGCGTCTATCAGGTCGAATACGATGCGTTGTCCGCGCACGAATCCCAGTATGTCAGACCGACGGCGTTCGACAGGCATTCGACGGGAGAATGGATTCTCGCCTATTTCCACCATAGCAAAACCGGCGCGTACTGGCTGAGTCTGTTGGCCGTTCGCCTGACACATGATCTGTGTCAGAGTCAACTTGCCGCGTTCCGGCTGATTCCCGCGCTCTTCGGCGTCGGCTCGATGCTCTTGCTTTTTTTGACATGGCGCGCTGTTTCGCAAAGCCGGTTGGCGATCTGGGAAGCGCTCGTCGCCGCCGCGATGTTCGGATTCGCGGGATGGACAATTCTTCTGCATCGGACCGGCGATTTTTCCGCCGCATTGATCTTCTGGCTGCTGCTTGAAGTATGGCTGAGTCATCAGGCGTTGCATGGCCGGCATTCCTCCTGGCTCTTCGGCGTGTTCAGCATTGTGTCCGTACTCGGCATCTGTTTTCATCCGGGGCTGCTGTTGTTCCCGGTCGGCGTGTGTGTCTTCGAGGTGTGGCATCTCTGGCTCTGCGCGTATGCGCCGAACTGGTTGCAATCGAGCCATTTACAGGCGTATCGCCTGCCGAATCGGATTCGGAAGATCGCGGCGTATCTTGTCGCGCTACTTCCTATGCTGGCGTATGGGATGTTTGCTGTCAGCGACAAATCGCAACTTTTCCAGATCGCGCCCGCCAACGTTGGCATGGCGGTCAGCGAATTTTCTGACGCTCTGCGCGGTTCCGGACTGTCCGGCATTGCAGCCATGATATTTTTCAGCATGGCGACGCTCGGCCTGGTCTATTTTCTGAGCGAACGGAGTCACGGCGAATGGTTTTTCATGACGAGCGGCAGCATATTTGCCATCTGTTTAGCGCTCGCGTCGCCGGAATATCATCACGCAGCCAGCGCGGTGCTGCTTCTGCTGCTGACGATGCTCTGCGCCAAAGGCGCGACTGGAACTGTCGCCTTCCTGACACCGCGTCACGCGGAACGTCCGAGGCAAACGCTTTTTGCGCTTTGCCTTGTTCTGCTCGCGGGATATATGGGCGTTGCCGCCGCAAATACGTTGTTCTGGGGTAGCGCTCGTGTTCCCTACGATTCGCAGGCGTATGCGGAACAGCAGACGCGCCGCCGACTTCGGACGCTGACCGAGGCGATTCATGCCGACCCTAACGACTGCAAGACGATTGCCGCATTTACCGAACAAGACAAGGAGATGCTTGCCAGCATGTATCGTTTGCCGGTTGGCGTCGCGCAGTTTCAGGACTTGCGCCGCGTGGCGAAACAAGGCATTTTCGTGACCTATCTTGCCGCCGATGCGATCTCAGCGGCTCGTCCAGAGGTCGCCGATTTTTTGCGGGAATACTATAATGAACTCGGCGCAAGCGCGCCCCTGACAATCTATCATGTTCGCGACGAATTTCGCAACCAGCCGCAGCGCTATTATCCCGACGATTTATTTGCGAACACCGGGCGTACCGTGCAAGACGCTGCTGCTGTGCGCGAAATCGCGCGCGAGGCCACCGTCGCCGATTCACCGGGTTTGTTGAGCTTCGGCCCGTTTTGCCGGGTGTGCCAGCCGGGGCGCTACCTTGCCCGTTTTGCGTTGCGCATCAACGAACCGGCGGATGAGGCCGTTGCCACGTTAAGCGTTGTCGAAGGCAACGCCGAACTTCCCGGACGGAAAACGCTGACTGGCCGCGACCTGTTTCCGGCAGGAAAATATCATCTGATTGATCTTCCGTTTACGGTTGATTTTTCGGATGCCCCGGCCTATCGGATGAAACGTTATCAATTTTTTACGCAAACGACCGGCAATGCCGACACACGCTTGAATTATATCGAATTGCAACATGATAACCCATAAAAATCGCGCATCCTCTCTATGGAATCTCTCAATATGATCACGTTCGAAACAGATCGCATCCTGACATTCGCGCTTTGCGGATTCGCCTTGATTCTCTGGTGGTGTTCGCCGTTATTTCTGAAACGGGCGACGTGGAGATCATGGTATCGGCTTGCCATGTTCGGCGCGTTGGCAGGTGTTGTTGTCGCCATCGTTTTTTCCTGGTGGAGGCTTGAACGCGGATTAACGCGCACCTATTATCCTTCGATATATTTTTCAGGAATGCCTGCGAAAAATAGCCTTCGAAACGATAGAATCGTCAATTTCGATACCAGCGATTTCTATGATTGGGAAGAATTTTCAGGAAGCCCGTTCAGTGTAAGATGGGAAGGCGTGATTTATCTTCCTTCGGAGGCGCATATCCCCGTAATCGAATCGTCATGCCTGACATCGCTGAAAATTGACGACGCACTGATTCGAATTCCCCCTGCGTCTCTTGATGTCGGCGCTCCCGAAGGCCGTAAAGGATTGGGAAGCGGGTGGTCATACGACGAAACATCGTCCAAGACTCAGCAAACATTTGTCTGGAGTTCCGACGATGCTTCCGATATTTACTTAGGAGTGAGCGCGATATCGGATATGCTGTTGACATTTCGTGCCGTTGCGTTCGATTATCCCAATAGTCCCGTTCAACAGGTCGAAGTGGCGGTCAATGGAACCGTGCTTGATACGGTCGCCATGCCAAAAGAATGGCAGTGGGATACGTACACCGTCGCGATTCCGCAATCAATCTTCCAGCAAGGAATAGACGGCATTGCATGGATTCGATTTCGTTATTCGAACGCCGAGCGTCCTGCTGAGATTATCGAGGGCGCTCAGGAGACCAGAAAACTTGCGATTGCGCTTGATTCGATCAGTGTGACACCTGCGCGCGAAACGGCTGCGGCAACGACGCCCCCGTCGGTGTCTCCGGGATTTCATCGGATGACGCTGCTTGCGCAAAGCGATGGCGCTGCGCCATTCATTCGTTTAGGGTGGACGGTCGGAAGAAATACCCCCGTTTCTTTGATTCCCGAAGACCATTTATTTCCTGAAGACACCGGAACACTGAAACATATCGAACAACGATTGCGATGGGAACGCATCGTCTTCAACCTCTTGTTCTTTGTGAAATTGCTTGTTCTCCTTGTGGTCGCGGCGATACTTCCGATCAGGCTTGCTCCGTATGCGAACGCATCCGGGATGGCTCGATTGCGCCGCTATCTTGACACGCATATTCGGGCGAAATGGCGCGCTGCCGTTCTTCGCGGCGTTCGCGCCGTCAGCACGGTAAACGCGGCGAACTTTTCGGGGCGATATGACGTGTGGCTCATTGCGGCGCTCCGTCCGTTGCTGTTTTTGGCGTATTTCAGGATGGAAAAATTTTTTCTGTATGCCTGGGATGACCAGCACGGCTATTTTGCCGTCGCTATGGGACTCATCAAACTCGATCCGATTGTCGAACGGTTCACGTTCGGGTTTCCGGTCTTGCTGCTTCCGTTCATCAAAATATTCAACCCAACGGATTTCAGCGAGATTGTCCTGCCGTTTTCGATCTTCAATGCGGCTGTGTTAGGCACACTCGGTATTTATTTCGTGTATCGGATTACCATTTTACTTGTCAACGACCGCTATGCCGCCAGAATCGCCACCCTGCTCTATGTGATTCACCCATTTTTTCCGCTCTTCGCCAAAACGAGACAGAACGCGATTTATCTCGATCCGGTCTATTGGGGCGATATTGTCGGCTGGAACATGACCAGCGATCAGGTCAGCGTCATCTTCCTGCTGTTGGCGATCTTCCTCTTTCTCAAATACATGACATCGAGTAACGGCATGATCCTCGCTGGTGCTGCGTTAGGTTACGCCGGGCTGATACGGATGCCGAGTCTGGCGATTCTTCTCGCGTTGCTTTATCTCGGATTTCTGCACCGCATTTCATGGAAACAGTATCTCATCTTGTTTGTCAGCATGGGCGTGGTCTTATCGCCGCAATTGCTCTATAATTGGCACTATTTCGGCAGCCCGCTCACCTTCGGTTATACCGCGCTCAAACATATCAAAGCGTTCTGGACGCCGAGTCTTGTGCCACAACAATTGGCGACGATTCTGTGGGATCACGCCGCATTGTTCGTCATCTTCGTGACGACGTTTCTGATTTACGCGCATCGCAAAATCGGCGGGTTCCTGATTCTGTGGGTCGCCGTGTTTACGACATATTACGCCGGTTATGAAGCGTTATATAACGATCCGATCCGGTTTCTGCTGCCGATTCGCCCGGCGTTGTGCATCGGCGCGGGAATCCTTCTGGCATCCGGGAAAGATGTGATCGAACGCTGTTTTCTCTTCGCGAGTCTGCTGCTCTTGCTACTCGTGAATTCGTATCGAGCGACGCTCTCGCTGCCATCGGATATGATTCCGACGGCATTTGCGATCTTGGGCGTGTTGTTTGTGAGCTTCGGCATCCTCTTGCGCGTTCGCGGGATTGTTCTGGCTTCTCTCTGCCTCTATATCGTCTGCGCTTTGCATCTGCTGAAACTCTCTGTTCCCGCCTGGGGAGTGCTTGCAACGATCATCTTTTTGATCAACCTTGCGCAGTTGAAACGGTGGGGACAATTCGCGCCGTACGAACCTGTCGGAGATGGAGAGTCCGCCCGATGAGCAGGCGATCCATGAATATGCTGTCACTCTCTTTCTCATGCCGTATGGCGATAAAAAACGATTTGATATGAAAATAGTGATGGGATTATACTATTATTTTCCGTATGTCAGCGGACTCTCTGTGTATACCAAACATTTAGCAGAGGCATTGGCTGAGAATGGGCATGAGGTCACTGTCGTTATCCGGGTGCCCGTATTTTTGCGGTTTAACAAAGGCGTCCTCATGCCGACGTTCGTGCCAACGCTCTACCGATACGGCAAAACGGCAGACATCCTTCTCTTACATTTGCCATTGGCAGAAGCCTCGATCATTGCGCGCTTACTGTCCGCGAAAGTCCTGATCAATTATATCTGCGATATTCGCCTCAATGGGAAGGGGATCGCCAAAACGCTGCTGGAATACGTGACGTATCAATCCATGAGATATGCGATCAAAACGTCAGCCTACACGGTCGCCATGAGTTTTGACTATGCGGCCAATAGCAAGGTGCTGGCGCAGTATTTGGAAAAAGTCGTTCCGGTTCCGCCGCCGATAAAACTGACGGATCTTGCCAGAAAACCGATGTCGGACGAATATTTTTCACAGCGCGCCAATATCCCCAAACACGCCAAAGTGATCGGCTTTTTGGGGCGAATCGTCTATGAAAAAGGGATTGATTTTCTCATTCATGCGTTCGATGATTTGCGCAAAAAGCATGATGACATTTATTTGGTGATTGCCGGAGATTACGCCGATGTCATGGGGGGAAGCGTCAAGCATGTCTTGAATCATTTTTTGGAAGGAAAAGAAGAACATATTCATTTTACCGGACGGTTAACAGATGATGAAGTGGATGCCTTCTATCGTTTTATTGATGTATTAGTCCTCCCCAGTATCGATCCGCTGGAAGCCTATGGGATGGTACAAGTCGAGGCGATGCTGCGCGGTACGCCAGTGGTTGCTTCGGATATGCCAGGAGTGCGAGTTGCCGTGCAGGTCACAAAGATGGGGAAAATCGTACCACGTAAAGATCCACATGCCTTAGCGTCTGCCATCGAGCAGGTGATTTATCACCGCGAATATACGATCCAGCCGCCGGAAGAAATTATTCGACTGTTAGAATTGGGAACGACGGTTGAAAAATACGAACGTCTTTTTTATAAAATGACCCAACCCCATAATCAGGAGGAGCGTAATTCGACATGATGGATGCGACCTATTTTTCGAAGGCTGTCGAGTATTACACCGCGAGCCGCCCATATTTTTATGCGTTTGTCAGACCCTACGAATTAGAGATGTTTCATCGGGTGACCTCGACGTTTCAACGACCGATCCTGGATTTCGGATGCGGCGACGGCTTTTTTGCCGGATTCTTGTCGGAACTCACCCCAATAGACTATGGCGTTGATTACGATCCTGCGATTGTGCCGGACGCGCAACAGGTGTACACGCAGGTGGTACGCTCTGACACCACCTCGATCCCGCTCCCTGCCGATTCGGTTCGCACGATCTTCTCGAATTCGGTCTTCGAACATCTGCATCAGCCCGCGACGATGGTGCAGGAACTGTTTCGCCTCCTTCAGCCCGGCGGCAAGCTCTACACAACGGTCACGACGAATCAATGGGAAGAGGCGTTCTTCGGCGCAAAACTATTCGGCTCGCCGTATCGCGCCTGGTTTCGCAAAATACAACGCCATCATGCCTGGTTAACCTGCGATGAATGGCAGGGCATCTTTCGCCACGCCGGATTTCGTGTCAACACGATGATCGGTTATCTTGATCAGCGGAATGTGAGAATGATTGAAGCCTATCACTATCTTTCGTTACCGGTCTTTCTTGCGAAAGCAGCGTTCGGACGATGGGACAGCCCCGTGACGCGGATGATGAATACCGCGCTTGCCGTGATCTCCACGCCGTCGTTGCAACATGCGACCGCTGACCGTTCAACCGCGCCATGCGTTTTTTTCGAGGTCGAAAAACCTGCCGTGTAGCTCAGGAGCCTGTTCATGTCATACCAACTTTTTCATCTGTTGACATTCGAAACCGACCGCTTTTTAAGCGCGATGTGCGTGTTGCTGTGGCTGATCTTGCTCTTCTCCGCGCCAACGTTTCTGGCGCTGAAACGAGGAACACGGCTCTTCTGGCTTGGCATTGTCGGCAGCGGCGTCGTGGCGATATTGCTCTCGTGTGCGCTGTGTTTTATCACTGCGCCGCATGGCCTCTCCGCGACCTATTTCGGCAATGCCTCATGGCAGCCGTCCGAGATGAAACTCGAACGATATTTTGCTGATGGCAAGGGCGGACGCATTGACCGTTTCATTGACTTTCACCAGAATGATTTCAATCTCGAATACCGTTTTTCCGGCAGGCCGTTCAGCGTCGAATGGGAAGGAACCCTCTTCACGCCGTTCGACGCAGCCCGCCTCGTCGTACACTCCAATTTCGATACCTGGCTCTCGCTTGACGACCGCCCTGCAATTGTTCAGATCGCCTCGCCTGCGCGCCTCGACATCGGTACGCCAGACGCCCGGCCATATCTTCTTGGAAACAAATGGTCGCATAACGAACTGAGTGGACAAACGCCATCGACAACGTTTGTCTGGGCGATGACGGATGACGCCAGCGTGGCGATAGGAGTGCAGGATGTCACCGATTATGAACTTCGGTTTCGATGTCAGCCGTTTTCATACCCGGGAAGTCCGACGCAGACCGTCCGCGTCTTTCTTGAACGGAGCGAGCTTGGCAGCGTCATGTTGCAGGAAGGGTGGCAAACGTATTCGCTGCGAATTCCAGCCTCGTTATTCGAACAAATTGGCGTAGGCTCGCTTCGTCTGATGTTTACATTTTCGTCCATGGCAAAGCCTGCCGATGTCGCGCACGGTTCTGGCGATACGCGGGAACTTGCTGTCGCCTTCGATCTGATCGAACTTCTCCGCCTTACTGCATCACCGCAGGCAGCTTCGCCTGTTGTTGTTGAACGCGGTTATCATACGGTTCGGTTGCGCGCTCGCAGCATAGTAGCGAATCCGTTTATCCGATTCACCTGGCAAGACGAGTCCATTCGAACGCCGCACATTATTCCGGAGGATGTTCTTTTTCCGAAGACGCTGCCTGTCGCCACCATCATGCCGACTGCTCAGAACGAGCGGAGAGTGCTTGTCGCCGTCATCCTATGCAAAGCAACGTTTGCGCTCTGGTGGCTCGGCGTGGGCATTCGATATCTTTCCCAGCCGTTGTTTGCACTTGTTTGGCGTAAAGAATCTGCGATTTTACTTGGAATCGGCCTGGGAGCATTTGCGATTCGCCTGGTATTTTTGCTGGAAATGCGAACGCTTGATACCGATTTCTATTTCCCGACTCCAGGTTCGGATCATGCCACATACGCGTTTATGGCGCGAGGTTTCTTCAGAGGCTATTGGCCGAATTTAACCCACGCGCCCTTCTACTTCAGCCCACTGATTGCGTTTTACATGATCGTGGTGTCCATGCTGTTCGGCGAGCATCTGACCGCCGTGCGTGTCATGACCGCGCTGTTCGGCTCGGTTGGCGTGATATTGGCCTATCTGATCGCCAAAAAGACGATCAATCAGTTTGCCGCCTATCTTACCGCCGCGTTCTGTGCCTGTAACAGTGTCTTGATCTTTTACGATATTTCTCTGCTTTCCGATCCGTTGGTGACTGTGTTGAATCTTCTGGCTCTGTGGCTGATGCTGAAATGGAATGAACACTTATCAGTCAGGACGACAATGCTGTTAGGAATCGCGCTTGGTTTGACTGCACTTTCACGTGGCACCATCGCGCTGCTGATGCCGCTCTTTTTCCTGTGGACACTACTCACCGGAACAGGTACGCTTCGTCGGAAAATCGCGCATCTTACGCTGCTCTGCCTCACAACGGCGTTCGTTATTTTACCTGTGACCATTCGTAATTATTTCTCGACAGACAGCCATCCATTTGTGCCGACGAACATGGCAGGCGGGATTGTCTTATGGGCGAATCTCAATCCATCGGCCAACGGCATGGGTGGGTATGATGCACAAGCCCTTCAAGAGGCGAGGAATCGAATGAAATCGAATGGAACGACGTTCGGAGATGAAGTGCGACGCTTTATCATCGAACAGCCCGCCGAATTTTTACAACTGGAATTTCGCAAGCTGAAGCTCTTTCTGCGCGGTTATGAAGTGTGCGATAATTGGCCGTATTATATCTTTCGTCATCTATCGAAGGTTCTGCGCCTCCCCTGGTTCAATTTCGTCATTATCGCCCCGCTTGGCGTGATGGGAATGCTCGCGGCGTTTCGTCGCTGGAAAATATTGTTGCCGCTGTATGGGTTTGTCGCCGTGCAACTCTTCTCGTCGTTAGTCTTTAATGCGGCCTCGCGCTATCGTCTGCCGGTTGTTCCCGCTCTTTCTATCTTTGGGGCATACGGCGTTTGGGAAATCGGCTGCCGGATTCGCCAGAAACGATGGGCAACGACAGCATTATTGTTCGTTTTGTTCATTGCGATGTATCTCGCGTTCAATTATCCTGACGCCGCTCTTTACTATGAACGCAATCAAGGCCATCCAATGCCGTTTTCACGAGTGTTGCGCTATTGGGATTTGTTTTATACATGGTAAATTCTTCATTAAAATTATGTATCATTACCGGCATCTTCCCGCCGGACATCGGCGGTCCGGCGACGTATGTCAGCCGATTGGCGGTAAGCCTGCATGATTTGGGGCATGATGTCTGCGTCGTGACACTGGGCGATGACGCACAGACGTTCCCGTTTCCGGTCTATCGCATTTCCCGCGCCTTGCCGCTGCCAATACGCTTGCTGCGGTTGTTTATGACGTTGCTTCGAGTTGGCTGGAAGGCGGATGTCTGGTATATCAATGGCCTGGAAGTCCCGGCGGTGCTGGCCGGAAAGCTGCTGCGAAAACGGCTTATCATGAAAATCGTCGGCGATTACGCCTGGGAACGGGCGATGAATCTCGGTTTGACGACGAATTCAATTGACGACTTTCAGCAGACGCGCCAATGTCGGCAAGTCGAATGGCATAAATGGCTGCGCGGCTGGTACACGCGGCGAGTGAACGCGGTTATTACGCCGAGCCGCTATTTGAAATCGCTTGTGCAGGGCTGGGGCGTCCCGGAAGAACGCATCAAGGTTATTTATAATGCTGTCGAAGACCTTCCCCAAAATCTGTTATCGCGGCAGGAGATTCGACGGCGATTCGGTTTTTCTGAACATGATACGCTAGTCATTACAGTTGGCAGACTGGTCAAATGGAAAGGAATCGCGCAGTTGATTGAGGTGGTCGCGTCGCTTGACGCCTCGGTCAAACTTCTGATTCTCGGCGACGGCCCTGAAAAAAATATGTTGACAGAACTCGCGGCGCAAAGAGACGTTGCCGGGCGAATCGTCTTTGGCGGGAAAGCTGAACGCTCGTTTGCATTGGCGGCAATGCGGTCGGCAGATGTGTTTGTATTGAATACCGGCTACGAAGGTTTCTCCCATGTTTTGCTGGAAGCGATGCAGGTGGGGACGCCCGTCATGACGACGAATGTTTGCGGCAATCCCGAATTAGTGAAACATGGCGTGAATGGGGCGCTTATTCCGTTCGACGATGTGAACGCGTTGCGTTCCGCGCTTCAACAATTTTTTGCGCAGCCGTCATATCGTCAACCGCTGATTGAGGCTGGCCGCGAGACCATTGAACAGTTGACCTGGGAACGTCTGTTAGCGCAAACGCTCCCAATTTTGCTTGCGTAGGTGTCAGACACTTGAAAAGTGTCTGACACCTTTCGAATACATGAAAATAGGCTTTCTCGGCAGCGCTCGTTATTCAAATCCGCTTGAACTGACGACTGAAAAGAAATTCCGTTGTTTGGATGTGGTAGGCGAATTGTTTGTGATCGGTTTTTCGAACACGCAACGCCCGCAACGATTCACGCAGTACGCCCATTTTTACGCCTTGCCGCTGCTCCCGTTTGCGCCATTGCGGTATCTCGAATTTTTTCTGGCAAGCTGCCTGCTGACGCTCTGGCTGATTTTCAAGCATGATTGCCGCGTGTTTATTACGCAAAGCCCGTATGATGGCATTCCGGCGGCGATGGCGAAAATCGTCGCAGGCTGGTTCGGAAAACGCATTTCGTTGATTGTTGAAAGTCATGGCGACTTCGAGAACGACCTGTTCGGGCAGCGCCGGATTATTTTTGCAGGCGCGGCGCGGTGGATTATGCGGCGCGTGGCGCGTTTCACGTTGAACCGCGCCGACGCGCTTCGGGCGATTTCCCAATCTACCAGAGCGCAGTTAGCGGCGTGGCGGCCTGATTGCCCTATTGTTCAGTTCATAGCGTGGACAGATATTGACGCATTTTTTGATGCGAAGAACACAACGCCAAAATCGTCTGCGCCAGTTCTGCTCTACACTGGCGTGTTGATTCCGCGAAAAGGCGTAATGCATCTTGTGAATGCGTTTGCCGCGCTTGCCGACGAGTTTCCACATGCGCGTTTGCGCCTTTTGGGAAGAGCGGATGATCCTGACTATGTCCGGCAATTACACCAACGTATTCGCGAATTACATTGTGACGCTCGGATCGAATTTGTTGCGGAAATGCCGCAGCAGGAATTAGCGCAGCAGATGGCGCAAGCGCATGTTTTTATTCTCCCCTCGTTGTCGGAGGGATTGGGGCGAGTGGTCGTGGAAGCGATGGCGGCTGGAACGCCGGTCATCGGCAGCCGCGTCGGCGGCATTCCTGATATGATCCGGGAAGGAAAAACTGGTTTTCTTGTTCCACCAGGCGACGAAATCGCGCTTGCGGAAAAAATTCGTTGGATGCTGGAACATCCACAAGAAACTGAGGCGATTGGGCAAGAGGCGCATCGTGTGTCCCAAACATTGTTTTCGTCGGAAATTTGGTTGAACGGATACCGGCAAGTGTTTGAGACAGCGCAATCACGCCTTATTGGAGGACAAGTATGATGAAACAGAATCTTATGCGCGGGATAATTTTCTGGTATAAAGCCCAAATCAGAGAGAAACTCCCGCCAGCGATCACGCAGTATTTTCAAAAAAGCGTTGCGGTCGTGGATACGCGCGGATTCGGTCGCTACTACTGGAATCGGCTCGGCAAGCCATCGAGGATCGTCCGTTGACCTATTATAAATTACTCTCTTGCAGTGCGCCTATCTGTTTTTATGTCCCGAATTGTTCGTCAGCGGGGGTTATGACGACAAATTCGGGAATCCGCAGATCGGATATTCTTTAGGACGTATGTTTGCAGAATAATAAATAACACTCAACACAGGGCAAGCATAGAGAGAGTATTGTAACGAGTCAATGTGTTTCAATGGGACAAACTTTATGTTTAGAGTATATCCATAAATAGCAGATGGCCTATCAGCGAGATAGAATGAAGAAGAAAATGTTATACTATCAAAGGCAGAGACCAGAAATTGCGATGCTGCTTCCAAGACAGTATTCGAAAGTTCTCGATATTGGCTGCGGTGCAGGCAAATTTCGAGACAATTTGACTCAAGAAAACGAGTATTGGGGGATTGAGCCAGTTGATTCTATCGCGAAGATTGCATCCGAAAAACTGGACAAGGTTTTAATCGGAACTTACCAAGAAATACATAGCCACATTCCAAATGACTACTTTGACCTGGTGATTTGCAACGACGTTATTGAGCACATGCCTGATCATGAAGAATTCTTTCAATCCATCAAAGCTAAGATTAAAAAAGATGGATGTTTAATAGTATCAATACCCAATGTGAGGTACATATCGAATTTATTCGAGCTTCTTGTAAAGAAAGACTGGGAGTACAAGAATCGAGGAATTCTTGATAGAACGCATTTAAGGTTTTTTACAAAAAAAAGTCTTATTCGCACAATCACTGATAATGGTTTTACAATCGTCATCTTTACGGGAATTAATTCTTACCGGGCTGACTCATTTTTCAAACGCTGTATTTTTACGTTTGCGATGTTGTTTTTGGGCAGAGATGTCAAATTTTCGCAGTTTTGTGCTTGTATTAGAATTGCTCAGTCTTCTGACAAATCTCCCCAGCCGAACGCTTCGTCCGAATTTGTAAATATCTCATGAACGACCTGTTGAAATTGTATACCAATCCGACGTGGGTTGATTCCGATTTGAGTTATAGCCCATTACTTTTTCCATTTTGGGGAACGCGCCTTAAAAAATCCACGCCATTTATCAGCGAGGTCTGGAAGCGTTATGTGTTTGATGCATCATATTACGCCGTGACAAGCGAAATTCATGACGCTGACGCCATCCTGCTGCCGCATAATTACTGGTTGCTGAAACAGAAACGCCCAGAGCGGTTGTCCGCAACATTACGCGACGCTGAAAGGCTGCAAAAGCCAATTGTAATTGACGCCTACGGCGATTCCGATGCCGAGATTCCAGTGAAAAATGCCGTGATTTTGCGCACAAGTCAATATCGTCATAGGCTGAAACCGTATGAGATAATGATTCCTGCGTACGCCGAAGATTTGCAAGAGCTTCATCCAACGTCGGCGCGAGAAAAGTCGCCGGTTCCGATTGTCGGATTTGCCGGATGGGCAGAGGTATCGAGAAACGCCAAAATCAAAACATTCTGCTTTCGGCTATTCTCTGCAATGAAGCCGCATTATATGTGTCATATTCCTGGCGTCGTCTTCCGTAAACAAAGTCTTGCGGCCTTAGCATCCTCTTCTCGCATCACGACGAATTTTCTCGTACGAAAAAGTTATTCCGGCCATGCGAAAACGCTGCAAGGAAATCCGAAGACGCTCCGCGCCGAATTTATTGAAAATATCGCGGCATCGGATTATACGCTGAATATCAAAGGGAACGGCAACTATTCACAGCGGTTTTACGAAACGCTGAGTCTAAGGCGGGTCCCGTTACTGCTTGACACCGAATGCGTTTTGCCGTTAGAATCCTTCATAGATTATCGCGAATGCTGTCTGATTGTCAATTATCAGGACATTGATCGAATTGGCGAGATTGTCGCGGAATTTCATGACAGCCTCAGTTCTGACAGATTTCTTCAGATGCAGCAACGTGCGCGGGAAATTTTCGAGACATATTTGCGCGTCGATGTATTTACGAAATATTTAGCGCAAGAACTTCGGAAGAGATTGGTTACAGAGCATCAGTCGAAATTTCGTTTCGGCGAGGGCGACGCGGAGTCTCACCCTACGCCGCCAGCATGATTCTTTACCGCAATCGGTTCTCATCGGGGAGTAGAGCGCGCTTGTAGAGAATGATTTTTTCGGCAGAATTCATCAGACATCTCTGTTGAGATGCCTGATGAGGGGTCTATTATTATTGAGGCGAGCATAAGAAAAATAATCATCGCTCAATTTCAGCCCTGTCACGGTTTAAAACCCTAACATGACTTATTAAAAATCAACGTTCGCATCAATGACTGGCGAATAGCCTTATCCGCCAGTACGTCAATCGCGACTAACAATGAATGATCGTGTCAATATGATGAAAAAATGGAGCATTAACATTGCAGTTTGCATGATTTCCAGCATCATAAGCGTGGGATGCTTGGAATTTGCTGTTCGGTGGTTTTTCCCAATGTACAATCCGGTCGGCATGGTAAAATTTCTGACATTTTCTCCTGATACGAATGGAGTCCCATTAGGCGCTCCTAACACGACGACACGGCATTGGGATTCTGCCGGAGATTTTGATGTGACTGTCAGTTTTAGTAAATACGGCTTTAGGGATGCCAAAGATTTTCTCCACGCAAAGGGAAATGCGCTATTTGTTGTTGGAGATTCCTTTAGTTTCGGCTATGGAGTGGAAGAACAGGAACGGTATTCGAATGTCTTAGAAACAATGCTATCCATCCCGATTTACAATCTCAGCATTCCTACAGATATTGATGGGTATGAGAAACTTATTATGTATGCCCAAAAACTCGGAGCAAACATTCCGCATCTGATTCTTGGAATTTGCATGGAAAATGATTTGAAGGATTACGATGAGGTTGATGAGCAGAAAGTTCCGCGTGATGGAGTCTTGTTTGCGTTCAGACAGTGGCTCGCAACTCGATGGGCTTTATATAATGCTGTGTCGAATACGACTCATCAGAGCCGTAAATTACAACGCATCGTTGAAAGGCTCGGAATATTTACAAAGTATCCGGAACCTTCTGCGTCTGTCGTTTCTGAAAATGTCGTAGACAGTTCGGTCAATCGGCTTGTTGAACTGAGAAACCGATGTCATGTGCCTCGAATAACCGTGTTGATTGTTCCTTCAAGAGCATTATGGGTCGGAGATAAACAAGAAGACGCTGCTCAAAATCACCTGGCGTTTATTGCCAAGCTTCAAGGGCATAAATTCGATGTGCTTGATCCGTTTTCTGCCTTTAACGAGCAAATAAACCCGGTGCAATATTATCATTTCAAGCATGATGGGCATTGGAATATACACGGACATCAAAAAGTCGCTCACGTGTTATATGATCATCTCCAAGTGCAATAGAATGCCAATTACCTCTGAAAAGACAACGAATTGGTATGCCGAAGTTGTGTTTCGGCGAGGGCGAAACACCGGTATAGCCTTATGACAAATCAGTTGATGTTTCACATTATTTATACGCCAGGAACAGTAAAATATCTCCGGTTATTCACTCGCAGTTTATTGAAATGGCTGCCGTGTTCGTTTCGCCTCGTGTCGAACGGGTGTTCTCAAGAAGAAGTTCGATTATTACGCGCGTTCTCCCAACAACATGCTCAGTTGGAATTGTTGCTGCTTCCTTGGAATACGTTGCGATCTCATCCCAAAGTCCTGAATTATTTGCAACGTCAGGAATCATCGGATTTTTTTTGTTTTTTGGATTCCGATATTTTTGCGACCGGCAATTTTTTAAGCAACCTCACGGATGCGCTTCAAGAGAGCAACGCCATCTTTTCAGGAATACCGTTTTGGCAGAATGCCGAGGAATGCGTATGGAAAAATTACCTGACGGAAATATCAGGACTTCATGCGACCGCCGAAGATGGTGGCGTGTTGGGGACGACCTTTTTTTCAGTCTACGACAATCGAATGCTGACGGAATGTATCGGTTCGACAGGCATTTCGCTCAAGGCATATGAATGGCGCAAAATTCCGCAGGCTTATCAGGCGATGCTCACCCGAACCGATAGAAAAGCCCGCTATTACGATACCGCGAAATTATTGAATATCGTACTGCGCGAACGTGGAGCGACATTGCGATATCAGAATCTTTCGTCCCTTCAACATATCGGGGGATTTTCAGCCGTTGAGGCGCGCGAGATGACCGCCAAACGACGTCTCAAATCGTTCAAAGGGTCATTGAATATTCTTCGAGATTGGCTCTTTTATCGCCGGTCTTTTTATTATTTTCAGCGAAATTTACAGCAAATCGAATCATATAAACGCTATTTTTCTTCTCTTTTGCGCCATCTTTTCGATAAGACGCCATTAGGCCAAATACCAACAACCGATCCGCAGCAACGCGAACATCTTGAATGGATAGCTGCGCAAATTCGTATATTATACGACGAGTTCGCCGATGAATTGGATGAGAAATGACACAGTTATTGCTTTTTAACCTGGCGACCGATGCCGATGATTCCGCGTTGGGGTTTGCCGTCTCATGGATTGCAGAACTCGCGAAACATGCCTCTGGCATTGACGTGATTACGATGCGAGCAGGCCGTTTCGATCTGCCAGCGCATGTGCGTGTTTATTCAGTCGGGAAAGAACGCGGGAACAGCGAATTCCGCCGGTGTATCGAATTCTATCGCATTCTCTTTCTATTATTGCGACAGCATCGCTATGACGGCTGTTTTGCCCACATGATGCCGCTGTTTGCCGTGATGGCTGCGCCGTTTTTGCATCTGAAAAAAATTCCGATTGTCTTGTGGTACGCGCATAAATCTGTGACGCCGATGTTGCGCATCGCGACAAGGCTTGTTCATCGAGTGGTGACATCTGTCCCGGAAGGGTTTCGGGTAAAGACAGGTAAACTTCGCGTGGTCGGACAGGGCATTCCGACGGATATGTTTTTGCTATTGCCAGGCAATCGCAGAGGGAAGTCTTTATTTTCAATCGTAATGGTCGGGCGCATTTCTCGATTCAAGCGGATCGACCTGTTATTCGAGGCATTGGACGTCATTAAACGCCGCGCTCCCGAAGTCGAACTTTCCGTGAAAATCATTGGCGAACCGTTGACAGATATCGATTATGACTATGCTGAACGCCTCAGAGAGCAGGTATGCGCTGAACACCTTGAAGAACTTGTACAGTTTACCGGGAAAATAGCATTTTCGGAGATCGTGCCGCGCTATCAAGAGGCGGATTGCATCGTCAATCTATGTCCGACTGGCGCGATTGACAAAGTGGTCTTAGAAGCGATGAGCTGCGGCGTCGTTCCCTTAGTAACAAATCGCTCGTTCTATAATGTTTTCAGCAAGGAACTCGCGGAGTTATGCGTCACAGAAGATTCCAGAGAACTCATTGCATCACGTATTCTGGCGATTCGAATGCTCTCAACAGACGAGCGGCAGAATATAGGAAAACAATTGCGGTCTATTGTTATTCATGAGCATTCCTTAACGGCATTGGCCGAAAAAATTCTCCATGAATGCGTCACCGTATAAGAGATATTTCCCTCTGGAATTTATCAAAAACGTTATGAATATTCGAAGCTCAGAACACACGGTCAACATTTTTCATCTGATGAAAATGAAAGGGGTTTCCGGCTCGGAAAATCATTTGCTCTCTCTGCTTCGCGGAATGGATCGCCGCGAATTTTGTTTTCATGTCGGCATCCTGGCCGAATTGCGCCATATTCCACTCTTACAAGGCTATCGGCAAACCCTAATAGAGGCGGGCGTTGCTGTCTCCTTTTTTCCAATGAGGAAATTCCTCGATCTCTCGCTCATTCTGCGCTTACGGCGTTACATGCGTGAGCATCGGATCGAACTGGTTCATACCCATCTGATTCACGCCGATCTATATGGCACATTAGCCGCAAAAGCGGCGCGCATTCCGACCATCATCTCCTCTCGCCATAACGATGACCGTTTTCGTCGCCATATTTTGCTGATCTGGTTGAATCGCCTACTTGCGCGTTGGCAGACCAAAATCATTGTTATTTCCGATTGGGTCGGTCGTTTTTTGCAAGAGGTCGAAGGAATTCCTGCTGCAAAAATCGCGCGGATTCATTACGGCCTTGAATCCAAACCGATTGAAGCGTTTGCTGATCCGGCGTATATTCGCCAGCAGTTCCAGATTCCCGACGGCGTGCCGATTCTCGGCACGATTGGCCGCTTGACCGCGCAAAAAGGGCAGATATATCTGCTCCAGGCCGTCAGCCTCATCAAAAAAGACATCCCGGATGTGCGTGTCGTTATTATTGGAGAGGGCGAATTACGAAGCGATCTCGAACAGCACGCGAAAACGCTTGACATTACCACGCAGGTTATCTTTACCGGTTCTCGTAACCATCGTGAGACCATTCGTCTGTTATCCGGAATGGATGTGTTCGTGTTTCCTTCGCTCTGGGAAGGGTTTGGCTTGGTTTTATTAGAGGCGATGGCCTTAAAAAAAGCGATTGTCGCCTCGAATGTCAGCGCGATTCCTGAATCTGTCCAGGATGGCAAGACTGGAATTCTTGTTCCGCCCCAAAATAGTCAGGCGCTTGCCGAGGCGAGCTTACGATTGTTAAAAAATCCAGAATTCGCTCAAACAATGGGAACAAGCGGCTATGTCAGGTTGCAACATTCTTTTTCTGTCTCTCAGATGGTTCGAAATACTGACTCTCTTTATCAAACATGTCTGAATAGACAAGGCAAGTATGACCAATAGCAGAGTACGCCGTTTTTTTATGCAAGGAGTACGTCAACATATTTCTCTTGTTGGCTACATGACTCTGTTATTCCTGATGACTTTTTTTGTTTCATCATCGTATCGAGGTATTTATGCCGACGATCTGCCGCGTTATATCCAGTGGGCAGATGCGATTTATTTTCAGGAAGGTCTTGAAGGCCATGAGGGGATGTCTAATCCTGAAAAATCTATTGCGTCGATTTTTCTTTCTGCAAGTATTGCGCTCGCGTATTATGTCGTCGGTCATACGTTATTAGCCCTTCACCTCTTTCCATTCCTCTTTGCGCTGGCAACGCCATTACTTTTTTTTGGGCTCTTACGGCGCATTTTACAGCATGATCTCTGGGCGTTTTTCGGGACGATGGTTTATATTGTGTATCCGACCAATCCGGTCTGGCTCAATCAAACCTTTGCAGAACCAATCTTTGTGTGTTGGTTTGTCCTCACAATGCTCATCGTCGAATATGCCAAAGAGCATCCTCGTCTCCTCATCTTGGCAGGAATCACCACCGCCTTTATGGTCACGGCTCGCCTCTTTGACGGCTTGGTGTTTACAGCGTTTACGCTGTTGGCAATTCTCTATGAGCATCGAAAAAAATTTCCATTCATGCCTTTCGTCTTCGCAATCGTCTCATTTTTGAGCGTCATACTGCTCTGTCCTTTTCTTTTCGGGTTTTCATTCGCGCGATATTATGAATACGTTCACTTCATGTTGACAAAGGACACTCTCGCGGTCAACTATGTCGGCGACAGTTCCCCCTTAGCTTTAACCATTATCGCCTCTAAGACATTTATTCGATGGTATCTCGGTGGTCCGTTCGCAATCGGAGTTTGTATTATTCTTGGGATCGGAACTGTGGCGACCATCAAAAAAAATGTCGTCTTTCCCGTGATTGGCGTGACAGGTTATTCGGCGTTCTTGCTCTTCATTTTAGGAGGGAGAGGAATAGAGCCGTTGTTGACGCGGCTCGGTTCGAAGATGCTGCCGGGGCTGGTGATTCTGCTGATTGTCGGAGGCAAAACACTGGTTGATCGAATGGCGCAGACGGCACGGCCTCGAAAAATCCTTTTGTCTCATCTGGTCAGCGTCCTGTTTTTTGGGGGAATCGCCGCCATGTCATTTCGAACAAACCAGGCGTTCTTTGGGCTGGTGGCGGACATTATTCCGGCTTCATCGCTCTGGAAAATCATCGAGAAGAACCCGCCGCTGCCAGTTGGACGGCAATTTTATAGCATCGAATTTCGAGAAAGCGTGTATAAATCTGTGTTAGGGAATTACCGTCCGTCATATCGCTCTCTTTTAGCGAAAAAAGCCTGGGATGCCAATGAACCGGATATTGCGCGACAAATGGCGGATTTTTCCTATTATACCGCATTTCGCGATGAACAATGGAAAACAGATGCGTTTCGAGTCGAAGGAACCTCGCCGCTCTGGACGCCCGCGCATCCCGATAGGATCGGCGCATTTCCAGCAGAATCGGATGGAACGGTGATCTATAAATTTTCATTTCCGCAGCCTGTTCGAACCGTCACCATTAGCGATGTGCATTCGCAGTGGGAGCCTGGCGATATTGTCCGTCTATGGATTTCGGAGAATGGAACGGATTGGACGATGCAATATGACGATGATATTCGTTATAAAAAGACGTATTACCACAATAAGATCGAATACCGCCCGAACGGTATCTCGGCATTGTATGTAAAATACTATTTTTATGCCGGAGATCAGTCGCGAGCCAATGACGACAATCGGGGCGCGTCATTGGAACAATTTTCGCTGGCAGCGGCGTTTGCTCGCGCTGACTGAAGCAACAAGTACATACGACGTTTGATGTCATTATCCGAAGTGTATCGTGAATAAAAGGGAAATATTTATGAAAAGTATCTTGCAATCAAAAAGGGGAAATGTTGCGGTATTTATTGCTCTGTTCGCTCTTTCGATAGCGGCAAATTCTTTTTATCGAGGAATCGCGCATGACGAAGGTTTAGGCGGCTATTGCAACGGCGCGACAAGAATCCTCAACGGAGGACCGCTGGTCACTCCGGGAAACGAAGACGAAGATAGTCGTTATCCCGCACGTCTGCTTTATATGATTTTTATTGCCATTAGCGTCAAACTCGTGGGATGGAATTTATTCGCCCTCCATCTCTTCCCGTATCTTATCCAACTGCTCAATCCATTATTATTTTTTATCGTGGCGCGCCGATTTTTTAAGAATGATTGGTGGGCATTGAGCGGAACCTTGTTGTTTCTTGTACATCCGTTTAACGTTGTTTTCTTAAATCAGCAATATAGCTCGCCATTCTTTGATTTTTTCTTGCTGGTATTGGTCATCTTCTTTCAACGTTCGCTGGACAATCCGAAGCAGTTGATCTGGTTTGGAATATGCTCATCATTATTACTCTTCACGCGACTTGAAGACGGCATCATTTTTGTGTCATGGCTCTATATTGCATACCTGCTGCATTGCCGCAAATACCTTCCTTGGAGATGGCTTGCCGCAAGTCTGGGAGCATTATTCGCGACACATAGTCTTGCGGCTTGGTATTTTCAATTTCCCCTGTCGTATCCTGTCTATGCGATTATCCGAATCTTGCATATTCAGGAGGGGCGTGGGGCAGGCATGTCGTTTATTGCATTAACAACGTTGGCTGTCAAAATTTTTATGACCTGGTATTTTGGTGGAAAACTCTTTGCGCCCTTTGTTGCCGCATTGCTTATCATCGGAACAGTCGAACAGTTCAAACGCCATATCTACTATCTGATCAGTATCTTTTTCCCACATTTTCTCTTTTTGTTATTCGTGTATAATGGAAGACATGATATTGGCATGATTCCCCTGCCTCAGACAGTGATTCCGTTCCTTCTGCTTGTGTTGACGGGGATTCGGACGATGAACGCGTTTTGCCTGATGTTTATGAAAAGGCGCCTCTCCTTTTTTCGAGTTCGACAGATCGAAAAAACGCCCGCTTTTGCGAATCTGATTTCAATTGTCGCCATTGTAGCGCTTATCGGAGTTTTTTCAATAAAAGCGTTTCAATTAGGTTATCTTATTCAGGATATGATCCCGGCTTCGACAATATGGCAGATTATCAAGACCAATCCTCCCTTGCCAGGCAATCTGTCGTATAAAGAGCCTATCATACGATTGACTCCAGAGATTAACCTTCCGATTAAACTTCGCGAAGAAATCTATCGAAGTGTATTAGGAAAATATCGCGCTGAAAATTTCGAGGTCATCGGTCAATACGTGGCTGACAACCATATTTTCGAACGCGAACTGAACCAGACTGATTTCTCCTATGTGGACACATACGATTCGAAAGAACGCTGGGAAGCCGACCGCCGAAATGTTACCGGTGACTCACCGCTTTGGAATCAACAATTTTCCGGAAGAATCGGCGCGTTTCCATTGCATGCTTCCGGCTCGTTCGAATATCATTTTACCTTTCCTGCCCCGATCGAATACGTGATTATTCAAGATGCGCACAGCCAATGGGGGCCGGAAGATCGTATTCGATTGTGGACATCGCCGGACGGAAGAGCATGGACAGCGCGGTATAACGATACGCGCACACGATATAAACATGATCGGTATTACCAATTTTTTGATGAAGAGTTCGATGGGCAGACATCGTTGTTTATCAAGTATGAGTTTTATGCCGGTGACGCTGAGCGAAAAGGGGACGACAACCGGGGCGCAAGCCTTGACGAATTCGGCCTGCTTGTAAAATATAAAAAATAGCGGTTGATATGCGAATCGTCTATCTTGCCAACGCTCGCATTCCGACAGAAAAGGCGCACGGTCTGCAAATCGTCAAGATGTGCGAAGCGTTTGCGCGGCAGGGCGTTGACATCGAATTGATTGTCCCGTTTCGGCGGCAATCTGCGCAGATGCGGCAGGTCGAATCCGCGTGGGAATACTATGACGTGACAACGCCGTTTCCGATCAGGCGCTTGCCGTCGCCCGATTTTATCAGCCTTGATCGGTGTCTTCCGGCGCGGTTGACACTGACGCTCTACATGCTGCAATCGCTGCTGTTCGGCATGATGGCGATGTTTGTCACGGCACAGGCCAACGGCGTCTATTATACGCGCGATTGGTATGCGCTGCTCGTGCTTGCGTTGACCAAACGCTGGCATGGCAAGCCGATTTTTTTCGAAGCGCACGAAATGCATGGCGCGTCTCATAAAAAATTATTGCGGTGGCTGTTGCGCCACGTAGAAGGCGTGATCGTCATTACGCAGGCGTTGAAGACATATTATCAACAGTTCGGCGTCGCAGCGGAACGTATCGTCGTGGCGGCGGACGGCATTGATGAACGCCGCTTGACGCAACCGATTCCGCAAGCGTCGGCGCGTGCGCAGCTCGGTCTGCCATCAGATCAAAGAATCGTCTGCTACGCCGGTCATCTGTTTCGCTGGAAAGGCGTCTATACGTTAGCCGAAGCCATGCGGCATCTGCCGGAGGATTACTGCCTGTATATCGTCGGCGGCATGGCGGAAGATCGGCAGGCATTACAGCAGTTTATCGCCGAACAACAGTTGCCGCGCATCACGCTTGTCGGCCACGTGCCTTATCATGCTGTGCCGGTCTATCTCGCGGCAGCGGACGTGTTGGCGCTTCCGAACAGCGCGACGAACAGCATTTCGCGGGACTGCACGTCGCCCTTGAAACTCTTCGAATACATGGCGGCGCAGCGGCCGATTGTCGCGTCAGACCTGCCGTCGTTGCGCGAAGTATTGCAACATGAAAGGAATGCGTATCTGGTCGCGCCCGATTCGCCGCAAGCACTCGCTGACGGCCTCCGAAAGGTCATGGCGGAGAGGACATTACACACGCGCCTGGTCGAAAACGCTTACGACGATGTCCAGGCGTACACATGGGGCAAACGCGCGCGCAATATTGCTGATTTCATGAGACTCGAACCTGTAACATTTCAATAAAACAATGAACCAGACAATCAGTGTTGTGATTCCGATCTATAACAGTCAGGAGACATTGCCGGACTTGCTGCCGCGCTTGCAAGCGATCATGAGAGCGCGAAACGTCGCCTATGAAATTATTTTGGTCAATGATGGCAGCCGCGACCGCAGTTGGGACATCATCTGCGAACTGGCGACGCAATATGACGCGGTTCGCGGGATCAACCTGATGCGGAATTACGGACAGCATAACGCGTTGTTGTGCGGCATCAGAACCGCGCAATACGACACCATCGTGACGATGGACGACGATTTACAGCATCCGCCGGAAGAAATTCCGAAATTGCTTGACAGACTCGCCGAAGGTTACGACGTGGTCTATGGAACGCCGCAGCAGGAGCAGCATGGACTCTGGCGCGATCTCGCGTCGCAAATTACCAAATTTGCGTTGCAAAATGCGATGGGCGCGGAGATCGCCCGCCATATCAGCGCGTTTCGCGTGTTTCGAACGCAGTTACGCGATGCGTTTGCCAATTATCAGGGGTCGTTTGTGTCCATTGACGTCCTGTTGACCTGGGGCACAACCCGATTTGCGTCGCTTCCCGTTTGTCATGAACCGCGCGCGAAAGGCGTCTCGAATTATACCATGCGCAAATTGATTATCCATGCCGTGAATATGATTACTGGCTTCAGCGCCCTTCCATTACAAGCGGCAAGCCTTGTTGGGTTTGTCCTGACACTGTTCGGCGGAATAATTTTTCTTTACGTCATCGGACGGTATCTGCTGCAAGGAAGCGTGGTGCCGGGATTTCCTTTTTTAGCGGCCGTTATTGCGATTTTTTCAGGCGCACAGCTTTTTGCATTAGGCATGATTGGAGAATATTTAGCGCGCATTCATTTTCGTACAATGGAACGCCCGACCTATTCAGTCAGATCAATCATCGCTCATGAAAAACATGATGAATAACACCGATGAAATCTGCTGCTATCTTGAATGGGATTCGGACTTTTTCGGCTATCGAATTGCCCGCGCATTTAGTTCTCGTCTGAGACAAGAAGACATTGAGGCTATTCGAGACTGGGGGCGCATTCATCATATTGATTGCATCTATGTTCTGGCGGATGCTGATGACGCGGCAACCGTTCGTTTCGCGGAAACGTACGGATTACAACTTGTCGATGTGCGCGTCACCTTTGAAAAACGAATAATTCTGTCAGAACGCAGCCGCATGAAATATGATGGCTCTTTTTCGATTCGTCAGAGCTGTGAGAGTGATATTCCGGCCTTACAAACGATTGCGCGAGCAAGCCATCGCGATACGCGCTTTTATTACGATGCGTATTTTCCTTCGCTGCGCTGCGATGATCTCTATGGAACATGGATCGAAAAGAGTTGTCGCGGTTATGCCGATATGGTGTTTGTGGCAGAGGACGTCGGAGAACCGCGAGGGTATATTTCCTGTCATCTTCACGAACGACAGACCGGACAAATTGGCCTGATTGCCGTTGCCTCCGCCTCGTCGGGCAAAGGGATCGGCACGGCGTTAGTACGCCATGCCGCGCAATGGTTAAGTGAACAGGGGATGACGCAGGTTTCGGTCGTGACGCAAGGGCGAAACGTGAACGCGCAACGGCTCTATCAGAAATGTGGCTTTGTGACGCAATCCGTCCAATTATTTTATCATTACTGGGTCAAAGAAGTATGAAAATCTGCCGCGCCTGCGGTCAATCTATTCTTACACCGAACTGGCAGTGCTCTGCTTGCGGCAAACAGACTGAACGCCGCGACGGAGTCTGGCTGTTTGCTCCGGAAATTGTCGAAGACAATGATATGTATGCCTCGACATGGCATGACAAATTGTTTCATGCAGAAGCGTCACATTTCTGGTTTCTCTCGCGGAACCGCCTGCTTATCTGGGCATTCGGGAAATATTTTCCAAACGCCTCTTCCTTTTTGGAATTAGGCTGCGGCACCGGGTTCGTTGCCGCTGGAATCACACAGGCGTATTCGCGTCTGCGCATGTCATTGGGGGATATGTTTCTCGGCGGCTTACAGTATGCGGCGTCGCGCGTGCCGGAAGCGGCATTGTATCAACTTGATGTTCGACAGCTTCCGTTCGATCAGGAATTCGATACGATTGGCTTGTTCGACGTGCTTGAACATATTGACGATGACGCACGTGTGCTGAAAGAAGCGTATCGCGCCGTCAAGCCAGGCGGAGGAATCCTCCTGACCGTTCCGCAGCATCCGTCGCTTTGGAGTGCGATTGATGACGCCAGCGGTCATAAACGCCGCTACACTCATCAGGAATTGACCGAAAAAGTGAGGCAGGCCGGATTCGAAGTGAGCTTCGCGACCTCGTTCATCTCGTTATTGCTGCCGATCATGATGCTGTCGCGACGACGAAAGCGACGTGCACAAGAAAAATATGACATCATGGCGGAATTCAAGCTTCCGCATATCATAAACCGATTCTTGGAACAGGTATTACGGATCGAATACCAACTGATACGACTCGGCTGCCGTTTCAGCGTCGGCGGGTCATTATTGATGGTTGCCGAACGCCGACCGACCGATATTAAGAACGTATGATATCAATACCATTCAATCGTCCATGCCTTGTTGGCAAAGAATTCGACTATATGCAGCAGGCGATTGCAAACGGCCATCTTTCCGGCGACGGCGCATTCACGAAACGCTGTCATGTCTTTTTAGAAGATTTGTTGCGTATTCCGAAAGCCTTGCTGACGACGTCATGCACCCATGCACTGGAAATGGCCGCCTTGCTTCTGAATATTCAGCCTGGCGACGAGGTCGTCATCCCGTCGTTTACGTTCGTCTCAACGGTCAATGCGTTCGTGTTGCGCGGAGCGCGGCCTGTCTTTAGCGATATTCGCCCGGATACGTTGAATCTGGACGACACGCGACTGGAACGACTGCTCACGCCGCGAACCAAAGCCATCGTGCCGGTGCATTACGCAGGCGTTGGTTGTGAAATGGATATCATTCTTGATATAGCCGACCGACATGGCGTCGCGGTTGTCGAAGATAATGCGCACGGCTTGTTCGGCAAATACAATGGCCGCTATTTAGGCACGTTCGGCTGTTTGGCGACGCAAAGTTTCCATGAAACGAAAAATATGACGTGCGGCGAAGGCGGCGCGTTGCTTATCAGCGATCCTCAACTCGTCGAACGCGCCGAAATCCTCCGGGAAAAAGGCACGAATCGCAGTCGCTTTTTTCGCGGGCAGGTGGACAAATATAGCTGGGTGGATATTGGTTCGAGCTATCTGCCGTCGGACATGTTAGCCGCATATTTATACGCTCAATTGGAATCCTATGAGTGCATTCAAGCACGCCGAAAGCAGATTTGGGATTATTACCATCAGCGCTTACGAATCTGGGCAGGCGAACAGCATGTCAGGCTTCCATACATTCCGGCGAATTGCGAACAGGCATACCACATGTATTATCTGCTGATGCCTTCGCTTGAGCGACGGCAGGCATTCATCGCGCATCTGAAGGCGCATGGAATTCTGAGCGTCTTTCATTATCTGCCGTTACATCTTTCGGACATGGGACGCAAATTCGGAGGGAAACCCGGTGATTGCCCGATCTCGGAAGATGTCAGCGACCGGCTTGTGCGGCTGCCGTTTTATTATGATTTGAGCGAGCAGGATCAGGCGATGATTATCGCCTGCATTGCTGAATTTCGAAATTAGACATTATCTGAAATAATGAGTAACAGGACTTTCTTCTTACCAATCGCACTCAGATATTTTTATGCGGAATAACAAGAAGTTATATTCTCTCACCAGCATAATTATTGGTCTGGCAATATTGCGCGGATTGATCTATTGCGTGCTCATTCCGTTCGATCACGCTCCTGATGAAAAGCATCATCTCCTTCTGATCAAAGCAAAACAACTGCAACTCGGGGATGCCTCGAACGAAGAAGCGCAAGCAACAGCGGCGCGAGTGGAAGCGGCCTGGTATGCTCTTTTGTATCCGGAGGCTTCTGTCAGCAAGCAACGGGTGACATCGTTCGAAGGCAATACGCTTCCGTCCCCGCCCCCATCACGGCAAATTTATTATCTTGTCACCGCAGGGATACTGAACCTCTGTTCGTTGGATGATGTCCGCAATGAAATTTACCTGTTGCGCGGTTTCTCAATCCTGTGCGGCGCGCTTGTGGTTGGCTTTGCCGTCCTGATTGCACAGGAGTTATTTCCTGACGACCGGCTTATTCGCCTCGGAATTCCGTTCTTTATCACCTTTGTGCCGCAGTTTTCCGCGATGAACGGCGTCATTAACAACGATAAACTTGCAGAAGTCTTTACGTCGCTCCTCTTTTTAATCATCGTAAACATCTTCAAGCAAGGCATCTCCTGGCAATATGGCCTGGCCTATCCGATTGCAACGGTATTGGCATTGTTCAGTAAACGCACCACCTATTTTATTCTACCGCTTTCACTGTTGATGCTGCTGCTCTATTTTTGGAACGGGCGGCTTGGCCTGAAGATGCATCTTCTGCTGATTGGAGGGATGTTCGGCGTCATCTTTGCCATATATCTGTTCCTCTGGAATCCGACGATCTATACGTTGGTGCATGATCATGTCATCAGTATTCCGGAAGCGCGAGACCTGCCGAAAGCGGTCTTCCGACCCGAGTTATTTACGGCGGCCACATTGCTGCATATTGCCAAATTTTTTACAGTGATGTACTGGGGCTTTTGGGGCATTTTCGGCTACATGACCATCCATCTGCATCATTTCTGGTACGTCGCGGCGGCATGTGTTCAGGGACTCGCGCTTATCGGGCTGGGCGTGGTGATGATTCGAACGAAACGCCACATTCGCCCTTTCGAACAATGGAAAGCAAAGGTCTGCTATCTGTTCGGCGCAAGTATTGCGTTGTCGCTCATTATTCCCGTGTTTCGTTCGATTATTCTGCTGTTCGGCACTCCGGATTTGACACAGGGACGGTATCTCTTCACTGTCATGATCCCGGTCGGCGTGTTAACCATGCTTGGTCTGGCGGCGCTGTTTCCTCCGAAATATCATCGCATCGTCGGCGGACTTGGTCTGTTTGCGCTCATCATACTCGATTCTGTCGCGCTTTTTCATTATATCCTGTTGAATTTTCATTATGCTGCGCTTTTCTAAACAACACGCAATTCGTATCATCGGCATAGTGTCCGCCCTGGGAATCGGCGTTGCCCTCTGTCTGTTCGGCGACGGCTTTGTCGTTGGGCAGGGCGAGATTCAGACCGATACTCGCCTGGAAATCGGTCTCTGGACACAAGGGACGCTGATCGAACAAACCTTTACGGCCTCGCAAAACAATTTGGCCCGACTTGATGTTTGGATCAATTCGTACCGCTCCTGGGATAGCCCGTTTTTGGAATGCCGCTTATTCGAATCAGACCTTCAGCAACAGCCTGTAGAATTCACTTATGGCGAATTGCATCAACATCTGAAAGAAGTGCGCGTAAAACGGCTGAATGGCTGGCTGCTCTCGCCGCACATGTTCAATCCGTTCGAGTTCGAGCCGATTCCCGATTCGCAGGGCAAACGCTATCTCCTTTCGATTCAATCGCCGGAATTGACACGAGGCGGAAGTTCGATTATCTTAGCCAGCGCCAGAAAACGACTCGATGATGAACAGTTTTTTGTAAATGGTACGCGTAAAGAGAGCGATTTAGCATTTCGCGCCCTCTACGCCCAATCCAGAGTTCACGTGCTTCAGAAAACGTTTGCCCGCATCGCCTTGCAAAAACCCGCGCCATTTTCGTTTCCATCGGTGTATTACCTGCTGTTTTTCGTTTACATCGCGATATTGATTCTATTCGTCAGACAGCTATAGGTTCTATTTTTCCTTGACAGCAATCACATCTCTTTTTTTATGGGGCGGAACGCTGTTATTGCATGAGCAACACGATTTCTATGAGGGGAACGCTGTATGAGTACACACACACCATCGCCAATCACCGTCTATCGTCCGAATCAACGCCATGAACTCGGTTTTTTTCAGACATGGGTCGTGATGACACGTAATGTCATACAGTCTCGCGAACTTATCTGGCAGTTATTCAAACGGGATTTTTTGGTGGCATATAAAAAGTCGTTTATTGGGATATTTTGGATTTTTGTGTCGCCACTGACCGGAATCGTTTCCTGGTTATTCTTGAAAGAGACGGGAATTCTCGCTCCGGGCGATGTCGGTGTGCCGTATCCTGTGTACGTTTTGATCGGCACGTCAGTATGGAGCTTGTTTGCGGGCTTCAAAAACGACGCCAGTACTACGCTGAGCGCGGGAAGCGAATTTATCATGCAGGTCAATTATCCTCATGAAGCATTGCTATTCAAACAAATTGCCCAGCATTTAGCGAATTTTTCAATTCAATTCGGCGCGAATCTTGTATTGATGCTGGCCATTGGCGTGATCCCTGATTGGAAGATTATCTTTTTTCCTATCGTGGCCTTGCCGTTGTTTTTTTTAGGAACAGCAATCGGACTGATTATCGGTATGATTAAAGTGGTGGCCATTGACGTGAATAAGGTGTTCGACGCCATATTCGGATTGTTGATGTGGATTACGCCAATCATTTATTCCGATCAAATCAAGTATCCTATCGTAAAAGTCCTGATCAAATGGAATCCCCTGACATATCTGGCTTGCTCGGCGCGCGATATCATCATTTATGGCAGATTATACGATAATGCCGGATTTGCGATTTGCGCCGGACTCTCATTGCTGCTGTTCCTGATTTCCTGGCGGCTCTTTTATGTGTCGGAAAACAAACTTGTCGAACGTATGATTTGACGGTAGTGCTTTGAAACCGAACAACATCAGGTTATTCACTCGCAAGAATTCAAGACTGTATTAATTTATGAGAATAACAGAGCCACAATCAGCAGGACGACTCACATCTACGGAATTGCCAAAAGACGTTGTGCTTTCCGCGCGAAATGTCTCGAAAAAATTCTGCCGGAATCTTAAGCGGAGCATGGCCTATGGCATAGTGGATCTATCCAAAAACCTGTTGGGGATAAAACCTGATTCGACCCAATTACGGCAAGACGAATTCTGGGCGTTGGAAGATGTGAACTTCGAATTGCGGAAAGGCGACACATTAGGGATTATTGGCGCTAATGGCTCCGGCAAAACCACGCTTTTGCGTTTACTTTCAGGCATTTTCCCCCCGGATAACGGGGAAATCGTCGTGAATGGCAGGATTGGGGCATTGGTCGCAGTAGGGGCCGGGTTTCATCCGCACATGACTGGTCGTGAAAATATTTATCTGAATGGGACGATTCTTGGCATGACCAGAGAAGAGATTAACGCCAAATTCGAAGATATTATCAATTTCGCACAAATCGGCGATTTTCTTGACGCGCCGGTTTCTACCTATTCATCCGGGATGCGGGTACGGCTGGGCTTCGCAGTCGCGATTCACTCTATTGCGCATATTCTGTTGATTGATGAAATATTGTCGGTTGGCGATCTCTCTTTTCAAAATAAATCGCTTCGAAAAATGAATGAATTCCGGCAACAAGCCTACGCTATGGTATTTATCAGTCATAGCCTGGAACATATCCGTAATATTTGTACGCGCGTGATTATTTTAGACAAAGGAAAGAAAGTATTCGATGGCGAACCTTCGGCAGGTATCGCGCATTATCAGGAGTTATCAAGGGATGTTCGATTGAATTCTTTGAAAGAAGAACATGCAAAGCCGATTGTTGGGCTATCGGACGAGCATACCGTACAATTTATTGATGCTGGAGTTCTTAATGCGTCTCAGCAAAAAGTCGAAGCTATCAAAGTCGGCGAACCATTTTATTGTTATGTCGAGTTTAAATTACTACGTGAACAAGAAGAGTTGATCTTCAGCTTTGCCGTATTGGATGAAAAAAACAATAGCATTATTTGGGTGATTAGCAACGATGATGAACGTTATGTTTTTAAAAATATCCGAACAGGGCAATATCGCATTGCGATTCATTATCAAGAACAGAGCTTAATGCCCGGAGTGTATGTGATGACCTATGGCATTCGCAATTGCGTGACATACGAAACGTTTCAGCGGATCACCAATGCTGGCGTATTCAAAGTGACGTCAGACAAATATTTCGAACGCGGCTCGATGCGGACGAAGTATGAGTATGAATTAAAACTGCTTGCAGAGTTCGGAAATGAAGCGAAATGAGGATTTTCGAACATATCGATCCTGGTACCTTACGTGTTGTGATTGTATTTGTTTTCCTTTAAATTCCTTTCGACTCACGCTGATTAAAGAATTACAGAAGAATCTTATATGTTTGAACAACATCGGTTGTCAAAAAAATGGCTGGTTATCGTCGGCCTGCTCGTATTTCTTGTGGCGCTTCGACTGGGAGAATTTTATCTGGCATGGAATACCGGGGATCGAGATGGCGAAATTACCAGCCCCTTGTTGGTTTTTAGTTTTAGCGTACTTTATATTGGTAGTATTATTGGTTTTATAATTTTAGCAGCATCACGCTCGATTTCGTTTAATGTGGCTGTATTTCACAAGCTTTCCGATAATACCGTAATTGCGCTTCTTGGGCTGTTGCTTATATTGGGGAATCTCTTCATTTTTGAGGAGTATATTTTCGGAAACAAGTGTCTCATATTTTTAGATGATCGGGGATCGGACTCGGCGTTATTGACACTTCTCACAACGTATTTTTTTACGAATGCGCATCCCTTTGGCGATTTTTGGATGCACGAAAGTGTGTTCGGCAATTCCGTGTTTACGTTTCCGATGTTAGCGAATATTTTTGATCCGTTTTTGCATCTTGTCTTTTTCAATGCCACGGTTGCGGACGTCGCCCATCGCATGGTCTATTATGCAATGCTTCAATCTACGGCAGCAGGAATGGGTCTCTATGGATTTCTGAGACGCAGCGGCAGATCATCAACGAGTGCCATTATCGGAGCGATCTGCTATGCTTTTTGTGGAGCCTTTACTGCAAGCGCAACTTGGGTGCCTGTCTTATTACTCCCATTATTGACTGGTTTGGCGTTGATTCTTTGGACGCTCAAACTATGGCAGCAGACACATCGCTGGTACATGTTCACGCTCGCAGCAGCGTATTTTGTCGTCTCCACGCAAGCAATTGTTACGCTCTATCAATTGGCTGTCTTTTTCATGTTCTATCTGGTGTATGAACATCTGGCATCAGGCGGCGCGTTTGCTCCTTCGGGCTTGCAACGCGTACTGAAGCGGGGATTCAAAGCTGCGCTCGCCGGAGGAATTGGGGTGCTTGCGACCGGGATTGTGTTGTTTCCTCACCTTTATTATATGTTTTTTGAAAATTATCGATTTCTTCATGATACGTCATCGTTATTTCGGCTACGCGCAATCGCTGTCTGGTTGCGCTTCTTTTCGAATGATTTAGTTGGTACGGCAAATAATCTTTGGAGTGAAGGCTATTATTTTAGTAATTATTTTGAAATGCCGTTTTTATATTCTGGAATCATCTTTATCTTCATTTTACCGCTATGGTATTTACTTTACGGATGGCAACTGCGAAATCGTCGAATAATGCTAACCCTTTCTCTCTTGCTTTTGCCTTTTATTATAGCAATGGGGTGGCCAAAATGGCGGAGTTATTTATTCTATGGCGGAAAATTTACTTATTTTAGATGGGCGACTGTTTTTGTAGTAACGGCTATTGTGATTGCAGGAACGCATATGCTTGACATGCTATTCGCAGAGATGTCTTGCATGAGAAAACGCATAATTTCGTTCTTCGCAGCGATAATATTGGTAGCAGGCTTGGGTTGGACGTATGTCTCTTTCTCTCAAAATGAATGGGACATATTTGATTCGACCATTTTATTTTTTGTTGTTGGCTGTTTGATGGCGTACTGTTTTTTGCTGTCTCTTCCGAGTTTCCCGATCCAAAAGATGCTGCTAATCGCAACGGTTTTTATAGAATTAGCCTGGCAGGGACATCATACCGTCACATATCAACGGAATCCGCTTCGGCATGCGACTGTTCTGAACAACGGATATGCAACGTCCAATTTATATGCCTATCCGCCCATGCTTAAAGCAATTTCGTATGTCAAACAGCGAGAAGGCAATCAATTTTTCAGGCTATCCAAAACACGGGACACATTTCCAAGCCTGCTGACGAATGATAATTCGGCATTATGTCAATCGTATTATGGCACGAAAGGATATACAACGTTTAATAATCGTTTCACAATTGCGTTTTTTTTGAATCGAAAGATTACCAACAGTTTTTTGGGGTTAGATTTACAAGATCGTTATTTCTTAGATGCATTGGTAGGGGTGAAATATTATCTTAAACGCGGGACATTGGAAATGCCTACATGGGCAAAATTCCTAACAAATTTCGATGATGTTGAGGTCTTTTCGAATCCTCAAGCATTGCCATTCGGCATCGTTTATCCACAATATATATGGCAGGAAAAACTTGATGAATTCGAAGCGGACGAACCCCTGAAAGATGCAGTCTTTCTATCTACAGCGGTGGTGACAAAATCGCCTCTTGCTGAAAAATTATTGCGGGATTCTCGTGTCGAGTTAATGACTACGGAATTGGCCTCTTTATTGGATGATACTCATATTCGAACCTCTATTCACGACCGACAACGCACGGCGATGTTGGTAACAACCCTCTCAAACGATTTGATTGCCGGAACGATTGACGTCGAACATCCTGGTCTTTTGTTTTTCGCAATCCCATTCGATCCGGGCTGGCATATTGTGATTGATGGGAAAGAAACACCAACACTACTGGTCAATGTTGGTTTTTTAGGGGCAGTGATTGCTCCAGGCCAACATGCGATATCGTTGTCTTACCGCCCTCCATATTATCGAATAGGCAAGATCATTTCTGGCGTAGTCTGTATATTTATCATTCTTGCGGTGAGCGTATTCAGAAAACCAATGCGAGGATGGATGCGGTTTGCTTAAGCAGGAAACAGGCGTAACATGTCCATAAAATATTTGTTTATTATTGTCGGATGGCATTTTTTACGTAACGGGTTTTATGAAACCCTTGAAAAATTGAGCCACAGAGGTGATATTGAGTTCCTTATTGCCTCGCATCAACCAGAAGACGCGATAGACCGAGAATGGTTACGATTTATTCGAAGCATTCCGCAGTGCCAAATTCATTTCTTCGAAAATATCGGTTTTGATTGGGGGGCATATTCGCAGGCCATTGATGCCTTGCAAGAGCAAGTACGGTCATATAAATATGTTTTTTTTATGCATGATGATATTGAAATCATTGATGAACATGTCATCGAAGCGTTCACGAAATTTATGGAGGAAGAACATTTGCTTGTCGCCGGGAATTGCCGTAACCCCCAGAACCATCCTTTTCCGAAAACGCATCCGCAGGTCATCGAATGGGCGAGGTTATCGCACTGGAATATTGAATTAAGATCAGAACGTTGGAGCACAGTGCGCGGCAGTTTTTTTGTCGTCAATCCGGTCATCTTCGGAAAAATCCCCAGAATTCCTTTTCAACACGGATCTGACGCTGTCTTAGGCAACTGGTCTGTCGTGGTATTCGGCGGACTCATTGCCGATCATTTCGGTTCAACGACATTGCGAACGATCAGCCAACAAGCGTTAGCGTCGCCTTATGTGATCGAATACCATCGAGGAATTGGTGAAGATGCTTCCCACAAGATTGCTGAGAATCAGCATGCGCCTTACCTGACAGAAGAATATCCGTTAAAGATTCATATCAGTTGCGTGGAAAATCTTTCGCTGCGAGGTTATTTGAAAATAGCGCCCTATCACCAGATAAAAGCGGATTTATGCAGCGATATTACACAACTTCGATTTAAGCCGAATTCGATTTACGAATGCTATCTTGAGCAATCGCTTCCCTTGCTTGAAAAGAAGGCTGCTGAAAACCTGCTGCGGCATCTCTTTGATTCCTTACGAGAAAATGGCCGATTAATTATTGAGTGTGAAGACCTGCTTGAAGTGGCGCGAAGCATCGTGCAGTATCGCTCGAACCCTGTCGGATTAAAACAAAGCGTCAGTCGCGTTTATGGAAAATCTTTTGAAGCTGGGGCCGGGCGCGCTTATTATCAATGGGGCTATACCGCTTTGACGTTGACGGAAATGTTGAAGAATGTCGGCTTTCGAGACATCCGCATCGAAGAGCCGCTTTCATCAAAGGCGGTACGTCAGCGCGGTTTGCGGATCATCGCCGTCAACACCTCATCCGACGCGCCATGTCAGGTGGTTGATTTACGCAAAAAGACACTACGGCACAGCGCGTTCGTTTTTCGCGCCGCAACAAGCAAGCTTATGCGCATTCTCCGTGCGGGAATGCACGGTGAGCGGCGTCATGAACCATGAATCATCAAGAGGCCTGTTACCAACAGATGCTCACGGATTTAGGCTATTCCGTCCGGCGGTACTACGTGGATGATTTTTTTTTCCGACAGATCAAAAGATTCCCACAAGGCGCGAACATGCTTGATATGGGCGGAAAGAAGCAAAGAAAGCGGGGATTATTCAATATCGAATGTTACGGCCTGCATGTTGAGTATGCGAACCTTGATGCCGCCACTGCGCCTGATTATCTCTGCGATATTGCCGCCGTGCCAGTCGAAGACGCGCGTTTCGACGGCGTGATTTTATCTGAAGTCTTAGAGCATGTGCCGCATCCGAATCGTGTCCTACAAGAAGCGTATCGCGTATTGAAACCTGGGGGAACGGCCTTGATCTGTACGCCCTTTATGCTTGGCATTCATGCCGATCCGTATGATTTCGGGCGCTATACCGGCGCATGGTATGAAAAGCATTTGCAAAAGATCGGGTTTCAGCAGATTCAGATCGAGAAACAAGGCTTGTTTTTTAGCGTGTTGTCCAATATGCTGAAAATGTGGGCAGGCGAAATGATGCCGTTTTATCAGAAATATGCGCTGCGGCAAACGCTGTTTCGCAAGTTAGTGTTTCGGAGTGTGCGCCAGGCGTTCGAATGGGAAAAAAAACCATTTTATCAAACACATTCGATGTTTTCAGGATTCACGACCGGGTTTGGCGTGATCTGTCAAAAATGAGGAACAACTGTTATGGATAGACGGGGATTAATTAATCAATTGATTAAAACGATTCATGGCACGGATTATCTTGAAATAGGCATTCGCAAGGGATGTAATCTGGCGGAAATTCGCTGCGAGAATAAAACGGGGGTTGACCCATTTCCTCGATTAGACCTCACTCCGCCAGGTCTTGTCGATGAACTCAAAAAAGCAAAAATTTACACAGTCACCAGCGATGAATTTTTTAAAAATTGCGCCCAAACATTTGACGTGATTTTTGTTGACGGGCTGCATCAATATGCGCAAGCCCTGCGTGACATCATGAACGCTCTGAATGTGCTGAAAAAAGGGGGATTTGTTGTCGTGCACGATTGCAATCCGATCACTGAACATGCCGCAACGCCATATCTCCACGAAGGCGAATGGAATGGCGATGTTTGGAAAGCAATTTATCAAATAGGTCGCGATTATAAGACTCTCCAGTGCATGGTATTAGAAGATGATTATGGGTTGGGGATTATTTGGAAGCGGAAAAAAGATCAAACAATCTATCACGCGGTGGTGAAAGAAGAGATTGCCTCGCTGCCATACGAGTTCTTGGAAAAAAACAGAAAGGCCGTATTACATATTCAATCCTATGATGTCTTTTACCGCGCAGTTATTCAAAAAAAATGGGCGAACTTTTTTGGAGAATTCTTATGCAAGTCTTGAATTTCCTGAGAAGAAAAACAGGCGCGGTAAAATTGAGTTGCATTTACCTGCTTGATGAATTTGCGTGGAACGATTATGTTCCCTGGCAGTTGACGCTCGATTCCGCCTTAGCGATTGCCGATGAAGTTGTCATTGTCAGAGGAAATCACACCGCGCCGAACGTTGCTGCGCATGTTGACGATTACCTTGCTCGCTTAGGGAATCCTAAAATAAAAATTGTTCCGTATGCCTGGAAGGATAATTTTTCCTGGTTCGAGATTGCTCATGCGTTGAATATCGGCCTATTGCAGTGTTCGGGAAATTGGTGTTTTCGGCTGTTGATGGATGAATTTATTCCTTATGAACAGTTTCAACATATTAAGTCCGAATTACGCCATTTACAAAAATACGATGTGATGAACATTGGCCGGTATAACTTGCTTGGCTCTCATCGCTTATGCCCGGCCGCCACGCAGGATATGTTCTTTCAGCCGGAACGAGGATATTGCTACGGGAGAGCCGCTTCCGATTCGGAGATGGTTCTCTTGTTCGATTCGCCTGTCAAAATTGCATCTCCGCAAGACGCAGCGGTGGTCGCCGCCAAAGATGCGGCGGGCTATCGGCAAATGTTCGATGCGTATCCCCCGCTTGGCGTCCGGCAAACTGATCCCGCCTGCATCATGGCCTTGCGTAAGTTTTTTATCAACATGGATGTATATTATGTTCCAGACAACCTGATCAAACAGCAGAAGATGCAATCTGTCAAAGGCTATCATAACCTTCCAGCCGAATATAGACGGCAGGATTTTGTTCTCATGGAAGAGGCCGAGGTCATTTTTCAACAGTATCTTCGAAAAATTCAAGCGATGGTTCAATCGCCGCAGACCTTTGAATATCATCCGCCTCAACCGCTGCTTGAGTTCATCGCGCGTTTTGCGCCGCAGCATAATTCGTTGACGCGATTGTTTTATGGCATCGAGACGTAGAAAAGGACTTCAGAACAACATGAATGGAACAAAAGAATTGCCGCTGGTCAGTATCGCGGTGATCAGTTTCAATCGCCTCAAATACTTGAAAGCGACGTTAGAATCGCTGCATCAATGTGTTCAATATCCGCGCATACAATGGATTGTTGTGGATGGCGATTCGCAAGAAGCCGGACTGCAAGCGTATCTGAAGTCGTTAACGTGGGTAACGAATCTCATCAGCATCAAATCCACGCACGCCGAAGCGATGAATGCTGCGATTGACTGCGCCAGGGGAGAATTTCTGCTGCTGTGGCCGGATGATATGCAATTTATCGTGCAAGGCGATTGGATGGTTGATTGCGTTGACATCTTGCGGCATCAAGACATCGGCAGCATTGTCATGAATCCGCTGCGCCGGGTCACGACCTTAAAACAATGGAATTGGTATGAACGGCAGAAAGACGCTTCATGGAAAGAAAAAATCAGATTGATGACAACCTATCATCATAAAACATGTTATGTCTCTGCTCATAATTATTATTTCCGTTCGTATGGCCTGGACCAACCGGGCATTATCGGTTCGGGGATTCCCTCGTTCACAAGAACCGACGTATGGAGAGCGCTTGGCCGGTTCAAATCTGAACAATATGGAGGCTTGATTGATTCCGGCGGTGGCGAAGAAGAGATGCTGCGCCGTTTTGCCACATCGCCGTTACGCCATTTACGGCGAGTGCAAATGGCGCTGCCGGTCGCTGCGGATATTGTTGACAATCCGAATGGCGCAAAGGCCAAAGTGCGCAACAGCAAGCGCTATGGCATCTATCTGACGCCGCCGGATGGAACATTCTATTATAAAATTTACCCACAATACGAGGTCGAGCATCTGAAACGCAGGCGTTTTCCAGTGTATTTCGAAGAATTCGTGAGACCGTTAGGATATACCTTGCCGGTTGATCAGAACGGAAATTTATTGAAAGCCCCAATAAATGAGAGCATTATAACGGCGATTTAATAATAGCTAATATGCTCATAAATGCTACAAAAACCTTGTTCATATAAGAAATACTCGTTGTCATACTAAATTGTGTTAAAACGATCATATTGTCATTATCAGGGGGATTTTAGTGAGATGTATCTCTATTTTCGGATCATCTCGAACAATCGGATCAATTTTACCACAATCAGTATTTCCCATAGATTATGCTAAAAACCGTAAAAATTTACATTACCGGTGGCGAACAAGCCGGCTGGGCATTAGATATGGAGGTCAAACAATTAACCTCTGCGTTACAAAACATCCCTTCTGTGATCATTGCAAACTCTCCTGAAGATGCAGATGTTATTTATTCCGTTTGGTGGGAAATCTTCAGGAGGATTCCTGTTAGCATATTGAATAGAAAATACGTGATATGCAGCATGTGCAATCGCCCATTTCATGAATTTACTCAACCTCATTTCAGCGTACTTTTGCCATTGATCGATCTTGTTGTCGCTCAATCTGCCGAAGCCATGCAAGAATTGCAAAGCGTCGGCGTCAACTGCGTCTATGCCCCCTATACGCTTGATACATCCATTTTCTCTCTTATACGAGAGAAGCATCTGTTGCGCGCGAAATACCATCTACCGCAAGATGCATATATTTTGGGCAATTTTCATCGTGATTCCGAAGGTGCGAACCTTGCCATGCCCAAGCAGCAAAAAGGAGTGGATATTTTGTTTGAAATGATCCGATTAGTGTGGCGCTCCCATCACAATATCCATGTTCTGTTAGCTGGCCCGCGCCGCCATTGGCTGCGTTATCAATTGGAAAACGCACATATCCCTTACACGTTTATTGGACATATGACGCAAAATGATGATTGGAACATCAACATATTAACGCTGCCGCAAATCAACGAATTATATCACTGTCTCGATTTGGCGGTAGTTTCAAGCCGATGGGAAGGCGCACCTCGCACCCTGATGGAAGCCGCCGCAACAAAAACAAAAGCGATCAGCACGAATGTCGGCATTGCTACGGATTTGCTCACGGAAAAGTGTCGCTATGACAATTTTATTGATGGAGCGAACTTGATAAAGAAGGATATTGAATCGAATGATCTGGCAGAGACAATTGAACAACATTACGTAACTTTACGAACATATCATACCACTGAGGCATTAACTCAACACTTCATAGATATTTTTAGAGAGCATGTCATTCCCAATCTTTCTTGCGAGAAAACCAAAACCCATTATCAGTTTTTGGAGGTTAATGCGACTCCGGCAATAAAGCAAGCATTGCATATCGGAGTGTGGCATGAATTTTTCAAGCCGCCTTATGGCGGCGGCAATCAATTTATGATGGCTCTAACCAAGGCTTTGAGCAAACGAGGACATTACATAATTGCCAATATTTTGAAGAGGCGTGTAGATGTGTATCTTTTGAATTCCGTGCATTTCGATATTGAGAAATTCCGAGCAGCCCGGCGGAAACGAGCCTTGCAGATCGTGCATCGGATTGATGGACCGATCCAAAACTATCGTGGAAATAGCGCGGAATTAGATGAACTTTGCCAGCAACTTAATAAAGAATTGGCCTGTTTCACGATTGTTCAATCGATCTATACGTTGACGCAGAATTACCAACTCGGTTATCAATTTATTCATCCAGTGCTTATCCGTAATGCTGTTGATCCGGAAATCTTTAATCGAAACGGGAAAATTCCGTTTAGCTCTGAACGCAAAATTCGAATTATCTCCACAAGTTGGTCGGACAATCCCCGCAAAGGCGGCGCAATCTATCAATGGTTGGATGAACATTTGGATTTCGAGCGCTACGAGTATACGTTTGTCGGTCGGTTACCCGAAGCGTATCAGCGGATGACGCATGTCCACGTCCTCCCGCCGGTGCCTTCCGAAGAGTTAGCGGCCATGCTCAAGCAGCATGATATTTATCTCACCGCCAGCCAAAACGATCCCTGCTCCAATGCGTTGCTGGAAGCGTTAGCATGCGGGCTGCCAGCGATTTACGCCAATAGTGGCGGACATCCTGAATTAGTTGGAACTGGTGGTTTAGGCTTCGATCAACCTGAAGCGATTCCTGGTTTGTTAGACGCCATTGCAGAGCATTACGATAGTTTTCAACGCTTGATTGTCGCCGAACCATTCGATAACATCGCTGACAAATATGAAGAGGTCTTACGCTTAGCGAGCCAGCGCCGCGCTGTCTCCCGCCGATGGTCGCTGCGGCAGATTCTGAAAAAATGTTGCGCCGCATTTCGGAAAGGATGATGAAACGAGTTTTTTCAAAGTTCATGTCCGGAGTGACCGGCGCTGTGTTACTGCTGCAATTACGCCTCTTGCAAAAATTTTTGCGGCGATATCGCCATTGGATTCCACAAAATCGGCAGATTTTAGTGTCCGCATTACAGACAGAACATCTCTTGTTGTGTCAACTGATTCCGGCGTTAGAACGTTCGCTGATGAATGACGGCGAGCGCATAGAGGCGGGGAATAGATGCGGCGAAATATTTTTGAAATATCTCTCGCCGCAAGACGTGGTTATTGCGCTTGGGCGCGAGGCGATTTCGCTGCTTGATTTGCTGCGCTCCGGCATCGGCAGAGGCTACGCTCTCCTTGCGTTTCAAGAATATGATGCCATTGATCTTCTTGCTCGCCGCCAGAATAACCTTGAATTCGTGCGAGCGGACGTAGAGAGCTTTGACTTTGCGCAGTTCAAACAAAAGGCGCATTATACGGCGGTCGCGTTAACGTTTCTGCTGGAATATCTGCCGGATCCCATCGCATTTTTACGCGCTATCGAGGCAGACCGCCTCTGTATTTGCTCGGCAAGTCAAGAACATCGTTTCATTCGAACCGGCCATCGCTTAAAAATGCAGAAAATCTTTCAGAAAATCGGCTATACGCGCCGAAAACTTGCCGCGCAATTAACAGCAGCCGGTTATCTCATTCATTATATCGGGCATAACGCTGACGGCGATCTTGAGTGTTACGCCGCAAAGCCCAACGTCGCCATCGCTGCGCGTCCTCGCGTCTGTTATGCCAGCATAGTTCCCGAACCCTCTGAAATCGCGAACGGCGGGCGCGTGAAATTATTGTATTTGAGCCGCATGTATCCAGAATGTTTTGATGATTTCGATTTGCTCTATCTGGTCAGCAGCGCTCTCCCGATGAATATAGAAACATGGATTGCGGCAGCAAAAGCGCGAGGAGCGAAAATCGTTCTGAATCAAGATGGCGTCGCCTATCCCGCATGGGCTGGAGAGAAGCATGAAGAGATCAATCGTCCATTGCGCATGGCGTTAAATGCGGCAGATTGGGTGTTCTATCAAAGCCGGTTTTCTCGAATAAGCGCAGATCGGTTTTTGCAGCGACGTGACGACCGATATAGTATTTTACATAATCCGGTTGACACGATGTTGTTCTGCCCTCCTGAACAGCCGCGTCAAACAGAGCAGTTGACGCTTTTATTGGCGGGCAATCAATATGAATATTATCGTTTCGAAACGGCGCTGCGAACATTGTCTCTTCTTAAACAAAGCATACCAACAGTACGCTTGCTGATTACCGGACAACTCAACTGGATATCGGATCTAAATACGACGGGGATGATTGCCCGCAAGTTGATTCAGGAACTGCAGCTTGAGCAGCATATTGAATTCATTGGTTCATATACCCAGCGAGAAGCGCCAGTAATTTATCGCACCGCCCATATTTTGCTGCATCCTAAATATAATGATCCGTGTCCTACTGTTGTCATTGAAGCGATGGCTTGCGGCTTGCCGGTCGTCTATTCGAATAGCGGCGGCACGCCGGAGTTGGTTGGGCAGGATGCTGGCATCGGGATTGACGCCGAATGCAACTGGGAGCGCATCATTATGCCGTCCGCGCATGAATTAGCGCTGGCGGTGAATCGTATTTGGAATGACTACGATCGCTATTCGGCGGCCGCGCGAGCAAGGGTCGTAACACAATTTGATGTATCTCGCTGGATACAGCAGCACGATGAGATATTCGAAGCAATGATACACAAAAAATGACCTGTCTCTTACGGCGAAACGCTGTTTCGATTGACAATCGTTCACGATCTTTTTACACGGCAGCGACTGACTTGTGCGGCTGCCGTTATATATGGATTGGCATGACGATGACCTTGCGCATATAGTGACAGCAATCACCTCATTCCCTTATTGTCTGCCATAACTCGGTCATGACGAATGTATGGAACCTTTAAAAATTGTCGCGATTGTGACAGTCAAAAACGAAGACCTCTATATTGGTCAGGTCTTGCGAAACATTCTACACTTCTGCGATCACATCATTATTGCCGAGAATTATTCGCAAGATCGGACATACGAGATTGCGGTAGAATTCGCAGCACGACATACCCATATCGAGCTGCATCGCATTCGTAAATTCCACGAGGGGCATCAATTCATCGAGCCGTTTGCCGGTACGCCTACGTGGATTTTCGGCGTTGATGGTGATGAAATTTACGATCCGTTCGGCCTGGAAATTATGCGAACGCGCATATTAGCCGGAGAATTTTTAGACCAACGTTGTATCTATGGCAATGTTTTGAACTGCGTTTCGATAGATCGTGTTCGTCATGTAGCGCAAGGCTATTTATCGCCGCCAGCACGTTCGATGACAAAATTATATAATTTTTCTGTTGTTCGACAATGGACAAACGGCACGGAACGTCTGCATGGCGGCACGTTAATTTTTCAAGATGGGTTTGACGCTCAACGTTCGTTGTTGATGAATCAAATATATTCATGGGAACACTCGCCGTTTCGCTGTCTGCATACCGTTTTTTTGCCGCGCAGTTCCATGACCTCCGTGCGGTTTTTTGGGCGGCGTTTCAACCCGAATGAGTTGATGCAGCAGCGTCAGGAAAACATCGGAAAACATCGGTGGGGAAAGTTGTTTACAACGCTCAAATGGCACGGACGATTGTTATTCCGCAGAGATTGGAAATCGCAGAAATATCGGCGTGGACCGTTAATGGAAAAGCAGGTGGCGCAATTTTTCCCTGCCATCTCGGAAATTATGGAGTGATCAGCCATGAAAATATTATTGATACAGCCTCCCTGGTATGGTTTTCAAAATATTGTGAGTCGAAGTGTGTATTTGGGATTGGGGTATATTGCGGCTGTGTTGGAACTCGCTCACCATGAAGTAATGATCCTGCATGGCGAAACATTTTTTCACGACATCCCAGATACGCCGGAGAATCTGCTGATCGATCAAGACGCCTATCGAAAAAATTTCAGATATGATAATCCGGTGTTTACCGATATTGCCGAAGCGGCGAAACAGTACGCCCCAGACGTGATTGGGATATCGTTCATGACTCCTAATTCAGCCTCTGCGTATTATCTGGCAAAACATATCAAAGCTGAAACGCCGACGATTCCTCTTATTGCCGGAGGATTTCACCCGACGTTAGTCCCGGAAGAGCCATTGACGAAAGGAAACTTCGATTATGTTGTGCGAGGCGAAGGAGAAGAGACCATCGTAGAACTCGTTACTGCGCTTCAGGAACAAGCAGATTGTTCGACGATTGCGGGAATCTCGTATAAAATGAATGAGCGCATCGTTCATACTCCGCCGCGCCCTTATATTCAGGATTTGAATTCGCTTCCTTTTCCAGCGTTTCATGCCGTAAAGAATTTCGACATGCAGAAAGACGCCTCTTCTGGAATCATCACATCGAGAGGCTGTCCGTTTGCCTGCAATTACTGCGCCTCGAATGTGATGTGGTCAAGAAAAGTCAGATATCGAACGCCGGACAATGTCATCGAAGAAATCAACGCCCGTTATGAGCGTTCAGGAATCACGAATATCCGTTTTCATGATGATACCTTCACGCTCAATCGTCAATATGTTGAGGAATTATGCACAAAAATTCTGGCGTTGGATTTTACAATTCAATGGATGTGCGATACGCGCGGCGATACGTTAGATTTGCATCTGCTGAAACTGATGAAGCAGGCCGGATGCTCGTTGATTAATATTGGGTTGGAAAGCGGAAGCGCGAAAATTCAGCAGCAGATCAAGAAAAATATGAATACGAAGACAGTGATGCAGGCTGTTGAATTCGCGAGAAAAGCCGGCATTCGAACGTTAGTCTATTTCATGGTCGGCTTCCCCGAAGAGACCGAAGAGGATATTATGGAAAGCCTCGATGCGATGAAAAAAATACGTCCTGATCATGTCATTTGGAGCATTTTAACGCCGTATCCCGGCACGGACGTCTGGGATTTTGGCGTTGCGCATGGTCATATTCCTGTCGATCCGGACTGGGGAACGTTCTTTCATCATTATAATCGAGGACATTTTTTTAAAACGATTCCAGACGAATCATGGAATCGCATTCTGACGCGTATTAATACGGAACAGAGGAAATTTAACGTAAAAAAGACCAAAACGGCGCAAAAGAACGCCTCCTTAACACGATACAGTTCGTATCGTTATCGTGTTGTCTATGCGATCAAACATCCGCTGAAGGCCGTGAATTACCTGAAAAAATTTTTTGAGCGTTGTTTTTCGCGTTGACCAACATCAGTTTTTACGAGCAGGAATTCGTCGAATATGCAGTTTTCAAATTATTGGAGACCTTATAGAAGCGATCTACGGCTGGGTGTTCTCCTGATACTGGCAGTGATCGTGGTCGCGCCGCTTTCCTATATATGGCTGCGGATGCCTCCATCAGGCCTCATTGCGAGTTATTATCCGAATCCGGATTGGCAAGGCCCCCCTGCATTCGCGCAGACTGAAAAAGAAATTGGCCTCACAACCTTTTATCAATTAGTCGCCAACGGACAACTTCCGGCGGAGCAGAGCAGCGTCGCCTGGAATGGCTGGATCAATATCCCGGTTGAGGGAGAATACCGTTTTTACACGACGTCGGATGACGGGTCGTCCATCATGATTGACGAGCAATTGGTCAGCGTTCTAACCGATGCCTAAAATCAGTGTGATGATGCCGGTATATAACGCCGAGCGCTATGTCGGCGAAGCGATTGAGAGCATTTTGCGGCAAACCTTTGCCGATTTCGAATTTTTGATCTTGAATGATGGTTCGACGGATGGCAGCGCGGAGATTCTTTGGCGATACGCGCAACGCGATCAACGCATCCGCTTGCATGATTTCAAAGAAAATGCTGGCCTGATCGCCCGCTTGAATCAAGGGATAGACCTCGCGCAAGGGGAGTATCTCGCCCGCATGGACGCGGATGACATCAGCCTGCCGGAGCGTTTCGCGCTCCAGGCGCAATTTTTGGATGCGCGCCCGGAAGTCGCAGTCGTCGGCTGCGCTGGCGATTACATTGATGCCAACGGCGTTGCCACCGTTCCATATCATTGGCATTATGGTGGCGGCGCGAACTTGTATGCGATTCTCACAGGCCGCAACCCGGTAGGCCATCCTTTTGTCATGTATCGCACTAAATGTATCAAGCGAATCGGTGGCTATCACGAAGTCTTGTATGCGGAAGATTTGGACTTGTGGTTCAGGTTGTATCTGGCGGGAGAACAGTGCGATAACTTGACGGAGAATCTCTTTCGCTATCGCGTCCATGCCGCCCAGGTGTCAACGGCTGCCCGTGAGTCGCAGCATCGTAATCATTGTGTGTTGTTTCGCGATTTTTATCATCAAGTGGTTACACCAAAACATGATCGCGCCGATACCGATGAATATTTGGAGGTCGTCTTCTGGATGACGCAGCCATTGACGAATGAAAATCTGCTGAGAGTTGCGAGCATCTTTCATGCGCTCTGCCGTAGCATTCGACAGCCGCACGCCTGTAAAACAGGGGCGAAGGCGTTATTTTATCGTCAGCATATCCGCCGGGCGCTTTCACGACTGCATTTTTGGAGGTTGCTGCGGCTCTTCTGGATGTTTGCGGATGTACCGGCGTATCGAAAAATGCTGAAGACGACTGTTCTGCAAGTCATTCGAGAGAGGGAACGACGCATCTTCCGATTGCGATAGTATGCGAATTCTTTTCGTGACGCATTATTTTCCGCCGGAGTCCTTTGCCGGGGTCGAGGTATATACGTATAACCTTGCGCAATACCTACGCGCCGAGGGACATGAGGTGTTTGTCGTTCATTCCGGCGAAGATCCGTCGCTTGAACATGCACAGATCACGCTGAAAGCGTATGACCGGATACCGTGTTTCGTTATCAATACGTTGTCTCAGCCCTCCACATTCGAACAGACATATACGGATACGCGCATTGACGAGCAATTCGAACGCATTTTGCAGATCGTCAAGCCAGATATCGCGCATATCAATCATCTGAAAAGACTGTCTTTCGGCATGGTTGCAACGGCGAAAGCGCAACATATTCCGGTCGTGCTGACATTGCATGATTATTGGCTGATCTGTCCGCAAGTCCATCTTCATAAGAATTTTGATGTATGTCTTCGCAAAACAAACCCAGATTGCGCTCGTTGTATCGAACGGCAAGGTTTCGGCTATGACGAACAGTTGATTGCCGCCCGCGACCAGTATTTCGAACATCTCGCGGCGAATGTGACGCAGTTCGTTTCGCCGTCGCAATTTTTGATACGCCAATTTCGAGATCGCGTTTCTTCATTTGCGGCGATGGATACGCTTTACCTGCCGAATGGGGTGACGAATACGACGACGCACAGACATCCGCCGCGTTCGCCGCGCGTACGCTTTACGATTGCGTATGCCGGAGCGATCCATTTTGCCAAAGGCTTGCATGTCTTGCTCCGCGCATTCGATCTTCTGGAAAAAGATCGGTTTACGCTTTTTTTGCTTGGGGCAGTTCAATCACAATACGAGCGAGAACTGGATCGAGAATTTCCAGATTGGAAATCATATTATCATGGGGCGTATCAACCGGCCGATATTGTCGAAATACTCTCGGAAAATGCGGATGTTCTGGTGTTTCCGTCCGTCATTTATGAGAATTATCCGACAGTCATCAATGAAGCGTTACTGGCGGGAGTTCCGATTATCGCTTCGCATTTGGGCGGCACGACAGAGCAAATTCGCGAACAGGTCAATGGCTTTTTGTTCGATCCCTTCGATGTTGATAACCTTGTGGAAAAAATTCGATATATTGCAGCGCATCCGGAGGTCTATCATTCGCTGAAACAGCATATCGAACATCAAACCATTCCGTTATTCTCCGATCACATTCATGCTGTCAAAGGGATATACGACACGCTGGTCGGGGCGACGCAACGCCAGGAGCAGCCGGTCAATCTCCTCGAACTGTTTACGTTAAGTTACGCAGAACAGCACATGCGTTCGAACAAATACGCGCGGACATGCCTTTTTCTCGATACGGGGGAAGGATTTGCGGAAACGCCCGATATTGTAACGCCAGTCGGCCTGTTCTCGCGAACCTTCGCGGTGACATACGATCTGACGCCGTATGGAGCGATACGCCGCGTCAAGTGGGTTCCCATGCGCGAGAGCGCGTGCCGCCTCCGCTTGGATCGGGTTTGCTATGCGGATGATGCAGGGGCGCATGACATTGACGCAGCGAGCATCGAAACGAATGGCATGCGCCGCGCTGATGGCTGGATATCGTTCCTCACGCTGCAACCGATGTGCTGTTTCGAACTTTCGAGGAATGTGCGTTCTTTGAAGATTACAGGAGAATGGAAACGGATCGCGAACGATAAATTCATGCGGAAAATAGACGAACAGATTTGCCAACATCAACAGAAGAACGGCCTTCGAAATCGGCTGTCACGAGCGGCATGTGGGCTGAAAAATTTCATGCGCCGTTTCTTCCGCTAAGCGATTGGAAACATATCATGAAGAATCCATCATTTACGATTGTGATTCCGGTATATAATGGCGGCGATTATCTGAAAAGCTGCATCGAGAGCGTGTTGGCGCAAACATTCGGAGATTTTCAGGTCGAAATTCTTGAAAGCTTGAGCACAGACGGCAGTTACGAATGGCTCATGAGTTTGCATGATCCGAGAATCCGCATTTGGCAAGCAACAACCCCATTAACGATCGAACAAAACTGGCAGCGGATTTCGACTGTGCCACTTAATGAATTTTTGACGATTCTTGGACAAGACGATCTTTTCGATCCGAATTATTTGCAGGTAATGGACGCCTCTATCCGTCAATATCCTGAGGCTGGTTTATATTGCGCACACTTTCGAATCATAGATCGCCAGAGTCGGGTGATCCGAAGTTGCCTTCCTATGCCTGCGCGAGAAACCGCTGCCGAATTTTTGGCGTCCCGATTGGTCTGTCTCCGCGAATCATTCGCGACGGGCTATATGATGCGATCTGCTGATTATCTCCGCGTCGGCGGCATTCCGCTCTATCGCAAGCTGTTATTCGCCGACGATGCGTTATGGTTGCTGCTCATGGAATCATCGTGGAAGGCCACTGCGTTGGACGAATGCTTTTCGTATCGGCTGCATGAAGGAAGCGCCTCATATTCCCCGCCGCCGCAAGACGTCTTGGCCGCCTTAGAGCAATATGCGCGGTTTCTTGAACATTTCGGCGCGGATCACCGCGAGATTGCAGAAGCTCTCAGGAAGTACAGCCTTCGCTATGTGTCATATTTTTATAAATTCGTTGTCAAGTATGCTCGTCAACAGAATATACTGCCACCTCAAGAGGAACTGCGCCGAATCAGCCTTATTTTTGCGCAGTATTCGCCTCCTGGTGAGTTTATCATCAAGGAAAAATACAACGTTCGGCTTATCGAATGGATCAAGCAAACACCGTTAAAACAATTTGCGCCCTATCTGCTCGATGTCCGCTATGACTTTACCGGCAGGTTGCGGGATAAGGCGTTTGCGGTTTGTTATTTAGGTATGAAACTCATACGGCAAGGACTCTCCCGATTTTTACACAGGACCAAGCGAAAATCATAAGGCATTATGCGGATTCTGTATGATCATCAAATCTTCGAGACTCAGCGCTTCGGCGGCATTTCGCGCTATTTTTACGAACTCTGGCGTCATGCCGATGCCGCAGGCTTTTCAGCGAAGATCGAAATTCGTTATGGAAAAAATATCGCCCTTCTTGAGGCAGAAGAGTTTCGAACGACGCTTCAGCCGTTCGACGATCCCTGGAATGTTTTTTTAGAAAATGCGAATATTCCTGGGAAAAAACGACTTCTTCAGATCAAACAGCGCCTTGCTCCAAGAAAAAATTGGAAACGAACGCTTAACATGCGTAATCGCCATGCTGTCCTCAAGCAATTGACACAACGCGCGTATGATATTTTTCATCCCACGTATTATGATTCGTATTTCCTTGACACACTCAAGGGGACGCCGTTTGTGTTGACAGTATTCGACATGATTCATGAACGCTTTCCCGAATATTTCAAATTGGCCGACCTGGTCAGTATGCATAAACAACAGCTTTGTCAGGCGGCGACGCGCGTTCTTGCGATTTCTGAGCAGACCAAACGCGATTTGATCGCAATATTCGGTATCGATCCTGAGAAAATCGAAGTGGTCTATCTTGCGAGCTCGTTCTCCCCCTGTCATGCTGCGTCTGAGGTCGAATTGCCTGCGACATATTTGCTGTTTACCGGCAGTCGAGCGATTTATAAAAATTTTTACTTTCTGCTGAGGGCTATTTCGAATATTCTGCGTGAGCAGAACATTGCGCTTGTGTGTTCCGGGGAACATTTTTCAGCGAATGAACTCCGTTTTTTCGAATCATTGGGCGTTTTGGAACATGTCATCCACATTCCCGCAGACGACGCGATGTTGGCGCACCTTTATCAACATGCGTTGGCGTTTGTATTTCCCTCGCTCTACGAAGGCTTCGGCATTCCGGCGTTAGAGGCGTTTGCGTGCGGCTGTCCAGCGCTTCTGAGCAATGCGTCATCGTTGCCGGAAGTCGGCGGCGAGGCGGCGATCTATTTCGAACCGAAAGACATGCGTTCGATTCAAGAGGCCGTCGCGACGGTCATCTTTCATGAAGATGTGCGCCAGCAGTTGATTGCCAAAGGACAGAAACGGCTGAAGCAGTTTTCATGGGAAGCCACCGCCCAGAAAACATGTGCCGCATATAACAACGCGCTGAATAAATCATAGGGCGATGAGAGACAACCATCATATTCCGTTTTCGATTATTACTGTCTGCTTCAATGAGGCGCAGCGGATCGAACTCACCTGTCAAAGCGTCGTCCAGCAAACGTTTCAGGAGTTCGAATGGATTGTCATTGACGGCGGTTCGACGGATGGGACGCTTGACATCCTGAAACGCTACGCGCAGCGTATGACGTATTTCGTTTCCGAACCGGATTGCGGCATTTATCATGCCATGAACAAGGGCGTTGCGCAGGCGCATGGTACCTATCTGCTCTTTCTGAACGGCGGCGATTATTTGTATGAATCGGACACGTTGGCAAAGGTGTTTGCGCATGAGCAGCCCTTGAACAAAGATATTTATTATGGTGATCTCATCTTAGAGCGAGACGGCGTTTCAGAAAGATACTCAATTGATTTTACGGATACGTACGCCACGTTTGCGCGGCGAACATTTCCGCATCAGGCCACATTTATCAAACGCACATTGTTCGAAATGTATGGGATGCATGACGAATCGTTCAAGATTTCGGCAGATTTGGAATTTTTTCTGCGCGTGTTCGTCAGCAATCCGAAACGCAAACAGCATCGCATCGGTTATGTGCCCTTTATCGTGTCTGTGTATGAAAATGCGCGGGGATTGAGTTCGAGTAATCTCGCCTTGCGAAAAATCGAAAATAAGCGGGCGCGGATGCAACATTATCCGGCGCGATACCTCCGTTTTTTTCGTTGGAGAAAACGATTCGCTGTGCGTAAAGATGCGTGGATGGACGCCATGCGACACTTTCTGAACAATGCGAATTCAAGGAACACGTCATGCCGAAAGTAAGCGCTGTGATTCCGTGTTACAATCACGGCCAATATATTGACGAGGCCGTTGATTCGATTTTGAAGCAGACGTATCAGGATGTCGAAATCATTGTGATCAATGACGGTTCGACCGATCAATTTACCATAGAGAAATTACGAGTGTACTGCAAGCCGAAAACGCGCGTGATCCATACGGAAAATCGCGGGCCGTCCGCCGCCAGAAATACGGGAATCGCGGCGGCGGCGGCCAGCCAATACCGACGAATAAAATAATCCGCCAAAAACGCCTT
>CAZRSF010000041.1:0-53439 GCA_964602655.1 uncultured Candidatus Moduliflexus sp.
ATGTCCCCTGCTTCTGCATTGGAACGCCGAATTCTGCTTGCCATATTGTATGATTGATTTTTTCTTCCAATCCAGGGTATTTCTTATAGATTTTTTTTCGATTTGGTTCAATCAGTTCCGTATGGAGCGTTGTTCTACAATAAGCCCAATAATCATCAAGTTGATTACAATTTTGAAGATAATGAAAGATATTTCTGGTTTTCTGAGTTTCACATGCCCATTTATCTTTTTCCACAGTGGAAATAACATTTAAGCCTGCTTGAATAAACCCTTCTGAAAGCCCGCCAGCGCCAGCAAATAAATCAATTCCGTTGAATGTCATAATTGTTTCACTGTCCTTTTTTATATTCACATAATTGATTCAGAATACATTTATTACACAATGGGCGCGGTTTACATATTTGCTTGCCATGCTGAATCATCATGACATGAAGATTATAACAGCGTTCATAATCCCCTTTTAAAATCATATTCAGATATAGCTGTCCCCTGACTCGATCTTGTTTATTTGTATTATTGCCCTGAATAATGCCAATTCGTTGACAGATTCTCAAACAATGGGCATCCGCCGGGAAAACTGGCTTTTTCATTGTATAGAGCATAATGCAGTACGCCGATTTATCTTTTATTCCTGGAAGAGTTGTCAAGTATTGGTAAATCTCATTTTCAGATTTTTGAGAAAGCATTTCAAGATTTTCAACACAACCAAAATCCTTTTGCAACATTGCTAATAGCTTTACGATAGTTCTGGATTTATCTCTGGCCTTTCCCCCGTTTTCAAGGATATAAAACCATTCATCTTCGGATAAACAGAATAACTCATTCAGATCGCGAAATCGAGTAATAATCTGTTGATAGATTGATTCGGCTTTTAAAATAGGAGTTCGCCAGGAAAGGAAAATAAAAAGAATCTCATCAAAAATTCGATCTTTATTGAAATGATGAACAGGTTGATAGCTTGCACATAACAAATTATGAACTTCTTTAAGCGTTTCCAGGCTTGTTACCATATTTAATCGAATTCCTTTCAGTAAACCGCCGCCCGGCGCAGAGGAAATCGTACCCCTTTTTCAGCCAGAATTGACGGCAATGAAATTTTTCGTGTCCTGAAAACGTCATTTTCGCCATAAATATTTTATAAATTCTCCAAAACTTCTCTAAATATTATCTGAGTTCTCTCGCGGAAAGTCAAATAGTTTTTGACTAATATTTTAGCAGGCAGGGTTCTGTCAAGAAATGATGAACATGGAAGGGAAACGTAGCTGTCAGACACTTTGAAAGTGTCTGACAGCTTTTCCTGTGTTATCCGCTGACCGGCAGCAACAGGATTGCGCGAGCGCCGGGGGCGTCGCCGCGATTTTCAAGCGCTATCGCGCCGTGATGCAGATGCGCGATCTCTTTGACGAAATTCAGGCCGAGGCCGGTGCTTTTTTTGCCGGTGTCGGGGCGTTGCAGCGAGAAAAATTTATCAAAGACCTTCTCTTTCGCAAAATCAGGCAGGCCGGGGCCGCTGTCTTCGATAATAATATGCAGCCGTTCGGCGCTCTGGCGGACGCGTAGTTCGATGCTGCCGGAGTCCGGGCTGAATTCGATGGCGTTTTGCAGCAGATTCGAAAGCGCCTGTTGCAGCAGGAACGCATCGCCGCGCAGCGTGGCGTCTTCCTCAATTTGCGGGGCGCAAGCGAGATGTTTTTGCGACAGCAGCGGACGCTTGCTTTCCAAAACCGCCTGAATCAGGGCATTCAGCGAAATGTCTTCAACTTTTTCAAGAATTTTCTGATTTTCCAGCGAGGCAAGTTCCAGCAGATGATCCACAATCTGCTGAATGCGGATGGTCGAATCCTGAATATTCGCGAGGAATTTGCCGCGCTTATCATCCGGCATGTCCGGCTCTTCTAACAGTTCCGCCGCGCCGCGAATCGCGGAGAGCGGGCTTTTCAGCTCGTGCGTCAGATTTTGGACGTACTGTTCGACATACTTCTTCCCTTCTAACGCCTCCTGCATCCGCTGGAATGCCTCGCCCATTTCGCCGATCTCGCTGCTGTCGAGGCGCGGAAACGGGACGCGCTTTCCGTCCCGCACGTCGTTCGCGTAGTGCGTCAGGCGTTTGATCGGGCGCGTCAGCAGGCGCGAAAAGAAAAAGCTCAGGACAATCGCCGCGCCTGCCGAAATCGCGCCGACTTTGAAAATCTGCGGCCTGGCGTGTTCCAAAAAGCGGTTGATGTTCGTCATCGGCTTGCCCACCAATACCGCGCCGGTCAGCTTGCCTTTGACGAAAATCGGCGCAGCGACATAGACCAATCGCGCCGACGGCGTCCCGGCATAGAGCCGCGTCATTTTCGCGCCGTATTCCTCCGTCAGCGTCGCCTTGACGAGATTCCATTTCGAAAAATTGTAGCTCTCGTTTTCGCGGTTTTTGGAATCGAACTGAATGACGCCTTTCATGTCGGTGACAAGCACGGAGAGGTCAACGTGGGTTTTGGTGAGGGTGTAGATTTGCGCCGCGAGCGGGCGGGCGTAGGCGTGGTCGAAAGCGTGCCGCCATTCGTCGAAATCAAGCTGCCCCTGCTCCGTCTCGCGCCCCACCATCGCCGCCAGCACGTTCGCCTGATCCACTAACAATTCTTCCACGCTTTCCTGATAGCGCAGCCGCAACGTATCCAGCACCCACCAGATCGGAAACGCAAAACAGACTGCGACAATCAAAAATGACGCAAAAAAAATTCGAGCGCTGAGTTTCATAATCAGTCTGCCCTGAAAGGGCATGAGAATAGAGCCAGAGGATTTATCCTCTGGAACAAACGGCGCAACCAGACGCGCCCTGAAGGGGCGCAGGCAATGCCGCCGCCCTTTCAGGGCGCGCGACGGGAACCCCTGATTTCCTGGGGATAAATCCCCAGTCTATATTCTCATGCCCTTTCAGGGCAATTATAGCCCCTCTTTCAACGAATACCCCAGACCGCGATGCGTGACAATCGGGTCGAGCGTCGGCCTGACCGCTTTCAATTTGGCGCGGAGGTTTTTAATATGCGCGTCAATCGTGCGATCCATGCTGGTGTCCGGGTCATCCCACGCCAAATCCATCAACTGATTGCGGGAAAAGACGATGCCGGGACGCCGGATGAAGGTGGTCAAAATATTGTATTCGTAGCGCGAGAGGTCGAGCGGCTCGCCGTAGTAGGTAATCTGGCATTTCGCCTCGTTCACGGCAAACGCCTGCGACGCACCTTCCGCCGCTTTCGGCTTCTCATGCCCTGTGCGCCGCAAAACCGCCTTGACTCGCGCCAACAACTCACGCGGGCTGAAAGGCTTGACCACGTAATCATCCGCGCCGATTTCAAGCCCCACCACGCGGTCAATTTCATCTTTGCGGGCGGTCAGAAAGATAATCGGGAGCGAATATTTCTGGCGGATCAGCTTGCAGACTTCGAGGCCATTGATGTCCGGCAGGCCGATGTCCAGAATCACCAAATGCACTCGCTCCGAGGCCAGCAGCGGCATCACCTCCGACCCGGCGGCAAGCCATTTCGTCTCGAAGCCGTCGTTTTCCAGCACATATTGCACCGTATCCACGATGCCCGGCTCGTCTTCCACTAATAAAATTTTCGGTTTCATGATATTTTTCAAGCGGTCAGACACCTTCAAGGTGTCTGACCGCTATTGCTCTTCGTCGGAAACCTCGTCTTTTTGCATGCGTTTCAGCACGAAACCTTTCACGTCTGCGGCAAGTCGAATCGCCTGTTGCGCCTCTTCGACAGGCGGCATATAAAAATCATCGGGATAGCGCAAGACAGTGGCATGAGGCGTCAACGCATCTACCTGTTTCTCGGAGAGTTCGATAAAGGATGCGTCAACTCGCGCGCAATCGGCTAAAATGGTCGTCAGATTGTGGGTTTTTCTGATTTCCTGATCATGACATGCCAGAAATCCTTTGAGATACTTTTCCACGCATTGCTGCGCATGAAAACAGATCGTGTCTGTCGCCGGATTGTCCGTGTTCAGTTCGTCTTTTCCGGTTTTCAGGTCGTTATCGGCTTTGATGAACCACTGTTCGACGGTGATCGGGTTCATAGGCGTACGCCCTCCCTGAAGGCATAATAGGTTGTTTTTCCGACATCGCGGCGGTCGCGTTCGAAATCCTGCTCGAACTTGATCAAAATATCTGCGGTGATGGCGTAGGCTGCCAGGCGACGAGCCAATCTGAGCCAGATGCCGCGCTTTTCGTCCCAGGAGACCGGCGTTCCGGTCACGACCAAAAAATCCCAATCGCTGTCGGGTCTGGCATCTCCGCGAGCGCGACTGCCAAACAACATGATCTGTTCGACTACGATCTGACGCGCGGCGAATTCCTCGCGAATAATGCGCGTCGCGCAATCTAAAAGGGATTGCGCTGTCATCATGCCTTTCTCAGAGGCGTACATGATATGATCCGCTTCAACGGGCATTGCGATGTGTTGTGCCATAGTTCGATCCTCTCATAAGAGTCATTCATGCCAGAGGCGGCGAATGAAATCAAGAGAAAAACGCGGGAAAACCCGTTTTCGCATGAACGCGGCAAGCAACGCGACGGCGGCGCAGACGGAGACGACGACAAGCGCATGTTCCGCTAATTGCGCCCGGTCGCTCTGATAATTCGGATTCAACAGCGGCACGAGAAGCGTGATCGCGAGATACCAGAGGAACGGCCAATACGTTCCCCAATGGCTGCCAAGCAGCCGATTCCCCTCCTGGGAGGGGCAAGGGGTGGGTAACGTGTTGAACGCATCTTGTGTGTCGGCAATCCACCCCCGCCCCCTCCCAGGAGGGGAGTTCAGGGATTTAGCCGCCCGCCCGGCCAGCCAGAAGAAGAGGCATAACGCGGTCAAATAGACGGCGATCCCTTCGAGGCGGTGCAATTGCTCCGGGTTGGCGTAGGCGAACGACGCGCCGGAGGCATAGAGGTTCAGAGCGATGACGATGCGCAGCGCGTTGACTGCGACCGTCAGCAGATACGCGCCGAGCAGGCTGCCCGCCGTCCAGAACAGCGTGGTCGCGGCGGTCGGCATAAGATGCAGATACGAAAAGAGCGTCATGCCGAAGGCCGCGATCATGAAATTCACGCCCGCGCAGGCCGGGGCGATGATGACGCGCTGTTCCCGATTCAGGTAGCCTTCGCCGCGTTCGTATTCGAATTCGAGGCCGCTGACGCGTTCGACAAACGCCGTCGTCGGGCGGAGTATCCAATCGAGGCCGTCGCTCGTGGCGCGGCTGTAATGCGCTTTCAGACCGTAGGCGATCAATAACGCGAAGAGATAGCAAACAAGACGTGTTTTCATATTGATGTAAACCCTGCCAGGGTTTCGAACCCTGGCAGGGTTATTCGCAGAAGTTATTTTTTCCGCAAGGCGAATGTCACGAGCGCCGCCGCAATCAGCAGCAGGAACGAGAGTTCCGGTTCCGGCGATTTGCGGATCGCCGAATTCGACACGTTTTGCGGCAGCGGCAACGGCTGTTTGACCGTATCCGTTTTGCCGCTTTTGTTCCGAATCACTTCGTCAACGGCGATAAACGAGGTGTATTCGGTCAGCAAGTTGTACGTCAGACCGAGTCTTGTGATTTCTTTAACGCGGCCATCGTCTTTCTGCACGCTATTGTAATCGCCGAGCAATTCGATCCGTTTCCGCGCCCAGAGATAGCGCAGCGCGGCATTCGTATCGCTGCGTTCGGCGTCGCTGATGCGGAAGGTCTGGCGATATTCGCCGCCGCCGGTCGTGCCGGTCAGCGCGATCTCCCCCGCCGCCGCGCCGCGCCATTTCCCGAACACGAGCACCGGACGCTGCGCCAACACGTCGGGAATGCTCGTCGGCTCGACATCGTAGGCGTCGAAACCGTTGAACTCGCACTCAATCTGCGTCAACACCGGCGATTGAATGTACTGGCGGAATTTGTCGGCCTGCGCCGCCGCTTCTTCCGGCCTGGTTACGACGAACGGCTCGCCTAAGCCGACGCGCGCCATGCCTTCGATCAGGAAACGGTTGACGCTGCTGCCGATCCCAAATGTGAACATATTCGCGTTATTGAGATTTTTCCGAATCAGGTCGAACGCCTCGGTTTCGACATTCACAAAGCCGTCGGTCACAATCGCTATCGTCCGCGACACGCCTTCCGTGCGCGATAAATTCAGCGCGCGCTGCAATGCCGGCAGCAATTCCGTGCCGCCGCCGCCTTCCTGCCGGTCAATAAAGGAGAGCGCGAGGTTCGAATTCTCCGGCGTCGCCGGGATTGATTTCTCTGAGAATGTTGACGAACTCCCCGCAAACAGCAGCACGTTGAACGTATCGGTCGGGCGCAGATTGGCGATCAGGTCGCGCAGCACGGCTTTGGAAGTTTCTATCGGAAAGCCCTCCATCGAGCCGGAGACATCCATGATAAAGATGTATTCCCGCGCCGGAATCGCTTCTGTCGCCACCTGCGCCGGGGGCTGCGCCATCAACAGGAAGAAATTCTCCTCTTCGCCTTCATAGAGCAGCAAACCGGATTGAATCCGTTCGTCCGCCAACCGGTAACGCAGAATATAGTCGCGGTCGCCGCCGAATTCCTTGACCGCGCGCACCCGTTCTTCTTCCACCGGCTGCGCGGGCGCGAATCCTGCCGCAAACAGGCGTTGATAAAAGCGCGGCAGATTGCCGAAATCTTCGCCGTACAGGTCTTTCAACGCCTCCTTCAGCACGGCGAGCCGTTCCGGTTTCATGCGCCGAATGCGCTCGATCAATACGGTTTCGTCCAGCGTAATCGCCGCCGCTGCCGGGTTGTCGTAGGCGATGTTCACGTCATGCGACGAGCAACTGACTTGCTGCAACGGAATGCCGGTGGAGATGCGCGTCGTGATGTCGAACAGATACGGCGGATCGGCGGTCAGTTCGGCCTGGGATTTCTCCGGCAGATGCGGGTTCGCCGTCCAGGTGTCCGCGCCCGGCGCGGCTGCCGATTGATTCGTGTAGCGCGGCCCGACGACGGTGGGATAAACAAATTCGTATGTTCCGTCCGTCGGCACGAGCAGTTCCGTGTATTTCAATTCGACGCTGATGTTATCGCCGGGCAGAATGTTGGCGACGTTCATCTGAAACACGTTCGGGCGCTTCTGTTCTAATAACGACGCGGTTTTGCCTTCGCGTTTCGCGGCTTCGTATTGCTGCCGCGCCTGCTCTTTCTCCTTGATTTTCGCGACGATGCGGCGGTCGCCGATGGTCATGGTCATGCCATAGACGGCGGCGCGGGTCGAGCCGGGGAAGACGTAGATCGCCTCAATCGGGCGCGTTCCCTCGTTTTTGTAAACCTGCGTGACTGTCACGTCGGCGATCACTCCGGCGATATTGACATTCGCTGAAGTCAGCAGCAGCGGCAACTGGTCGGTGTTCGGATTGTCGCTTTTGACCAAAAAATACGGCGATAAACTGGCGTCTTGCGCCTCTTCGGCATACGCGAACGCGAGGCAGAAAACTGAAAACATCAGCATCCCTGACACGATACGTAGAATATTGGCAATGCGGTTCATGATCTGTTCTCCTTTTTTACATTCCCCTCATGGGGGCAAAGGGTGGCTACATCCGTTTGATACGACACGTTTTTCTTTCTGTGTCTATGGTAGGATTTGCGCATGAACACAGTATGAACGCCGTATGAAATGTTTGTGAAATGTCATGACTGGTGTTTCGTCACGGGCGAAACACCAGTTTCGCCCTACGAACGGTACGTAAATAATTATAAAAATTCCATATTGACAAAACAGCAGAAACGCATAAGCTATGATTCGAAGAGTCTCAAGTCATGCTGTCAGGCGGGGTTGCTCTGTCTGGCAGGTATTTCCAACAAGGAGGAATTATGAACATGCGAACGCTGTTATTGACGTGTATGACTGTGTTGCTGCTTGGAGCCGCGCAAGCCCCGGCGGAAGTCGTTGTCTATCCGACGCCGGACGCGCCGATGTTCCAAATGACGATACCGGACAAATGGAACACCGAAATTATCGAAGAAACCATTCTGCAATCCATCTCGCCGGATGAAAAGGTGTATATGATGGTCTGGCCGGTGGATGCGGAAACGATGGAAGAAGCGGTTGATGGGTTGGACGAGTTCTTGACCGATCTGCTGACGGAAATTACGCTCGACGGCGAAGGGGAAACGCTGGAGATCAACGGCTTTCCATTCTGGAAAGCGAACGGGCGCGGAAAGGATGTCGAAACGGACGAGGATGTCAGTATGACGGTCGGTTTTTTTGTTCCGGAAGAGGACATGGTCTGCCTTATCGTCTTCCTCGCTCAACCGAAAGCGGCGCAACGCCATTCGGAAAGCATCGCCGCGATTTTTCAATCTATCAAAAAACCGTAATATGAACCCTGTCAGGGTTCGAAACCCTGGCAGGGTTGTTCAATGCCTTTACCCAATCGTCCAGCCGCCATCCACATAGAGAATGTGGCCGGTTACGAATTCGGCGCAGGGGGAACAGAGGAAAATCACCGGCCCGACGATCCACTCCATTTCGCACAATTTGCCTTTTGGGATGCGATGGAGCACCCAATCTATTTTTTCCTGATTCCCTAACAGGCCGATTTTGACATCGTTTGTGGTAAAGGTCGGCGCAACGGCGTTGACGTTGATATTATCTTTCGCCCACTCCACCGCTAACGATTTCGTCAGTTGATCCATTGCCGCCTTGCTGGGCGCGTAGGCCATGTCCTGCGCTCTGCCGTGCAGACCGAGGACGGACGAGATGTTGACGATTCGCCCTTTTTTCTGCTGAATCATATATTTCCCAACCGCCTGGCAGGTCAAAAACGTCCCTTTCAGATTGACTTCCATCACCCAATCCCACATCGCCTCTTCGAAATCAACGGCATTTTCCAGATGCGAGACGCCCGCGCAATTGACTAATATATCAATTTTGCCGAATTGCTGTATGACCTGTTCTACCATGTCCTGCACACTCTCTTTTTTGGTCGTGTCTGCCGGAATGCCGACAACGTCGAAGCCTTTGCCTTGCAATTCGTTGACCGTATGGAACAGATAGGTGGGTTTGACGCTCACCAACACGATTTTTGCGCCTAACGACGCCAATGCGATGGCGATTTCCTTGCCGATGCCGCGTGATGCGCCCGTGACAATCGCGACCTCTCCCTGAATATCGAACATGCTTTGCAATGTATATTCCATGATGCGCGCGTTCCGTTTTCTTGGTTAGTGTGAAATAATGCGAATATCGTTTTCCCTATTAGACGCATGAACCGCCAAAGCGTTATAATGTCACAGGAAAAACCCCGATCAAAGCGGCTGCTTATGAGAATCATAGGGCGAAACATTCGGAATTCTAAACTGTACGATCTTTTTACCACAATTGGCATGACTTAATATGGCGGCAGCAGTCTTCTGAATCCATGTAACAGCACAATCGCGGTAAAGCAAAAATTCCGCAATAATAGCAGCGGAAACGCCACGTTAGAAGCCGTTTCCGAATACCACGAACTCGTCTGACGCAATTGGCGCGCGACGGTTTGCATCCAACCAACGGATTCGGGAAATTCGACAATCCCGTCAATCCATTCGCGCGGGATGCCTTCGACGCCGACTCGCGCCCCGATAATGCCGCCGAGAATCGCGCCGGTCGTATCCGTATCGCCGCCGCAGGCGAGAATATTCGAAAGCGCCTGCCTGAAATCGTCCGGATGCCGTAACCAGACGTGCAGCACTGCCGGAACGGTATGGTATATATATCCGCTGATTCCCTGTGTTGAGTTCGGAACGAGACGCTGATAAAAATCGGCGGTAGATTCGTTCGCGCCGACGCTTTGCGCGACGCGGCGCATCAATTCCAGGAATTCCTCCGCGTGTTCGTCCGCAAGAACCGTTTGCAGCCTCTCAAGATACGATGCTCCGTCAATCGCTGCGCTCGTTGCGCTCAGATGGGCAGCCAGCGCGACCGCGACTGCGCCGTAATACGCTTTCGGATCGGTGTGCGTGATAGTCGTTGAACGCCGCACAAACTCTTTTAAACGCTCAATATCAGCGCCATACATGACGCCGAGAATTGCGCTCCGCATCGCCGCGCCGTTCCCGGCGGAAAACACGCCGCTGGCGCGTGGTGAATAGCCCACGCAAAGCTTGAGGCAGGATCGCAGCGTCGCGAAACCGATTCCGGCAGGCAGCCCGAACAACCATCGGCGCAGCCTTCGCGCCAATTCTTGAGAAAAGCGTTCCGGGTCGCCGCCAGCCTCAATCAACGCCTGCGCGACCATCAGCGTATGCTCGGTATCATCGGAAATCATGCCGCGCCCCAGCAGGAAATGATGGCGGTCCAAACGAGGAAACAGACGGCTTGCTCGTTGCGGCGACAAGCCTTCATAGGGCAAACCGAGACTGTCGCCAACTGCCGTGCCGATGATGCACCCTTCGAACGCCTGTATGGTCATAAAATTTCAATATGTAGAGACGCACGGCTGTGCGTCTCTACAAAACGAATCGGTTTACATATATTTCGGCATTTTGTAGGAGTGCATGTCATGGACACCGCCTTCGATTTGCGCCGACATCGAGCGTCCTTCGAAGCGGAGTTCGCCGCTGTATAAGGCGTCATGCAGTTCTGCGACCGTCCGCTTGCCGAGGTCTTGGAACGCATGTTTCAGCCCTTGAATCAAGTACGGCACGTAATCGAAGACCGAGCCTTTGTCCACGACACTGCCGCTGACGCCCTGCGCCACTTTCACCTTGCTTTCTTCCGTGAAATAACGCTTGCCGCCGCCTTTTTCCATCGCTTCCAGCGACGCCATGCCGCGATAGCGTTTGAGGCGGACGCCGTTTTCATAAAAATAATCCCCCGGCGCTTCCTGCGTTCCGGCGAACATCGAACCCATCATCGGCGCGGATGCCCCGATTGCGATGGCTTTGGCGATATGCCCGATATTCGCGATCCCGCCGTCGGCGATGACCGGCACGTCGAATTGTCGGGCGTATTTGGCGCAGCGATAGATCGCCGTCGCCTGCGAGCGACCGCACGCCATCGTGGTCTGCGTCGTGCAGATCGATCCCGGCCCCATGCCGATCCGCAACGCGTCTGCGCCCGCCTGAATCAATTTCGCGCATTGTTCTTCCGTGACCACATTGCCGCCGATCACGTCAATTTCAGGATAATTCCGTTTAATATACTGGATCATCTCGATCTGGTAAATCGAATTGCCCTGCGCCGAATCTATGACGATGACATCCACGCCGACTTTCGCCAATTCAGCGAGACGTTCTTTGGCTTCTTCGCGGGTCGAAATCGCCGCGCCGACGCGCAACTGTTTGCGGGCGTCTTTCGAGGCATTCGGATATTCTTTGTTTTTCAACAAATCGTTGCGGCTCATCAGCGCGACCAAATTGCCGGCGTCATCCACAATCGGCAGTTTCCCCTTTTTGGACGCGCGAAGAATCTTGTTGGAGTCCGACAACGAAATCCCCTGAGGCGCAGTCAACACCTCTTTCGTCATCACCTCGGACAGTTTGCGGCTGCGATCTTTTTCGAAATCAATATCGCGGTTCGTCACGATGCCGACGAGTTTCGAATGCAATTGCCCGTTTTCCGTAATCGGAATGCCTGAAAAATTATACTTGCGCTTGATCTCGTCCACGTCCGCAATCGTATGTTCCGGCGACAGCACTTTCGGATTCATAATAAAACCGTTTTCGTAGCGTTTGACTTTGCGCACCTGTTCCGCCTGTTCCGCCACCGTGTTGTTGTAGTGAATGATGCCGATGCCGCCGAGCAGCGCGAGACTGATCGCCATTCTCGCCTCGGTCACGGTATCCATCGGGCTGGAAACAATCGGTTTTTTCAGGCCGATATTGCGGGTCAAACGGGTTTCAAGATTCACCATTTCCGGTAAAAAATCAATATATCCTGGTAAAATAATAAAATCATTATAGGCTAAACCGAGTGGTGCGTGAAATAATTCGCTGGCAGAATAGCCGTCGCGCGTGATTGTTTCCATAAATTTTTCTCCCAAGTGTTCATTTAAAATGATGTTCGCGTCATATCAGCGACTATCGGAAATAAAAAATCATCTACCGAATTTCCCGTTCAGGGAGGGGCAGAGGTGGAGTAACCGTTATTTCCGATAACATATATTGTCAACAGTCTTCATCCATTTTCCCGCCGATTGTTGTCAAGGATGACTTGCAAAAATTCATCGCGCAACATGCCGCGCATTGAAAAGTCCCACCCCGTCCCCATTCTTTTATTGACATTTTCGAAGTTTAAAAAATGATGGGGCTTGTATTGCGGGAATCAACACATCATTTCATCACTTTTTCAGACGAACGTAACCAGAGGAGCGCCTGCCCGAACAGAGCGGCATTCGTTTTGACGGGCAGCCTGAGGCATCGCATGAATGCAACGCAACGCAGCGGCATGAATATAAATTTAGGGGATGAATGTTCCCGCAACGCCTATAACTGGGCGAAAAAGACGTTTGCCAATCGCGCTGGAAAAGCGGGCGCGGCATGTCTGAACGTGGACGGCGGCTTTGCCAATCTGCTTGATTTTAACGGCGTCAAAATCGGCATTTCGTCCGATGGCATCGGCACGAAAATCGAATTGGCGGAACGCACCGGCATCTATCACACGCTCGGCTTCGACCTGATGGCAATGATTGTGGATGATCTCGTATCGAGCGGCGTCGAACCGACAACGCTATCGAACATTATTGATCTCGATTTTCTTGACGCCGAGATTATCAACGACCTGATGCGCGGCCTGCATGACGCGGCGAACGAATGCGGCGTGGCAATCAGCGGCGGCGAAATCGCGGAACTCGGCACGCGCATGAACGGCTATGGCGCGCGGATGCACTTCAACTGGTGTGCCACCGGCATCGGCATACTGCATTCGAGCCTCAAGAAGCCGATTGACGGCAGCGCCGCGCAGGTCGGCGACGCGGTGATGGCATTCCAGAGTCGCGGCTTTCGCAGCAACGGCTTTTCGTTGCTGCGCACGATTATGCGCGAGCAGTTCGGCGACGAATGGCATACGGCGAAATATGACGACACGCGCAGATGGGGCGAAGTGCTGCTGACGCCGTCGCGCATTTTCGCGCCGATGATCTGCCGCTTGCTGTCGAATAATATCGGCATCAAAGGCATCGCGCACATCACCGGCGGCGGCATTGCGGGCAATTTCGAGCGCGTCACGAAAGTCAATAAACTCGGCGCGACACTTGACAATCTGTTCCCGCCGTTGGACATGATGCAAAAAGTGATCGAACTCGGCAGGCTGTCGGCAGAGACCGCATATCGCTACTGGAACATGGGCAACGGCATGTTGTTCGTCGTCGCGCCACCCGAAGCCGACGCCGTCGTCCGCCTTTCCGCCGAACACGGCTTCAACGCCCGCCGCGTCGGGACAATTACCGCCGATCCGGACATTCGGATCGGGTAAATAGATGTTGCCCTGAAAGGGCAGAGGAATAAAGCCTGGGGTGACAACCCCAGGAAACGCGAACCACACCGTTCTTACGCCCTGAAGGGGCGTAAGATGTTCCGATGCCCTTTCAGGGCAAGCTAATCTGACACGTTGTAACCTGGGGTTGTGACCCCAGGCTATATCCTTCTGCCCTTTCAGGGCAAAGGAAAACAAAATTCAGCATAATAATTTCGCAGGCGAGGAGGCGTTATGAGCGTGATTGATTGGATTCCCGCGAGTTTCAGAGATAAAGTCGTGGACGTGGTCGTTGATTTCGTGTCGGAGCAGGCGAAAAAGCATCTTAGCGACGAGATGGCTGGCCGCATCAAAAAAATGCGTTCCGACGCCGGATTCCAGAAAGCGTTCGAGCAGGGCTTGCAGCAGGCGGCGCAGCGCTTTTCCGACGAATACGAGCGGGAGGATGAAGATTTAGCCGCCGCGCTGCGCAATGCGCCGGAATTTTTCGAAAACGAACAGGTGCAGGCCGCGCTGATCAAAATCCTCAAAAATCCGGGTGCATATCTGAGTGACGAGCGGACGCTCCTCGCGCAAACGTTCGATTCCGTCCTGCCGACGCGCAAAAACCGGGATCGCATGAATCAGGCCGTCAGCTATTTCCTGCGCTGCCTTGCGGAAGAACTCTGCCATTTGCCCGAATTGCAGCCGATTTACAGCTTTCAATTCCAGCGCATGACGGCGGAGGCGCTGCGCCAGCAAGCCGAAATGCAGCGGATTCAATTGCAGGCGTTGACCGGCCTGAACAGCGGAATGCGGGACGCGCTGCTGCAACTGACCGACAAGCTCGTGGAACAAAAGGCGCTCCCCGGCGGCGCGACGTACATGCTGCCAGAACGCCCGAAAGTCTATCACAACCTGCCGCAGCCTGATTACGGCCATTTTGTCGGACGCGAGACGGAACTCAAGAAAATCACGGACATTCTGCGCCCCTATCCGCAGTCGCAGCACGCGCTCGTCACGATTGATGGCATCGGCGGGATCGGCAAAAGCGCGTTGGCGTTAGAAATCGGGCATCGCTTTTTGCGGTATTTCGACGACCTGCCGCCGGACGAACGATTCGAGGCGATTATCTGGGCGAGCGCGAAACTGACGATTTTGACGGCGGAAGGCATCAGCACGCGGCGGCAGATTTTGCGGACGCTCGACGACATTTACAACGCCCTCGCGGTCGGTTTGCAGCGCGAAGACATCACCCGCGCCCGCAAAGAGGATCAGGACGAAGTCGTCCGCAACGCCCTGACGCGCCAACGGACGCTGCTGATTGTAGATAATCTCGAAACGGTGGACGATGAGGCGGTTTTGACCTTTCTGCGGGAACTCCCCGCGCCGACAAAAGCCATTGTCACGACGCGCCACCGCCTTGATGTCGCCTATCCCGTGCGCCTGACCGGAATGCCGCTCGATGACGCGCAGCAGTTGATTCGGCAGGAATGCGAGAAGAAAGGCGTCACGTTAGACCTTGATGAAAAGAAGACAGCATCCTTCGACTCCGCTCAGGATGACTGTCGTGCCGCTCTGAATAATAGTCATGGTGAGCGAAGTCGAACCATGTCCAACACCCAGCGACTTTTCGAACGCACCGGCGGCGTACCGCTCGCGATAGTCTGGAGCATCGCGCAGATGGGCTTCGGTTATGGCGTCGAAGCGGTCTTGCATCGGTTGGGACAGCCGACCAGCGATATTTCGCGCTTCTGTTTCGAAGGCGCAGTCGAGCGGATTTCCGGCAAACCGGCGCACAAATTATTGATGGTCTTGTCGCTCTGCGCCGAAAGCGCCAGCCGCGAGTCGCTCGGCTATGCGACGGAATTGGCTGAATTCGACCGCGATGACGGCCTGGTGGAATTGGAAAAACTCTCGCTCGTCAACAAAAGCGGCGACCGCTTCTGGCTGCTGCCGTTGACGAAACAGTATGCGGTTGCGGAGTTTGAGAAGTCGGCGGAGAAAGAGCAATTACGCGAAAAATGGATTAAATATTTTAGAACGTTATGTGAAGAATATGATAGTAAATACTGGAATTGGACAAATTACGATTGGTTGTTAATTGAAGGGAATAATATTCTTTCAATTGTCGACGGCGCAATATCTGGTGGTTACGGAGAAATTGCCTTGTCATTTGCTCATGCTACATATCGTTATTTAGATATGAATGGTCGTGAGAATGATTTGGTATATTATGGGCAACAATTACAACAGATAGCTCAATTTTTAAATGATAAACGAACCTTGGCGTGGTTATGCAACCATTGGTTAGTTTGGCTTAATGTTAATGTAAAAAATCCAGAACGTGCAACTGCTCTTGCCAAACAAAGTTTAGCCTTATATCAAGAGTTATCTGATGTTAAAGGGATATGTATTGCTATGGGATTTTTGGGGCGGGCGTTCCGGCTATCAAACAAATACGCAAAAGCAGACGAAATGTTTAAGGATGCAATGAATTTGGCAAGAAAACATAATTATGGTGATGGCATAGCATCAATTAATTTTGAATTAGGTAAAATGGCACTTGATAGCGGAAATTGGAAAGATGCAAAAATATACATAGAATCTGTCATTAATTGGTGTGAAGAGCATGAAAACGAATCAGATTTAGGCGTCTCTTCTATGATGGGGGCAATTGGATTTTTAGGATGGATAGAATTCAATCTCGGTGATTTTTATAAGGCTAAAAAATTGATGGAAAGAAGCCTAATATTTTTTGAACGCTTTGGAGGAAAAGAATATCTGGCAACATTATGTTTGCGATTAGCAATTGTTGAAAAAGCTCTTGGCAATTATGAAAAAACCTTACAACATGCCAAAGAAGCGTATTTCTGGGCAGAACGGCTGGGCATGGTGCGGGAATTGGAAGGCGCGAAAGCCCTGCTGAACGAATTGAACGCGGAACCGCCTGCCGCATAACATCTCATGAAACGGAGATATGTATGACACTTGACGCAGTCGTAAAAGACGATGGCACGTTGATTGCCAAAGCCCCGAAATCGTTATGGGGTCAACAGCTTAAAATTGAGATTCTGACTGAGAGTGATAAAACGCGCACCCCGCGTAAAAAACATTCTCAGTGGGAGAAGATGAAGCAAGCGTTGCAAGATATTGATGCGCTGAATCTTCCAGAACGGGAATTTACCGATATCTTAACCGAACTCCGAACATTTAAGGAAACTCTATGAAACGGGCGTATGTGGATTCATGTATCTGGATTACCCGTTTTGAGGGGAAAGCTGTTTATAAGCATCTTATTCAAGCGAAATTAGATGCTCTTGCAGAGGCAGAATGGGAGTTTTGTATTTCTGAAGTCGTGTCCCTTGAGGTCTTGATCAAACCATTACGACTGAGCGCATTGGAAGAGGCTCAGAAAATTCGCGTGTTTTTGGAAACGATGCGCCAATTAAAAAATTATGCAGGCGTATTCGCAGACGCCTTGCGCATCGCACAGAGCGAAAATCTTAAAGCGATGGATGCGATTCATGTCGCTCTCGCGCAGCATCATCAATGCGAATTATTTGTCTCAAGCGATCCGCATTTTCGGTCGCTGAAAACCATTCGCCCGTATTGGATCGATTTGAGCGGTTCCACATTGAAATAATTTGAGGTAAAATATGCACGTAGAAACGATTCCATTAACGATTCGCCTGCCACAGCCGGAAGTCGCATTTCTTGAACGATACGCGGCGCGGCATCGGTTCAGCATTTCAGAGATTATAGACATCTATATCAAGCAATTGCAGGTTGCGGAGCAGTTGTTCGCTTCTGCGAAAGAGGCCGAAATCGAGGCAGAATTACAACAACACGCAGGGGTCATTCCGCCCGATATTGACGTGCGGCAAGAATATTACGATTATCTTGAGGAGAAGCATACATGAAGATTATGCTGGATGTGAACGTGCTGATTGATTATCTTCAAAAACGCGAATCGCATTATCATTATTCTTCATTGGCCATAAAAGCCGTGCTGCAAGAGGCGGCAATCGGGTTTATTCCGGCGCTGGCGGAATCCTCAGGTTGTGATTATATCGTCACTCGCAATGTGCCTGATTTTAAGCATTCGCCGATTCCTGCGATCACGCCGGAAGAGTTTATCAGAAAATACGCACTGCTGCCATAGGAAACCTTATATGAAAACATTATCATTCAAAAAAATTGACGCCTTTGCCACAGACCATTCTTCCGGCAACCCTGCCGGAGTCGTCTATTTACAAGAGAAAGACGAGCTTTCCGAAGAGGAGATGCTGCGCATCGCCCGCGAATTGAAAGGCTTTGTCAGCGAAGTCGGCTACGTGCGGCAGGTTGAGCGCGACGCCTTCGATTTGCGCTATTATTCGTCGGAGCGGGAAGTCGAATTTTGCGGCCACGCCACCATCGCGATCATGTACGATTCAATCAAACAGCGCGATGAATTGCTTCAGCAGCCGTTCGTCAATATCAGCACATCGAAGGCGCGGCTGTTGGTTGAAAATCGCATTCCACAGGAAAACGCGGTCTATATTTCCGCGCCGGAACCGAATCTCTTTCGCTGTTCGATTGAAAACACAACGCTGGCCGCCGCGTTGCGCATGTCGCCGGATGTCATCAGCGATACACTGCCGCTTGCCATTATTCACGCCGGTCTGCAAACGCTGATCGTGCCGGTCAACAACCTGCAAGCCACGCTTTCGATTCGCCCGGATTTGGAAGAACTCAAACAGTTTTGCTTGAATCATGCGCTCGATATTATCACGGTGTTTACCAACGATGTGGCCGATACCGCGAATGCGTACCGTACCCGCGTCTTTGCGCCGACGTTCGGCTACCTCGAAGACCCCGCCACCGGCTCCGGCAACGCGGCGTTGGGGTATTATCTCTTGAAGCAGCAGCAATGGGACGGTCATCCGATTTCATTAGAGCAAAACGGCCTGCGCGAGCAGCCGAATCTTGTGAAATTATTGGCGAAGCCGGACGGCAATCAGGAACAGCGCGTCTGGTTCGGCGGCGGCGCGATTGTGCGCATTCAAGGGGAATATTGTCTTTCATAAGTCTTCAAACGAAGTTTTGACCGCAAAAGCTGCGCTTTTGCACTCCTTTTGCGGCGTCAACAGTCACGAATAATGCTGTAAGACAGGATTTACATGATTGACATGCTAAAAAACGCAATGAAATCGCTGTTGATTCATTCTATTAAACGCTGGCCTTCCCCTTCTATTTACCATACATTGCAAAAAGCGTATCATAAGACGTTTCTTGCGGTGTGGTATTTTGGCACGACGCATTATTGCCCGATCTGCAAAAGCCGTCTACGCAAATTTCTGACGACCGGAACGCCGCCGCATTTGCGCGTGAATACGATGTGTCCGGTCTGCGCGTCTGAAAAGAGGCATCGGTTAATCTGGCTCTTTTTGCGCCATGAGACCAATCTGTTCTCGTTGCCGAAAAAACGAATGCTGCACGTCGCGCCGGAATTTTGTTTCGAAGAGACGTTTTCACAGCACCCCGCGATTGAGTATGTCAGCGTTGATTTATGCTCGCCTTCCGCCATGCTGAAGATGGATGTGACCGACATGTATTTTGCCGACAATACGTTTGATGCCATGTACGCCTCGCATATTTTGGAACATATCGAAGATGACAGGAAAGCGATGCAGGAACTCTATCGCGTGTTGAAACCGGGCGGCTGGGCGATTCTGCAAGTGCCTATCGAGCCGGAGAGAGAAACGACTTATGAAGACCCGAAGATTCTCAGCCCGGCAGAGCGGGAACGAGCATTCGGCCAGTCAGACCACGTTCGCATTTATGGCAAGGATTATTATGAACGCCTACAGGCCGCTGGTTTTCAGGTGCACCAAACACGTATCCCTGAACAAGCCGACGCTGCGTTCATTCATAAATTCGGGCTGGATCAAGACGAAACGATCACGTTTTGCATCAAAAATACGAGGAGTTAAGACATGACCGACTGGAAAAATCGTTTGTATTATGGCGACAATCTGCCGATTTTGAAAGAATATCTCGCCGCTGAACAGGTTGATCTGATTTATCTCGATCCGCCGTTCAACTCGAATCGCAGCTATAACGTGCTGTTCAAGGACGAAAGCGGACAGGATTCTGAAGCACAAATCACGGCGTTCGAAGATACCTGGCATTGGAATCGAGCGGCGGAAGATACCTATCACGAACTCGTCACGAATTCGCCGCCGCGCATCGCCATGATGATCGGCACGCTTAAGGAAGCTATCGGCAGAAACCAGATGATGGCATATCTCGTGATGATGACGATCCGCCTCGTCGAACTCTATCGCGTCTTAAAACCGACCGGCAGCCTGTATCTCCATTGCGATCCGACCGCAAGCCATTATCTGAAAATCGTGCTGGATACGATTTTCGGCACGGAATGTTTTCGGAATGAAATCACCTGGAAACGCTTCAATTTCCATGCCGACGCGAAACGATTCGGGCGCGTGACGGATCGCATTCTGTTTTACACAAAAAGCGATGACTATACGTTCAATTCGATTTCAACGGCATTTTCAAATGAATATATCACAAATAAGTTTACGCATTATGATGAAGAGGGCAGGCGGTATCGTCTCGATAATCTGAACCCTCCCGGAGGCAGAGGCCCGGTGTATGAATTTCACGGCGTAACCAAAGCATGGCGCTATTCCAAAGAAAACATGCTACGCTTAGAGGCCGAAGGGCGCATTCATACCGGCAGCAAGGTCGCGCAACTCAAGCGTTATCTTGATGAATTAGAGGGCGCAACCGTTCATGAATTGTGGGATGATATTCCCTCAATTAATTCGCAGGCCAAAGAGCGGCTCGGCTATCCGACGCAAAAACCGGTTTCGCTCTTAGAACGGATTCTCAGCGCCAGCAGCAACGAAGACGATCTCGTGCTTGACCCGTTCTGCGGCTGCGGCACGACGATTCACGCCGCACAGAAATTAAAACGTCGCTGGATCGGCATTGACATCACGCATTTGGCCATCGCACTGCAAAAATATCGCCTGAAAGACGCCTTCAATCTGATGGAAAAGGCCGACTACGCCCTCATCGGCGAGCCGCAGGACGTGGCGGCGGCGCGGCAGTTAGCGCAGGATGACCGCTATCAATTCCAGTGGTGGGCGCTCTCGCTGATTCAGGCGCAGCCCGTGAAAGGCCAACTCGGCAGCAAAACCGGCAAAAAGGGAAAAGATGAAGGCATTGACGGCGTGATCACGTTCCTCGACGACCCGAAACGCAAGCCGCAAAAGCTATTAGTGCAGGTGAAAAGCGGGAAAGTCAAAAGCGGCGACATCCGCGATCTCGTTGGCGCTGTCGAGCGCGAACAGGCTGCCATCGGCGTCTTTCTGACGCTCGAACCGCCGACAAAGGACATGGAAAAAGAAGCCATCGCCGCCGGAACGTATCATTCGACCGTCTGGAACAAAAGTTTCCCGAAAATTCAGATTCTGACGATAGAAGACATCTTCAATGGCGCAACCGTGAAGATGCCGCCGAGCGCCAGCACCTACAAAAAGGCGCAGCGCGAGACCGTCCGCGACGCTGAACAGGGCGAATTCATCTAAATAAAAGGAGACATGACAAACATGGCAATTCTCTATTGTACGAATGCCGAATGTAGGCATGTGCAGGAAATTCCGAACGAACATATCGGCAAAGCGATGACATGCCCGAATTGCAAACGGAATGGCGCAAAAGCCTATCAGACCGTCGAATTTATTCAAAAACTTTTGCTTGCATACAATACCGCAAGCAAAGAACTCCGTAAATTCCAACAGCAAGCTCCGCTCCAATCTTCGCCGGTGACAGCGCATAATCCTATTGTTTTGCAACGCATTGATATTTTTAATACCTCGCTCATGAGTCAACGCGCTCAATATGCGCCGATTGTCAAATGGTTCGAAAGCCGACAGATTCAAATCGAAATCAATGAAAAAGCAGTGGATACGACCGGATTTTTCGATGAAATCGCCTTGCATTTAGGTCAGAATTACGACCTCTTGCAAAAAGTCGGCGAAACGATCAAACGCTCCAAAGACAAAGGCTATGTCACGATCAATCTCAATAAATACAGTCAAAAAGACGCAGAAGCCATCAAAAAATTCTGTAAAGAGTTATACGATTACTCGTTTCTCACGAAATATTATTACAACAAAGAACAGAAACGCGCGCATCTGACCTTGCAGACCGCCTCATCGGTTGTGAATTTTTTTAATGGCGAATGGGTCGAGTGGTTTGTCTTCATCAAACTGCTGAAATTCTTCTATGAAAAACAGACCCGCTTTTCGTGTGTGCGAAATTCTGTCGCCAAGTTCCCGAACGAGGATAAGCATGAATTAGACGTGTTCTTTCTCATTAACGACACCATGCCAGTGTGTATCGAATGTAAATCCGGCGAGTTCAGGCCATATTTGGAAAAATACGGGAAATTACGTCAGCGATTGAATATTCCGAAAGCGAATTTTTTATTGCTTGTGCTTGGCTTGAGCGAAGAACAGGCTCAAGGATTGACCAGTATGTATAATGTGACACTTGTGAATGAAACGATGTTAGAAAAGCAGGTGTCGGCGCTATTGACATAAACGAAGAGGAAACCAAAATGTCACACACTGTTACGCACATTCAACTGTTTTTACAACCCCGCATCCGCGATGTCGAGAGCGAAAAGGTCGCGGAGAGCGCGGCGAAATATCTTGGAATTCAGACCGGGCGCGTCAAGAGCGCGAAGGTGTTCTCGGTCTTATACGACCTTCCGGCGCAGCCGATGCGCGACTTCGCCAATCTCTGCCTGAAAGACGCCGTGATCAACGAGGTCAAAATCAACGAATTTTACCATGATTCCGCGTTCGGCGCATTCATCACGGTCGCGAAACTGCCCGGCGTCACCGATGACGAGGGGACATCCGCGCAGAAATCGCTCGCCGATTTCCTGAACGTCTCGCTTGACACGAACACGCAGCATATTTACACCAAAGAGGTGTTTTTGATCGAGCAGCCGCTCAACCGCGAGCAACTGCGGGCGATTGCCGAAAATCTGCTCGGCAATAAGCTGATCCATCATTTCGATTACGGCGTCTTTGCCGACGATGCCAGCGGCGCGGCGGCGCGGCGGGCGTTCGAATACGTGCCGGAAGTGCTGATGCACACGCAGAACGAGGTCGAAACGGTGGATATTTTCGTCAGCGACGCCGAATTGATCGAACTTTCGAAAACGAAAGTGCTGTCGCTGAATCTGGAGGAAATGAAGGCGATTCAGGCGTATTTCCGCGATCCGGCGGTGCAGGCCAAACGCAAGGCGGCAGGGCTGTCGGAATTGCCGACCGACTGCGAACTCGAAGTCCTCGCGCAAACATGGTCGGAGCATTGCAAACACAAAGAATTCAGCGCGGTCATTCGCTACGAAAACGCCGAAACCGGCGAGACGAAAGAGATTGATTCGCTCTTCGAAACCTACATTCGCGACACCACCGCCACCGTGCGCCAGCATCTCGAAGCGCGTGGGAATCGCTGGCTTGTGAAAGTATTTTCCGATAATGCGGGCGTCGTGCGTATCAACGATCAATCGCTCTTTGTCTGGAAAGTCGAAACGCACAACTCCCCCTCCGCGATTGACCCTTACGGCGGGGCGATTACCGGCATCGTCGGCAACAACCGCGATCCGCTCGGCACGGGCGTCGGCGGGGCGCGGCTGCTCTTCAATACGAACGTGCTCTGCTTCGGCTCGCCGTTCTACGAGAAGCCGCTGCTGACAGGCCAACTGCACCCGAAACGGATTTTCGACGGCGTGCGCAAAGGCATCGAGGACGGCGGCAACAAATCGGGCATTCCGACGGTCAACGGCGCGATTGTGTTCGACGACCGCTACGCCGGAAAACCGCTCGTCTATTGCGGCACGGGCGGCGTCATGCCTGCGGCGTACAACGGGCGCGATTCTTGGGAAAAGCCGATTGACGCAGGCGACCGCATCGTCATGGCGGGCGGGCGCGTCGGCAAAGACGGCATTCACGGCGCGACTTTTTCTTCCACTGAAATTGACGAGCATTCGCCGCAATCCGCCGTGCAAATCGGCAGCCCGATCACGCAAAAGCTGATGTCCGATTTTCTCGAACGCGCCTGTCGCGTCGGATTAGTGAAATGCAGCACGGACAACGGCGCGGGTGGCCTGTCGTCGTCTATCGGCGAACTCGCGCAAATCAGCGGCGGCGCGATCATCAATTTGGAGCGCGTGCCGCTCAAATACGCCGGATTGCGCCCCTGGGAAATTTTCGTCTCCGAATCGCAGGAGCGCATGACGCTCGTGGTCGAACCGGCGCAGCAAGACGCGCTCTTCAAGTTAGCGCGGGAAATGGAAGTCGAACTCTCCGAGATCGGCGAATTCACGTCAAATGGCCTGTTAGATGTGCGCTACGACAACCGCAATGTCGCCTGCCTCGACCTCGAATTTTTGCATGAGGGCGTGCCGCGCAAATATCTCGAAGCGCGATGGGAAAAACCGGCCTTGCGCGAGCCGCAATTGCCGCAAAATCTCGATTACAACGACCTGCTCGTCCGCTTGCTCGGCAGCCTGAACATCTGCTCGCGGGAAAACGTCATCCGCCAGTACGACCACGAAGTCAAAGGCAAGACCGTGATCAAGCCGCTGATGGGCGCAAAAGGCGTCGCGCCGCAAGACGCGGCGGTGATGCGGCTCGGCTTCGATTCATTCGAAGGGATCGCGATTTCCAACGGCATTCTGCCGCGCTACGGCGATCTCGACGCCTATCAGATGTCCGCCGGTTCGTTCGATGAGGCGGTGCGGCAAATCATTTCGGTCGGCGGCAGCCTGCCGAATATCGCGGAAAACACGAACCTTTTCTGGACGGTGAACGACAATTTCTGCGTCCCGGATTCGGTCTATGACGCCGCGAACAATCCCGACGGCAAGGTCAAACTCGCGAAACTCGTGCAGATGTGCGAGGCGTTGCGGGACATGGCGACGTTCTTCGACATTCCGCTCACGTCGGGCAAAGACAGCATGAAAAACGATTTCAAGGCGGACGGCCAGAAAATTTCCGTGCCGCCGACGATTCTCTATTCGATGGTCGCGAAAATCGAGGACGTGCGCCAGACCGTCACCAGCGAATTCAAGGCCGACGGCGACGCGGTCTATCTGCTCGGCGCAACCTACGACGAACTCGGCGGATCGGAATTTTATCGGCTCTTCGGCGAACTCGGCGCAAACGTGCCGGTTGTCCGCAAAGATGCGGCGAAAGCGCTCTATCTCAAGGTCATGGAGGCGAACCGAAACCAGTTTATTGAATCAAGCCACGATCTGTCTGACGGCGGATTGGCGGTCGCAGTCGCGGAATGCGCGTTCGGAGGCGATTTCGGCGCGTCGCTCGATCTTGCGCCGCTCTGTCAAGCTCTCAGCGTTCCGGCAGTCCTCTTTGCGGAGTCGCATTCGCGCTTTCTCGTCACGGTGAGACCGGAGCGTCAGGCCGAATTCGAGGCGCATTTCGACGGCATGGCGACGCGGCTCGGTCGCGTGACAATGGAAACGAATCTGAACATCGCAAACGGAACAGAACAACTTGTCAATCTCCCGGTCGAAACGCTGCTGAAGGCGTGGAAGAACGGTTTAACGCGGTAGAACTACATGGATGGGTTTAAGAAAGGATAAATCCTTATCATCCTTTCTTAAACCCATCCATGTAGTTTTCATTATGAAACAGGTCAAAGCACTTATTATTACCGGCTTCGGCATTAACTGCGAGGAAGAAATGGCGGCGGCGTATCGGCTGGCCGGTGCCGACGCCGCAATTGTTCACGCGAACGATATTCTCGTGGACGGCTTTTCGATTCACGCCTTCGATATTCTGAACTTTCCGGGCGGCTTTTCGTTCGGCGACGACATCGCCTCCGGCAAGGTCATGGCGAACAAGATTCTGTACAAAACGCTGCCATCCGGGCAGACGTTCATTGACGACATCCGCAAATTTCTCGCCGACGGCAAATTCATTCTCGGCGTCTGCAACGGCTTTCAAATGCTGGTCAAAATGGGCTTGCTGCCGAATATCGGCGGAAACATCGCGCAAGAGGTCACGCTGACGCGCAACGTATCGGGGAAATTCGAAGACCGCTGGTGTCGCTGCAAAGTGACGCCGAACGCGAAAACGCCATTTTTGAAAGACCTCGATACGCTCTATCTGCCGGTCAGACATGGCGAAGGGCAGCTTATTATCAAAGACGACGCCACACGGCAAGCCATACTTGACAACACGTTAAATTGCCTCAGTTACGCCGATGAACAAGGGAATCCGACCGCCGACTATCCGCTGAATCCGAACGGCTCGGAACTGAATTGCGCCGGATTGACCGATCCGACCGGGCAGGTGCTCGGCATGATGCCGCACCCGGAAGCGTGCCTTTCGCTCTACAATCGTCCCGACTGGGCGCGGCTGAAACGCGAGCAACCCGGCATTTCCGAAGAAGGCGACGGCTTGAAAATTTTCAAGAACATCGTCGCGCATATTCGAACGCAATAACGACAGCGCAAGCCCCGTCAGGATTGAAAACTCTGACGGGGTCTGGTAAGAGGTGAATCGTATGTCAATCACTGTCAGAGACCAGAAATTGAATCTTGATCTCCTTTCCGATAAAGGCAAAGAGTATTTGTTGCTATTTTATGAGTTTTTGCTGTACAAATATGAAATTCACAAAGACATCGAGCAGGAATTGAAGAATGATATCGAACACAATCCCCCGCAAGACAATTCTGATACGAGATGCTCATAAAACTTGAACTTGTGACCGGCGACATTCAACAACTCGGCGAACTCGACTATGTGATTATGGGGCAGAAAAACCCGTTGCGGCAAAAAGTCTGCGCAGAAACCGGCGGCGGATTTCAGGCCATGCCGTCTGAGAGTTTTCTGTATCCTTCGTCCTGGAAATTGCTTGCCGCGCCGAATTATAGATGGAAACATATCGCCTGCGTCAGCCTGCGCCGCAAACGGTATCCCGAATCGCAGTATTCGCGGATTTCTGAGGCGCTTGCATACGGCGTCAAGCACACGAACGCCCGGACTATCGCCATGCTGCCGCTATCGTGGCGCGAGCCGGATGATGTCGCGGTCGGCATGATCTATGCGTTATGGTGTGTAGGGTTGGCGGCGACAGGCGTCTTCAAAGACGAATATCGCCGCTGTCATCTTCAAGATCGGCAATTTTTAATCGTTTCCGCTGATAGCGTCGAACCGTTCGAACGAGTGTTGGCGAATGACTGCCGTCTGCTCTGGCAATATATCAGAAAAGTGAACTGGGTCTATAATCAGACCGCTAAGGGGATTTTCCCGCGTCAGCAGATCAATGATTTGAAACGTAAAAATATCACGTTTGCAATCACCAAACGAACGCTTTGAGAAGCAAGTATGATAAAAAAATACGTTGATTATACCCGATGTTTGAGATGTTTAATATTTTGCGCTGCTCTTCTGCTAATATGCGCGAGTTTTGGGCTGTTTTGCCGTGAATCGGCGGTAGCCGCCGAAAGTTCGACGGCTGAGATTGTCTATTCTGCGCGTTATTATGAGTCAGGTTCGCAGCCAAGTCATTATCATCTCTGGCGAATTGACGCGGCTGGCGCGAATCGCACGCAAATCACAGAAGGCGAAGCCGACGATTACGCGCCGATGTGGCTGGCCGACGGGCAGACTATCGCATTTGTCCGCGAGACGGCGCAGGACAGAACGCTTTGCACAGTCGCGGAACGTGGCGGAACAATAACCGAATTGGCCGTCCTCCCGGATGGATATATCGGCATTGAAAGCATCGCGCCAAGTCGCGACAAACTCATTTATCTCGTGAACGCTGATGAAGGATGGCAACTCGAACTCTTTGACATTGCGACGCGGCAGGTGCACAAACTCGGTGCTGGCGTGACAACCGCCTGGAATCCTGATAGCCGTCGGCTTTATATTTCAACCTGGGGCGAGCCAAAACCTGCCGCCCGGATTCTCGATCTTGCAACAGGCGATCATGTCGAGCTTCCCGGCGATTTACGCGCGGCGGCGTGGTTGAATGAGACAACTCTGATTGCAGAAACCTTTGCGCAGTCGGACTCCGAGCAGCCTCGCCTGATCACCCTGCGAGACGATGGTGTCCCAATGGATGAAATCACTCTGCCATTCACCTCAGATGACGGTTTTCCGTCATTTGCCGACAACCTGTTCGCTATTCCGGGCGATCCTGAAAGCGTGATCTATGGTTGTCATGCGGGTAATAGCACCGAGGGCGAGATGCAGAGATTTTATCGCGTGAACTTGAAAAGCGGCGAGTTGACTGAGGTGGCGCAGGGGCGTGAATTGGTCTGGTCTGGGGATAAGCAATTCTTTATCACAAGCGCCGGACGCGACCTCGCAGAGTTTGGCCGGAAGAAAACCGTGTGGGTCTCACCGCTGTCCCTTGTTACCCTAACAAGCGGGGAAACTCACCCGATTGTGCAGGGACTCGTCAGCGTCGCAGGATTCGACTGGAGACCATAGAAGGCGACGGCTTGAAAATTTTCAAGAATATTGCGATGTATCTTGAAACGAAGCAATAACTAAAACTGAGGAGGATTAAAGCATGGCAATCCAATTGAAAAGTTTACATATTCGCAATTTCCGTTCACTTGCGGATATTAGGATAAAGACCGATGCGTTAAATGTGTTATTCGGACCGAATGGCGCGGGAAAATCAACTTTTCTGGATGCAATGTGGTTTGTAAGAGATTGCTTGTTAAGCGGGGTTGACCAGGCATCATCAGAGCGAAGTCACGGCATAGGGATGCGTTGGATTGGAGCTAACGAAGAGACGAATATTGCGATTGCGCTTGAAACGGAACTCGCCGAATACGAAGTTGTTTTCGGCTATTCATCGGGACGAATCGAACCGTTTGTCGGAGAAATCTTGCATGACAAAACATTGAATATTCGTTTGATTGAACGAAAAATCGGTAGCAAGAATGCCACTTTTTATCACGCAAATTTAGCACAATATAAAGAAATCTCCTTGAGAGACCCTGAAAAATTAGCATTGAGCCGCTATCTTGATCTGACCGATTTTCCCTCGAAAACAGCCACCGAATTAAATCAAGAACTTCAATCTCTCCGATGTTACTTACCTCGGTATTTCGATTTGAATGTTATTCAACGTTTCGGTTCTGAAGCGAATTATCATACGTGGCTATCGCATCCGAAATGCCAGAATCTCTGGTCAGTATTGCGAAATATTCAAGGGAAACGTTCGCTTGATGAACGATATGATACGATTATCGCGTTTATGAGAAAGACATTTCCTGACTTTAATGAATTGGTCTTCGAACAAACGGGTCCGAATTCAGTCTATGCCGGTTTCATTGAAAAAGGACTGCTCGAACCGATTCCGGCATCAGGCATCTCTGAAGGCCATCTGCAAATGTTGATTCTGCTGACCGCGCTTTTTTCCGAGGGGAAAAAACAGCATTCGATGATGTTATTCGACGAGCCGGAAATTTCGCTGCATCCCCATGCCTTAGCCGTATTTGCCGAAGCGGTCGAACTTGCCGTCAAAGAATGGGACAAGCAAATTTTTATCGCCACGCATTCCCCTGTTTTGATCAGCCAGTTCGACCCCGCGAATATTTTGGCATTCGAACGTGATGAAACTCGACAAACCGTCGTCAAACGAGTCAGCGAGATTGAAAATATTCAAGATTTATTGGAACAATATGCAACCGGCTCGTTGTATATGGCCGAACTGATTGCTGCGCAAAGCAAGCCCGCATGGAAAGAAGAGGGGTTCTGGGAGGGCAAGGAACATGCCTCAGAACAATAATGCGACCAATAGTGCAACGACGCATATTTACTTCGGCTTGATTGTGACAGGAGATTCTGAAAAAGGCCATTTGCCGAATTTATTCAAGCCACTTATGTCAACTCATTGTTGTACATTCAAGATTATTGGCCAAGTGCCTCAACGAAGTCCGATCACATCTGAACGAAAAAAGCTGAGAAAAATCGGAAAAGGCTCGCTTATTCCTGATAAAGATGTAGATTTTGTGAAAATAGCGCGGCGATTTTTTCAAGATTACCCATACGGCTTTGTTCTTCTGATAGACGATATGGATGGCCGGATTCATCAAGCATCTGATGTGTTCAATCGTTATAGATCGGGATTGAATGCGATATTGAGTTCCGAACAACAACAACGAGCCGCTGTGCATTTTCTTGTCAATATGCTGGAAGCCTATTATTTTGCCGATGCCAACGCTATCAATAAAGCGCTGAAACTTGATCCGCCGTTGACTGATTATGCAGGAGACGTTGAAACGATTCCCAACCCAAAACATCAGTTAAAAAACCTGTATCATGAGTTCAATGAAGTTCGTGATGGTGGCGAGATTCTGAAAAAACTTGATGTCGAACATGTTCTTTCTCGCCCGGAAACGTGCGCCTGGCTGAGAACGCTTTTTGCGTGGTGTATCAAAATTCTGGAAGGCCATCCATATTACAGTTTTCTGTCTGACTCTCCATCACATAAATATTGTCTTTCAAATGGCACATACAGCCCTGTCACTCAAGGGCAATAAAAGAACACTCATTCAAGGAGGTTATGATGACAATGATGATTACCATCAAACGCGCTTTACTCAGCGTATCCGACAAAACCGGCCTGATTCCGTTGGCGAACACCTTGCAGCAATACGGCTGCGAACTGATTTCCACCGGCGGCACGGGCAAAGCATTGCAGGAAAACGGCATCGCTTACACCGATATTCAGCAAGTCACCGGCAACCCGGAGGCGTTCGGCGGGCGCATGAAAACGATTTCCTTCGCCATCGAATCCGCGCTGCTGTTCGACCGCGACAAGGACAAAGCCGAAGCCGAACAACTCAATATCACGCCGATTGATCTGGTCGTCTGCAATCTGTACCCGTTTAAGAAAGTCCTTGAGGCAGGCGCAGACGAGGCGACGCTGATCGAAAATATTGACATCGGCGGGCCGACGATGGTGCGGGCGGGCGCGAAGAATTTCAAGTATGTCGCGGTCGTAACCGACGTGGCCGAGTATGACGCGCTGATTGCCGAATTGAACGCCAATCAGGGCGCGTTGAGCTACGCCACGCGCAAACGGCTGATGCGCAAGGCGTTCAATCATACCGCCGATTACGACGCCATGATCGCGACGGCGATGGATAAGCTCGACGGCGAATTGTCGCTGCGGCTCGCGTTTACCGGCGGCAAAGAATTGCGCTACGGCGAAAACTCGCATCAAAAGGCGTTCTACTATCGCGACAAGGAGGCCGACGCCAGTTCGCTCTACGACATGAACATTTTGCACGGCAAAGAGTTGTCGTTCAATAATATTCTCGACATCAACGGCGCGATTGAGTCAGTGCGCCGCCTGAGCAAAACCGGCTGCGCCGTGATTAAACATACGAATCCGTGCGGATTGGCGGAAGGGGACGATCAGCGGCAGGTCTTCGAAGCGGCATGGGCAGCCGATCCGGTCTCCGCGTTCGGCGGAATTCTCGCGTTCAATCGTCCGCTTGAGCGCCGCGCCGCCGAATTTCTGATGCTCGACGCCGAGGATCGCAGCCAACGCAAATTCGTCGAAGTCATCATCGCGCCGCAGATTCCGGCGGACACGCTGGCATATTTGCAGCAGCATAAAAACCTGCGCGTGATTGAATATAACACCGCGTTTCCGCCCTGCCCGAAAGATGTACGTTACGTCAACGGCTTGCTGTTGGCGCAGGACGCCGATCTGGAGCTTGCGTCAAAATTCGAAGCGGTCACGGAGATCAAGCCCGATATTGATGCGATCCGCCCGCTCGTCGAATTCGGCCTGAAAGCGATTTCCAACATCAAATCGAATACGATTGTCTTAGTGCGGGAGAAAAACGGCCTGCTGCAAATGCTCGGCATGGGCGCGGGACAGCCGAATCGCCTGAATTCGACCAAACTCGCGCTCGAACGCAGCCGCGAAACATTGAAAGCCGAATACAGCGGCGATCCCGCCGGTTTGGAAGCGTATCTGACGGCGGAAATCGGGAAGGCAGTCATGATTTCCGACGCCTTTTTCCCGTTCCCGGATAACGTCGAATTTGCTGCGGAATACGGCGTCAAGACCATCACGCAGCCCGGCGGCTCGATGCGCGACAACCTGACGTTCGACGCCTGCAACCGGCTCGGCGTCGCCATGATTCTGACCGGCCTGCGGCATTTCAAACATTAAAAAAGAGAGAGTAATCCGAAATCAGTCGGATCATCGCTTGTCAACCCTGTCAGGGTCAACCCTGACAGGGTGACGATTCATGAAGGAGTTCGATACGATGAAAGCCTGGAAGAATACCCTGTACTACGGCGATAACCTAAACATTCTGCGGGAATATCTCGCCAGAGAAAGCGTTGATCTGATCTATCTTGACCCGCCGTTCAACTCCAATCGAAGTTATAACGTGCTCTTCAAAGACGAAAGCGGGCAGGACTCCGAAGCGCAACTGACGGCGTTCGGCGACACCTGGCATTGGGACGCCTCCGCCGAGGAAACCTATCATGAGCTTGTCAACAACGCCGCGCCGCATATTGTCACTATGCTTGGCGCGTTGCGGGATGTACTCGGTGCCAATCAGATGACAGCGTATCTCGTGATGATGACGGCGCGATTGATTGAATTGCACCGTGTCTTAAAACCGACTGGCAGCCTCTATCTGCACTGCGACCCGACGGCCAGTCATTATTTGAAAATCGTGATGGATACGGTTTTCAGAGCGGAAAATTTTCGGAATGAGATTATCTGGAAACGAACAAGTAGTCATAATGATTCAAAAAAATGGGGAGCGGTTCATGACGTGATTTTCTTTTATACGAAATCAGCGCAATTCAAATGGAATGGCGTTTTTACCGAACATAATCCTGAGTATGTTGAGGATTTTTACCACTACAAGGATGAACGCGGATTATATCGGCATGATCATATTATTCGTTCAGCCTCAATGGGAACGCGTCCAAATTTAACATACGAGTATAAAGGATATACGCCAGAATGGGGATGGCGCGTTATTAAAGAAAAGTTAGTTCAATTAGATATGGAGGATCGCATTCATTGGAGCTCGACAGGGCGACCATATTTGAAACGGTATCTTCATGAACAAAAAGGAACGCCGATCAAATCAGTAATCACGGATATTCCGCCCATTGGTCCGCAAGCGCAAGAAAAGCTTGGATATCCGACACAAAAACCTGTAGAATTATTAGAACGCATTCTTCAAGCCAGCAGCAACGAAGACGACGTAATTCTTGACCCGTTCTGCGGCTGCGGCACGACGATTCACGCCGCGCAAAAACTCAATCGCCGCTGGATCGGGATTGACATTACGCATTTAGCGATTGCGCTGCAAAAATATCGGCTGAAAGACGCCTTCGGATTGGTGGAAAAACAGGACTATCAGGTGATCGGCGAACCGGAAGATGTCGCCGCCGCCCATCAGCTTGCGCAAGATGACCGCTATCAATTCCAGTGGTGGGCGTTGTCGCTGATTCAGGCGCAGCCGGTCGGCGGCGATACCGGAAGCAAACAGGGCAAAAAAGGCGCGGACAAAGGAATTGACGGCATCATCAGTTTTCTGGACGATCCCAAAAACAAACCGAAAAAGCTGATTGTGCAGGTGAAAAGCGGCAAGGTCAAAAGCGGCGACATCCGCGATCTCGTCGGCGTAATTGATGCGGAAAACGCCGCGATGGGCGTATTTCTGACATTGGAAGCGCCCTCGAAAGACATGCAGAAAGCGGCAGTATCCGCCGGGTTTTATCATTCGCCCAATTGGAATAAGGACTATCCCAGACTGCAAATTTTGACGATAGAAAGCTTATTGGCCGGAGCGACGGTACAGATGCCGCCAACCGCCAGAACCTATAAAAAAGCCCAGAAAGAAACGATCCTACAAAGCGAGCAGCAAGATTTGTTATAGCGAGTTGGAGCGCCAAAGCTTGCTTTGGCTGTCAAAGCAGAGCGTTGACACTCCTAAAAATCAAGGAGAACAACCATGAAATTGCCATTTACGCTTGAAGAATTTTTACAGGTGTTTGCGACATATAATCAAACCGTCTGGCCGATGCAGATTGGGTTGAACCTGTTGGCGCTTGTCGCGATTTTTTCCGCCGTAAAGAAATATCGTCATGCTGATGCCGTCATCAGCGCTATTCTGGCGTTGCTCTGGCTTTGGACCGGAATCGCCTATCATTTCTGGCATTTTACCGCCATCAACAACGCCGCCTATCTGTTCGGCCTGCTCTGCGTGATTCAGGGCGGTCTCTTTTTCATCACAGGCGTGATGAAGCCGAAACTTTCCTTTACCTATCAGACTTCTCTATCTGGAATTGTCGGCACTCTATTTCTCCTCTACGGCTTGCTGATTTACCCGCTGCTTGGGTATCTGTTGGGGCATCGCTATCCGCAATCGCCGACATTCGGCCTGCCCTGCCCGACAACGATTTTCACGTTCGGCCTGCTGCTCTGGACAAAATCGCCTTTCCCCCGCTATATCATGATTATTCCAGCCATCTGGTCAGTCATCGGCTTCGGCGCGGCCATATCGCTGACGATCCGCGAAGATATTGGACTGCTCGTTGCGGGCGTACTCGGCAGCATGTTGCTTGTGTTGCGCGAGCGAAAGAGCGCTCATTCTTAAGAAAGACCTTCGCAAAGTAAAAAGGAGACCCTCATGCATCACCAACATCTCGAATCGTGGCAGCATCAACATACATTCAATATTGAAAAAACACAGACCGAGAAAAAAACAGGTATTGTGGTCATCATTACATTCGCCATGATGATCGCTGAAATATTTTTCGGATGGGTCACGAATTCGATGGCGCTGTTTGCCGATGGCTGGCACATGGGAACACATGCCTTCGCGCTGGGCATCTCTCTGATTGCGTACATTCTGGCGAGGAAATATGCCCACGACAGCCAGTTCGCGTTCGGAACCTGGAAGATTGAAATCCTGGGGGCGTATTCGAGCGCCATCGTGCTGGGCATGGTTGGAATCATGATGATTTATGCGTCCGTCGAACGCCTCATTCATCCCCTGCCGATCCAGTACAATCAAGCCCTACTGGTCGCCATGCTCGGCCTTATTGTGAACGTGGTCTGCGCCGTCATTTTGAATAGCGGCGGGCATGCCCATGCTCATGAACATCATCACGATCACGGTCATGAGCGCCATGAGCAGGAGGATTTGAATCTTAAATCCGCCTATTTGCATGTCATTGCCGATGCGATGACATCCGTTCTGGCAATGATCGCGTTACTTGGCGCAAAATATATGGGGGTCAGTTGGTTAGACGCATTGATGGGAATTGTCGGCGCCGGACTGATCCTGCATTGGGCGGCGCTGCTGCTGAAAGATACCGCGAGCATCTTATTGGATCGCGACGCTGATACGCCACTTTCTCAGGAAATTCGCGCCAAACTCGAATCTGATGGCGATACCGAAATCAGCGATTTACATCTTTGGAAAGTCGCGCAAAATAAATATGCGTGTATCGTCGCCTTAGTCACAAGCCAGAAACATGCTCTCGAAGAGTATCGCGAACGCTTGCAGGATGTCCACGAATTAGCGCATATCACGATAGAAATCAACCACTGCCAGGGCTGAAAACCTTTTTTCTGCTCGTACCAATATTTTATCATGCGACGATTTCTTCAATGTTATCTCATTGCCGCGTTGCTCGGCGCATTCGGCTGGCTGTTCGGCTTCTGGTCGTTCGACGAAATGCTGGATGCCCATTTCTCGCTGTTCGGTCTGGCATTCGCGCTCTTTGTGTTGCACACCATTCTCGGCTCGATTGTGAGGGCGGCGACAGAAACACAACAGATCGAGACATCGAAAAAACGCCTGCATAGCCGCATTCCGCTGCTGAATTTCTGGCTGCGGAATGCGACTGTGCGGATGTTGCTCTTTGTGCTGCAAGCGCAGAATACCCCGGAAGTCGCCGCATTATTATCCGAGGCGTTCTGTTTAAGAATCGGGAAACAGACGCGCCGTCAAATCGAAGAGGCGTTTCTTTCCCTTCAAGATCAACCGTGCCGCGATGCCATAATCGGCGTCTGGCTGAATTCGCGCCATCATCTGCTCGCCGAATTTCTCGCGCAGCGCAACTGGGTCGCCGCCACGCCTTTGACCGCGCGAGTCATCAGCGCCTTGCAACTCGGCCAGATCGAACTGTTGCGCCAGGAGGAAGCCGCGATTATCGAAGGCTTGCTTCCGGCCTGCGCCGACCGCGATCCCGCGATTGCCGCGTCCGCCCGCGACATGCTCTTCCATCTTCAGCGCGACGAGGCGAAAGAAGCGTTGTGCCGTGTCGTCATCGAAACCGACGCCGCGCTCGCCCGCGAAGCCGCGTTTGCGTCGAAATACCTGCCCCGCAATCCTGTCCAACGCGCGCTGTTTCTGTTTCTGACGGAACAGTGGGAACAATACGAAGCGCTGGATTTCGACCAGCAATTACTCAGCGCCGCGCACCGCGCCGCCGCGCCGGAATTGCGGCAGCGCATCGCCGAAATGCTGCGCAAAGCCGGACGCGCCGATTTTCTGACTGTTTTAGTTGGCGCGGATTACGTCTCGCGTGCAGGGGAAATGACCGATGCCGAAGCCGAAATCATGATTCAGATGCTTGCGGCGCAGCAACAATGGCCGAGGCTCTGGAAACTGGCGTTCGAAATCTCGTTCATACGCAGCATCGAAGTTGTCCGCCTGCTTTCCGCGCATTCCTACACGCCGGAACGTGGCGACGAGCGCGGACTGTTCGAGGAATTGCGCGATCTGACGAACTCGGAAATCAGCGCCGCGCCGGAAGACGCTCGCAGCGTCCTGCCGCTCGCGTTGCCGGAGGCGACGATTCGCGTGCATGGGCGCATCAACGATCTCGCGTTTTCGCCGACGCAGCCGGTGTTGGCGTTTGGCACAGGCAACCGCAAAGCGGCGCTTTGGAATTTTCAACGAGGCGCAATGGAAGAGGTGATTGGCGGCTTCGCGCATTCGGTCGGATTGGTGACATTTGCGCCGACTGGCGAACTTTTTTGCGCCGAACGCTCGAACGCGGTCGAGACGCCGTGCAGCTTGTATCGCCATCAGAATGGCGCGTTGCAGCCTGTTGGTCAACACGCCGGATCGGTCACGTCAATCGCCATTTCGAATGAGGAACAGATACTGTCCACCGGGCGCGACGAACGCATTGCGCTCTGGAATTACGAGCAGCCTGCCTGCATCCGCGAGCAAAATCTGACGTTCTGGCCGCGCGCGGCGGCAGTGTCGCCGGATGCGCGGCAGATTGTCTTGTTGTACGAAAATGTGGCGTTGTTCGATATTGCCGATTTTCAGCGGCGGTGGCAATGGTGGGGCGACAGCGTCGGACGCTGCGCGGCGTTTCTGCCGGATTCCGACAGTTTTGTCGTGGGGAAAAATAACGGCAGCGTGCAGGCGTATCGTTTCGCGCCGCCGCAAGACGAGCCGCAGCCACGCCTGTTCAAGGCGCATACCGGGCGTGTGCAGGGCATGGCGATTCATGCCGCGTCAAAGACGCTTATTACTGCCGGAGCGGAGGGAACGCTGCATTTCTCGAACTGGTCAACGGACCAGTTTCTCAATAGCCTGACATATCAGGAGAAAAAATTGACCGCGTTGTACGCCTCGCCGGACGGCGCGTTTTTGGCGACCGGCAACCACGACAATTCCCTGACGTTATGGGATATTCGCGTGTTAGACGTGCCGCGCCTGTTCACGATTCCGTTTGCGACCGCTTCGCCCGATCAATTGATTGCGATTCAGGAATTGGCTGTCCGCGCCGAAATTCCGCCGCATGTGCAACGGTCGCTCCTGTTCATGCAGCGCGTCCTGCAATATCGCTTTCGCTTCGACATCGAAATCGGCGATATGCCGTCTATCAAAGTCGGCGAATTCGATATTGAAATCGAATAAATGTGTGTAATTGTATTTTGTAGAGACGCCTCGGCGGCAGGGTTGTTCGGTTGTCGCAAAAAACGCTGTCATTGCGAGCGCTTTTCAGCGAAGCAATCTCGCCGATTTTCCAAGATTGCTTCGTCGCTGACGCTCCTCGCAATGACAGATTTTTAACAGCTCTGCCCCGCCAAGGCGTCTCTACGGTAATGTAACGGTGGATTTATGGAACATTGGATTGATATTGACGGCTCATTCGGCGAAGGCGGCGGGCAGATTCTCCGCACGTCGCTGGCGCTTTCGCTCGTGACGGGCAAACCATTCCGCATGGAACGCATTCGCGCCAATCGCAAGCGCCCGGGATTGGCGCGGCAACATCTCACCGCTGTCAATGCGGCAGCGACCATCAGCAATGCCGAAGTCAGCGGCAACGCGCTCGGCTCGCAAACGCTGACCTTTGCGCCGCAGCAGGTCATTCCGGGCGACTATCATTTCGCTGTCGGCACGGCGGGAAGTTGTACGCTCGTGCTGCAAACGGTGCTTCCGGCGTTGTTAGCGACCGCCGGAGAATCGCGCCTTGTGCTGGAAGGCGGCACGCATAACCCGCTTGCGCCGAGTTTCGATTTTTTGGAGGCGGTTTTTCTGCCGCTGCTGAATCGTATGGGCGCGCACGTCTCCGCAAAACTCGACCGTCCCGGCTTTTATCCGGCGGGCGGCGGCAAAATGCGCGTCACCATCGTCTCGTCAGGAACGTTGAAACCGCTTGAACTCATGGGACGCGGCGCGATTGTTTCTCAGAACGCAACGGTCTTGCTCTCTGAATTGCCCGCGCATATCGGCGAACGCGAGCTAAAGGTCGTGAAACAGCGTCTCGGCTGGCCATCGCGACATTTGCGCATCGAAGAAGTCAGCAATCCGGTCGGACCGGGCAACGCGCTGACGCTGACCATCGCGAGCGAGCAAATCACCGAAGTATTTGCCGGATTCGGCGAACGCGGCGTCCGCGCTGAAACCGTCGCCGAGCGCGTCGTCAACGAAGCGCGGGCGTATCTTGACGCCGGCGTTCCGGTCGGGTCGCATCTCGCGGATCAACTCCTGATTCCCTGCGCGCTCGCGGGCGGCGGCAAATTTCGGACGCTCGCGCCGACATTGCATACCACGACGAACATCGAAATTTTGAAGCATTTCCTTGATGTTGACGCCCGTTTCGCGCAGCGTGATGAAAAGGTGTGGGAAATCGAGATGATGGCGAGCAAATAGTACATTCGGAACTGTGGAGTAACGGCATGATTACCGCGCGTAAATAATCAAATTCGTTGCGTTATTGATTGGCACGGGGCCTTGCGGCTGCGGCAGGACGCGGCGCTGATCGTCGAAGACCTGCAAAATATTGTACGAGCCGACATCCAGATTCAGCAGCGCTTCCAGCTTTTTGCCGCGACTGTTGAAGAGATCAAGCACGTCTTTGGCAATCGCCGCCAAATTCGACTGGGTCGGAATGTCGAGAATGACATGATAAAGCGCCGCCGTCGCTTGATCCCGCGTAAGCGCCAGCAAGCGCCGTTCCCGCAGCTGCCCTTTCGCCTTCGCCGGATCAATCAGCAAATCGTCGCTATACACTAACAGTTGCGTTTGAAACATCGTGGCGCGGCGTTCGCGAGACCATTGCAGCAGTTTCGAATACGCAATCAGGCTTGAGAGCGGGTTGTCAATCGTCAGGACATCCTGCGTCCCGACCGAGAGTTTGATCGCCGTCCGTTTCAAATTCACGACGCTGATGCCGCCGTCTTTGCTGATAATCACAAGGCCGTCGCGATCCGGCATCAACACGGCGTTCACAATCTGTCCGTTTTCAATCGTCAAGCCTTCCGGCTGTTTGTTCGTGTTCGTAAATCCGCCGGTCGTCGCCAATACCACTGTTTTCCCCTGTTTGCCTGCCCATTGCCGGAATTTGTTGCTAACATTTTGATAGGCGAAATAGGTCGAACTGATTTGCGGGCGGCGCAGCCAGATCGTATGCCCGAAGACGCCGGGTTTGCCGTTTTCCTGCATGGTCAGGATGTTGACGCCATAATCGCGCCCGCTTTGAATCGGATAAAAGCGCCGGAAATTCGAGAGCGTAAAGCGGCTGGAAACGGAACGGACTTGCGGCGCGTTTTTCTGCATCGGATAATAATCGGTGAAAAAGTCGTCGCCAAGCCAGGCGGCGTAACGGGCGCTCGCTTTCTGTTCCTGTTCTTTGAATTTCGACCAGACGCGGTTGAAAATATAATCCCATTTCCCCTGCTTAATGTTGTTAATCAGCTTTTGCCGTCCGCTTTCCTCAATCGGCACGTAAATCCGGTTTTGCTCTAAGCGTTGCAGAATCGCGGCGTTTGCGGAGGTTGTCGGGTCGAACCGACCTTTGCGGATATCTTCTTTCAATGTGTCCGCGACTTTGCTTAAAATATAATAGCCGATGATTTGGTAGGCTTCGTTCGCCGCTGTGTTGATGCCGATTTGCCGTTTTTCCGCCAAATACGCCTCGCCAATCGAGATCGTATCCGTCAGATGCCCGATATCTACCGGATAATATTGCATGAAGCTATCGCCGAGATAATACAGAAACACGTCGCCGTCGCCGTATTTCTGCCAGACGAATTGCCGGTGGCGCTGCAACGTTTTGAACTCGGTAAACGGCACTTGCTGCAAATAGGTGTAATAGGGAAACGACGTGATAAACTGGTCTTTGCTCTGCCCTGGATGCTTTTTATAATACGCTTCCAGATTGAACTGCGCGCAGGCGGTTTCTGCAAATAACACCATCGTAATAATATAGGCTATTTTTCGAATGTGCATCATGATTCGGGAGAACAGCGAAAACAGGTGCTCAGGTTGACGCGATTGCTCGCCGCCTGTTCTTGTTATCATTCACGATTCCATAGATTATTAAGGCGAGCACTCCAAACGTTATGGAGATATCCGCGACATTCAAGATTCCAGTTCGTAATGATCGGATTCCAAAATTCATAAAGTCAATGACAGAGAAATTATTGAATATCCGGTCAATCAAGTTACTCATTCCGCCTGACGCGATTGATATTAAAATGATGACCATTCCTTTGCGTTGTGGTTTTATCATGCAATAGATAAATAGAAACACGCAGACGAGTAAGGGAATATAGAGCAATATGATATGTTTGAGCAGGTGAGGCCAATCTTTCCCTAAACTGAGGAATGCTCCGGTATTTTCTGTATAGACGAGAATAATCGTTTTTTTTAGAAACTCTATTGGCTCTTTCCCTTTTAAGAATAGAACTGCCAATATCTTCGTCAATCTATCAACACCAAGATTAATCGTTGCCGTTATGATGCAAATGAGAATTTGTTTTTTCCGCTCCATGCGATTCTACACGTATTATGATTTAATCCGTCCGCGCAGCGTCCCGATTAACATCAAGTTTATTTATATTCTATTCCTCTTTAATTCATATATTGCTAACGCGGCGCTTCACCGTGCGAGCAGAGGGCGCGGCCACTTAAGCGTTGTCTTTAGCCACTGCATTGTATCCCGCGCCCTCTGCGAAGTCCGGTGCAAGCGCATCGTTAGATTTAAGCCTTATGATTTACTTTTCATATTTTCATGATTCTTTATTCAATGTTTGAGTTTTGCTATATTTCAACAAAACTCAAACTTAGGAACGTTCGATTAAACGTTCCTAAAGATAAACGTTTGAAAATTTGATGGGGATGATGATCATCAAATTTTCATCAAGGCTGACCAAGGTAAGTACCATATAAAGCCTTATTAATCATTCTCGTATTATTCTCAAGCAGACGATTGGATCGTTCATATTGTCTTCTAACTAAAGGTCTAAAACCACGACGATTACACTCGGCGATTCCCTTTTCTCCGTATGTCCCAAAAAATATTTGTGCCGCTACAGCGGAATATGCTGCGCGTCTGCAAGCCTCAGTAAAATTATCCTGATTTGTGCGAGAATATGTATTGGGAACAGAGAGAATGCTCCATTGACATCTCATATATGGATCACAAAATAAACCAACTAATTGTCCTTGTTGGGTATACATATAGCGATATGGCCCCGATATTTGAGCCGAAACGTTTTCTCTACACGTAAACATGCTACTAACAAGAAATAGTCCAACAATGGCTACTTTTTTGAATATCTTTTTCATCGTAATAATGTCTTGCTACATCATTATGAAATCAATATCCTGTAATATTATGCAAACAAGATATTAAATACCACATCATGTGCAAGACAGTTTTTTTGTTAGGTTGATTTTCTCTTATTTACCGGCTTGAAATGCGTAACTATCATTTTCTACTACACTTTTCCTCCTCGAGTTGTTTGAGCGCAAATTATACAGTTAGATTTATTGCTGCGCCCATTGGCAATAAAATCTAACGCGGCGCTTCAGCGTGCGAGAGAGGGGCGCGGCCACATCCCTTCGGGAAACGCCACCCACTTGTGATCCGCGCCCCTCTCGAAGTCCGCTGCAAGCGCATTGTTCGGCATCATCCTCATATAACGACGAAATGTCTAAACGCGCCTTCAACTTATTTCACTTTATTTTCCCAATTTGCTTTAAATCCGGGAAAGAATCGTTTCGCATATAATGAGATAGACAGAAAACTAATCCATACAAATAATACACACGGAACAGCAAGATATTGATAAGACATTCCAATATTTCTGATAAAGATCGAGCCGATAATTACAGTCGCAAGAAGAAAATAGACAAGAGCTAAATATTTTGATCGGCCTTTTAGCATATTTGTTATCAATCTTTGTCCCGCATTCTCTGGCTCTCGAAGAGTTGCAAGTCGTGTTTCCCACTTAATGCCTTCAATATGAGGTTCGATATATATTCTAATATATGATGCCATTCTATCAATATCATGAGTATGACTAATCGAAATATGGAGAGCACTTACGATGCCTATTAAGGCTAAACTATCAAGAATAAACCATGATGACATTGTTGCTAAAAGATCGCCTTGAGTTAAAGACGTTTGCATTAACGCTCCCACAAAGGCAATTGTAAAGCCTAATACATACGTTTGAATATTTTGAGTTTGCAAAATTTCTTGACGTAATACTTTATATTCTTCGATATATGACTCAACCCCATTATTCATAATGCTCTCCTTATAGTTACTTGATGTAGCAGAATATTTCTCGTTTTATCAACGCCGAACGATTGTTTTCAGCCGCGCAAGGGGGCGCGGCCATGAACCTTGTTATTCAGCACAGTTTTGTTCCGCGCCCCCTTGCGTCGGCTGCAAAACATTGTTAGAAATCTTTGCAACGCCTCTAATATAAGAAGTTGCCACGAAATGAATTATAAACCACGCAACCCCTTTCCACCAATGTCCAAATCCAATCAGCGCCACAATCATTGCAATATCGCTTATGCGATCCAATAAGTTAAACCATAACGGTCTTACTTCCGAAATACGCCGCAACATTGTTTTGATGTTTGGTTCATTTGGTAGCAACGTAATTGCGAAAATCGTGATTGTTACCATGCTTAATGCAAAAAGCGTCAACCCCGTAAAAATATTTACCGCAAATTCACTTTCACTATATGCGGCATATACGGCCAAACATGCCGTCAATATATTCATGATAAGACCATTTATTTTATTTTTCATCATCGTTCTCCTTTGATTTCTAACGCCGCGTTTCAGCAGCAAGAGAAGGGCGCGGCCACATAAACTTGAAGAAACGCCACCTATTTTTCTTCCGCGCCCTTCTCGAAGTCGGCTGCAAACGCATCGTTAGAATGGCAACGTATGCACAGAAGATTTTGTTTTTGTATTGTACAATACAAATGCGTTTTTTTTCCCTTTTGCAACCTCATCTCTTCCGTCTTCCCTATTTAGAGATTGAATCAGCTACCTCTTGATAGCTTCTAAAATCTTTAAACTCGCCTATAGTTACTGGGGCTTTAAATGCATATATTCCAAGCTCTGACTTGAGGGCTAACTCCAACTTTTGTATTTCATGTCTTAATTCTGTTTTTGATTCTAATGAGGTGAATTCTTTAGTTAATTCAGCATTGTTTTTTTTCAATATATTTGCAATTTTTAGCCGAAGTTCGTAGCTAATTAAACCAGTCGTGCCACTAAAAAGAATAGAATTTTTAGAGTCCCAAATTTGAATTTTTTCAAATATCTCCTTGAACGTCTCTTGAGAGATCGTTCCAAATTGGATAACCTTGATAAGCTGACTTAGATATGAGTGAAGTTCAGGATAGACTTCAAGACGTTTTTCAAATAATTTGACATTAAAATCTTGAAGAATTTCTTTACGTAATTTTTCAATTTCACTGTTCGTCTTTTGACTGCTCGTAAGATATGAAACAAGTACTGATACCAGCACTCCTATTAGAGCAATTAACGCTGTTACTATTTGTATAGACATCTTTATCCTCCTTATTCCATTTTTTATTCCAATGTAGTCTCTTTTAAGATAAGCGTGTGAATGATGATTATCTGTCTCTGTGAGAAACGCTAACAATTGATTAGACGGCAAATTTGCCGTCTAAACCGCCCCAGAGTTGATTTAGACGGCAAAATCCTGCCACCTAAAACCATCTCGAATATTCAATCACCATGTCAATATTTTTCTCGTTCAAAATGATCATCCTTGACAGAAAGAGGGCTAACAATGTCATTACGTTTTCGGCAGCGGCGGCGGCTGTTTGCGCAGTTGCCAGTACATCCAAAGGCCGATGATGATGCCATACATCAGCCCGCCTGCGCCCCAGCCGAGATCAGGCTGAAAACGCTGGCCGATGCGGCTGACGACAACCAGGCAGCCGCTCCAAATTGCCGTTCGCAACAGAATCCATGTCCAGAAGCCGCGAAATTGCTGACTCAGCACAAACCATTGGAAAAAGGCGACGACCGCGCCATAGACGACAATGCCGGTGGCTGGTTCGACGCCCGTTTTTGTCCAGGCGAACATACCGACCGCCGCGCCGATGCCGTTCCACAGCACCCACCAGAACGAACTGCGGAAGCCCTGCCGCCAGAGCAGCGGCCAGACAATCAACGCGGCGCACGCTTCTAATAAGGCTTTTTCGGCGATTTGCGGCAACGCGAGGCCGGTTGAACCGGCAAGCCAATTCACGGCAAGCTGGCCCGGACGACCGAACCCAATTGCCCAGCCGAGCGCGTTCGTCATCACCCAGAGCGCGCAAAAGAGTTCTTTTCCCAACGAATTATCAGCCAATGCCGGAAGAAATTTTCCGGTTTCGACGCCGTGAATGAGATAGACAAGGGCAACGCCCGACAACGCGCCATACAGCAGGCCGCGCAGACCGAAATGCGCATACGGTTGATATTGCCCGAACAGCGCGAGCCATTTGAAGAGCGGCGGCCATTGCGTCAGCGTTTCCGCCGCAATCCAACTGCTGCCGCTGGCCAGAATCCACCACGCCACGTTTCGCGAATGGCGGCGCAATACCATCCATTGCAAAAAACCAATCGCGGCTCCGCCAAGCAAACGGCGCAATGCGGGATCAAGCGAGAGTGGCAGGCTTGAAATCAGCGTTACGGCGAGAATGGCATTCAGTATCCAGCGCGGGCGAACCGGCAGCGTCCAGCGCAGAATAATGAACTGCGCGAGGCCGAGCACCAGGCCGAATACCGCGTTTGCAGACAGCCCGTTTGCGCCGGACGACAGGACGAAGCGCAAGCCCCATGACGCGGCGGCGAAACCGATGGCGTTGATAAACATCCATTGCCACCAGCACGACCATTTCCAGTACGATTTCGGCGATGTTGGGTGGAGCGTTGGGTTCATAGGTGTTGCGATAAGGAAGAAGCTGTCAGACACCGTTGAGATGTCTGACAGCTATCCGTCGCAGTGTGTGTTCTATCCATACAAGAGGGAAGAATGCGAGACTGTCAATAAAAATGTGTTGACACTGCCGGTTTTGTCCGCAAATGTGACGATGTTCTTGCGATATTCGTTTGATAGACGCCTTTTTTGAGCGGTTCTATTCGACTCGCGGCGCTACGCGTTCGACACCGACGGCCTTATGAAACATCTCTATCTGCTGTATTTTCTGCTGACATTTTCGATTGGCACGGTATCGTTAGGCATTGCGACGACGCTATATGTCAAGACGCGCTCGGCATTCTTGCGGCACTACCTCTATTTTTACGCGCCGTTTTCGCTGATAGTCATGTTGAATGTCGTGCTGTTTTACATCCGCTTTAATATTCCGACGATCTCGCATACGCTGTTTGATGTGCTGGATTATTTAGAATCGGCGGTGGCGAAATATCTTGTGCTGTTCACCACGCCGGTGTTTATCCACTATGTATTCCATGTGCCTCGCGCAACGCTCAAAAATCGAATCATTGGCGGGCTGGCTATCGCGTTGTTTATTGGCCGTCATGTTTTTGACATCGCCGTTCACGACGAATTGATCGGAAGCATCGGGAAAGCGATCTCGGATACGTCCATGGTTGGCGTGATGATCTATAGCTTTGCGACTGGTTGGCGGTATCGGGCAAATTTTCAGGAAGCGGCTTCTCCAAAGCAAGTCAGGCTCTTTTTGATAATTTTTGGCTGTTATCTGCCACTGCTTTTCAATGACATGTTTCTCAGCGGTTTCTCCTATATCCGGTTCTATCCAATTCTTTATTGCTTGCTAAGCGTCCTTTTTTCGTATGATTTTTTGCATAAGCCGCCGCCGCCGGCCATTGAAACGGCGCCTCAGCCGCAAATGCCCTCAACGCTGCCGGATGACGCCTTTTTTGCGCGATACAATATTTCGGCGCGTGAAAAAGAGATTGTCGCCTTACTGGCGCAAGGCTACAGCAATCAGCAGATCGGCGATACGCTATTCATTTCGCTGAACACCGTCAAAACCCATATCCGCAATATTTATCAAAAATTGGACGTCAGCAGCCGGGAAGAATTGAAAACGCGGCTGAATGACTCAGGGGAATGCCGTCAGTCCTCAGCCCAGCCTTAAAATGGCCGGGCTTAAAATGGAAGCAGGCTGAAGCCCGCTATCCTATTTTAGGGCGCTTCAGCGTCCTTCCGTTTTGAGCCGGCCATTTATGGCTGGCGAACGCCCTCACCCGCCGCTCACCCTTTCGGATCACCCCTTGAAATCACGCCTCAAATCACCCCGCAGAGCGATTGATTTTTTCGGAAATTTCTCCAAATTGATACGCGACAGTCAGGAAGAAAATCAACGGTTACAAGAATCACGTTCAGCCCGATCAGGGTTTTAAATCCTGACCGGGGTCTAAACAACAGGAGAAATTCATGAATCTCAATCAATTTTCGCAACGTCCATTAGTAAAGGCGAATCTGCTTCTTGCAGCATTTGCCGGAGCGAATTTTTTGCTCTATCTATTGGCAACCATTGTCGGGCAACGCTCAGGGTACGGCTATTTTATTGACGAATTTTATTATCTCGCCTGCGCCAAACGGTTGGCGTTCGGCTATGTTGACCATCCGCCGTTCGCGCCATTTCTGCTGCGACTGGTAACGGCGACGCTGGGGGATTCGCTCGTCGCAATCCGCTTGCTGCCCGCCATCGCGAACGCGCTGTCATTAGTCTTGACCGGCCTGATTGCGCGTCGCCTCGGCGCAGGCATTTTCGGGCAATTGCTCGCGGCGCTTGCGCTGGCGGTCGCGCCGGTCTTTTTAGTGTTTGCCGGTTTTTTTTCGATGAATCCCTTCGAAACGCTGCTCTGGTCTGGCTGCGCGTATCTGCTCATCACGCTGATTCAGGAAGATCGCCCGAAACTCTGGCTGGCGATTGGCGCGTTGTTCGGGCTTGGATTGATGAATAAACATACGCTGATTGTCTATATTGGCGGGCTGGTTGTTGGAATGCTGTTCACACCTGCCAGAAAATATCTGCTCAGCAAATGGTTTTGGGCTGGAATGCTGATTGGAGCGCTCATCGTGCTGCCGAATATCGTCTGGCAGGTTCAACATGGCTTTCCGTCGCTCGAATTTTATCGGAACGCCGCCGTGTCGAAAAATATTGATTCATCGCCAGTAAAAGTTCTCTTTGACCAGATGTTGTCGTTGAACCCGTTAACGATGCCAATCTGGTTGATCGGCCTTTTTTTCTTCCTCGCGGCGCGACGCGGCAGCGCCTATCGCATGTTCGGCGTGGTGTATTTGACATTGTTAGGCGTGATGCTTCTGTCGCTTTCCAGCCGTCCGGATCGGATGTTAGCGGTCTATCCGGCGCTGTTTGCGGCAGGCGCGGTGATGATTGAGCAGGGCTTGAGCGCAATTCGCTTGCGGAATGGCGGACGAATCGCCATCATTGCGCTGTTGTTGATTGGTTGGCTGCCGCTGCTGCCATTCAGTCTGCCGCTGCTGCCGCCGGATGTGATGAACGCCGTGCCATCGCCGATTCAAATCGAAGAAGGCGTGAATTCCCGCCTGCCGCAATGGTTGGCGGATCGGTTCGGCTGGGAAGAATTGGTGGCGCAAGTCGCAACGGTCTATGAGGCGCTTTCGCCAGAAGAACAGGCGAAATGCGTGATTGTCGCCGGAAATTACGGTGAGGCCGGGGCGATTGAACTCCTCGGACAGGCGCATCATCTGCCCCGCGTCATCAGTCCGCATAATAGCTATTGGCTCTGGGGAACCGGCGGTTACACTGGGGATGTGGCGATTGTGACGAACGGCGATCTCTCTGAATTGCGAACCATGTTCCAAGAAGTCACGTCAGCGGCGACGGTCGAATGCCGCTACTGCCGACCTGAGATGAACATGAGGCCGATCTATATTGCAAAAGGTCTATCTATGCCGATGGCAACGCTCTGGCCGCAAGTCAAATCGTATGACTGATCTATAAAAAAGCTGTCAGACACGTTCGACGTGTCTGACAGCTTGGATCACGCGCATTCTTACTCAATCAGCGTTTTCCCGTAGGTGCCGAAATTCAGACTGATCTTGCCGACGATTCCGCCGAGGTTTTCGTCCTCCAATTCCTCCAAATCCACGTCGGAGGCATAGCGATACCCGACGCCGACACCGATTTTGAAATACTGCGTCATGCGGAAATAGACGTTCAACATCGGTTCGACCACCCAGTAGGTATCGTCGTCTCTGGCCGTGCTATAATCGTATTTCACCGACCCCACCCCGACAAGATTCGACAGCGAAAAATGCACCATATCGTAGGGATGCACGAGATATTCGAGCGTGACGCCGCCGAACGCAATCGCCAAATCCGGCTTTTGACCCGAAGCGGTCATCGGACCGGGCACATCGTTTGTCAGCCAATAGCCTTCCGCGCCGATGACATAATTATGGTTGATAATCCAGCCGAAGCGTCCGCCAGCCAACAGCGCCAATTCCTCATTGATTTGCGTCAATTCGAAAGACGGCGCGCCAAAAATGTCGTTTCGCGTGCCATACTCGCCGTCCAGCGGCGCATCTTGAGCATAGGTCGGCAGAGCAAACAGCAGCAGTAAGAAAAGCAGAGCATATTTTTTCATGATCGTTCCTTTTGAGTGTCCAGCAACGATTGAAACGCCGCAAAGACGTTCCATCGTCGTCGTTATTTATCAAATGATTTCCTTGTGTTGTAAGACATTCGTTTGATGCGAGAAGAGAGGGTTGGTTTAATCACGTTTAAAAAATTCGATTCGGTTGATGCGTTTGCAGGAGCGTTTAATTGAACGCCTTTACGCTTCGTTCGGTCAACAAGACGACCTCCCTTATACGGAATCTCGTTTTTCTCTGGACAAAATGCGCGGGTTTCGAAAAAGACGAACGCATTCGTTCCTGGTTCTTATTCGGCGTCATTTAACAGGTCGGCGGCCTGAAATTAGGGCTTCCGGCCTGTATTCTTTCCTAAAATCGAACAGATGAAAACCTTTTCTCCGATTGCAATTGTCGGTATTGGCGGCATTTTCCCCGACGCGCCCACGTTAGACGCCTTCTGGCACAACATCGAACAGGGCGTCAGCGCGGCGCGAGACGTGCCGGAAGGCCGCTGGCCGCTGCCGCTTCAAGACATCTACGACCCACAGCGCGGCCTGATTGATCATGTCTATTCCAAACGCGGCTGCTATATCACCGATTTCAGGCTCGACGCCGCCGGATTGAACATTGATCCCACGCTAATTCCGCAGCTTGATCCCGTGTTTCATCTCGCGCTGCATGCCGCCCGCGCCGCCGTGCAAGACGCCAATCTGACGGACGCCGAACGGCACAGCGCAGGCGTGATGCTCGGCAATATCGCGCTGCCGACCGAAACGATGTCCGCCATGACCGAGGAGATTCTCGGAAAAGCTTTTGAAAATGTGATTCTTCAGACCTGTGAGGTTTCGAAAACCTCACAGGTCTTGTCGTCGAACCCTATCAACCGCCACGCCATCGGCATGGTCGCCGGAATCACGGCGCAGGCGTTCGGGCTTGGCGGCGGCAGTTTCACAGTGGATGGCGCGTGCGCGGCCTCGCTCTACGCCCTGAATTTCGCGGTCATGGAATTGCAAGCCGGACGCGCCGACGCCATGCTGACCGGCGGCGTCTGCCGCCCCGATAGCGCATTTACGCAGATGGGCTTCTGCCAGCTTGGCGCGCTCTCGCCAACCGGAAATTGTTCGCCGTTCGACGCCAAAAACGACGGTCTTGTCGTCGGCGAAGGCGCGGGGATGTTCGTGTTGAAACGGCTTGACGACGCGATTCGCGATAAAAAAACGATTTACGCCGTCATTCGCGGGATCGGCCTGTCGAACGACCGGCAGGGGAATCTGCTCGCTCCAGATGCCGAAGGCCAGCTTCGCGCTATGCGAGCGGCCTACGCACAAGCCGGATGGCAGCCGCAGGACGTGGATTTGATCGAATGCCACGCCACCGGCACGCCCGTCGGCGACGCGGTGGAATTTACGAGCTTGCGCCAACTCTGGGGCGAATCGGGTTGGAATAAAAATCAATGCGTCATCGGCGGCGTCAAGTCGAATGTCGGTCATCTGCTCACCGGCGCAGGCGCGGCGGGCTTGATGAAAACCATCCTCGCCCTGAAACATCGCGTGTTGCCGCCGACCGCGAATTTCGCGACGCCGAACCCGAAACTCGATCTGCCGAACAGCCCGTTTTCAGTCCTGACTCGCGCTAAAGCATGGGATGTCCGTAACGCTGGAACTCCACGCCGCGCCGCCGTCAGCGCCTTCGGTTTCGGCGGCATCAACGCGCATGTGCTGCTTGAGGAATTCAATGACGTGAATTCCCCTCCTGGGAGGGGCAAGGGGTGGGTTGCTGAGAGTGGGCAGCATTTCAATATCACAAACCCACCCCAACCTGGAGGAGAAATTACCCACCCCCAACCCCTCCCAGGAGGGGAGTTAATCGCGGTCGTTGGCATTGAAACGCATATCGGCGCATGGCAATCCGCCGAGGCATGGTTGCGCCACGTCCTGAACCTCGAAACCGAAAAAACGCCCGCGCCAAAGCCCGAACAATGGGGCATCGAACAGCGCGACGAATTGCGCGGCTACTTTCTTGAGAAATTAGAATTGCCGGTCGGCAAATTCAAAATTCCGCCGAAAGAGATGGAGGAATCACTGCCGCAGCAATTGCTGATGCTGAAAGTCGCCGCCGCCGCCATTGAAGACGCAAAGCTTGATTTGAACGACGCTGCAACGCTCAGAACCGGCGTATTCACGGGGATCGGCCTCGATTTCAACAGCACGAATTTTTCCTATCGCTGGAAAATCGCAGACCGCGCGAAAACATGGGCGCAAGAGTTGGGCTTACATTTGACGGACAACGAATTGAACGAATGGATCGCAAACCTGCGCGACGCCTTTTGTCCGCCATTGACCGCAAATCGCACGGTCGGCGCGCTCGGTGGCATCGTCGCCAGCCGCATCGCCCGCGAATTCAAAATCGGCGGCGCGGGCATCACGATTTCCGCCGAAGAAAATTCCGGTTTGCAAGCGTTGAACGCAGCGATCCGGTCGCTGCAAACCGGCCTGATCGATCAGGCGATTGTCGGCGCGGTGGATATGCACGGCGATATTCGCTCGCGGCTCGCGGCATTCGCCGAAAATCCGAAGCTCGGCATTCCCGCGGAAGGCGCAGTCGCCGTGATTCTCAAGCGGCTCGACGACGCGAAGTGCGACGGCAACAAGATTTACGCCGTGATCAAAGATATCTGCGTAGAGCCTGGCGATGAATCGCCAGTCTCAAAGGCGAAGGACGCTGAAGCGCCCTTGAGCGGGCTTCAGCCTGCTTCAGCTTTGAGACCGGCCATTGATGGCCGGTCTCTGTATCTCGGCGCGGCGACCGGCCTGACGAATTTCGCGACCGCCTGCCTCTGCCTGCATCATCAATTGCAGCCGGACGACGCCGAAACGCCGCAATTCTGGCTGCGTGACCGCGCTGACGGATTGCGCCGAATCTCCGTCAATTCAGGCAGCGCGGACGGCAACCGCATTCGCATCGAATTGGAAGAATGCGACGCGCCGCAGCCGTCGCGTGTGCAGGTTGTTTCGCGGGAAAATGACGAGACGCTGTTTGCCGTCGAAGCCGACGACGCGCCCGGAATCGTTTCGAAAATCGGCGAATTACAGGCGATGCTTTCCGCGAATCGCTCCGCTGCGCTGCCGTTGTTAGCGCGACGCTGGCGCGAATCGCAGACAAATTCGGCACGGCTCGGCCTTGCCGCGATTGCCCCCGATCATGACGAACTGCGCCAACAGCTTGAGATCGCGACGCAAACGCTTCGCAACGGCGCAGGCGTTATGCCGCCGGGCAGCCGTTTGTTTTTCAATGCCAATCCGCTCGGCAAAACGGGGGAACTCGCCTTCGTCTTCCCCGGTTCTGGTAGCCATTACCCCGGCATGGGGCGCGATATTGCGGCGCGTTGGCCGGACATTTTGCGGAAACAGGACGCCGACAACGCGCATCTGAAAAGCCAATATCTGCCGGAATTGTTTTGGAATGAGCCGTCGCAAGCAGAAATGGATCGGTTTCCCCGCGAAATTTTGTTGGGACAGGTCGCATATAGCACGATGATGGCCGATCTGCTCCGCTCGTTCGGCCTGCGCCCGCAAGCGTCAATCGGCTACTCCCTCGGCGAATCGTCGGCGCTCTTCGCGCTCGGCGTCTGGAAAGAACGGGACGAGATGCTGCGCCGCATCCAAACGTCGCCGCTCTATGTGCGCGACCTTGCCGGAGAATTTCGGGCGGCGGCGCAAATGTGGGGTTTACTGGAAGACGCGGCGGCAGACTGGGCAATCGCGGCGGCGCAATGTCCGGCGGAGCAGGTTCGCGCCATTTTGAAAAATCGGCAGCGCGTCTATCTGCTGATTATCAACACGCCGGTCAGTTGCGTCATCGGCGGCGAGCGGAGCGCGGTCAACGACGCGCTCGCGGAATTGGGCTGCGCATTTTCCTTCATCAACGGCGTTTCGGCGGCGCATTGCGAGGTCGTGCAGCCCGTCGCGCAAGCGTATCGCGCCTTTCATTTTTTCGAGAACGCGACCGCGCCGGAAGGCGTCCGTTTTTACAGCACGGCATGGGGCAAATCGTATCCGGTCACGCCCGACAGCGCGGCGGATGCGATTTTGGCGCAGGCGCTCGACACGATTGATTTTCCGGCGGTGATTCGTCAGGCGCATCAAGACGGCGTCCGCGTCTTCGTTGAAGTCGGGCCGGGAAACAGTTGTACCAACATGATCGGCAAAATTCTTGAAAATCAGCCGCATGCCGCCGCGTCGGCCTGCGCCGCAAATGCCGAAAATTTATCAACCGTCTTGCGCTTGTTAGGTCGTTTGATCGCGGAGCGTGTGCCGGTTGACTTGTCGCCGATTTATCCCCTCCTGGGAGGGGCAAGGGGTGGGTTATCTACGGAAATCTCGATGAAAAAGACGATTCGGATTCCGATGGGCGGGAAAGCGTTCGACCTCACCCCCTACCCCTCTCCTAATTTAGGAGAGGGGAACAAGGGGAGTGGTCTTGCTGCTGCGAAGCTGTCAGACACTTTGAAAGTGTCTGACAGC